>NZ_BROP01000002.1:0-575057 GCF_026008575.1 Haladaptatus sp. T7
CACACTCGAACGGTGACACGGGTTCGGGTGCCGACATCGCCATCATCGACACCGGTATCGATTCCGACCACCCGGACTTGCAGGCGAACATCGGTAGCGGCAAATCGTTCGTCAAATGTCGCGGTGGCAAGAAGACGTGCCGAAACAACTGGGACGACGACAACGAACACGGGACCCACTGTGCCGGTATCGCGGACGCGGTGAACAACGGGCAGGGCGTCGTCGGCGTCTCGACGCAAGCGACGCTTCACGCTGTCAAAGTGCTCAGCTCGCGGGGGAGCGGTTCGTACTCCGACATCGCGGCCGGTATCGAGTACGTCGCGGACCAGGGCTGGGACGTCGGGAGTATGAGCCTCGGCGGTTCGTCCGGCTCCGCGACGCTCCGAGACGCGTGCCAATACGCCGTGAACAACGGCGTGTTCCTCGTCGCGGCCGCCGGTAACTCGGGTCCGTGTACGGACTGTGTGGGATACCCGGCTGCCTACCCCGAAGTGATGGCGGTGGGTTCGACGAACGATTCGGACGGCCTCTCGTACTTCTCCAGTACCGGTCCGGAAGTCGAAATCGCCGCACCGGGCAGTAGCATCTACTCGACCGTCCCCGGCGGTTACGACACTCTCTCGGGAACCTCGATGGCCTGCCCGCACGTCGCCGGTGCCGCCGGACAGTTGATGGCCAACGGCGCGTCGAACACGCAGGCACGAGACACCCTCAAGCAGACCGCAGAAGACCTCGGGCTGTCCGCCAACGAGACCGGTTCGGGTCTTCTCGACGTCGCCTCGGCACTCGGCTACGACTCCAGCGACAACTGAACGGCAGACTATCACCGACAGTACGTTTTCTACTGTTTTCACGTAATTGTCGGCCCAACCTATTGTCATCCTACGTTTAGTAGCCGGATTAAAGTATAATTTCCTAGATATTATATTTATATAAAGTAGAATAGTTAATTTTTTAAACCCATGTGATGTTCTGACTAATGGTATGGTAAGGAAAGCCAATGGCGTATCACGGCGGAATATTCTCAAAGTAACAGGTGGCTCGCTAGCGGCGGCCGGGGCAACCGGCCTGGCGTCGGCAGCGCCGACGGACAAAGTGGAAGTCAACGTCGGATTCAAGAGCGCACGCGGTCGCGCGATGGCCCGGAGCAGCGCGGACGAAATCGTCCGCGAGTTCGATTCCATCGAGGCGATGACGATTCGCGTGCCCAAGCGCGCGGTAACGGCACTCGAAAAGAACCCGAACATCCGCTACGTGGAGGAGAACGGTACGATGGAAGCACTCGGTCAGACGCTCCCGTGGGGCGTGGACCGCGTGGACGCCGAGGTCGCACACTCGAACGGTGACACGGGTTCGGGTGCCGACATCGCCATCATCGACACCGGCATCGACGACGACCATCCCGACCTGCAGGCGAACATCGGTAGCGGCAAATCATTTGTCTCCTGTGGGAGCGGCGGATACACCGGGAGTTGTATCCTCTACGGCAACAGTAACTCCTGTAACGACTCGTGGTCCGACGACAACAACCACGGAACCCACTGTGCCGGTATCGCGAACGCCGTGGACAACGGGCAGGGCGTCGTCGGCGTCTCGACGCAAGCGACGCTCCACGCCGTGAAGGTTCTCGACTGCTCCGGTAGCGGTTCCTTCTCCGACATCGCGGCCGGTGTCGAGTACGTCGCGGACCAGGGCTGGGACGTGGCGAGCATGAGCCTCGGCGGCTCTTCGGGCTCGCAAGCCCTGCACGACGCGATTCAGTACGCCTACGACAACGGAGTCGTCATCGTCGCCGCGGCCGGAAACGACGGACAGTGTACCGACTGCGTCGGCTATCCGGCGGCGTACTCCGAGACCATCACGGTCGCGTCCTCGAACGACAGCGACCAGCAGTCCTCGTTCTCCAGTCAAGGTCCCGAGGTGAACATCATCGCACCCGGTACCGACATCTACTCGACCGTTCCCAGCGGCTACGACACGTACTCGGGCACGTCGATGGCGACTCCGCACGTCGCCGGTGCCGCCGGTCAACTCATCGCACAGGGGTACTCGGCCCGCGATGCCGAGAGCCGACTCCTGAACACGGCAAAGGACCTCGGTCTGTCGAGCAACGTGCAGGGAAGCGGCCTCCTCGACGTCGCCGCGGCGCTCGGCTACGACTCCAGCGACAACTGAACGGCGAAGATACCCGAACGACCCCCTCTTTCGTCTTGTTTGAGCAAGGAACGATCCGCATAGAGTCGGGAATAGCGTCTCTCTCGTCCCCCGGACAATATTTTCATACAATATTAGAAAATATTATGTGGTTGTATTTTATATATGAATTGATGTCGAAAGAAATCAAGAATGCGACGCGACGAAGCGTGCTGAAAGCGACCGGCGTATCGATGGTTGGCGTCGGTGCGAGCGGCGTCGCCGCCGGAAAACGCGAACTTCGGGAAGTGAACATCGGGTTCGAAAGTCGGGCAGGTCGTCGGCTGGCTCTCGAATCGGCGAACGACGTCGTTCGGGAGTTCTCGGGCATCGACGCGGTGACGATTCGTGTCCCGGAGGTCGCGATTTCCGCGCTCGAATCGGCACCGGGCGTGACCTATGTGGAGGAGAACGGCACGATGCACGCCCTCGGCGAAACCCTTCCGTGGGGCGTGGACCGCGTGGATGGCGAGGTCGCAACCGCGAACGGTGCGACCGGAACCGGGGTGGACGTGGCGGTCGTGGACACCGGCATCGACGCGAACCATCCCGACCTGCAGGCGAACGTCGGGTCCGGGAAATCCTTCGTCGGGAGTTCGTGGAGCGACGACAACGGCCACGGGACGCACGTCGCGGGCACTATCGCGGCCGTCGATAACTACAGCGGCGTCGTCGGCGTCGCGCCCGGGACCACGCTCCACGCCGTGAAGGTTCTCAGCAGCACCGGGGCGGGGTCGTACTCCGATATCGCGGCCGGTATCGAGTGGGCGGCCGACCACGGACACGACGTCATCAACCTGAGCCTCGGCGGGTCGTCGAGTTCCTCGACGGTCGATGCCGTCGTGCAGTACGCCTACGACAACGGATGTCTCCTCGTCGGTGCGGCGGGCGGGTCCGGGCCGTGCAGCGGCGGTTGCGTCGGCTATCCGGCCTCGGCGTCGGAAGTCATCGCGGTGAGTGCGACGAATCAAAGCGACGACATCGCCAGCTTTTCGAGCAGAGGACCGGAGATAGAACTCGCCGCACCCGGTCAGGACATCGAATCGACGTACTGGGACGACACCTACGAGACCCTCTCGGGCACGTCGATGGCAACGGCACACGTCTCCGGCGCGGCCGCCCAAGTGATGGCCGCGGGCTACTCGAACACCGGCGCACGACAGCGATTGCGCGACACCGCGGAGGACCTCGGCTTATCGAGCGACGAACAGGGCTACGGCCTCGTAGACGTCGCTGCAGCACTGGGATTCGATTCGAGCAATAACTGAACGGCGGTGGGTAACGGCACAAATTATTTCACAATTTAGTCTGTTCTAATTAATCTCATAATCTCAGAAAAAAATTTAAGAGAATATACTTCATCGTTTTGCCTGCAATGCCACGCAACAAAAACGGCGTTTCACGACGTAACGTTCTCAAGGTCACAGGCGGTGCGACGGCAGGACTCGCCGTCACCGGTTTCGCAAACGCGAAGCCGAGCGATAGAGTACGGGTCAACATCGGCTATACGGGCGAATCGGGGCGACGGGCGGCGCTCGATGCGGCATCGGTGGTTCACCACGACTTCTCGTTCGACGCGGTTACGCTCGAAGTACCCAAGCGCGCCATCACGGCACTGGAACAGCGAAGCGAGGTACGCTACGTCGAGGAAGACGGGACGATGCACGCGTACGCACAGACGCTTCCGTGGGGTGTCGACCGCGTGGACGCGGATGCCGCCCACGACTCCGGGTACACGGGGTCGGGTGCCGACATCGCCATCATCGACACCGGTATCGACGCCTCGCATCCCGACCTCGACAACAACCTCGGTAGCGGAACGTCCTACGTCGGGTCGAGCTGGGACGACGACAACGGCCACGGAACCCACTGCGCCGGTATCGCGGCCGCCGAAGACAACGGACAGGGCGTCGTCGGCGTCGCGCCCGAGGCCACGCTCCACGCCGTCAAAGTCCTGAACAGCAACGGAAGCGGTTCGTACTCCGATATCGCGGCGGGTGTCGAGTACGTCGCGAACCAAGGCTGGGACGTCGGGAGTATGAGCCTCGGCGGTTCGTCCGGTTCCTCGGCGCTCAAGGACGCGGTTTCGTACGCCTACGATAACGGCGTGTTCCTCGCCACGGCGGCCGGTAACTCGGGTCCGTGCTCGAACTGCGTGGGCTATCCGGCGGTGTACAGCGAGTGCGTGGCTATCAGCTCGACGAACGATTCGGACGGCCTCTCGTACTTCTCCAGTACCGGTCCGGAAGTCGAACTCGCCGCGCCCGGCAGCAGCATCTACTCGACCTACTACGGGGACAGCTACGACACTCTCTCGGGTACCTCGATGGCCTGCCCACACGTCGCCGGTGCCGCGGGCATCCTGATGGGACAGCTCGGCTACTCCAACACCGGCGCGCGAAGCCGACTCAACAACACGGCGGAGAACCTCGGCCTGTCCAGCAACCAGCAGGGTAACGGCCTGCTCGACGTGTACTCCGCGATCTGAACGGACACTTCACCCCACCACCAATCGCATCGCATAACACCACCGCATCGCATACCACCACCGCATCGCACCGACGATGCGCTTTTACCGGCACCTTCTCGGCACCAGCGGGGGAATTCCGGGACGTGAACCACCGACGGTAGGCAGTGGCCGGGTGTACCCGGAGGACAACCTTTTCGAGGCAGGACATCGTACGGAAAATAATGACGCTCGAAAGCGAGGTGACGGCGACGCCGACCGGCGGAGCCGTCGAGTTCGAACTGACGGTTCGAAACCCGGACGCCGATTCGCGGAACGTGACGTTCAGAAGCGGACTCAAGGCGGATTTCGCCGTCCTCGAAGACGGTGCGGAGATCTGGCGCGCGAGCGACGGAAAGATGTTCACGCAGGCGCTCCAATCCGAGTCGTTCGACCCGGATACGGAGCGGACCTATCCGGGTGAGTGGCCGGACCCCAGTCCGGGCCAGTACACCGTCGTCGCAACGCTCGAAATCATGGACGAGGACGTGGAAGCGCGGACGGACTTTTCGGTCTGATTTTCGAAAACGAGGTTCGACCGAATCCGGGTCAGTCGAGTCTATCGTACAACTGCTCGGCCGCCCGACGAACCGCTTCGTCGCTGCTCTGTGCGGGCGTCCACCCCAGCGCGGACAGTTTCTCGATGGACAGTCGCATCTTCGGCACGTCGCCCGTCCACCCGCGGTCGCCGCCGGTGTACTCGTACTCGGGGTCGAGGTCCATCACGTCCGCCACGATGTCGGCGATGGCGTTGACCGAGGTGGTCGTCCGCGTCCCGAGGTTGTAGGTGTTCATCGCATCGTCGGCGTTCTCGACGACGTAGCGCATCGCTTCGGTGCACTCGGTGACGTGCATGTAAGACTTCTCCTGCAATCCATTTCCGAGGATGGTCAGCACGTCGGGGTTCTCGTCCAACTTCTCCACGAAGTCCGGGACGACGCCCGCGCCGAACCGCGGACCGACGATGTTGGCGAATCGGAAGTTCCACACGGTGAAATCGTAGGAGTGGGCGAACGTCGAGAGGAGCGCCTCCTCCGAGAGTTTCGCCGACCCGTAGATGCTGATGGGTTCGAGCGGCGCGTAATCTTCGGGCGTCGGCCGCGGGGCCTCGCCGTACACCGTCGAGGAGGACGTAAACGCGAAGTTCGTCACGCCGACCTCGTCCATGCGTTCGAGAATGTTGTACGTCATCTCGCCGTTCTCCTCGAACTGGGGCCGCGGGTCGTCGGTGTTGACGTACTTATCCGCCGCGGCGAAATGGAAGACGGCATCGAAGGAGCCGTCGATGACCGCCTCGACGGCGGATTCGTCGGTTAAATCGGCCTGAACGAACTCGGCGTCGTCGTGAACGGACGACTCGACTCCGTTGGAGAGGTCGTCCGCGACCACCACGTCGTTGTCCGCGACGAGGTCGTCGACCATCTGGGAACCAACCAAACCGGCACCGCCGGTTACGAGAACTCGTTTACCGGAGAGTTGCATGCACGGTTCTGCGATTGTGGCCGGGAAGTGTGTTCCGGTCTGCCGGAACGCCGTCGAAAAAACGTCGCGTTACCGCAATCCGTATTTCGAAACCTCCTAACGCGTTCGGCCGCCATCGAAGCGTATGCACGACGAACCGTCGGTCACGGTCGTCCGTCTCGGCCACCGACCCGGACGCGACGAACGGATGACCACACACGTCGGACTCACCGCCCGCGCGTTGGGTGCGGACCGCGTGGTCCTTCCCGACAACGCGGGACAATCGCAGGAGACCATCCGCGACATCACCGACCGCTTCGGCGGCCCGTTCGAGGTCGAACTGTCCGGCAGTCAGAAGGCGCTCATCCGAAACTGGGAGGGAACCGTCGTCCACCTCACGATGTACGGCGAGCGCGTACAGGACGTGGAAACCGAGATTCGGGACGCACACGCGGACGAACCGCTCCTCGTCGTCGTCGGGGCGGAGAAAGTTTCGTTCGACGTGTACGAAGCCGCCGACTGGAACGTCGGCGTGACCAACCAACCGCACTCCGAAGTCGCCGGACTCGCCGTCTTCCTCGACCGGTTGTTCGACGGCCGCGAACTCGACCGGGAATGGGAGGACGCCCAACAGCACGTCATCCCCAAGGAGACGGGAAAGCAGGTCGAACCCGTCGGCGAGAAGGAGTAAGAAGAAAGAAGAAGTGTCGAAGGAGTAAGAACCGACCGCACGTTTCGTTTTCAGCACTCTTCAGCTCAGTCCATCATCTGCGCCGCGATGGTGTTCCGGAGGACTTCGCTCGTTCCCTCGTATATCTCGTTCAGTTTGGCGTCGCGGTAGTAGCGTTCCACGTCGAAATCCGTCGTGTAGCCGTAGCCGCCATGGATCTGAATCCCTTCGTTGGCGACTTCGCGCGAGATTTCGCTGGCGAACAGTTTGGCCTGTGCGGCGTGCTTGATGAAGTCCTCGCCCCGAATCTTGCGGTCGGCGGCGCGGTGCATGAGCAGTTTGGCGGCCTGTACCTTCGTGTCCATGTCGGCCAGTTTGTGCTGGATGGTCTGGAAGTCGCTGATGGGCCGGTCGAACTGCTCGCGCTGTTGGGCGTATTCGAGCGCGTCGTCCCGCGCGGCGCGGGCGAGGCCGATGCTCCGCGCGGCGATGGTGATACGCCCGCCGTTGAGCGTCTTCAGCGCGTGGACGAACCCGTCGCCCTCCTCACCGAGCAGGCGGTCCTCGGGGATTCGAAGGTCGCTGAACCGGAGTTCCGCCGTCGGACAACCCTTGTCGCCGAGTTTGTGTTCGGTTCCCTCGACGTGGAAGCCGTCGTCCTCCTCGGGGCGGACGACGAACGACGAGATTCCCTTGTTACCGGCATCGGGGTCCGTCTTGGCGAAGACGGTCACGGTGTCGGCGACGGAGCCGTTCGAAATCCAGAGTTTGCCGCCGTTGAGGACGTACTCGTCGCCGTCCTTCTCGGCCGTGGTGTCCATCGCCGGGACGTCGCTTCCCGCGCCGGGTTCCGAGAGCGCGAACGCGCCGATGTCGGTGCCTTGGTTGAGCGGCGTGAGGTACTCCTGTTTTTGCTCCTCGTTCCCGAACTCGTAGAGCATGTTACCCGCGAGGCTGGTGTGGGCCGCGACGATGGTGCCGAGGCCGCCGCTCCCCCGCGAAATCTCTTCGAGACCGATGGCGTAGGAGTGGTAATCGAGTCCGGCCCCGCCGTACTCCTCGGGGAAGGGCATGCCCATCAGGCCGAGGTCTGCCATCTCCGAGACGAGGTCGCTGGGGAACTCGTCGGTTTCGTCGATTTCCGACGCGCGAGGTTTGATCTCCTCGTCAACGAACTCCGCGACCATATCCCGGATCTGTTTCTGCTCTGCGGAGAGACTGAAGTCCATACGGGAGAATGTGGGTAGTCAATCCTTTACTTTTCGCATCCCGGCCGCTACCCGTTTACAGCGGCCGCCGTTTAGGACAGTCGCTTGCGGATGGAGTCGAGCGTGACGACGCCCTGCACGAGGTACGACGCTTCCTTGCTCTTCGGGGCAATCGTCGCCGCACCGAGCAGGAGCGCGCCGCGCTTCGCGTTACCCTTCTGGAAGGCGTAGCCCGCTTGCGCGAGCAGGGACAGGATGTTCAGCTTGTCGAACGAGGAACTCCCGGACCCCTGCAACGCCTTCAGCGGTCGGTCCTCGCCGGGGGCCGCGGACGGGAGGACGCCCAAACAGGCTCGCGTGATGCCGAGTAGTGTTCGAATCATGGACTAGAGCATCGGGTCTCCTCCGGGGTAGGTCTGTGGTGCGAACTCGAAAGGGGTTGAAGAGGGGGGAGCCGACGGAGGGTCGAATGCCGCGTTCGAAACGTCTTACCGGCGCGAACCCGAACGGCGAACCATGTACGGCGTGGTGACGCGAAACCCCGAGGAACTCGACTGGCCCGAGTTCGAGCGTGGGTTCTACGAGATGAAGGACGTGACGGGACGTGCAACCGAACCGGTCGAGGCGGGCGTGAACATGATTTCGTGCTTCGGCGACAGCACCGCCGCCGAAAACGACCCGTCGCTGGTTCCCGTGAGCGACGAGGGCGAACTCGCCACGCGCGAGCAACCCTACTTCGACTGGGGGTACATCTGCCCGACCCGCGAGGCGTACCGAGACGGGCTGTTGGAGATGGTCTCCGACGCCGCCGAGGCGTACCCCGACGTTCGATTGGACGACGTGGGCTTCCCGCGGGCCGAATACTGCCACTGCGAGCAGTGCGAATCGGAGTTCGCGGCGAGCGGCTACGACGACTGGAAGGCGTGGCGCGCGAGCGTCATCACGGAGTTCGTCGCGGAGGCGAGCGACAGAATCCCCGGCAAGACGTATCTGACGCTGTATCCCGACCCCTACCCCGGCCACCTCTACGAGCGGGCCGGACTCGATTTGGACGCGCTCTCCGAACACGTGGACGAGTTCGTCGTTCCGCTGTACGACATGGCCTATTCGACCACCTACTGGCTCGAAGTTATCGCCAGCGGGTTCGAAGACGCCCTCGACGCGCCGTTCAGCATCGAACTCTACGCGGTGGATATCGACATCGACGACCTCATTCACGCCACGGAGGTCGCCGACGCCTACGGTAACGACGTGTTCTTCGGCTACGAATCAGGGAACGCCCGCGCCGCGGTTCGGCGGATGGACGCCGACTCCCGCGACGGCGTTACGCACGGGAACTGAATTTCTCTTCTCTCCACTGCACCAGTTGCTCGCGGTCGCGGGTGTTCTCCGGGAGTTCGGCGAACCACTTCGCGTCCGTTATCTCGCCGTCGGGGTCACACAGCGTCGGCGTCGTCGTTTCCGCACAGGCCTGAAACACCGGGAGGACGCCCCACGTCGAGTAGTCGCCGCACCGAATCGCCGTCCGGGTCGCAATCGCCAATCCCTCGTAATCGGCTTCGACACCCGCTTCCTCGCCGAGTTCACGCTCCGCGGCCTCGCGGTAGGTCTCGTCCGCTTGAATGCCGCCGCCGGGGAGTACCCACATATCTACCCCGGCGTGCCAGACGAGGAGGAGTTCGCGGGACGGGCGGTAGACGATGGTGTGTGCACCGTACGGTGCACCGCTTTCGGACACGCGGTTGGCGAGCGTGCGAAACCGACCGCGGGACACCTCGTAGTTTCGCGTGAACTCCAGAAACTCCGTGTGTCGTTCCGTCAGACGGTGATAGGCCTGTTCCGCCCGTTGTTCGGCCTCGGTCGCGAGAAACCACAGCTCATCGAGCGTCATCGTATAACTGACCGCGGGCAGCCCCTGAGGACGAGCGAGAATCCGAGTGCGCGAGGAGTCCAATCATATGCCACGATATTCTGGCGGGCGAAATAAGCCTTCGGACGGCGACACTCGTGAATCGGTCGGTTTTTACGACCGGATGGGCTATCCGGCGGTATGAGCTTCGAAGAAGACGACGCGGTGATTCTGCACGACCAGCACAGCGAGTACGACGGCGAAGAAGGCACGGTCACGCAAGTCATGGAGAACATGTTCGGCGACGCCACCTACACCATCAGCTTCGAGGACGGCCAGGAGACGGGCATCCCCGAAGATTCCCTCGAGGCCGTCGAGGACGAGGAGTAACTTTTCTTTCTTGGATTCGTACTGACCAACATGGCTAGCGTTCCGTTTCACTACATCGACCTGCGGGCATTCTGCTATGCGACCGAAGACGACCAGCGCGTCGAGGACGCCCTCCGCGCGTACCTCCCCGAAGACGCCGAAATAGAGCGAATGAAAAGCGAGGGACACCTCGGCGACCGCATCCTCATCCTCTCGGCGCGGATGGAAAACGCGGACGAGATGCGCCACATCCTCGGCAGGCTCCGCGAACTCGACGACATCGAGGACCTGCGCGACGAACTCGACCAGCGCGTGGACGACAACTGCTCGTTTTTCGTCTCGCTCGACAAGCAAGCCGCATACCGCGACGAAATCGAACTCGGCGACGGAATCACCCTCCGCGCGAAAGTCGAAGCCTACCCCGCAAAGAAGGATGCCGCGGTCGAGAACGCCCGAAAAGCGCTGTCGTAACCCTGATTACGGGGTCTCGCTCCCGATTAAGCCGACACAAAGTTTATCACAGTCCCTACTGTTGTGACAATCGTTACCACGCAACGCGTGGATGAGTATCATGCAAGAGTGTCCATACTGTAATTCTGACCTTCGTCACGGCGGTAACTCACGGACGACCCGCAACGGCAACCCGACCGGCCACAAGAGCACCGGTACCGAGTACGTGTCGTGTCCCGACTGCGGCGGTATGATCGACGGCTTCTCGGCCCACTAACCACGCGAACGCCTCTTTCGATTTTTTGTCGTCCCGTGCGCTCGGCGGGATGTGATTTTCGTCCCGAGCGCATGCTCTGCGGTGTTCACGGTGGAACTGTGCGGGACCGGATTCGAACCACGCCCGAACGGTTCTGCTCGCTCACATCCGTTCGCTGTGGACTGCGTTCGATCTCCTTCGAATCTGCTCGGCAATTTTCATCACTCATGCTGCGGGGAGCACACGCTACGCGGTGTTCCCCGGTTATTCGTGATGAAAATGTGCGGGACCGGATTCGAACCACCTGAAGACGCTTCCTCACTCGCGGTGCTCGTGAGACTGCTTCTTCCGTACTTCGAATCCACTGCGCAATTTTGCTACTCGCGGTGTTGCTCGTGGCAAAATGTGCGGGACCGGATTCGAACCGGCGGACCTCTACAGGACAGCGTCCTAAGCGCTGCGCCGTTGGCCTAGCTTGGCTACCCGCACGCAGTAGGGGCTTTTCAGGTGCGAGATAAGAAACTGTCGTTCTCCTCGGACGAGCGTTTATAACGGATGACGCGCTAATTTTCCTCGTGTATCGGGCTCGTGACCAAGTGGAAAACGAATCGTGGCTCGCCGAACTCCAACAGGCCGCCGACCGTCTCGACCTCGAAACCGCCGCTCGGTCGCGGGCAGCGGACCTCTTTCTCTCGACGGTCTCCGACGCCGAGGACCCCGAAGACCGCTCGAAACGCGCGGTCGCCGCGGCCAGTCTGTACGCGGGGTCGCTCATCGAGAGCGACCAGCGCTCACAGCAGGCGGTCGCGGACGCCATCGGCGTCTCTCGATTGACGATTCAACAGCGCTGGAAGACGGTCCTCGAAGAGGCGGGGCTTCAACCGCCGTCGTGGTAGCCGATAGAGAAGAGAAAGAACCTCAGTTGCGCCCGTCGCTGTCGGGGGTCAGGTTTCCGTGTTCGTCGATTTCCCCGGCGACGATGCGCGTGCTGGAGATGATGTCGCCGTCCTCGGCCGTGACGTGCGGGACCACGACGATTTCGAGGGGGTCGAAGCCGCGCTCAGCACGGAGTTCGTTGATTCGTTCGCCGCCGTGTTTCGTCTCGGGGGAGACGATGAGCACGTCGAACTGCTCCTCCGTGGCGATGCCGGTCGGTTCGGTGAGTTTCCGTACGTCGAACTCGCGGTCGTAGTCGTCCGCGAAATCTCGGAGTTCGGATTCGAGGGCGCGCTTTCGCTCCTCGAACGGGCGGACGTATCTATCCACGTTTCGAGTCGCCGGGGCGAGGTCGTCGCTCGTCAATCCGACGGTGACGTCGCCCAACTCGAACGCTCGCTCGAACAACGCCCGGTGTCCGTCGTGAACCGGATCAAACGTCCCACCCAACGCAACGTCCATACTCCGGCGAATGGTTCCGCGTGGTTTATCACCTTCGGAACGGCGTGCCGTCACCCGACGGGTCGGGACTCCTTTCGATACCGTCGGTACAGTTCCTCGGCCCACTCGAAGAAGGCGGGATGAGTACACTCCACGAGCGCCCGAAGCTGTCCGTCATCGTCGTAGGCCCCCGCGAGCGCCCACCCGTCGCCGAGCGTCACCCCGAACTCGACGGGACCATCGTGTCGGTAGATGTCGATGGCGCGGCGAACGAGCCTGAATTCGAGCGGGTTGAGCGAGCGCGCGGTTTCGAGCGTGTCGGCGGGCATGACGAGTTCCGTCTCGACGCCCTCGAACACGAGGTCCGCGTGAACGTCGTGATACAGGCGGCTCAGGACGGGCGCGAGCATCCGAATCGAGTCGGTCTTCCGCGAGCGGAGTCGGCTCACGTAGTGGCTCACCGGGGCCTGTGGCTGGTCCGCCGACGCGACGACGAGGGTGGCGTCGTGCAACCACGCGGGGTCGGGAAGGTGGGTCGCGTCTGGGAGATGGCGGAAGAACGCGTCGAACCGCTCGATGGTCCCCAGCGTCTCGACGTAGTTCGCGTGCGTTCGCGTGACGAGTTCGCCGCTCGGGGTGAGGGCGTACTTTCCGTCACGTTTTCGCACCCATCCGCGGTCGGCGAACTCCGAGAGGTTCCGTTGGGCGCTCCGGTGAGAGACGTCGAGCGAATCAGCGACGTCGCGCGGAGACCCGGGTGACTCGCGGAGATGGGTGAGCAAGCGCAACCGCTCCGGCGACCCCGCGAGAAACGCGACCGTCTCTGGCGTTTCCATCGGGCGAGAGTACTCGTGGGGACGATGTAAACGTCACCCTTGGACCGAATTCCCTCGCGAAGGCGAAACGTGATTCTTAAGGGCCGAACGGGTGTCGTTTGGGGTATGAGTGACGAACAAGAGGCTGACGCGACCGAGGAAGAGACCGCAGAAACACAGGAGGGGCTGCAGGAAGGAGACTTCATCAACCTCGATTACACCGCACGAACCGTCGAGGACGGCGATCTCGTCGACACGACCAGCGAAGAGGTCGCCGAGGAAGAGGACGTAGAGACGGAGGGCCGCGACTTCGGTCCCCGAACCATCGTCCTCGGTGCCGGTCACATCTTCGAAGACGTCGAAGAGGAAATCTTCGGCAAGGAAGCGGGCGACGAGGGAACCGCTACCGTCGAACTCGCGTTCGGCGAGTACGACAACGAGGAGGTCCGCACGGTCAGCGCCGACAAGATTTCCGAGGAGGACCGCTACCCCGGCGCAAACGTCAACGTCGACGGCCAGCAGGGCTACGTCGAGACCATCATCGGCGGCCGCGCACGCGTCGACTTCAACCACCCGCTCGCGGGTGAAGACCTCGAATACGAGTACGAAATCGTCGACGAAGTGGAGGACGCAGAGGAGAAGGCGAAGGGCCTCTTCTCGATGTACATCGACGCCGACCTCGACATGTGGCTGCAGACGGACGAGGAAGAGGAAGAAGTCGAGAACGAGGACGGCGAAACGGAGACCGAGACGGTCGAGAAGGAAACCCTCTACATCGAGGCGACGCCGCAGCTGTCGATGAACCAGCAGTGGATGTTCCAGAAGCAGCAGATCGCACAGGACGTCATCGACCGCCTCGACCTCGACCGCGTTATCGTGCAGGAGACCATCGACGGCGCCGGTGCCGGTATGATGGGCGGCATGGGCGGAATGGGTGGCATGGGCGGTGCCGACCTCGAAGAAGCCCTCGAAGACGTCGATATCGACGAGGACGAACTCGTCGAGGAACTCGAAGAGGAAGGCGACGACGAAGCCGAAGACGTCGAAGAGTAATCGAATCGTCTTTTTAGATGGCCGAGCAGTGTCGGGTATGCACTCCCCGACGCGACTCTTTCATCTCCATTTCAACACGCCCGACGTGAGCCACGCGGAAGCCGAACTCGACGCGCACGGACTGCCGCCCTACCAGCGCTTCGGGCAGGTCGATGGCGAATTTCACGCACTCGACGCGAGCGACCCGGTTCCGGACGGGTTCCGCCTTCGCCTCCAGAACGCCCAACGCGGCTACGTCAACGTCACGATTGCGCCGGGACGGCGACCGCACTTCGACCATCTCGGACTCTGTACCTCCGACTTCGACGCGATTTGTGACCGGGCGAACGAAGCGGGGTGGTCGGTCCGTGACCGCGACGGGAGACGCACGTTCGTCATGACACCGTGGGGGTTCCGCGTCGAACTGCACCGCGACGGAAGCGACGTGGAGGCCGACCTCGGGTCGTGGGACGACGCGCGGTTCGAGCGCGTCGAACTCGCTGTTTCCGACCCCGACGCCGAAGACGAATTCCGAGCGGTGTTCGGGGAGATACCGGGACTGGTGTTTCGGCAGGATACCGACGATGATGGCGTACGCGTTCCACGGTTCGAACTCGGCGGTTCGGCGTTCTCCGCGGGAGAAACGGTCGAAAGTACGTCGTTCCTCTGATCAGTTCGTCGCGTTCCGCGACCGGACGGTTCTGGCCGACCACTCACCGGCGTCGGCCTGTCGAACGATTCCGGACTCGATGCTCGCGTTTTGAATTTCGACGGCGGGTTTCGGCTCCGTATCGGGGTTCGTCACGTCCGGCGACACGGGCGGGTTTGCGGAGCGTCTCGGAACCGTGGTGTTGACGACGGTCAGTTTCGTCACGTTCAGCGTGTCGAGGTTCGCTCCCTCGACGGTGACGTTTGCGAGCACGTGTCGCTTAATAACGCGGTTACTCACGCCTGGGTCGAACAGGTCGCCGCCCGGAACGTCCCAAATCGAGCGGTTTCTGATGACGATTCGGTCCGCGCTCACGTTTTTCAGCGTGCCGTTGCGGATGTGGACCGTCGCGATGGAGACGTTGCGGAGGGTGACGTCGCGCTTGGTTCCGTTTTCGGTCTGTAGCGTGTCGACGTGAACTTCGTCCACCGTCGCGTTGTTCACCGTGGTGTTCCGGAGCGCCCACGTTCTGACCGTCACGTCCTTGGTTGACACCTTGTACTGGCCGAGCTGTAACGACGGATTTGCCGCGGCCGCCCCGGTCAGCCCGCTGCCAGCGACGGCTACCCCACCCGAGAAGACGACGAAAAGCGACACGACGACAGCGGCGTGTGCGCCGATTCGAGTTCCCATACACGCCACGAATTCGAGCGACGGCATAAACCGCTTCGACCGTTTTTCCCAGTTCGGCGGATTAGGCCGTCGTTTCTCACTTCACGCTGATATGTGCGGCGAGGTCGTCGCGGATGATGGTTTCGCAGTACTCACAGCGGACGCCATCGGAGAGAACCTCGAACTTCGAATCGACGGGTTCGTCCTCCGTCGAGATGCAGTTGCTATTCGGACAGGAGAGGATGCCGACGACGTACTCGGGGCGCTCCAAGCGATGCTTTTCTGCCACTTCGTACTCCCGAATGATGTTGATGCTCGCGTCGGGGGCGATGAGCGAGAGGACGTCCACCTCGTTCTGACTCAACTCCTTTCCCTCGACTTTCACGATGTCCTTTCGGCCCATCCGGTCGCTGGGTACGTTCATGCCGACGCTCACTTCCTCGCCGTCGCTTCCGTCGATGCCGAGGATTGCGAGGACGTTGAGCGCCTGCCCGGCGCGAATGTGGTCGATAACGGTGCCGTTTCGAATCTTGCTGACGCGGAGTTCGTGGTCGCTCATTGGTCCTCCAGCATGGAGTCGAGCAGTGCCATACGCACTGGAATGCCGTTGTGTGCCTGTTCGAAGTACTTCGCGTGGTCCGTCTCGTCCACCTCGGGCGCGATTTCGTCGACGCGGGGAAGCGGATGCATGATGGTCAAATCATCCCGCGCGCCTTCGAGCGTTTCGAGGTCGATACGGTAGTCGCCCGCGACGGCGCGGTACTCGTTCTCGTCGGGGAAGCGCTCGCGCTGGATGCGCGTGACGTAGAGCACGTCCAAGTTCGGAAGCACGTCCTCGATGTCGGTGTGTTCGCGGACGTTCGCACCCGCCTCGTGGAGGTCGTAGCGAACGCTTCGCGGGAGTTTGAGGCTTCCGGGACTGATGAAGTGCTGGCGGGTGTCGAAGTTGGTCAACGCGTGGGCGAGCGAGTGGACCGTTCGCCCGTACTTCAGGTCGCCCATGATGCCGATGGTGAGGTCGTCCAGTCCCGCGTTCTCCCGAATCGTATAGAGGTCGAGGAGCGTCTGTGTCGGGTGATGGCCCGCCCCGTCCCCGGCGTTGAGGAGGGGGACATCGACGAACTCGCTCACCATCTTCGCCGCGCCTTGGCTCGGGTGGCGCAACACGAGCGCGTCGGCGTAGCCCTCGATGACGCGAGTCGTGTCGGCGAGGCTCTCTCCTTTCTTCACGCTAGACGATTCGACGGAACCCATGTCCACGATGTCGCCGCCGAGACGTTTGATCGACGTCTCGAAGCTCATCTTCGTGCGCGTGCTCGGTTCGTAAAACAGCAACCCGAGGAGTTTTCCCGCGTGTCGGTCCCCGAACGCCGCCGGGTCGGCGTCGATTTCGGCGGCGCGGTCGAGAACGCCCTCGATGTCCTGCCGCGAAAGTTGTTTCGTGTCGATGAGGTGGTCGTGCCGCATCGTTCGAACAGGGGTCGCCACGCGTCTTGAAAGGCACGGGTCGCCCCCGAAGTTTAAATCGGATGACGGAACCACACCCGGCATGCTCGCCATCGCCGGTGGAAAAGGAGGCTGTGGAAAGACGACGACGACGCTCGGACTCGCTGGCGCGCTCGGCCGGATGCGCCGGTCAGTCCTCGCCGCGGACGCCGACGTGGACATGCCCGACCTCCATCACCTCGCTAACGTGGACGGGACGCCGAACCTCTCCGCCGTCGCAAACGGCGAGGCGGTCGAAATCGCCACGCACCCACCGCCGACGCTCTCCGGCGTCGAAGTAGTTCCCGCGCCACAATCGATGGGCAACTCCGTTCACCTCCCGAGCGCGCTCTCCCGTCTCGCCGACGCCACCGACCACGTTCTCGTTGACTGCCCGGCGGGAGCGGGACCGGACGCGGCGACGCCGCTTCGCCTCGCGGACCACGTTCTGCTGGTGACGACGACCGACCCGGCCTGCCTCCGTGACACGGTCAAAACCGCCGCGATGGCCCGTGCACTCGGGACGACTATCGTCGGGGTCGCCCTCACCCGAACGGAGAACCCGCCAACGGGAATCGAGCGCCTCCTCGGCGGTCCCGTTCTTGCCTCGATTCCCGACGGCGGCGTCGCCGTCCTCTCGGACGAATCGGTTCGGCGGGCGTACGACCGTCTCGCGTCGGCACTCCTGACCAAACACTTATGAACGCTGTTGGAGTTGTCACAATTATGGTATCGCGGCTTTCGACCGGAATTCCGGTGCTCGACCGGAAACTCGACGGGGGTATCCCGCCCGGGAGCACCGTCGCGCTCTGTGCACCTCCGGCCAGTCAGGCAGAACTCCTGTTGACCGAGTTCACCGCCAGTCGCCCCACGTTGTACCTGACGACCGACCGCGACGAGGAGACGGTGAGTGCCGGATTTCGACGCGAATCCAGCCGTCGGACGCCGGAAGTCAGATACATACCGGGTGATGCACCGCTGGACCACGCGCGACGACTGTTCCAGCGGCTCCGGAGCGATTCGACGCTCATCATCGACCCGATGAACCTACTGGAGCGGGAGGACCCGACTCGGTATCGGAACTTCCTCCACGACCTGCAGTCCCACCTCCGCGGAACGGACAGCCTCGCAATCCTCCACTGTCTCGACGGACGGTGGATTCCCGACCAGCGGGACATCACGGAACACGCCGTCGATGTGGTGTTTCAACTCAACACCGAAATTTCGGGCGACCGCGTCGAAAATCGACTCGCCGTGCCGAAGTTCCGCGGCGGACGGGCGCTTCCCGAAACCATCAAACTCGAACTCACGGAGTCGGTGGCAATCGACACCAGTCGGGATATCGCGTGAGAATTTCGGCGCGTTGTGAACCCGTCTCTCGTCTCAGCGGCGTTCGTCGATTCGACGCATCTGTTCGCGGTGAAGCGTGACGATCAGATCCGAGAGGACGCCGAACATGAGCAACTGCAGGCCGAAGATGATGGAGATACCGGCGACGACCGCGATAACCTCGTGGGAGATGTGGCGCGTCACCCACTCGACGGCGACGTAAACCCCCAAGATAACCCCGATGAGACCGCTCAACATACCCATGCTCCCGAAGTAGAATAGCGGATTGTTCGTCTTCGCGAGTTGGTAGAGCGTCATGATGATGTCCCCCCCGTCCCAAAGCGGATGGAGGTTCGTTTCCGAGTCGTCCGGCCGCTCTTCGTACTGAATCGGCACGACGGCCGTCGGAACGCTGTGTTTGACGCATTCGACCGCCAGTTCGGTTTCGACGCCGAAGCCGTCCGAGGTGAGGTATGAACGCTCCGCGGATTTTCTCGTGAACGCCCGATAGCCGCTGAGGATGTCCTTGAAATCCGACCGATGGATGATCGAGAACGCTCGGTTGATAACGCGATTGCCGAAGTGGTTCAGCCGCGGCATCGACCCGTCGTTCATGCCCGCAAACCGGTTGCCGATGACGTGTTCGTAGCCGTCGTCGAGCGGCTCCAGCATCGTCTCGGCGTCCGACGGTTTGTACGTTCCGTCCCCGTCCAACATCAGCACGTACTCCGCTTCGATGTGTTCCAAGCCCTCGCGGACGGCTTGCCCCTTCCCGACGCCGCTCTGTTCGATGACGCGCGCGCCGTGCTCCGTCGCCACATCGCGCGTCCCGTCGTCGGAGTTACCGTCCACTACGAGGACGTTCGAGAAGCCCTGCTCGCGGAAGCCGTCGATGACTTCGCCAATCGTCTCAGCCTCATTCAGCGTGGGGATGAGCACGCACACGTCCTCTCTGTCGGGCATTGTCGGGGAAATGGGTACCGGGGTCTAAAAGCCCAACCTTTTGAGTCTGTCAGTGTTGAGAGAGGTGCTCGAACTGTTAGTGTCGAACAACTGCCTGGCAATCCATAGATGTTTAAAACAAAGCGACAAACGACCGGCTATGAACCGGCTCGCCAAGGCTGCCGCCGTCGTCATCGCCGTGGCCGCGATTCCGTATTTCTGTTTCCTCGCGCTGTACGGACTGATTCGCCCGGAGGGCTCACCGGCCCGAAAACGGGATGCGGAACCGACAGTTAGTATCGTTCTGCCGACTTACAACGAATCCGACATCATCGAGAAGAAACTGGACAACTTGCTCGAACTCGACTATCCGATGGAGAACATCGAACTCGTCGTCGTGGATTCGAGCGACGACGAGACGCCGGACCTGATCCGAGAATATTTCGCGGACCGAGAACATCCCTCGCTGAACCTCATCGAAGAGAAGGAACGGCGCGGACTCGCTCCCGCGCTCAACGACGCCTATGCGGCCGCCGAGAACGAGATGGTGGTCAAAACCGACTGCGACTCCTTCACCGCGAACGACGTGCTCCGGGTCGCCGCCGCGAACCTCGCCGACCCGGACGTCGCGGCAGTGACGGGGAAGAACACCGACGTTCTCGGAGGGAGCGAAGTCGAGGAAGGATATCGCGGCGTGCAGGCGCACATCCAGACGCTCGAATCGCACCTCGATTCCACCCTTATCTTCCACGGTCCGTTCTCCGCCTTCGAAAACGACGCCATCGTCCCCATCGACCCCGAGTCGCTCGCCGACGACACGGAACTCGCGTTGAAGATTCGCCGGAACGGAAAGCGAGTCATCTACGACCCCGAAATCCGCTACAGCGAGGCATCGCACTCCGATTTCGGAAAACGCCGTCTCCAAAAGGACCGGCGTGGAATGGGACTGATCCGGCTGCTCGTCCAGCACCGGGACGCACTCGGCCGACACGGGAAGTACGGCGGCGTCGTGTTGCCGTTCAACTGGTGGTTCATGATCGTCTCGCCGTGGTTGGTCGCGCTCGGAATCGGATTGCTGACTGGTGGTGCGTTGGTCGCGGCCGGGCCGTTCGGGTTGGTCGTTCCGGCGGGGCTTGGAGTGTTTATCAAACTCGGTGGGAGTGATTGTCTCGGACCACTGCAGCCGGTGTACGCCATCTTCGACACGCAAGTGTCGCTGTTCCGGGCGAGTGTGGAGTTGTTGCGTGGCGAAGGGGATGGAACGTGGGAGATAGATGAGGAGTTGCGGGAGGCGTTCGAGTGAAAATCGTTCAAGTGACGCCGCGGTATCCACCTCGTGTCGGTGGGGTTGAGACGCATGTAAAGGAAATTAGTGAACGTCTCGTCGAGCGGGGGCACGAAGTTACGGTAGTTACCGCCGATGCGGGTAAGGACGTTTCAAACCAGGACGTTCGAAATGGAGTTCGTGTTCGTCGATGTCGTGGATTTGCACCAGGGGGTGCGTTTCACATTGCGCCGGGGATTGTGCCGGTAGTCCGACGTAGCGATGGGGATATTATACATGCCCACAACTATCACTCGCTTCCGATGGTGCTTGGGTCACTCAGCGCTGATGCTCCACTTATCATCACACCACATTATCATGGAAAGAGTGCTAGTGGTATTCGTGACCATCTACTACGAGCCTACCGACCCGTGGGAAAGTGGTCGCTTCACCGTGCAACGGAAGTCGTCGCCGTAAGTGAGTGGGAGCATGATTTGTTACAAACGGATTTCGATATCGATTCAACGGTCGTACCAAACGGTCTGAATCTCGAACGATTTCGAGATGTAACCACGGAGAGCCAGCATCAACCCTATCTTTTGTATGTAGGCCGACTGGAAGAATATAAAGGGGTTCAACATATTATCCGTTCCTTGAAAAAGATAGACGCATACAATCTCATGATTGTCGGCAACGGACCCTATAGAGAAACACTAGAAGATGTCGCACACGATTGTGATGTCCGAGATCGCATTCAGTTCACAGGATACGTTTCAGATGATGATCTCACTCGGTTATACGTTGGCGCGGATGTCTTCATCACTTTATCTTCGTTCGAAGCCTATGGTATGACGGTTGGGGAGGCACTGTGCAGCAAAACCCCCTGTGTGGTTAAGGAATCGGGAGCGCTAACACAGTGGGTGCAGTACGAGGGGGTTATCGGAGTTACGAATATCGAACCGGATACCATCGCCACTGCGGTTGAAAAAGCGAGGCGAAACGAACCAGATACGGTGAATCTCATGGGGTGGGGTGCCGTTACTGATCAACTGGAAACACTCTATCTGAAGTGATCATTTGTCTGTCCGTCGGCTAGTCCACATATCCAAGTGCCTCCAGTCGTTTCTCGATCTCTTGATGGTTCGAATCTGGAACACCGGGGATAGTACCCGATGATTTCTCGATACTTGGGAATGATATTTCTTTCGTATACTCGATTTGAGATTGTGATGGACTGCCGTCGATATCCATCCTCCCGTCGCGGAAGTTCACCACGGAACCATCCGATGAAAGACAGCGGACGACTGCATTCGATTTCGAGACGACATAGCGGTGAGTATCGTCATAGAGGTTATATCGGTGATCTGCCGACGGAATATCGTCGGTTAAATGTCCAGCAAGGAATCTGAACAAATCCGAATGCTGTACCAGTTGGTCGTGTATTGTGGCTTCATTACTCGGCGTAGAAATAAGAAGGGGAATTTGGGTGAGTGCATCGAGTGGAAGCGCATCCCACGGGTGGTTCGTCATACCTGACTCACCGAACACCTCGCCGTGGTCCGCGGTTATCGCAACTACACCGTTTTCAAACCAACCCTGTTTATCTAGTTTCTCGAGCAACTTCGAGAGTTGGCGGTCGAGATATCGGATATTCTCATCGTACATCTCAACCAATTTCGAGAGGGAATCTGTGTCATCTAAAATATCACCGCTGATGTACTCGTCATTGAGAGTTCGTACATGTTCCGTGTCGAAATTATCACGTATCATCCCATCTGCAACGGATTCAATAGAAAAAGGGAAGTGGGGATCCTGAAAATGAGCCCAACAGAATGAAACGTCGTTAGATAGCGCGGAATCAACGCGCTGGACTTGTTCCATGGCCGAACGATATGGCTCTTTAAACTGTTCCTCGTTGACTGTCGCTACGATTTTGTTTATTGAATCGTATACCCATTTTATCACTTCTACTTGACCGAGGTGGTGGAAAACTCTCTGCTTTAACGTGTTCCCGGAATAACCACCAAGGTACGAAAATTCGTCAAACCCACGATCATATCCCCTGTCTGGTCGAAGGTGTGGGTTATTTGCGTATGCTACTGACTTCCCGGAGCACAGTTCTGCAAGCGTCGGTGTTCCCGGAAGTGTTCCATCATTTTTTGGAAGTTGTCCAGTGATAATTCCTGGGAAGGCAAACGGGGTTGCAACGCCATGGGAATATGCTTCGGTAAATCGGTCAAATTCTCGTTCTAAAATCGACCATGACTTTGGAAAATACTTCTCTGAACATCGGTCCGCACGAAGTGAGTCGATCGTTAACAACAGAACGTTCGTCATTATCAGAGAACACCACTGATTATGCAAATATGTATCGGGACATATGAACAACTACATTAGTGGTGTATTGCAGCACTATCCGTTGTTTTTACTACGCACGACTGCTGTTTGAACAGCCTCATCGAAACCGTCGAGCATCCGTTCGTAATCATACAATTTACTGTCTTTTTTCGCCTGTACTCCCATTTCCGACGCCATTGTTGGGTTTTCGAATATTTCTGCTAACCTATCTGCAAGTGCTGCCTCGTTCCGCTCTGGGACGACGAATCCGTTCTTTCCCTCGTCGATGATACACGATGCACCTACCTGTCCGGTCGTAATAACTGCTGTTCCGGAGCTCATCGCTTCGTTAATCACCAACCCCCACGGTTCTCGAAATTCGGCCGTGACAACGGATGGAAGAACGAAGACATCCGCAAGTGCATAGTATTCTGGAAGTAACTCATTGTTTATGTAACCAGTAAAGATCACATCGTGATCATCGTCCACTTGTTCTGTCAACTCTGTTCGTTGGTCACCATCACCAACGATAAGAAGATAGGTCGGCTTTTCAGACACTGCTCGTGCCGTCTTATAAGCATCGAGTAGGTATTTCACACCTTTTTCTTTGACTAATCTCCCAACAAACAAGGCGACAGAGGCGTCATCAGGGATACCCCACTCTTTGCGTAAGTCAGCTACACGGTCTTGATTAAAAGTAGAGAACTGGCCCGTGTCAACAGTATTCCAAGCGATGGATATTTTGTCCTCTTCCACACCGAGGTCGACGAGATAGTCCGAAATATGTGGACCATACACCGCGATAGCATCGCTTTCCATGTAGATTCGACGAATGAGTGGGAACGTCACAGTTCGGAGTGTTGTCAAAGGAAGATGCCATTCTCCCGTCCACAGGACAAACGGCGTATTAGTCGCTCGAGCATACAGGAATGAAGACTGTCCACCGAACCCCTCGACAGGAGCACCAACAATCACGTCTGGATCAAACCGGTAGAGGTGAGTAAATACCGTCGGCGTGATTTTATACCGATCTCTGAACAGATACCCGGACAGTTCTGAATAGTCGAAATCACCGTATGCTCTCCATGATTCTTTAGAATTGCAGAAAAATATCCTCACTTCATATTTATCTGCTAACATTTCATAGAATCCTGTCCGATATGGTGGACAGAACTCGGTGACGACTGCCACACGGAGTGTCATTGACCTGACTATGATAGGCCACTCACTTAGCCTTGGCCGTCTCGCTAAGTTGTTCGCAGAGTTTTGTATACTCGTTAACGAAGTCCGTGACGACGCTACTTTCATCGAAACCCTCAACCGTTACCCGTGCTTGCTCGCACATCTCACGCCGCTTTTCTTCGGAGCGGTCGAAGTAATCGATGAGTGTCTCACGTACTCCTGCGACAGTTGGTTCACAGACAAGGGTTTCAGAAACTTCTTCGACGACATCCTTAGCGCCAACCATATTGCTCACGATACACGGGCGGGCAGCACGCATTGGTTCAAGCGCTGCGACAGAGAAAGACTCCGACCGTCCAGGATGAGCAGACACCTCTCCGTGGGAGAAAAATTCGGCCAGATCATCCACCCAACCATGGAGTACGACTCCTGCATGCTTTTCCCAAGCTTTCGGATGACCCTTGCCCGCGATATGTAACTCCGACTCGGGATGCACGTCTCGAATGTCCGGCATCGCTTCAACGAGTAGATCGAATCCGGTTGAGGAACCGCCGGTTCTGCGTGCATGATTTTTGCCGTAACCAACGACGACGATATTTTTCGACCCGACTGAGACAGGGATGGTTCCTAACCGTCGATACAACTCGTCTTTGATGCCTGGATAGACTGTCACACTTTGTACATCAAGATTAGCGCGTCGAGCATACATACCCGCGAAATCGCCGACGTTCACTAACCCATCGAGTGACCGAGAGCAAAGTTGGTGGACATATGCGTCCATCTTGCCGTAGTGTTCGACACCATCGATTACATTGATAAAGGTCTCATCAGCGTTAAGAAGGATTGTGTTCGCATTTCGATTTCGAAGAGTGAACAGAGCGGCCGGAATAAGTGACGTTCCACCTTCCAGCAGGTAGTTGTCATAGCCACTTGGTATTTCTCGGGCTTTGCGGACGTAGTGTCGTAGGCGTGCTTGCGTGCTCTCAGCCACAGAATCCCATTCTTCGTACTTTGGTCCAAAGAGCGAAAATACATCGGCTCCGATTGCCTCCGCGAATGCACAATGAATGTCGTGAAAAAAGGTCCCGACGAACAGCGTATTTGTCGGATTCCCGTTAGAATTTGGATCCAACGTTCCAGGTGAAATACTCATGTTTGATGAAGTTGATGGAGAGAGTATATACTTCATGGTCGTACGATACTAAACGGTAATTTTTCTATACATCAGTATGAAGGATGGGGTGAACGACCAGATGAAAGACGGATTTAAACGAGGGACAGGACGAACGAACCGGAGAGCTATGGCACAAAGGGGGGGTATCAGACGGGAAACAATAGCCATCAATAGCGTTCGGAGCAGTTGTGACCTCTTCTATCGTCAGGGCGCTTCTGTTGAATTCGAAATAAACAGTACAACCGTTCCGAAGCAAGGGTATCGATGACTGACGACGCATCCAATGTAAGCCTCGGCGGGGAAACAGTAAAGGGAAGCATCGCAAAAGCTTCGATGGCTGCTATCGGGTTCATTGGAACCGTAATATTTGCTCAAAAACTCGGGGCGACTCTCTTCGGGAAGTATCACCTGCTACTGTCACTCGTCTTGCTTACCGAACGACCGATCAGCGGAGGCTGGACAAGTGCTGCGACAAAGCGAGCGTCAGAAATCAAGTTTTCGAACCGAGAAGTCATCGGCGCACAACTCTTAGTCGGCATCGTCTGGATACTTGCGTTAGGCGGAATCGCTATCATCGCGGGAGATTGGTTACGACGATATACTGGTGTCGAAGCGGCCGTGCCATTGTTTCTCCTTCTACTCTCGGCAAAGGTGTTGTACTCATGTTTCGTACCGATTATACAGGCACAGGGCCATATCGGAACTGCGGTAGGAATAGACGCCCTTCGCTCCTATTTCACGTTCCCTCTTCAACTCATTTTAGTCATCGTTGGCTTTGGCGTCGCTGGAATGGTATCTGGGTTAGCAGGAGCAACACTACTTGTGATTCCGGTCGCACTATACTACCATCAGACACTCCCGACAAAACCATCGGTTGAACTACTCCGAAGCCTTTGGGAATATGCTCGATACAGTATCCCAACCAGTATGCTCTGGAAAACGTACGACCGATTCGATGTCCTGTTGTTGGGCGCGTTGATGACGCCTGCCGCAGTCGGTGATTACGAGGTTGCAGCTAAACTCACGTTCCCAGCAATGTTCGTTGCAGAAATTTCAGGCTCAGGACTAATGGTTCGGGTAAGTAACCTACGGAGTAAAGGAGAAAGCGCAGTCCGTGATATTTCGAACGTTATCTCGTTCTCCAGTATCCTATCGATCCCACTTTTTTTTGGTGCACTCGTAGTCGCCCGACCACTTGTAATCAAGTTATATGGCTCCGAGTACGCTAGCGCTTCGATACTACTCATTGGACTGTCACTATATCGTATTCTAACGACACAGACAGTTCCACTCTACAAAGCAATCAATGGTTTTGACATGCCCGATTCTAATTTCCGCATTTCTTCGATTACGCTGGTAGTGAATCTCATTTTGGGAGTTGTTCTGACGATAGAATTAGGCGCAGTCGGTGTTGTTATTGCCACCGTCGTCTCTGAAGCGGTTCGGTATCTCGGTCTTGCATTTCTAGTTCGATCAGAGATGTCGAGAGTCGTCTTGCTGCCACGGGAACTTCTCGAGCAATTTCTTGCTGGGTCAATTATGTTTGGCGTGGTTTCCTTTTCACGACCGATTCTCGGTACCGATTCTTGGATACGCCTCGGAACGCTTCTAATGACGGGTGTAGTTGTCTACGGTGTTTGTCTTTTGGTAATGAGTCGAAAACTTCGACTGACAATCGGAAGCGTCCTTCGAGGGTCACGTATCGAACAGATGGTACCAAAGTGGATGTTAAATTGGTGATGACATATGGTCGATAGCTAGTCATGCGAAAGCACCCTAGCAACCGTCTGACACAGTATCGGATGGAAACGTTATTACCACCCGTTCTATAGACGGACACACATGAATCATTCTAAGCTATATTCGTGGGGTCACACAGTGCTAGAATATACGACCTATTCCAAATATATCAGAGCATTACTGGATCTCGCGCCGGTAGAAACATCGATCCAAGCAGGAGAAAATGTTGACATCGGGAGAGGGTGTAAGATACAAGGGGACATCTCTCTAGGAGATGAAGTTCGGATCGGTTCAAACACAACGCTTGACGGGAAGGTAACGATAGAGGATGGGACGAATTTAGTCGACAGGAACGAGGTAATCGGCACCGTCCAAATTGGAAAATATTGCGCCATTGCACGGAGAGTCACATTCCAAGGACGCAACCACCTCATGCATAATCCGGGAATCCAAATGCGGTTTTATCGTGAGAAGCTTGATGATCGACTGGAGGAAGTGACAAACGGACCCATAGTCATCGGAAGCGATGTCTGGATTGGGACAGAATCGATCATCCTTTCGGATGTTGAAATCGGGAGTGGGGCCGTTATCGGAGCGGGGTCTATCGTGACAGACGATGTGGAACCGTATTCAGTCGTCGCTGGGGTTCCAGCACAACACAAGAAATGGAGATTTCCCGAACATATCAGAGAACAATTGCTAGAGGAGAAGTGGTGGGAGTGGAGCGAGCAGAAGATACAGCGCAACCGAGAGTTTTTTCAGACGGATCTACGGACGGTAGACGATCTCCAATCGTTAGTACGATAGCACCAATTCTACAGTTCACCTTTCGGCATACCCTAACGCGGAAAGCTTTTCATCCATTGATTGCTCGATTGCTTCCTCTTTTTCTTCTGGCTCGTACTCGCCGGAATCGGATGCTTCAGTGACGACCCATGGAACAGTTCGTAGACACTGAAGCGGTACACCACCAGGATGACCATAGATCCCGAACTTCCCGAAACTGTTTCCGTGGTCAGCAGAAACGATGACCCGTTCGGCGTCGAGATTCGTCAGAAGTAGTTCGAGATCGTCGAGAACATAGTGGAGATTCGCTTTATAAGCATCCCAGACGGTTCCCTTCGTGACAGTCCCGTCACGAAGTTGCTTCCACACGCTTGGTTCGGATTCGTCGGTTCGCATACCGGATCCGATATCCGGATTTGGAATGAATGGATAATGCGGTTGCATATAATGGACGATCAGCCGATCAAAGTCGCTATTTCGTCCGTGATGTATCGCTCGGTCAGTGACTGCACGCGCGGGTATTGTCCGTAGTTCTTCGTCCCATCCATATCGCCATACTTCGTCGAGTTCCGCGAACGCGTTTGGGTCGAGTTTCGATTCGGAGTAGAGATTTGAGGTCACATGAACCGTCTCGGACATTTCCCTGCCGTAGGTTTCGGTGAAATTCTTTTCCATCCACTCTTCCGAAGTCGAACCAACTGAGGTGATCGTTTCGAACGATTCGAGGAAAGTATAGTCCGAAATCGATTGTGCCATCAGATCTGCACGACAAGCATCGAGAATTATCAACACGTCCCAATCCCGCTCGTAAATCGGCGTTCCAGATGCGATCCAGTCAAGTCGACCTGCGGCACCGATATAGAATTTATAGCTACTTTCAGTAAGACCGGAAACGAGTCCGTCCCGAGCTATTCGGTTCTTGGATTCTACTACCCAGTCAATAACGCTCATATGTCTGCCACAGACACATCAGTCATTAATCAAGCGATATGCTGAACGGCTCTTTATATGGCTTCAATCGATACTGTTCTAATCAGGAACAAGCCGCTCTGTCGAAGCGAAACAGCGAGTATACGGTTCTCCCGCTATACTATCATAAGGCTTATCCCCACTTTGCCGAACCTTTCATTCGATGAGCCAAGGCACCGAACAGGTCGAGGACTCCTCCACTCCTACCGATTCAGTCCTCGACCAGATAGAAGATTGGTACCACGTCCCCGTACTCGCGGTGTTGCTGGGATTCATGTTGTGGGTTCGGTTGCAGTCCTACGACAACTTCGTCAGGAACGGCGAAGTGTTCTTCTCAGGTAACGACGCGTGGTATCACCTTAGACAGGTACAGTATACAGTCAGTCACTGGCCCGCGACGATGCCGTTCGACCCGTGGACGTACTATCCGTTCGGGACGAGCGTCGGACAATTCGGCACGCTCTACGACCAGATCGTCGCCACAGTGGCACTGATCGTCGGATTGGGCGATCCATCGCAAAAAACGGTCGCACTAACGCTGCTGGTCGCACCGGCGGTGTTCGGCACGCTCGTCGCCGTCCCGACCTACCTCATCGGGAAGCGGTTGAGCGGCCGACTCGGCGGTCTCTTCGGCGTTCTCGTGTTGGCACTCATTCCGGGCGTCTTCCTCAACCGAGGACTGGTCGGCTTCTCGGACCACAACATCGTCGAGCCGTTCTTCCAAGCGTTCGCCGTCTTGGCGATGATGGTCGCCGTCTCGGTCGCGGAACGGGAGCGTCCGGTCTTCGAACTGCTCGCGGACCGCGACTTCGCGGCGGTGCGACGGCCCCTCGGCTACGGCATTCTCGCGGGAATCGCAACCGCTCTCTATCTGTGGGTGTGGCCACCGGGCGTGCTCCTCATCGGTATCTTCGGCGTGTTCTTCCTGCTGAAGCTGACTGCGGATTACGTGCGCGGGGTCAGTCCCGACCACCTCGCGTTCGTCGCGTCGGTCAGCATGAGTGTCACGGGGCTTCTCCTTTTCGTGCCGTTCGGGACCGCCACGTTCAGCGCGACGAAGTTCTCGCTCTTGCAACCGCTCATGGCGTTCGCCATCGCCATCGGTTCGGGATTCATGGCGTGGCTGGCACGCGAATGGGACGACCGCGACCTCGCGACGACCGGCTATCCGGTCGCCATCTTCGGCATTCTCCTGGTCGGCGTGCTCGTCGTCTACGTCGCCCTGCCGAACCTCTTTAACCTGATTCAGAACAATCTCGTTCGGTTCGTCGGATTCAATGCGGGCGCGGCACAGCGAACCATCGGCGAAGCGAAACCGTTCTTGAACGGTAGCCAATCGCTCACGGCGGCCGTCGTTCCGCAGTACGGCCTGATGTTCTTCACGGCGATCGTCGGCGCGTTGGTGATGGTCTGGCGCGCGCTATCGGCGGACGAACACGAGGGAGAGAAGTTCCTCGTGCTCGTCTGGTCGGCATTTATCGTGGCGGCGGCGTTCACGCAGGTACGCTTCAACTACTATCTCGCAGTCCCGGTCGCGGTGCTGAACGCCTACCTCCTTGGGTGGGTGCTCGGCTTCGTCGGTATCGGCGACTCGGCCAGCGAGACGATTCGAAACGTCGAGGCGTATCAGGTACTCGCGGTGGTCTTCGTCGTTATGCTCGTCGTCCCGGCGCTCGTCGTCCCCGTCCAAGTCAGCGGTACGCAGACGTACACCGCACAGACGGTCGGGAACAACACCGGCCCCGGTTCGGTCACCCAGTGGGAGGGTTCCCTGCAGTGGATGCAGGAGAACACCCCACAGGAAGGTAATTTGGGCGGTGCCGGAAACTCGATGAACTACTACGGCACGTACACCCAAGACGACGGCGACTTCGACTATCCTGACGGGTCGTACGGCGTCATGTCGTGGTGGGACTACGGTCACTGGATTACGGTAAACGGGGAGCGCATCCCCAACGCGAACCCGTTCCAGGAGGGTGCAACCACGGCCGCAAACTACCTCCTCGCACAGAACGAGTCGCAGGCGAACGCCGTCATCGACTCGCTCGGCGACAAGAACGAGGAGACGCGCTACGTGATGGTCGATTGGAAGATGGTCGAAACGAAGGGCCGACAGGGCAACGTCAAGTTCTTCGCGCCGACGGTGTTCAACGAGAACGTCTCGCAATCGACGTTCATGGACTACATCCTGGTCGGCGGTCAGGGCAACTACGTCGTCCAGCACAAACAGGCGTACTACGAGACGCAGATGGTCCGTCTGTACAAGTACGGCGGTAGTTCAGTCGAACCGAAACCCATCGTCCTCGACTGGGACGTCGGTACCGGGACGCAGAACGGCCAGCAGATAACGTACAAGCAGAATCCGCAGGGTCCGAACGAAACCGTCGTTCGGACGTTCGACACGATGAAAGAGGCGCGTGAGTTCGTCGCAAAGGACGGAAGCTCGCAAATCGGCGGCATCGGCCCGTATCCGAGCGAGCGGATTCCGGCGCTCCAACACTACCGCGTCGTCAAGGAGAGCAAGTCGCAGTCCACGAGCGTCTACTCGCACTATCAGGTGCTGAGTCAGCGACTACAGTTGCTCCAGCAGGGTGGTGCCTCGGGACAGGACTTCCTGCGCACCTCGCCCGCGTGGGTGAAGACGTTCGAACGCGTCCCCGGCGCGACGGTGCAGGGAACCGGCCCGGCGGACACGACCATCACCGCCTCGGTGAAGATGAACTCCCCCGACGGTGGCACGTTCACCTACACCCAGCAGGCCAAAACCGACGATGACGGGACGTTCACGATGACGCTTCCGTACTCCACGACCGGCTACGAGAAGTGGGGCACGGAGAAAGGCTACACGAACGTCAGCGTTCGTGCGGTCGGTCCCTACGAGTTCTCGACGCCGAAGACGTTCGGCGACGACGGCATCACGTTCAAAAACGCGACGGCACAGGTCACGGAAGGCCAAGTCATCGGCGAGAACACGAACCCGGTGACCGTCTCCGTGGACCAACAGCAGACGCTTCCGGTCGGCGGCGCGAACAACTCCACCGGCAACTCCTCGTCAGGTCCGGCGAACGCCGGTAACTCGACGAGCGGGAACACGACGGCCGGAAACGGCACCGTCGGAGCCAACGACTCGACGAACAGCAGTTCGCTGCCGAGTCCCGCCGCACCGTCAACCCGCGCCGGTCTGGTCGGCACGTTCGCGGCCGCGATGGTCGTGGCGCGCCGCGACTGAAGCGCGTCGGTTGCGGTTTCGATTTCGTTTTTCCGTTCGCTTGATTCCACCCCGCCAGCCCACATTCTCATATTCGAGTGGCCCGTAGTGCCGGGCGTGACTGGTGACGAGCGAGAGCCTGCTGGCGTCGACCGCGGATGGGAATCGTTTTTTGATTCGACCGGAAACCCGGGTGCAATGCGTGGCTTGCTGACTGTCTACCTGAAAGGCGTCTGCATGGGGTCCGCCGATGCGGTCCCCGGCGTCTCCGGCGGGACGATAGCCCTCATTACGGGCATCTACGAACGACTCATCTCGGCCGTCGCGTCGTTCGACCCGCGAATCGTGCTGAACATCCTCCGAGCGTACGACCCCGACGAACGCGCGAACGCCCGCCGAATCCTTTCCGAGATGGACATCCCGTTTCTGCTCGCACTCGGTGCGGGAATCGCAACGGCGGTCGTGGCGGTGACGGGACTGGTCACGTGGGGAAGTGAACAGCATCCCGTCCTGCTGTACGGCTTCTTCTTCGGACTCATCGCCGCGTCGGCCATCGTCCTCTACGACGAGGTGTCGGTGAGCACGCCGGGGCAGGTCGGTGCCGCCATCGCTGGCTTCGCCGTCGCCTTCCTGATAGCCGGTGCGACCGAATCGGCGACCGGTGCGACGCCCCTCCCGCTCGTCTTCGTGACCGGGATGGTCGCCATCAGTGCGATGATCCTCCCGGGCGTGTCCGGGGCGCTCATCCTCATGCTCCTCGGTCAGTACAACTACCTCTCGGAAAGTCTGCACGGAGTCAAGGACGCGCTCGTCGGACTCGCTGACGGCGGGTCCGTCGCGGCCGTCGTCACGCCGGGAATCGTCGTCGTGACGTTCATGGTCGGTGCCCTCGTCGGGCTGTTGACTATTTCGAAGGTCGTCGCGTGGGCACTGGAGCACTACCGAGCGGCGACGTTGACCTTCCTCGTCAGCCTGATGGTCGGAGCGCTTCGCTTCCCCGTCGAGAAGACGGTCGCGGCGTCGACGTTCGCGTGGACGCCGACGGTCATCGGCGGGGCGCTCGTCGCCATCCTCGTCGGCGGCGGCGCGGTGCTGTTGCTCGACCACACCACCGACGATTTGGACTACTGACCGTTCGATTTTCCGACAATAACTACTGTTAACTTACTGCATGGCATAGGGTCTCCAAGATGACTGCAACGTACGAATGTGAGAACTGCGGCAAGCGGGTGAGCGCGCTTCAGCACCCCGGGGAGTGTCCGGACTGCGATTCGGAGATGCGGAACGTCAGCGTTCCGCGCGAGTAGGCACCGTCGATCGAGAGGGGAGCGCGTCGATGCGTGCCGTCATGTCGTCGATATCGTCGTCTAGCCCGGCGAGAAACGTCTGGGCTTCGGGGGTTTTCGTCGCTCCGTCGGGCGTCGATTCGACGTACCCCTCCTCTTCGAGGAGTTTGAGGGCGGCGCGGATTTCGTGGTGTTCTCGTTCGGTGATACGCGACAGGCGCCGAATCCCGATAGGTCCGTGTTCGGAGACGAGCAGGAGGGTCCCGAGCGCCCGCTCTATCAGTTCGAGTTCGCTGTGGAGAGTATCGAACACGCCTGAACACAACAACCCGCCGGGCTAAAGCGTTCCTTCGAAGCGCTACTGTGAGAGATAGTGACATCGATAGAGCCCGCGAATCATCGATTCGATTCCGGTCGGATACGAAACTATTCAATTGGCGAGAACGTAATCCGGTCACGAAAAGAATGGACGACACGATAGGGGACGTGAGCACGTTCCTCTGGTGGCTCGGGTGGCGGTTCGAAATGGGCATCGCGCTCGCTGTCGTACTCTCGATTCTCTTCGGCGCGACGACCGGAACTGGCATCGGCTACCTCGTCGGACTCACCAGCGGACTCGGCCTCTGGTATCTCGGGACGAAGGAGATAGACCGGTCGTACTGGACCCTGCTCGACCCCTACGCGGAGTACACGAAGCAGGTGCGTCGAACCGTGGCGGGAACGACGCCCCACGAATCGACGTACACGCTGAACTACAGTTCCGGCGCGTCCCTGTTCGTGACGCCCGACGAACGCTACTTCACCACGACCGTCTTCGTCGGCGACGAGGCGGTTACGTTCCACGAGGGCGTCGGCGTCGATATGGTGGCACGAGTTCCGTATTCGAAGGACGAAGCGACCGAGATACGCTACGAATGGCTCTCTTCGATACAGTACGAGAAACCGTACGTGCGCCTCGAACTGACGAGCGGAGAATCGATTCGATACTACGCGAACGACCCTCCCGACGAGTTGCTGGCCGAGGTGGGTGAGCACATCGAACGCCGTTCACGGGACATCGCGGAAGAAACGGCTGCCACGGGGGAGACGACCGACGCGGGAAAAATGGCCGAACGAGTTCAGCGCGAATTCAACTGACCAGCGCCGCGTCCAGCACTTCGAGCGGGTGGCGGATATCGTAGCCCGTCCCGTGATTCATCTGCATCGCGCAGGTCGGACACTCGGTCATGCCCGTCTCGCCCTCCGTGTCCTCCATGTGTTCGAACATCTCCTCGCCGATTTTCATCGACGTGTCGTACTTCTCCTCCTTCCAGCCGTAGGTGCCGCTGATGCCGGAACAGGAGTCGCCGACGTCCACCGGGTCGGTGCCGTCGAGCGCCGACAGCAGTTCGACGGCCTGCCCGTCGAGTCCCTGATTTCTGGCGTGGCACGGCGCGTGGTAGGCGAGCGAGCCGAACTCGGATTCCGGGACGGAGGCGTCCGCGAGCGCGCCGTCCAAGTCCTCGTTGATGCGGAGGAATTCGAGGGCCTCGTAGGTGTTCGCGGCGACCTTCGCGGTGCCGTCGAACGAGTAGAGTTCGGGGTACTCCTGCCGGAGCGCCATCGAACAGGAGGTACACGAGCAGATGACGTCGTACCCCTGTTCGACCAGCGCGGCGAACGTCTCGATGTTGAACTTCGCGGCGCGCTTCGCATCGTCCAGCATGCCGTTGGCGAACATCGGCGTCCCCGAACAGCGCTGTTCGGGCACGACGACTTCGTAGCCGAACTCCTCGTACACGCGGACCATCGACTTTGCGACCTCTGGCGTATTGAAGTTCGAGTAGTCGCCGTGGAAGTAGGCGACGCGCTTGTCGTCCGACTCTTCTTCGCCCCGGTTGCGCTCCGCTCGCTTTTTCGAGGCGGCGTTGCCGCCTCGCTCCTCCCACCAGTCGGTGAACGTCTGCTCGGCGAAGGCGGGGAACTCGCGTTCTCCCGCGATGCCGAGGAGTTTCTCGTAGACCGTCTTCGTCACCGAGAGACCCATCACGAAGTTGGCGAGGCGGGGGAACTTCGCGCCGAGCGGCGCGAGTCGGCCGTAGTTCGCCAGAATTCGGTTGCGGATGTACTCCCGCGAGAACTTCGACATCTCTTCTTCCACGTACTCCCCGCGAGCCGTGTTGTGCATCCCGGAGAGCGGCACGTCGGAGGGACAGACGCTATCACAGCGCATGCAGTTCGAACACGACATGATGGAGTCGTCGATGTCCTGGTCCTCCTTGCGCTTGAGTCGCCACTGCTCGGGACCTTGGAACTTCGGTCCGGGGAAGTCGTCGTCCACTTCGGCGACGGGACACTCCGTGTCGCACGTCGAGCATTTATAGCAGTCGTCGGACCCCGGTCTGAGGTCGAGCGGTTCGCCTGTAAACACGTCTCGGAGTTCTGCCGCGTCTCGTCGGTCTGCTTGCTTCTCACTCATGGATTCACATTCACCTGTTCGCTCGCAATCCGTCCCGCCACGACGCCGGTCGAGAGCGAGACGCCGCTACCTGACTTCTCCGCCGCGAAATCGTAGCCGCCGAGAACGCCACCGGCGGCGCGAAGGTTGTCGAATTCCGGTTCGCCGTCCGCGTCGAGCACCCGCAGTTCGTCGTCGGTTTCCACCCCGAATCGGGCGAAGGAGTGCTCGCCGAACGCCTCGGGGTCCGACCAGTCGTACCGGTCCTCGGGCGCGGGGACGTGACAGTCGAAAATTGGCTCGGACACGCGCTCGCGCGTCGAATCGATTCCCTTGCCGACCAAGCCGCCCGTCGCCAGCACGAACTGGTCGCCGTAAAACGGGATTTCCGCGCCGTTTCGCTCCACGACGACGGCTTCGAGTTCGTCGCCCCCTTCGAAATCCACGACGGGATTCCCGGACGTGGTTCGCACGCCCTCGTCTTTGAGGGCGTCGTGGAACGCGGTTTCGAGGCGCATGCCGGGAAGGCTCGGCGGACCCATCGGCACCTCGAACACGTCCGCCCCCAGTTCGGCTTCCAGTGACGCTATCACCTCGCCGGGTCGTTCCTCGCCGAGCATCGCGGGGAACCCGACGCGTTCCGCGTCGCCGAGGTGGGGTTTGACCCGTTCGGCGAGCGCGGTTCGGGCGGGCAGGGACGTCGAAATCCCGTTTCGCGTCCGTTCGATTCGCTCGTTTTCGTCCAGCGCGTGAGCGAGTCGGGTGATTCGGGCGTCGGTCCGAAAGTCGCCGGGGAACGCGACGGTGACGCCGCGCGCGTCGAACGGCACGTCCGCCGACAGTCGCTCGGCCGCCAACGGCGCGTCGAAATCGACCACCGTCTCGAAGCCGACCAACAGGGTGTCCCGGTCGTCGCTCGCCAGTCCGCTGGCGCTGGTTTTGGGATACCGCGCCGTCGGTTTGATTCGCCCGCCGAACGTCGGCACGAGGGCGTTCCTGTCGGTGTGGCTGCCCGCGTAGTCGGTCACGGAATCGAGGAGGTCGAGACCGTCTCGGATTCCCTCTTGGCCGACGGTTCGGTAGGGGTGCTCTTCGGGAAGCCCGGAGATGGCCTCGAACGGGTCCGCCACCAGTCCGTCGGCGTACCCCAGCACGTCGATGAGACCGCTCGCGTGCCGGAGGGTACTCTCCTTGTGCGAGAGGAGTCTGACCTGCGCGCCCTCGCGGGCGGCGGAAAGCGCGGTCGCCATCCCGGCGATGCCGCCGCCGACGACCACAACGTCGTCCTCAATCGCCACGGTTACCCCCGTCGAACGCCGCGAAATCGATGTTCTCGGTGTCCCCGTCGCGGTTCATGGTGGTCGCGTGAAGCGCGTAGTTCAGCGCGGCCTGCGAGAGCTGTTCGCCCCAGAGACCGTGCCGTTCGCCCTTCCAGCGCTCCTGAAACAGTTCGTCCAGCGCGTCGCGGGCGGTTGGTTCGTCGTACTCCGGGTGGAGTTCGCTCGCCATGCGCTGACAGCAGATGCCGCCCTGACAGTTGCCCATCGAGGCACGGGTGCGGATGCGAACCGAGTTCAAATCGGTTCCCGCACCCTCTATCGCGTCCTGAATCTCCGCGCGGGTGACGGCCTCGCACTCGCAGATGACGGGGTTCGGGTCGGTGCTCGTGAGCACGCCTTCGGCCCGACTGCCGAGTCGCTGGACGCTCCGCCGTCCGATGGGGGACCGAAGCCCGAATTCCTCCATGTAGTCGTGCAGGAGGGTAAAATCGTGGCTTCCGGGGAGCGGTTCGTCTGCGGTGTGGCAGGTCGCCCTGACGCCGAGTTTGTCGCACACGTGGTCCGAAATCTGCTCGGCCATCATCCGGTACGTGGTGAACTTGCCGCCGACGATGCTCGCCATGCCGCCGAGGTCGTCGCGCTCCTCGTGGTCCAGCAGGAAGAAGTCGCGGGTGATGTCCGTCGGGTCGGTCGTCCCCGTCCCCGGCGGTTCGTAGAGCGGCCGGACGCCCCAGAACGAGCGAATCGTTCGGGAGTCCCGAAGGATGGGGACGAGGTTCGACAACTCGTCTATCATCATATCGACTTCCCAGCCTTCCTCGGGGTAGTTCTCCGGGTCGTCTACCTCCTCGTCCGTGGTCCCGAGAATCGCCGTCGTCTCGTGGGGAACGATGATGTCGGCGTCGCCTTTCGGACGGCAGTGGTTGATGACGGTATCAACCTGTCGGCAGTTCATCACGACCATCGCACCCTTCGACGGACGGACTTCGACGTCGACGCCCGCCATGTCGCCGAGTTGTCCGGCCCACGCGCCCGTCGCGTTGACGACGTATTCGGCGCGAATCTCCTCGGTCGTTCCGGGTTTCGCGTGGTCCCGCTTGCCCGGCCCGCTCGCGTGGCGCACTTCGACGCCGGTCACGTCGCTTCCCTCGACCAGCACGTCCGTCACTTCAGCGTGCGTCTCGATTCGCGCCCCGTGCATCTCGGCGTCGGCCGCGTTGGCGACGCAAAGCCGGAACGGGTCGATGGCCCCGTCGGGGACAGAAATGGCGCGCTTTACGTCCTCGGTGAGGTAGGGTTCCTGTTCGCGGGCCTCCCGCGCGGTCAACTCCTCGGCCGGGATGCCACAGTCCCGACAGCCCTCTAACTTCTCCTCGAAGTAGTCGTCGGAATCGCCCTCCAACTGGACGAACTGCCCGCCGGTCATCTCGACGCAGTGACTGGCGATGTCCCGAAGGACGCGATTCTCCTCGATACACTCCTCGGCGCTGGCTTGGTCGGAGACGGCGTATCGGCCGCCGCTGTGGAGCAGGCCGTGCATTCGGCCCGTCGTCCCGTGGGTGAGATTTCCCTTCTCGACCAACGTCACGTCGAGTCCCCGCATTGCGAGGTCCCGGGCGATGCCCGTGCCCGTCGAACCACCCCCGACGACGAGCACATCGGCGTCAGTTGCCATGGATGTGGGTTAGTTGGAACGCACTTTAGTTTACCGCCAAGGAGGGTAGTATAGATAAAATACGGAACGGCCGTTGACGGCGGGGATAGTGGCCGGATACGCACGAAGCGGTCCGGTCGAAGCTCCCCAACGCTACAGCGGAGAGACAACTGTTATCTATATCCGACCGGTTAGACCGCGATAATGGACATTGGTGAGCGCATCGAGCGACGACGGGCGACACCGCCCGCCGCCAACCTCGTCGTCGAGTGGAGTGCACTCAGTCCGGTGACACACGTCTCGAATCCGGTCGGACGCGGTTCGACCTTGGAGCGATTGCTCGACGCGCTCGACCCCCTCTTCTCCGGGCATCTTCCGCCGAACGTTCATCTCTACGGCCCGCCCGGAGCCGGAAAATCCGCGCTCGTCTCCGCGCTATTCAGTCAACTCGCAACGCAACTGTCCCCCGAACGCGGGACGATACTGACAACCACGCGGGCCGTCGACGAAGACGGCTTCGACTTCGTGTACATCGACGCACGGACGGCGAGTACGGCGTTCCGACTGTATCGCACCGTTCTCGACTCGCTCACCGACGACCACGTGCCCGAACGTGGCGTCGGCACCGGCGTCCTGCAACGGAAGTTGGCGACGGCCGTGAGTCGTTCGAACAAGGTCGTCGTCGCGGTGGACCATGTGGGCGAGGACGAAACGCTCGCCGCCGAAGAGGTGACCGCGCTGTTCGAGGACATGAGCGGGTCGCTCTCCGTGCTCACCGTCGGGAGAACCCGCGGCAGGGAAGAACACGCGCTCGAAATACCGGCCTACAGCACGCACGAACTCACCGACGTCGTTACGGAGCGTGCGTCGCGCGGATTGCGACAGGGCATCCTCGACCACGCGCGAGTGAAGACCATCGCGGAGTGGGCCGAGGGCGACGCCCACGACGCCCTCGCGGCGCTGTTCGGCGCGGTGACGCTCGCGGTCGATGCCGACGCCGACAGGATTCTGGACGAGTATCTGGAGGCGGCGATGGACGCGGTTCCGCGCGACGGGGTTCCGCTCGGTATCGTCCTCTCCCTTCCCGAAAACCGTCGTCGAGTCCTCGCCGAACTGCTCGAACTCGACACCGACGCGCGAACGTCGGTCGAATCCAGCGCCGCCGCCATCGCCACCGAGACGGACCTCTCCCCCGGCACCGTCACCCGTTACCTCTACGAACTGGCGGAAGCGGGCGTTCTCGAACGGATCACGACCAGAAACGGGCGGCGGAGCGGACGACAACCGAGCAGACTCGAACCACGGTTTCCGACGCTCGTGTTCCGCGCACTCCACGAAGATTGACGAGTTTTAGAGCGTCTCGACGGGAACGTCGGCGAGGAGTTCCGCTTTCGACCCCGATGAGTCATCGTTGAAGGGGGAACTTTTATAATGAAAGTGTTTGATGTTTACAGCCAATGGCCCTGAACCAGTAAAAATGGGCGGGCCACACTGAATGATACCGGTCATTCAGCAGCAATCGCACGGAGGCTACCCCAATGAAAACGAACGAAACCTACGTCGGCTCTATCGACCAAGGAACGACAGGCACTCGATTCATGGTGTTCGACCACGCCGGGACGGTGGTCGCGAACGCCTACGAAAAACACGAACAGATATACCCGGAACCCGGATGGGTGGAACACGACCCGCTCGAAATCTGGGAGAACACGCAGTCGGTCATCGAATCCGCGCTCGCGGAGGCGGGCATCGAAGCCGACCAACTCGCCGCGCTCGGCGTCACCAACCAGCGCGAGACGACCCTGCTGTGGGACGCGGAGACCGGCAAACCGGTCCACAACGCCATCGTCTGGCAGGACCGCCGAACGACCGACCGCATCGAACGACTGGAGGAGGACGGCAAAGCCGACGCGGTTCGGGCCAAGACGGGGTTGGAACCGGACGCGTACTTCGCGGCGACGAAAGCCGAATGGTTGCTCGACAACGCCGAACCCATCAAGACCCAGCGCGCTCGCCCGGCGGACTTGCGCGACCGCGCCGAGACCGGCGAAATCCTGTTCGGAACCATCGACTCGTGGTTGATATACAACCTGACGGGCGAGCACATCACGGACGTGACGAACGCCTCGCGGACGATGCTGTTCGACATCCACGAGATGGACTGGGACGGCGGCCTCTGCGAGGAGTTCCGGGTCCCGCGCGAGATGTTGCCCGAGGTCCGTCCGTCGAGCGACGACGAGACCTACGGTTCGACCGACCCGGAGGGCTTTTTGGGTGCCGAAATCCCCGTCGCGGGAGCGCTCGGCGACCAGCAGGCGGCGCTGTTCGGCCAGACCTGCTTCGACGCCGGGGACGCCAAGAACACCTACGGGACGGGCAGTTTCTTCCTCCTCAACACGGGTAACGAGGCCGTCGAGAGCGAACACGGCCTCCTCACGACCATCGGATTCCAGCGCTCGGGCGAACCCGTACAGTACGCACTCGAAGGCTCCATCTTCGTCACCGGCGCGGCTATCGAATGGCTCGTGGACATGGACCTCATCGACGACGCGGCGAAGACCGAGAACCTCGCCAGAAGCGTCGATTCGACGGACGGCGTGTACATGGTTCCGGCGTTCACCGGCCTCGGCGCGCCACACTGGAACCAGCGCGCTCGCGGCACCCTCGTCGGGATGACGCGCGGAACGCGGAAGGAACACGTCGTTCGGGCGACGCTCGAATCCATCGCCTACCAGACCCGCGACGTGGCCGAGGCGATGGAGGCCGACAGCGGCATCGAAGTCGAATCCCTCCGCGTTGACGGCGGCGCGGTGAAGAACAACTTCCTCTGTCAGTTGCAGTCCGACATTCTGGGGACGGACATCGTTCGCCCCGTGGTGGACGAGACGACGGCGCTCGGGTCGGCCTACGCCGCCGGACTCGCCGTCGGCTACTGGGAAACCGTGGATGAACTCCGAAACAACTGGCAGGTTGACCGCGAGTTCGAGGTGAACATGGCGAGCGACGAAGCCGACGAGAAGTACGGCCGCTGGCAGGACGCGGTCGAGCGGTCACTCGACTGGGCGAACGAAGGTGGTGCCTGAGATGGCGAACCTCGAATCACTCTGGGCCCTCGAGATGCTCATCGCCGCCTTCGCTGGCGGCGCGTTCGGCGCGGCGGTCGGCGCGCTCCCGGCGTTCATCTTCACCGGCTTCATGGTCATCGCCGGGGAAGCGGCGAACGTCGTTGGACGCTACGTCGCCGCCGCCGGTCCGGGGAAAGCGAGCGAACTCGGCGCGTTGGGAATCACGGGGACCATCGCATTCGGTCCCGTCTTCTCGCCCGCCATCAGTTTCGCGGCTGGTGCGGCCGCGGCCGCCTACGCCGCGAAGCGCGGCTACATGGACACCGGCTTCGACTTCCACGAGGCGAAGAACATCTCGTTCTCGCTGGGGACGAAACCCGACGTGCTCGTGGTCGGCGGCGTCTTCGGTATCTTCGGCTACTGGTTCACCCAGCTGTCCTCGATTTACGGGATGCCCTACGACCCCATCGCGATGGGCGTCGTCCTCTCGGCCGTGCTCCACCGACTCGCGTTCGGCTACAGCATCATCGGCAACGCCAAACAGGGCCTGCTGAACATGTCCCCGTTCGAGTCCGAGGAACGCCGCGTCATCGGCGACGCGGCGACGGCGGACGGCGGGTCCGCGAAAGCCGACGGCGGGACGGCGAGCGGCCGGTTCCTCGTCGAACCGTGGCTTCCCCACCAGTACAAGTGGGTCAACGTGGCGACGCTCGGCATCGTCGTCGGGATACTCGGCGCGTACACGGCCTACGAGACGGGTAGTCCGTTCCTCGCGTTCGGAATCAGCGCGGCCAGCCTCGTCTTCCTGAACTGCGGCGTCGAGAAGATGCCCGTCACCCACCACATGAGTCTGCCCGCGAGCACCGCCGCGCTGGCGCTCGCCCCGGCGAGCATGAACATCTTGACGGCTTCCCCGGCCGCGATTCAGGCCGAGATTCCGCTCCTGACCGCGCTCGCCGTGGGTGCCGTCTTCGGCCTCGTCTGCGCCCTATTCGGCGAGGCGTTCCAGCGCGTGTTCTACTCCCACGCCGACACGCACATGGACCCCCCGGCCGCGTCCATCGTCTTCGGCACGTTCCTCGTCGCGGTGTGCGCCATGCTCGGCGTCTTCCCGCAGAGCGCGTGGGTCCCGGCGCTGTAATCCGGGAGCCCGTTTTTCCGAGTTACCGTTTTCGACACCGATTCTTTTTCATCGAATTCCGACGACGAGCGACGCCACCGGAGCGCCTTCGCGTGCGTCCGAGACGGCGATAGTGCAACGCCGAAACTAAGTGCCGAACCGACGAATCCCCGGCATGGTTCCGCCCCTCGTTCTCGACATCGACGGCACGATGACCCGCCCGGACGACTCCATCGACCCGCGATTCTTCGACCTCCTACCCCGGTGGGACGCCCCGGTCGTCATCGCCACCGGGAAGGCGTTTCCCTATCCCGTCTCCCTCTGTCACTTCCTGCAGATTCCCGAACTCGTCATCGCCGAGAACGGCGGCATCGTCCTCGTGGACGACGACATCACGCGAAACGGCGACGGCGACGCCGCACGGCGCGTCGCAAACGCGTACGAGGAGGCGGGCTACGAACTCGGGTGGGGGAAAAGCGACCTGACCAACCGCTGGCGCGAGACCGAAATCGCCGTCCGACGCGACCAACCGCTCGGCCCGCTCTCCGAACTCGCCAGCGAGTACGGTCAGGAGGTCGTGGACACGGGGTTCGCCTACCACGTCAAATCCTCGGGCGTCAGCAAGGGCATGGGCATCAAATCCGTCGCCGAACTGCTCGGCCGCGACCCGGAGGAGTTCGTCGCCGTCGGCGATTCGGAAAACGACGTCTCCACCTTCGGCGTCGTCGGCGAGAGCTACGCGGTGGCGAACGCCGACGAGAAGGCCAAACGCGCCGCCGGAACGATCGTCGAAGAGTCGTACTCGACGGGCACGATTTCGATTCTGGAGGAGATACGCGAGCGGTCCGACGAGTGAGCCGTCGGAATCGGTCGGAACGTCGCCACGGACGAGATAGACAACCTTTTAGGCATGCCTAAACCATTCAGGACAAGAGGCACAATGACCGAAGCCGACATCTGCGTCGTCGTCCCGACGATTCGGGAGTACGAGTGTATGCGGGCGTACTTCGAGAACGCTCGGGAGCACGGCTTCGACCTCGACCGACTGCACGTCGTGCTCGTCACGGAGGATTTCTGTGACACCGACGCGATGGCGGCGATGCTCGATTCGGCGGGCGTCTCCGGCGAGGTCTTCGACGGCGCGCGACGCGAGGCGTGGTTCGAAGCGCACGGAATCACCGAGTTCAGTCACCTGATTCCCGACGCCAGCCACGCCCAGACGAGTTTCGGCCTGCTCTACCTCTGGGCGGGCGAATTCGACTACGGATTTTTCATCGACGACGACACGCTCCCGCACCCCGATGACGACTTCTTCGGTCGGCACCTCCGAAACCTCCGGTTCGACGGCGAAATCGAGGAAATCTCGTCCGACGAGCGATGGGTGAACGTCCTCTATCAGAGCGCCGACGAGCACGGACTGTACCCGCGCGGCTACCCCTATTCCGCGATGGACGAGGAAATCGAGACGACGGAAACCACCGTCTCGAACGTCGTCGCCTCGCAAGGACTCTGGACGAACGTCCCCGACTTGGACGCGGTTCGAATCTTGATGGACGGCGACTTACAGGGACAGGCCCGGACCCGCACGACCGCGGCGGATTTCGAGGATGACTTCGTGGCCGCACCCGGCGACTACCTCACGGTCTGCTCGATGAACCTCGCGTTCCGCCGGGAGGTCGTCCCGGCGTTCTACCAACTGCCCATGGACGACAACCCGTGGGACGTCGGACGGTTCGACGACATCTGGAGCGGCGTCTTCCTCAAACGCGCCTGTGACCTCCTCGGCGCGCAGATATACAACGGCGGCCCGCTCTGTGAGCACAACAAAGCACCGCGCTCGACGTTCGGCGACCTACAGAACGAGGTCGCCGGGTTGGAACTGAACGAACACTTGTGGAAGATAATCGACGACGCCGTGCCCGAAAACTGGGAGACGGGTGACGCGGCGGGACGGTGGAACGACGCGGACGCCTACGCCGCCGTCTTCGAGTCGATGGCCGACGAACTCGTCGCGGGCGACTGGTCCGAATACGAAAACGGCGAGTTTTTAACCTTCGTCGGGAAATACATGCACGATTGGTTGGACTGCCTCGACGCGCTCGAATCCGTCCGGGCGCCCGTCCCGGCGGACGACTGACACGACGTCCCGTTCGTCGGGTCATCCGTCGTTTTTTCCACCCGCGTTCGTCGAGGAACCGCCCCTGAACCGGCAGGTATAAACGTTTTAGGCGAGCCTAATTCTAGTTATGAGCGACAACGGTGCCGATAGTGCCGACCGAAGGGGGATCGGTCGACGTTCGGTTCTGGCCTCGACGGCGGCAGCGACCGTTTTCGGACTCGCGGGATGCACGTCACTGCCGGGGACCGGTGGGAACGGTAACGATACGGCGGACGTGAACGAGAGCGACATCATGGGGTCCGGTCCCCTCGTCGAGGACCGTCCGAACCCCGGCGGCACGTCGATGGACGACATGCCCGACCTCTCGGGGAAACTCACCCTCTACCTCGGCGGCGGCGAGGGCGGACTGTACCAGCGTCTCATCGACTACATCGACGGTCGGTATCCCGACCTCGACATCCTCGTCAAGACGGACAGTTCCGCCTCCCTCGCCAACACCATCATCGAGGAGAACAAGGGAAGCGGGAGCAGGGCCGACCTGTTTCTCTCCATCGACGCCGGGTCCCTCGGCGTCGTCGCCGACAGCGGCGCGACGACAGCCCTCCCCCAGAACGTGCTGACGAAGGTCCCCGAACACTACCGCGGTCCCAAGGACAGTTGGGTCGGTATCGAGGGCCGCGCCCGAACGATTCCGTACAACACGGACAAGTTCTCGAAGTCGGACATCCCCGACAGCATCTTCGCGCTCCCCGACCAACAGCAGTTCAAGAACGTGATGGGCTGGGCACCGAGTTATGGCGCGTTCCAGTCCTTCGTCACCGCCATGCGCGTGCTCAACGGCGAGAAGAAGACGAAAGCGTGGCTGAAGGGGATGCAAAAACAGGGCGTCACGGAGTACAAGGACGAGTTCCTCGTCTCGAACGCCGTCGCCGACGGCGAAATCGGGGCCGGGTTCGCCAACCACTACTACGCGCTCCGCGTGCAGTCCCAACGGCCCGACGCCCCCATCGACCTCGCGTTCACGAAGAACGACGCGGGCGCGCTGGTGAACGTCTCCGGTGCGGAGATAATCCAAGGAACGGATCAAAAGGAACTCGCTGGCAACTTCGCCCTTCACCTGCTCTCCTCGGAGGCGCAGGAGTTCTTCGCCACGGTCACGCTCGGCTATCCCATGATTTCGGGCGTGAAACCGGTCGGCGGACTACCCCCCATCGAAGAGCTTCAGCCGCCGGAAATAGACCTCTCGAAGCTCTCGAACGTGCAACCGACGCTGAAGCTGATGCGCGAGGTGGGAGTGTTATAATCGATGGCGACGCGCGACCGACTCCGACGACTGGCCGACTCGGGCGGGGACGACGAGTCGACACCGGTCGGATTGACCCTCGTCAGTGGAGCCGTCGCCGCCGCCGTTCTCTTTCCCGTCCTCTGGCTGGTCGTCCGCGTCTTCGGAATGGACGCGAACCGAATCGTCTCGATGCTGACCCGCGGCGCGACGCTGACGGTGCTGGGGAACAGCGTCGCCCTCATCGTCGCCGTCACGGCCGGGTCGATTCTCATCGGCGTCCCGCTCGCCGTGTTGACCGTCCAGACGGACCTGCCGTTCCGGCGGTTCTGGACCGTCGTCGGCGCGCTCCCGCTCGTCGTCCCCAGCTACATCGGCGCGTTCGCGTTCGTTTCGGCGTTCGGACCGCAAGGTGAACTCGCCGACGCCCTCGCGCCGCTCGGCGTCGAGTCGATTCCGTCGATGTACGGCTTCTTCGGGGCTGCGCTCGTCCTGACGCTGTTCACCTATCCCTACGTCTTCCTGACGACGCGGGCCTCGCTGCTCTCGTTCGACGACACGCTGGTCGAGGCGGCCCGCACCCTCAACCACTCGCGGTGGGAGGCGTTCAAGCGCGTCACCATCCCCCAGATTCTTCCCGGTATCGCCGCCGGGTCCCTCCTCGTCGCGCTGTACGCGCTCTCCGACTTCGGAACGCCGACCATCATGCACTTCGAGGTGTTCACCCAGCAGATTTACGTTCAGTACAACGCGTGGGGTCGGGACTTCGCGTCGCTGCTCTCGTTGCAACTCGTCGCCGTCACCGTCGTCATCCTCGCGCTGGAATCGCGCATCAACGCCGGAACCAACGGCGGCAGTCGCGGTTCGAACCGCTCGGCGGTCATCGAACTCGGCGCGTGGCGCTACCCGGCGCTGTTGTTCAGCAGCGCCGTCGCGGTCCTCTGTCTGGTCGTCCCGCTCGGCATGCTCGTCTTCTGGATGCTCCGGGCCGACCCGACCTACGGGTCGAGTTCCTTCGCGTTCCACTGGGAGTACGCGTGGAACTCCGTCGGCGTCTCCGGCATGGCCGCCATCTTCGGCGTGCTCGCCGCGATTCCGGTCGCGTACCTCTCGGCCCGCCACCGTTCGACCGTGGCGACCGTCCTCGACCGGGCGACCTACGTCGGCTACGCCGTGCCCGGAATCGTCTTGGGGCTGGCGCTCGTCTCGTTCGGGTCGGCGTACGCGCCGGCGCTCTACCAGACGATTCCGCTGCTCGTCTTCGCCTACATCGTCCGGTTCCTGCCGCAAGCGGTCGGCACCGTCCGCTCGTCGGTGCTCCAAGTGAACCCGAAACTGACGGAGGCGGCCCAGACGCTCGGCTACTCGCCCGGCGCGGCGTTCCGCAAGGTTACGCTCCCGCTCATCGCGCCCGGCGTCGCGGCGGGCGCGGCGCTGGTGTTCCTGACGACGATGAAGGAACTCCCGGCGACGCTCCTGCTCCGCCCGCCGGAGTTCGAGACGTTCGTCACCTACATCTGGAAGGTGCAGGGCGCTGGCCACTACGGCAAGGCCGCGATTCCCGCGCTCATACTGGTCGGGATCTCCGGCCTCTCGCTGCTCATCATCATCAAACAGGAGGACTACGATGTCAAATAGCACGCTCCGCTCGCCATCGACCGACGACGAATCGCCCACGACGACCGACGAAACCGGCGCGGAACCGGACGCGGTGCTCGAACTCGATACCGTCGTCAAGGAGTACGGCCACGAAACCGCGGTCGAAAGCCTCTCGCTCGACGTTCGTGAGGGCGAACTGCTCACCATGCTCGGCCCGTCCGGGTGTGGCAAGACGACCACGCTCCGGATGATGGCCGGACTCGAACGCCCCGATGACGGCGAGATTCGACTCCGCGGGGAGCGAATCTCCGGCGACGAGTTCGTCGAACCCGAGAACCGCGACGTTGGCATCGTCTTTCAGGACTTCGCCCTCTTTCCCCACCTCACGGTCGCGGAGAACATCGCCTTCGGCCTGACCGAGGCGGACGAAATGGAAACCGAGGAGCGCGTGTCCGAACTGCTCGAACTCGTCGGGCTGGAGAGTCACCGCGACCGCACCCCCGACCAGCTTTCGGGCGGGCAACAACAGCGGGTCGCGCTCGCGCGCTCGCTCGCCCCCGAACCGGAAATCCTCCTGCTGGACGAACCGTTCTCGAACCTCGACGTGAAGCTCCGCGTCGAGATGCGCGAGGAGGTCCGCGCCATCCTCAAGGAAGCGGGCGTCACGGCCGTCTCCGTCACCCACGACCAGGAGGAGGCGCTCTCCATCAGCGACCGCGTGGCCGTGATGAACGGCGGGCAGATAGAACAGGTCGGTCGGCCCGAGATGGTCTTCGAACACCCCGAATCGCGGTTCGTCGCCAGCTTCCTCGGACAGGCGGGATTCGTCTCGGGGCGACTGGGCGACGGCCGGGTGGACACGGCGCTCAGGACGTTCGACGCCGACCAACTCGAAGGCCTGACCGAGGAGTACGACGGCGCGGTCGTGGACGTACTCGTCCGCCCCGACGACCTCCGGGCACGGGCGACCGAGGGCGACGCCGCGGACGGCCACATCGTCCACCGCCAGTACACCGGCCCGTCGTTCGTCTACCACGTCGAACTCGGCTCGGGCGAACTCGTCTACTGCCAGCACAACCACGTCAAGGACTTCGAAATCGGGCAACCCGTGGACGTCGAACTGATGGCCGACCACACGCTCGCGTGGTACCCGTCCGAGTGAGATGACGGCGCGACGGCGCACGCGAGACGGCATCGTCGCCCTGTCGATACTCGCCGCCGTCGTCACGTTTCTCGTCGCCACGAAACTCTTTCCGTACCACTCCCTCAATCACGACGAGGGCGTCTACCTCCAGCAGGCCGCGATGCTGCTGGACGGCAAACTCTTCTTGCACCCGCCCGTCCCCGACGCGTTCCGTCCGTGGTTCTTCGTCCGCGACGCGAGCGGCCTGTATCCCAAGTACGCGCCCGTCCCGGCGGCCATGTTCGCGCTCGGAGGGGCACTCGGGGGCGCCCGACTCTCGTTGGGGCTCGTCGCCGCCGGAAACGTCGCGCTCGTCGCGCTCGTCGCCACCCAAGCGTTCGACCGCCGGACGGGACTCCTCGCCGCCGTCCTGTTTTTCGCCTCCCCGCTGTTCCTCGTGGACTCCGCCGTCTTCCTGCCCTACGCGCCGACGACGTTCTGGAACCTGCTGTTCGCCTTCGCGTACTTCCGCTCCGCTCGAACGAAGCGAAACTCGTACGCCGTGCTCGCGGGGGTGGCCGTCGGCATCGCGTTCTTCTCCCGTCCCTACACCGCGCTCCTCTTCGCCCTGCCGTTCGTCGCTCACGCCCTCTATTCGCTTCGCTCGACGCGGTTCGACCGCGCGACCGTCGTGCGACTGGGAACCGTGGCGGCGGTCGGGTCCCTCGGAGTGGTCGTCGCGCTCGGCTACAACGCCGTGGTCACCGGGTCCCCGCTCGTCTTCCCCTACGAAGCCTTCGCGCCGCTCGACGGCCTCGGGTTCGGCCATCGGAAACTGCTCGGATACGAACAGCGGTACACGGTTAGGCTCGCGTTACGTTCGAATTTCGCCGTCGTTTCGGACCTGTTCGTCAACTGGGTCGCGGGCGGTCCCCTCGGAACCGCGCTGGCGCTCGTCGGGGTCCTCGCGGGCGTCCGCTGGACTCGGCCGAGCGACTGGGAAGCGGAGTTCTCACAACACCAAGCGCGTGCGGTGCTCGCCGGACTGATTCCGTCCGTCGTGCTGGGCAACGTCTACTTCTGGGGCAACCGCAACATCGTGGGCACGATTTCCGACCCGGGCGACGGGCTGATTCACTTCTTCGGTCCGTACTACCACTTCGACCTGCTCCTGCCGACGGCCGCGTTCGGCGCGTTCGGGGCCGTCGTCGCGGCGCGTTGGCTCCGCGGGCGGGTCGAATCCTCCCTGTCGCCAAGCCGGGCGAAACCCGCCGTCGTCGCCCTGCTCGTCCTCTCGACGGTCGTCTTCGGGGGCGTCACCGCGGCGGTGGCGACGTCGCCGTACCGGGCGAACGCGACCGTCACCGACCAGTATCGCGCGGCGTACTCGCCCGTCGAGAACCGGTCGTTCGACGACGCGCTCGTCTTCGTGCCGACGACGTACGGAGACTGGCTGAACCACCCGTTCCAGGCGTTCCGCAACGACCCGGACTTCGGCGGCCCCGTCGTCTACGCGCTCGACGGTCCGAACCGCTTCGACGTCGTGGACGCCTACTCGAACCGCACGCTGTACCGGTACGTCTATCGCGGAGAGTGGGCACCCGACGGAGGCGAACCGGTCGAACCGCGACTCCAACGAGTCCGGGAGGTGCGCGGGGAGTCGGTGTCGCTGACGACGACCGCCGGACTTCCGCGGTCGGTCGAGTCGGCGTCGATTCGCCTCGCGTCCGACTCGGGAAGCGGCTACTACGTCGTCGAGGGCGACCGCTCGGCCCGCTTCCGACTCGTCGTTTCGGACGGACGAGCACGGCTGGTCGGGGCGAACGTCAGCGCCGTCGGCGACGGTGCGGCGGTTCCGGTCGGTGAAACCGATACCGTCGCGGTCGAGATGTACGTGGAGAACGCCGAAGGAACCGGGTTCTCCTATCTCCTTCGACTGCCGGTCGAACGACGCGACGGGTCGGTTCGGGCGTTGACGCCGTACGAAGGAATCTGTCGCGTGGCACGAACCTGCGGCGGCGAGGGGACCGCGTACCTCCCGAACGAGACGGCACCCGGCGTCTCGCTCGAAACGCGGTTGCAGGGGTCGGAATAACGGACCTCGTGGCACGTCGAAATCGCACCGTTCGAACCGGTTTTCCTATTTATTCCGATTCCCATCCGGAAAGTTATAGGACGAATAGGAACGTACGTTCGACAGAGATGGAGTTCGCACCGAAAGTCACCGTTCTCGCGGTTATCCTCGCGCTCGTCGTCGCCATCATCGCCGACGAGGCCACCCACAGCGTGCCGCTTGCGATGCTCGTTTTGCTCGCGGTCGGGTTCTTCCTCCCGCTTTCCGTCGCCGGGCGTCTCAAACGGGGCGGGGGATGAGCGACCGCTCGTCCAGACACACTTTGACGATGGATTTCGCTATCTCCGCGCCGCCCGATAACGGGTCGAGTTTCGTTTCACCCAATCGCTCGTCGTAGTCGATGGGCAGTTCGCGGACGCGATAGCCGCGCATCAGCGGACGAATGAGCAGTTCGGCGGAGAGCCCCGTGTTTTCGGTCCACTCGATTTCTTCTATCACGTCGCGCCGGTAGGCGCGCATCCCCGTCGTCGTGTCGTGAACGCGCCTGCCCATCAGAACCGAAGCGAGCGCCGCGAACGTGCGGTTCCCCCAGCGGTTCACCGTCGGCATCTCCGCCGCGCCGTGGTAGAGTCGGTCGCCACTCACCACGTCGTAGCCCTCGTTGATAAGGGTGAGAAATTCCGGCAATTGCTCCATGGGATAGGTGCCGTCACAGTCGGTCGTGACGACGACCGGCCGGTCCGGGGCGAGCAGGGCGGCCGTCACCGCGACGCCGTATCCTCGCGGTCGCTGTCGAATGACGCGAGCGCCGTGCTCCTCGGCGATCTCCGGCGTTCGGTCGGACGACCCATCGACGCATACGACCTCCGCCTTCCCGTCCGTCACGCGCTCGATGTCGGAAAGCACCGACCCGACGGCGGCCTCCTCGTTGTACGTCCCCATGACGACGCTCACGTCCTCGAAGTTGAAGCCGTCGTCCCGCGATTCGCGTTGCATCTACGTCCCGCTAAACGGGGGTCGAACTTGAGTTTTTAAGTTTGCCAAAATATCGGGGTCGTTCGAACGTTCGGTTCGGCGAAAACGTATAAATCTCGGTGTCCCGGTTGTGCGCGTATGGTCGACGTCAGCGGTCACTTGGCGATGGCACTGTTGTTCGCCGCCCCCGCGTGGCTTCTCTGGGGTCGGCGGGGGAGTCTCACGTTCGCCGGGTTTACGCTCGTGACCGCGATGCTCCCCGACACCGACCTCGTGCTTCGGCGCGTGTTCCCGACCGTGCACCACCACGGGGTGACGCACACGATACTCTTCGTCACCGTCGCCAGCGTCGTCGCCGGTGCGCTCGCGGCACGGCTACTCACCGGCCACTTCGAAGCCAATCGATGGGTGCGAAGCGACGCCATCCGGGAGGAAACCGTGTTCGTGTTCGCGACCGCCGGGTTTCTGACGGGCGGGACGAGCCACATCTTCGCCGACCTCCTCTCGGCACCGGACATCGCCCCGCCGCTAACGCCGCTCTGGCCGCTGTACGCCAAGCCGATTATCATCGACGTCATCTACTACGACTCGGTGGTGTGGAACTTCGGACTGCTGGCGGTCGCGCTCGCCGTCCACTTCGCGCTGTTCCGCTCCGAGCGCTCGCCAATCGAGACGGCCTACAGAATCGGCGACACGTGAGGAGGAGACGGGCGAATTCCGTTGACCGAGGGCGGGGGCACCCGCACGATTATGTCCCTCGCTACCGTCTCTCCTCGTGGCATGGATGGCAAGAAACTGCTGATGATAGTCGGCGATTTCGGCGAGGATTACGAGATAATGGTACCGTTTCAAGCCCTGCAGGCGGTCGGCCACGAGGTCGATGCGGTCTGTCCCGAAAAGGAAGCGGGGGACACGGTGAAGACGGCGGTTCACGACTTCCGCGGCGACCAGACCTACATGGAGAGTCGCGGCCACAACTTCGCGCTCACGGCGTCGTTCGACGACATCGACCCGACGGAGTACGACGGACTCGTCCTACCGGGCGGTCGAGCGCCGGAGTACCTCAGGACGCACGACGAGGTTCTCGAAACGGTTCGACACTTCACCGACGAGGACAAGCCCATCGCCGCAATCTGCCACGCGGCCCAGATTCTCGCGGCGGCGGACGTCATCGAGGGGCGGACGTGCGCCGCGTACTCCGCGCTGGAAGCCGACGTCGAGGGCGCGGGTGGCGAGTACTACGACGGCGTGACGACCGACGGCAACCTCGTTTCCGGGCGCGACTGGGGCGACCACGTAGAATGGTTGTCACAGTTCCTCGACGTCCTCGGAACGAACGTCGAGCACAGCGAACCGGTCACAGCAGACGACTGAAGTCACGACTGGCGATTTTTACAAAAATTCGACGAGCGGTCGATTTCCGAAACGCTCGTACTGAAAATGACGATTCGTGGGAGAGGAGCTTATGACGACGAGTTGCCGCCGCTGGTCGTCGTCGTTCCTCCACCGCCACTACCTCCGAGGTCGGTGCTGAGCAGGTTGAGCGTGCTGCTGAAGACCGATGCGCCACCGGTGAGGCGTCGCGTGTCCCCCTGACTCAGTGAGAGCCCATCTCCGAAGAGGAAGGTGGTAATCTGCGCGTCGCTTCCGCCGTTCTGCCCGAGCAGGTAGCGGATGATGTAGCCGTTGTAGTTGTCCGGCTGACTGATTTCCGGCACGTTGCCGCCACCGGGGCGTTGGAGCAACCGAACCGTCGTGGCCTTCTCCAGCGAGTTCTCGACCCGGAACTCGACGTTCGGGTGATAGTCGTAAGTGTAGACCAACACGTTCTGATTCTGTGCCGCGGCGGTCCCGGCACTCCCCAATCCCAGTGCGAGCGCACCTGTCGCGAGTGCGCCTTTCTTCATGAACGAGCGTCGGTCTTCCGATTCGACGTGTTCTTGTGTGTCACTTTCGGTCATCTCTACCTCGCATCCTGTCTATGCCGGACTTGCTGATAAAGGGCAGAGACGTTTCAGTTTACCAATCATATCCTACCGGCCACCGTCCGGGGAGATTCTACGTTATCGGAGCGATAGTGTAGGTTACGGGGCGTTTGGGGGGGCCTGAATCGAGTCTCGCTCGGTGGCGACCGGTGAAACGTGGCGGGAAAGGGAGAAATTCGGACGTCGAACGCTCGGGCCGTCGCGGTCGCGTCGATTTACGAAGCCAGCAGGCCTAAGTGAAATCTCGTGATACGCGTATGGGGTGTGTTATTCAATGTGTCGTCGCACGATTCGACATAAGGAAACGGCCGGAGAGGGCTACAGTTCGGGGGACGTATGAGCACCGACCCGATTTGGGAGAACTCACGCGACGAGGGGGGACCTGACCTCCCGCTGAACGAGTACATCGAGACGGGGACGGCGAACGACCCGGACGTCGGTTCGACCGACCGCGCCGCCATCACCGTCGACGGCGAGACGGTGACGGTCGAGGAAGGGACGACGCTGCTCGATGCGGTCGAAAAGGCCGAGACGGACGGCTACGTCCCGGCGCTCTGTTCCTACGACGAAGACGAACGGATAGGACCCCGAAGCGAGTGCCGAACGTGCGTCGTCGAGACGGACGAACACGGCGTCGTCCCGTCCTGTAGCTTCCCCGCGGAGGACGGCCTGACGGTGCGGACCGACGCCGAGGACGCGGCGAACGCCCGCGACGTCAACCTCGATTTGGTGCTCTCGGACCACAATCTCCGCTGTACGACCTGCGGGAAGAACGGTCGCTGTGACCTGCAAGACGTCTCCATCGAAAACGACGTGGTGGAGCCCCGTTACGGCGTGTTCGACGACCGCGACGAGTACGAACCCATCGACGAATCCTCGCCGTTCATCCAGATAGACCGGAACAAGTGCATCCTCTGTAATCGCTGTGTCGAGGCCTGCAACGACGTGCAGGTCGAGGGCGTCCTCCGCATGGAGGGAAACGCGGGCGAGACGCGAATCGGCTTCCAGAACGGGGCCGAGACGATGATGGAATCCACGTGCGTCTCCTGTGGCCATTGTGCGACCGTCTGCCCGACGGGAGCGCTCGTCGAACAGGACATGACCGACATCGCCACGATTCCGGTGCCCGGATTCAACCAGCACAACAGCATCGGCAAGAGCGTCGGCGAGGACTACGAGCACCAACCTCGGCAGATGACGCCGATGAAGGAGGAACGAAAGGGCCGCAAAGGAGGTGCGGAATCCGACGATGACTGACGAAACACCGGGAACGAAAGGCGCGGAGGACGACACCGAAAAGGAAGGCGTCGCGGGCTTCATGGCCCGAGCGAAGGAACAGGCCCAAACCGCGGGGAAGAAGATGGGTGAAAGCGGCGCGTTCGAACCGCTCGAACACGTCGCCGAGAGTTTCGCCGCGAACACCATGTCGGAGGGGCGGCTGTTCGACATGGCCGACGCGTTGAGCGACTACCGCCTGAACGAGGTGGACGTCACCGACACGACGTGTGGCTACTGCGCCGTCGGCTGTCGGTTCGACATCTACTCGAAGGACGGAGAAGTGCTCGGCGTGCGTCCGAACCCCGAGAAAGCGCCGATAAACGGCATCTCGACGTGCGTGAAGGGCAAGTTCGGATACAAGTACGCCGACAGCGAGGACAGGCTGACGCAACCCCTCGTGAAAGAGGACGGCGAGTTCCGCGAGGCGTCGTGGGAGGAAGCGCTTGACCGGGTGGCGGACGGACTGAAGGAGATTCAGGACGAGCACGGGCGAAACGGACTGAGCCTCGTCTCCTCATCCAAAACGACGAACGAGGCGAACTACCTGATGCAGAAGTTCGCCCGGCAGGTGCTCCGGACGAACAACATCGACAACTGCAACCGGCTCTGTCACTCGCCGACCGTCGCCGGACTGTCCCAGACGGTCGGATTCGGTGCCGGGTCGGTCGGCACCGACGCCCTCGAAAACACCGATTGCTATCTCATCACCGGGTCGAACACGACGGAGGCCCACCCCGTGTTGGCGACGCGAATCAAGCAGAACGTCAAGGACGACGACGCGGACATGTTCGTCTTCGACCCGCGCAAAATCCAGATGGCGCAGTTCGCCACGCAGTACACCCGAATCAAACCGGGCTACGATACCGTCTGGATAAACGGGCTGATCCGACACGTCATCGAGAACGACCTCCACGACGAGGAATTCGTCGAGGAGCGTACCGTCGGGTTCGAGGAGGTAAAGGAGGGCGTCGAGAAGTTCACGCCCGAGTACGTCGAGGAGAAGGCGGGCGTCCCGCCCGAGGAACTGAAGCGCGCGGCCGAAACCATCGCCGAGGCGGACTCGTGTACGTTCTGCTGGACGCTCGGCCTGACCGAGCACAGCCACGGCACGGAGAACATCGTCTCGATGGCGAACCTCGCGCTCGTGACGGGGCACGTCGGCACCGAAAAGTCCGGCCTCGCACCGTTCCGCGGCCAGAACAACGTGCAGGGCGGCGGCGGCGACATGGGACCGATTCCGGGGAACTTCCCCGGCTACCAGAAGGTGACGAACGACGACGCGCGCGAGAAGTTCGAGGAAGCCTACGGCGTGGACCACCTCCCGGACGACGAAGGCTACACCATCACCGAGCAGTTCCTCGCCGCCGACCGCGGCGAGATTCGGGGGATGTTCATCCAAGGCGAGAACGTGGTGTACTCGGAACCGAACGTCAGCCACGCCGGGGAAATCCTCGACGACTTGGAGTTCCTCGCGGTACAGGACATCTTCCTCACGGACTCCGCGAAACACGCGGACGTCGTGTTGCCCGCGAACGCCCCCGTCGAGACGAACGGGACGTACACGAGTTCGACGCGCCACGTCCAACTCGTCAAGCGGGCCATCGACCCGCCCGGAAACGCGAAACCCGACTGGGTTATCACGCAGGAACTCGCCGAGCGGTTCGGCTACGAGTGGGGCTTTCGCAACCCGAGCGAAATAATGGACGAAATCAACGACCTGACGCCGATTTACGGCGGCATCACCCACGAGCGCCTCGAAACCGAGGGGAGCATCCCGTGGCCGTGCTGGGACGAGGACCATCCGGGGACGCCACACCTCTACACGGAGGAGTTCAACACCGACGACGGGAAGGCCCACATGTTCCCGACCGACGTCTCCGGCCCCGTCGAGGCGGACATGGAGGACGAGGCGTTCCCGCTGGCGATGACGACCGGCCGCGTCCTCTACCAGTATCACACCGGGACGATGACCAACCGGGAACCCGGAATCCGGTCGTACACCGACGAGTTGTTCGTCGAAATCAACCCCGACACCGCGGCCGACCTCGGCGTCTCGGACGGACAGGAGGTCGAAATCACCTCCCGGAAGGGGTCGATAACCGCCCTCGCACAGGTCACGGAACGAACCGGCGGCGACGTCGTTTTCGTTCCGATGCACTACTTCGGCAGGGGCGACGTCGCGAACGAACTCACCGACGAGGAGCACCTCGACCCGCAAGCCCACGTGCCGGAGTACAAAGTCACCGACGTTCGAGTGGCCCCGACGGGCGAGGGTGAACGAACGGAGGCACAGAAAGCCGGGGCGGAAGGGGACGACTGACCGAAACGACGACATCCAACACCATGCCAGACAATCCAACCGCGAGCGACCACGAGTGCCAGTTTTGTCACGAATCGTTCGACAGCGAGGACGACCTCCGCGAACACATCCACCAACACCATTCCACGGCATGAAACGCACGTACACCGTCAAACGGCTGCTCGGCATCGACAACGGCCTCGTCGGGGTCGAAAACGACCGCGAACGCGACGTTCACGAGTGTACCGTCTGCGGAGCGCGGTTCGAGACGATTGCGCTCAGGTGTCCGGAGTGTGGCAGTCACCTCTTCCGGACGAAAACAGTCGTTCCGAACGCGCTGGTCACCCTGCTCGTCATCGTGGCGCTCGCCGGGGTGGGTGCCGCGTACAACGTCCTCGAAGGCGACGTCCCGAAGGGATGAACGGAACGAACCCCGACGAGACGGTCGAAAGCGTCTGCCCGTGCTGTTCGGTCGGCTGTCGCGTCCGATACAGCGACCGGCGGGACGGTGCTGTGGGGTGTGACGGCGCACCCGTCAACGAGGAGGGGCGGCTCTGTCGAAACGGAATCAATGCCTTCGACGGACTGAACGCCGCCGACCGACTTACCGACCCGCTGATTCGAGAGGAAGGGAACCTCGTATCCGTGACGTGGGAGAAGGCGTTCGACCGAATCGAAGCCGAGTTCGAAACCGTTCTCGACGACCGCGGACCGGACGCGCTCGCGTTCTTCGGCGCGCCGCGCTGTACCAACGAGGAGAACTACCTCCTCCAGAAACTCGCTCGCGTCCTCGGGACGAACAACGTCGATAACAGGGCGCGAATCTGCCACGGGTCGGTGGTCGCGGCGATGGTCGAGCGGTTGGGGTCGCCGGGCATGACCAACACGCTCTCGGATTTGACCGAGGCGGACCTGTTCCTCGTCCTCGGCGCGAACCCGGCCGCCCAGCAGCCCATCGCCTTCAACTCGTATCTTCGCCCGGCAATCAACGACGGCGCGATGTTGATTCACGTCGAACCGGACGCCAACGAGACGACGCGACTCGCCGACGCGCACGTCGCGCCGACCCCCGGCACCGACGCGCTGTTCGTGAACGCCGTCACCGCCGAACTCCTCGACCGGGAATTGCAAGACGAGGCGTTCATCGCCGAGCGGACGACGAACTTCGAGTCGTTCGCCGAATCGCTGGCGTCCCTCACCCTCGCCGAGTGCGCCGAGCGAACCGGCGTCGATGCAGAGCGGATTCGCCACATCGCAGAGCGGTTCGGCCGCGCCGACCGCGCCGCCGTCATCGTCGGAACGGGAGCGGAAGAAGACGACCACGAGGGAACCGCGACGGCGGATGCGCTCATCGACCTCCTCCTCGTGACGGGTAACATCGGCAGGCGCGGGACGGGGATGAACCTCCTGCGCGGTCTCACCAACGAACAGGGGGCGAACGACGTCGGCTGTCGTCCCTCGACGCTTCCGGGCTTTCGTCCCGTGGCCGACGCCGACGCGCGGTCGGCGGTGGCCGAGGAGTGGGGCGCGGCCCCACCCTCGCGTCCCGGCCGCTCGGAACTCGACGCGGTTCGCGCGTTCGGCGACGCGATTCGCGGCGCGTACGTCGTCGGCGAGAACCCCGCCGTGAGCAAACGGGGCACGCAGTCGGTCGCCCGGTCGCTCGAATCGCTCGACTTCCTGCTCGTGCAGGAGGCGTTCCCGACCGAGACGGTCGAACACGCGGACGTGGTGCTTCCGGCGAGCCTCTGGGCCGAGAAGGGCGGAACGGTGACGAACCTCGACCGGCAGGTACAGCGGATGCGCCCGATGACCCCGCCGCCGGATGGCGTTCGACGCGACCTCGACATCCTCCTCGAAATCGGGAGACGACTGACCGACGCTCGGTTCGAGTACGACGACAGAGAAGAAGTGTTCGACGAACTCACGCGCGTCAATCCGCTGTACGCGGGGATGTCGTACGACGGAATCGGTCACGGAAGTCAGCGCTGGCCGTTACCGGACGATGCGGAGGAGGGAACCGAGATTCTGCACGAGGAGCGGTTTCGAACGGGCGAACGGCGAACGGCGTTCGTGCCGGTCGAAGACGTCCCGACTCGCGTCTCCGCGCACCACGACTGACGACCGGTCACGCCCGTTTTCGTTCCCGCCACTCCTCGCGGAGGAGGCCGTACTGAACGATGTCGCGGTGCTCGCCGTCGACGAATATGTACTTGCGCTGGCGGCCCTCCTCGGTGAATCCGAGCGATTCCAACAAACCGCGAGAGGCGTCGTTGAAAGGGTACGCACCCGCACCGATGGCGGGGGTGGCGTAGGTCCGAAACACGTAGTCGATGACCAACGAGACGGCCGCTTTGCCGTAGCCGTTGCCGTGCGCCTCGGGGACGAGCCAGTAGACGAGTTCCGGGCGTTTCCAGTCGGCGTCCTCCACGCCCACGCACCCGATTCGTCGGACCGCTCCTTCCTCGGGAGTCCCCGGACCCGCATCGTCACCGTCGAGGCAGACGAGAAACCGGTCGGCGTGCTCCTCTTCCAGATGCGCTTCGACTTCCGCACGGGTCCTGAGCGGTTTCCCCATCGGATAGCGGATTTCGGGGTTCGTTGCCTCGCGCTGGACGAACGGAACGTCCTCTTCTTCGACCGTCCTGAGCGTGATTCGCTCGTCGCCGTCGATGCGTGCGCCGGGCATTGAACCAGTGTTTTCGAAGCGAGGTAATATGTTTTCCGTGATGAACGTTCGAAGTGGACGAATTCCATCGGAGAAGGAGTTGATCCCTCACCTTCGAATCATTCGCGGTGAATCGAGATTCGGGTAAGGAGTTGTCGTACGACAACCTTGTCGTGCGACAACCGAATTCGTATTTCACTCCCGTTCGGAGTATCGACCACAGTGAGCGATTCCGTTTCCCCCTCCGAACACCTGTGGCGTTGGTGGACGAGTCTCGAAAACGACTGGCAGGCGGTTTGTCTCGGACTTCTACTACTGGTCGCCGTCTCTCTCGGCGTTTCGATTCCATGGTGACGATTCGACGAACCGTTCCGGGATTGGCGGTCCTCCTCGCGGTCGGCCTTCTCGCCCGTCTCGTCGCGTCGGCCGTTCCCGGTCTCAACTACCTCATCGTGACGATACTCCTCGGCCTGCTCGTCGGTAATCTCTACGGAATCCCCGACTGGGCGCGCCCCGGCGTCCGAACCCACAAAGTCTGGCTCGAAGCCGGAATCGTCGTCATGGGCGCGAGCGTCGCGCTCGACCGGGTCATCGCCGCAGGGCCGACGATACTGTTCCTCGTCGTCGCCACCGTCACGACCACGATTCTGGTGGTCGAACTGCTCGCCCGGACGGTCTTCTCGATTCACGAGGAGACGGGTTCCTTGCTGGCCGCCGGGTCGGGCATCTGCGGCGTGTCTGCCGTCGTCGCCATCGCCGAGAGCATCGACGTGGACGAGACCCGAATCGCGTACGCGGCGGCGACGGTCCTCCTGTTCGACTCGACGACGCTCTTCGTCTACCCGGTCGTCGGCCACGCGCTCGGGCTTTCGAGCACCGTCTTCGGAATCTGGGCCGGGCTGACCATGTTCAGCACCGGTCCCGTGACGGCCGCCGGGTTCGCGTTCTCGGAAACCGCCGGACAGTGGGCGCTCCTCGTGAAACTTACCCGGAACTCGATGATAGGCCTCGCCGCCATCGCGTACGCGGTGTACTACGCTCGCCGTACCGACGGCGACGCCCACCGCGACGGCGACAGCCACCGCACCGACGGCGATTCGGACTACAAATCCGGCGACGGCGTGCCCGGCGGGTGGCGGTTCCTCTGGAACACGTTTCCGAAGTTCGTGCTCGGGTTTCTGGTCGTTCTCCTCGTCGCCAACCTCGGATTCCTCTCGGAGGCGCAGATCACTTCCCTCTCGAACGCCTCCGATTGGGCGTTCCTCCTCGCGTTCGCCGGGTTAGGACTCGAAACGCGACTCGACGAACTCCGCTCGACGGGATACAAGCCGATACTCGTCGTCCTCCTCGCCCTGCTCGTCGTCGCCACGGCGATGCTGGCCGTCGTGCAGGCGCTGTTCTGACCCGCTTCGCCAATGAGAGTCTTTTTGCCCGCCCGACGACCTCATCGAGGTGAATGCGGGAGTTCACGTTTGCCATCGAGTACGAAGTCGGTGCGGACCCCATCATGGACGTCTTCATCGACCACCCGTCCGTCGTGGCCCACTCGCTCGATGGGTTCGTGACCGAAGACCGGTTCTGGCGAATCGAACGAATTTCGGGGCCGCGGTCCGCGCTCGACCGCATCGAGGAGATTCGGTTCGACGATACGTGTTGCGGCGAGTCGGTCACCGAGCGGGATTGCGATGCAACCCGTTTTCACGACGTGCTCGAACGCTCCTCGAACGAACTCGTCCTGTACACGTATCTGACCGACATTCGCGGCTGTGAATCCGTCCACACCCTCGCCGGAAAGCACCTCCCGAGGGGATTGATATTCGAAACTCGCCGCCGCGAATCGACCCACTGGTGGCGAATTCTGATGCGCTCGGACGAGAAAGTCGGCGTCTTCTACGACGCCCTCGGCGCGCGACTCGCCGCGGGTCTCACGTTTCGAATGGGCCACCTCCGCGACGCGAGCGGGTGGCGACAGGATTCGCTGGCGACCGTCGCAATGCCGGAAGAGCAGGAGGTCGCGCTCCGCGCCGCGCTCGAAGCGGGGTACTACGAGACGCCGCGCGAGGCGACGCTGGACGAAATCGCCGCGGAACTCTCGATTCCTCGTTCGACGCTTTCCTATCGGCTTCGACAGGCAGAAGCCCAACTCGCCCGGCGCTACGCGGGCGGCGACGAGGGCAACCGATGGCTCGAATGAGACTACCGCGGACGGCGGGGTATTAATGCGACTCCCGCCACAAGGTTCAGCAATGACCAGCGATACCACCGACGCACTGGTTTCCGTCGGCTGGGTGGTCGACCGACTCGACGAGTTCCAACGCGACGACCCCTCGTTTCGGCTGTTGGAGGTCGATATCGACCCGAGCAACTACGACGAAGCGCACGTTCCGGGCGCGACGAAAGTGGACTGGCGGACCGAACTGCAGGACTCGACGACGTTCGACGTGCCGACGAAGGGCGATTTCGAGGCGTTACTCGGCGGACACGGCATCACGGAGGATTCGACGGTCGTGCTGTACGGCGACATGATGAACTGGTTCGCCGCCTACGCCTACTGGCTTCTCACGTACTACGGCCACTCCGACGTGCGGTTGCTGAACGGCGGCCGCGACAGTTGGTTGGGCCGCGACGCGCCGGTCACGGACGAGGTACCGGAGTTCACGGCGCGCTCGTACAGTGCGGCGGAACCGAACGCCGACGTTCGCGCCGATCAACCGGACGTTCTGGACGCGATACCGCGGGAGACCTCGCTCATCGACGTTCGAACGCCGGAGGAGTACCGCGGCGAAATCCTCGCACCGCCGGGATGGAACGAGGGCGTCCAGCGCGGCGGCCACATCCCCGGCGCGGTCAACATCCCGTGGAGTCAAGTCGTCGATGGCGAAGGCCGTTTCAAATCCGAGGACGAACTTCGAGCCATCTACGAGGCGGCGGGCATCGACGAAACGACCGAAATCATCACTTACTGTCGTATCGGGGAACGCTCCGCCCTGACGTGGTTCGTCCTCCACGAACTGCTGGATTTCGAAGACGTGCGAAACTACTACGGGTCGTGGGTGGAGTGGGGCAACACGGTCGGCGCGCCGATAGAGAAGGGCCAACGCGCGGAAATACGACGGCAGTGACGCGATAGCCGAAATCGAAGCGAGGAGTCGAGGGAATTTCTGCAGAAGATGGGAAAATCGTTCTAGCCGTGGCACCGAACTCTCCAACAATTCGATATAGCGAAATAAGATTTATGTCGTCGAAACGAGACGCCCATGCCATGGATAAATAAAGCATATTTGTCATTCTCTGGCGGCTCAAACCACTCACATCCGACTCACGCATCGGTCTGCGAAGGAGAGGGAAAGAGACGGCCGAAGGCTTCTCGAAGAAGTCACGACCCTCTCGACTCACAGCGGTCAGTATCGTTCCGCCGAGTCCGACTCGAATTCGTCCCGACGACAGGTTCCCCCGTATCTCTCCACGAAACGAGAAACCAACTTACAACAGCGAGTAGATGTTCGCCTCGTACACTTCGCGCACCCTGTCTCCCCAGTTGTGCGTGTAGGTGTCGATGATGTCGCTCGCCACGTCGCCGCGGAGGTACTTCACGATACCGCGGTCTCCGGTTCGGTCGCGGAGATGCGTGGTGAAAAAGTGCCGGAAGTAGTGGGGCGTGACGTTTTCTTCCGCGCCGCCGCCGGTTCGGTGCCACCCCGCATCGCGGGCGTGGCGTTCGACCACGTTCCGGATCATCTTCGGCGTGAGCCGTTGACCCCAGTCACCGCTCGTGCTGACGAACAGCGGTTCCGCGGGCGACGGTGAATCCGGCCGAATCGCCAGCCACCGGACGAGCACCCGACGAAGTTCGTCGTCCACGGGGACGATGGTGTCGCGCTTTCGCTTGTTCGAGGCGGTGCGCTCCTCGCCGTTGACGACTTGCCCGCGAACCGCGTCGGTGCCGACGAAAATCGAGTCGGGACGGCCGTCGAGTCGCGGACGCGCCCCGAGGGAGTACGCCGACCGAACGTCCTCGTCGGCGAGGTTCACGTCCCGCAAATCGAGGTTGCTCACTTCGCCGACACGCATCCCCGTCTTCAACAGCGTGCAGACGACGGCGCGCTCCAACGGATGGCCGATTTCCCCGACGAATTCGCGCATCGCTTCGACGGAAATCTCACGGCGGGTCGGGTCCTTGTCGATGGATTCGTGCATCTCCTCGACCACGAGCGCCATCGGGTTGGATTCGAACGCGCCGACTTGCGTCATGTAGGCGTAAAACCGGTGGAGGTAGGACGCGTAGGTTGCTATCGTACTTTCGGCGTTGTCCCCGCGAAGCGTGTGAATCCACGCCATGCAGTCCCGTTGGGTCGCCTCCCCCGGTGCAATGGTTCTCCCCGACGGGTTTCGGTCGGGGTCGGAAAGAAATCCCTCGAACCGCCGCAACACGCGTTCGTAGGCGTCGCGAGTGCGCTCGCTCTTTCCGTGATAGAGCAGGTCCTGGAGGAAGTACCCCACCGGGTCGTCCGGGTTCGGATTGGCGGGGCTACTCGTCGCCATCGACACCCCCGACGAGGACGTACCCGCCGTGGCGCCCGCTGTACTGGACGCGGTTTTTCGCCTGCAGTTCGTTCAACACCTCGTCGAGTCGGTCCTCGAAGTTACCGGCGAGCCGTTCGACCAGTTCGTCCCACGACATGTTGTCCTCCCTGGCGAGCGATTCGAGCACCCGTGTTTCGAGGTCGTTACCCCCGGGGTTCGACCCCCCAGAATGGTCCTCCACGGGATTCATCTCGAACCCCCGTCGTCCGGCCTGCACCATGGACCTGACGAACTCGCTCTGGCTCATATCGAGTTCGTCGGCGTGCGCCTGCCACTCCTCTTTCTGATATTTCGGAATGTACGTCTTTACGACAGTCCGTTCCGTCCCGTCATCGGCCATGGTTTCCCATCTCATCCCGAGTACATTAAGCTGTCCCACGGAGAGTGATAAGCGAACTTATCTGTGAATATAGCACCCCAAATCAGGGCCAAATAATAAAATATCTCGCTAGATAGTCCTGCACTATCACCCGTTCTAGGAACACAAATGACGATATTATTTTGAGCGCCAGCTACGGAGGAGTTATTGGTCCTCCGAAATATTCCAATGGCGCGGGCAGAATACACAGTAATATGTTCAGAACGATTGCTATTACCGTCGTCTCGTAGCCATTTCCCACTATAGACGAAGACAACTTCCGATGGAGATCGTGGTGGTTTCAGAGGGAGTTTTCATCTCGAAGGAAGCAAAAAAAGAGAGATTATTCACAGTTTGTGATCGGTGGCGTGGTCGAAAAACACCCTCCAATTTCGCAACTTCGACATCCATTCGATGCCCCTCGAACATCGTTCCGAAAGAAATTGCATCGGTTCCCGTCCCGGTTTTTGTGAAGAGTCACGATATCTGGCTGATGACGTACTCGTTTGTCTGTATGGGTTCAACGTCGGCGACGCTCGTGTTGACTAACACACCGATAAACCGTATGCCGCGATATTATCTCGGAGGATACAGCATGGCACAGAGGGGGAAAACACGGGAATCGAAGCGATGTGCCGGTTCCTCACGTCGTCGATATCACACCCGTCGAAACGCGGTTCCAGCCCTCCGGGCCGTCTCCGCGTCGCTGTCCGAGTCGCCGACGAACAGGGTACGTTCCGGCGTCGCACCGAGTTTCTGCATGGCCGTGAGCAACGGTTGGGGATGGGGTTTCCGTTCCGGGACGGAATCCCTGCCGACGATGACGTCGGTCGCGTTCGGGACGCCGTGGGCGTCCAGCGCGAGACGACACGCGGCCTCGCAGTTGAGCGAACAGATGCCGACCGGACCGTCGGCGGCGGCCAACTCGTCCAACAGCGGAAGCCCCTCCGAGTCACGGGCACCCGCACGTTCGGCCGCCGCGAGGTGCGGTTCGACCTCCTCGGCGAGGCCCATCGATTCCGCCACCGGTAACAAATCGAGTGCGTCATCCGCGTCCGCGTCAGCGCCGTGCTCCCGGAGAATCGGCTTGATGGGTTCCGCGGCGGCGGCCCAATCCACGGCGAGTCGAACGAGCGTTCCGTCGAGGTCGTACACGACCGCATCGTAGTCGTCGGTCACTTCGTACGATGCAACGTTCGGGGAGATAAACGCTCGCCCTCGGTGGGAGACGAACGTGACCGTCCTCGTCGCCGACGTGCTCGTCTCGTCGTTCAACCGTCGCCCGCCGTGTTACCGTCGTGACTCACATCGAACCGAGGGACGACGCGACCGCATCCATCGCTTCGTCCGCCGTGGTCACGTCGCCGGTGAGACTCAAAAAGCCGTGGGCCATGCCGGGATAGTGGTCGTGTGCGACCGAAACCCCCGCGTCGGCGAGTCGGTCGGCGTACGCGATGCCCTCGTCCCGAAGCGGGTCGTGACCGCACGTGACGACGGTCGCTGGCGGGAGGTCGGAGAGGTCGCGCGCGCGAAGCGGCGACGCGAAAGGATTCCGGCCATCGACCGGACTCCGGAGGTAATGGCTCCAGAACCACTCCATGTCGGCGCGGGTGAGCAGCGGTCCGTCACCGTTCTCCTCGTAGGAGTCCGTATCGAAGGCGTGGTTCGTGATGGGATAGAGGAGACTCTGGTGGGAGAGCGTCGGCCCGCCGAAGTCGCGGGCGTAGAGCGCAGTCACGGCGGCGAGATTGCCCCCCGCGCTCGTCCCCGCGACGCCGAGACGGGTCGGGTCACCGCCGAACGTCTCCGCGTGGTCGGCGGCCCATTCGAGCGCGGCAACGGCGTCGTCCACCCCCGCCGGAAACGGATGCTCCGGTGCGAGTCGGTAGTCCACGGAGACGACGACGCACTCGGCGCGGTTGGCCAGTTCCCGGCATACGCCGTCGATGGAGTCGAGCGTCCCGAGCGTCCACCCGCCGCCGTGATAGAACACGACGACCGGGGCGTCCCGAACGTCGGGGCGGTAGACGCGAATCGGAATCTTTCCGCGGGGGCCGGGAATCGAGAGGTTGCGAACGAACGCGACCTGCGCGCGGTCGTCCGCGGTGAACACGTCGTCCTCGACGCGTCGCGCGCTCTCGACGGACAGGGCGTGCCACGGCGGGACGCCCATCGCTTCGATTCGTGCCACCGCATCGGCCATTTCGTCGTCCATACAGACTTCAGCTCGGCAGGAGAGTTATAGTTTCAGCCTGCCAACGTCGAATCATGTCACTCGAAGCGCGAACCCGTGACGCCACGACGGAGAGCCTCCGTCGGCTTCGAAACGCATACGGGATGTTTCCCGTCCACGACGAGCGGGTCGGGAACGACGCCGACTACTTCGAACACGGACGACGAAAAGCAGCGGACGGATGGCTCGGCGACGCCGCCGTCTGGGTGACCGACGCGAAGGACCGGGTAGCGATGATTCGCCATCCGAACGCGGCGAACGAGTGGGGCGTCCCCGGCGGCGGCCATGAACCCGGTGAAACCCTCTCCGAGACGGCCCGGCGCGAGGTGCGTGAGGAGACGGGACTCCGCTGTCGCCTGACGGACGTCCTCGACGTTCGGCGGAAGGAGATATTTCTCGAAACTGACCCGAGCGAGCGACTATTCGCACTCTCGGTACTCTTTTCGGGCGTCCGCGTCGGCGGCGAGTTGACGGTGGGAGACGACGTTCTCGACGCCCGGTGGTTCGACTCGCCGCCGGAGCGCGTCCTCGATTTCATCGAGCCACAGGTCGAACGCTGGCGCGATGGGTGAGGTGGTCGGCGGAGACGTGTCACGGGGTGTCGAGATAGGGACAAGCTGACGACCCGCCAAAACGGAGTTCGGGAATCACGACCGACTGACCGGGGCGCGTACAGTGAAGTAGCCGTGCCCGAAACGATACGTATGGATACGGGTGCGGACGACGCGAAACGACGTGACGAGGCCGACCCGCTCGCTTCCGTTCGGGACCGGTTTTCGATTCCGGAGGGCGAACTGTACATGGACGGCAACTCGCTCGGCGTACACTCGTCGGACGCGGAGCGGGCGCTCTCGAACGCGGTCGAGGAGTGGAAAGAACTGGGAATCCGAGGCTGGACCGACGCCGACCCGGACTGGTTCCACTACGGGGAGCGCCTCGGCGACCGACTCGCGCCGCTCGTCGGCGCGGACGAGGCGGAGGTCGTCGTCGGAAACTCCACGACGGTCAACATCCACGCGCTCTTCTCGACGTTCTACGACGGCGGGGAGGTCGTCGTCAACGAACTCGACTTCCCGACGGACCACTACGCCATCCGCGCACAGATGCGACGGCTTGGTCTCGACCCGGACGACCACCTCGTCGTCGTCGAAAGCCGAGACGGGCGCACCATCGAAGAAGAGGACGTCATCGACGCGTTGACCCCCGAAACGTCGATTCTGTTCATGCCGTCCGTCCTCTACCGGAGCGGACAGTTGCTCGACCTGAAGCGACTGACGGACGCGGCACACGCCCGCGGCGCGCTGGCCGGGTTCGACCTCGCCCACTCGGTCGGCGCGGTACTCCATCGACTCTCCGAGTGGGGCGTAGATTTCGCCGTCTGGTGTAGCTACAAGTACCTGAACGCCGGACCGGGCGCAGTTGCGGGCCTGTACGTCAACGAACGCCACTTCGGCACCGAACCCGGACTCGCCGGATGGTGGGGACACGACAAGGAAACCCAGTTCGAGATGGAGACGACGTTCACGCCCGCCGCGGACGCCGGAGCGTGGCAAATCGGCACGGTACCCGTCTTCAGCGCCGCCCCGCTCTTGGGGTCGCTCGAACCGTTCGAGGAGATTGGAATCGACCCGGTGCGGGAGAAATCGCTGTCGCTCACCGACTTTCTCATCGAGATAGTGGACGAGTTGCCGGAGTATCGGGTCGGCACCCCGCGTGACCCCGAACGCCGGGGCGGACACGTCGCCGTCGAACACGAAGAAGCGTACCGCATCGGCGAGGCGCTGAAAGAGAGAGGCGTCGTCGTGGACTTCCGGCCGCCGAACGTCGTCCGGGTCTGTCCGGCACCGCTGTACGTCGGCTTTCACGACGTGTGGCGTGTCGGAGAGCACCTGCGCGAAATCGTCGAGACGCGAGAGTACGAGTCGTTCCACCGTCGCGGTGGCGGAGTGACGTAGCCGTAGCACGTATTACAGTCGCTGGCATTCGTTGTCGTATGAGTACCATCGCCGAAATAGAACTCCCGGCGAAGGAGTTTGCGCTCAGAACCGCCTTGGAGCGTGCGCCGAACGCCGAGTTCGATGTCGTTCGCGTGGCGGCACACGACGCGAATCACGTCATGCCCTACCTCTGGGTGACGGCGGACGACCTGGAGAAGTTGGATTCCGCCCTTCGTGCGGACAACAGCATCGATAAATTGAATCTCATCGAGGATCTCGGCGACGAGCGACTGTACCGGATGCACTGGGTGGACCAGATACACGTCGTCATCCACATCCTCGTCGAGGAGGAAGCGACCATCCTGAACCTCCACGGCAAGGAGGACCGCTGGCGGCTTCGCATCCTCTTTCCCGACCGCGACTCGCTGTCGGCGACGTACGACTTCTGTCAGGACACCGGCCTCTCGCTCGACGTGCGCAACATCTACGAGATAAGCGACACGCGCCACGGCCTGTACGGACTGACCGAAGAACAGCACGAAACGCTGATGATGGCGCTCGAAGCCGGATACTACGACGTCCCGCGAGACTCGACGGCGGACGACCTCGCTGGGGACCTCAGCATCTCCCATCAGGCGGTGTCCGAACGACTTCGACGCGGGCATCGGAGTCTCGTGAAAAACGCGCTCGCGCTCTCCCCGAGCGACGGCCGCGAGTGATCAGGCGTCGTTCATCCGCCGAACCGTCTCCTCGCCGCATTCGACGCAGACGCTGACTCGGTACGGTTCGCGGGAAAACGAACTGTGCTTCGCCTGTTCGTTTTCCGTTCGAATCTCGATAGTGACACGGTGTGGCGTCTCCGCCACACAGGTCGGACACTCCTCCGTCCTGTCCGCCTGCTGTTCATCGTTTTCGTTCCGTGTCGCTTTCGCGTTCTCGTTTTCGTTCCGCGCGTTTCCATCGTCCGGCGTTCGTGGTGGTTTTGCTTTCACTGGGAACCATCCTCGCATTGGACGCTCTTTCTGAAGGCGAAACAGTCGAGCCAGAACCGCTCGACGTCGCTCGTCGGCGGTTCCCCCTCGTGTTGCGGCGTCCCGTACAACCGCTCGGGGTTGTCGTCAACGGTAACCTCGTGTTGTGGGTCGCCGTACAGACGACGTTCATCGTCCGAGCCGTCCGCTTGGTCCGGCGCGTGACCCACTCGTATCGTGCTCATAGGTTTCCCCCTCTAACAAAACGAAGCGTCTCCGGCGTCAGGTGACTCGTGCCTGCACCCGCAAGTGGATGAAAAGGAGTGGTTTCCGTTCGGTTGTAGGACGTCGAAGGTCAGTTCCCGCCGAAGACCGAGCCGAGTTGATCGCGCCACTCGTGGAGTTCCTTCAGTTCGCTCTCGATGTCCCCGATGTCGGAACGGAGCGTGTCGATCTTTTCGTCCATGCGCGTCTCGGTCGCCTCGACGGAATCCGAGAGGTCGGAGACGTCCTCGGAAAGCGCCTCGATTTTTCCTTCGAGCGAATCGACCGTCTCGAAGTCGTCTCGGAGGTCTTCGAGTTCGTCGTCCAACGCGGACGCCTCTTGGGTGTTCGTCGCAACGAGGTCCTCCAAGTCGTCGAGCTGAGACGTGAGTCCGTCGAGGTTGGAGTCCAGTTCGCCCAACTCGTCGAGGTCGTCTTCGAGGTCGGCGAGGTCGCTTTCGAGACCCGATTCGAGGCTGTCGATACTCGTTTCGAGACCGTCGAGGTTCGTTTCGAGGTCGGCGACGCGGGCGCGCGCCTGTGCACCCTCGTCCTTCGCGTTCTCTATCTCCGAACCCATCTCGTCGAGGTCGGCGCGAACCGATTCGACTTCGGATTCGAAGCCGTCGATGAGGGTTTTCGCCGTCCCGTTCTCGTCGATGAACTCCTCTAACGCCTCGGTGTAGGCCGCGAGGTCGTCCACCCGGGACTGGAGGTGGCGGATGCGGACGTTCGTGCTCTCGGGCGTGTCCAAATCGAGTTCCTGCTGGATGCGTTTGAGGTCGTCGTCGTTCACCTCCCCGGCGCGAATCTCGTCGGCGAGAGCGGCGGCGACGCTTCCGGGCCGCGGGGGTGACGCCGGAGGTTCGTCGGCGGTTTCGACGGGCGCTTCGAGGCTGTCGTCGTTCGACTCGTCCGCGTCGTCGCCCCCGTCGATGGAGTCGTCGCCCGGCTCGTCCGCGTCGATGATGTCGTCCTCCGAGCCAGCGAACGGACCGTCTTCGGTATCCGAACCGGCGGGGTCCGATTCGTCGGGTGCGGAGTCCTCACCCGTCGAGTCAGCCGACGCGCTCGCCGCGTCCGCGAGCGGGTCCGTGGCACCGTCGTCCGCGTCGGCACTCGACCCGAGCGGGTCGGAGAGGGGGTCGTTTCCGACGTCGGCGAGCGGGTCAGCGGGGTCGTCGCCCGTTTCGGCGTCCTCGTCCAGTCCCGGCAGTCCGCTGTCGCCCGCGATGACGTCGCGGACGACCTGACTGCTGTCCTCGGAAACGATGTCGGTGATGGTGTGTTCCTCCATGCGCTCCTCGCCCTGCCCGCCGTCGTCCGTGACCGGCGTGACCTCTTCGAGTTCCGGTTCGATGAGGAACTTCTCGGCGTCGGACCAGTCCGACAGTCGAATCCCGTACACCGTCGTCAGCGACTCGTTCGGTTCGAGCGTCCGCTCGAACTGGACGCGGTGGTCCTTGTAAGCCGTCCAGTTCTCGTTCTCGTATTCGGGGTGGAATCCCACGTTGTCCATCGGAAAGTCGTCGGGAATTCGGTCCGTGATGCGGACCGTCACCGCGTCGTCGTGGTCCGACCGGAGTTCGAACCGAATCGCCGGGACCGCGAACGCCTCCCCGTCGAACGATTTTTCGATCGTAACCCCGCTCTCCGAACTCGAAATCACTTCGTTCCCGCTACTGAAATCACTCATACTGTGCACATCCGAGAATGGATATATAAATCATGCGCCGGTAGAATTATCGAACAACAGCTATTACGAAGAATATTTCCGTTCGTCGTAACGTTCGAAGCTACCTAGAAGCCTCGATTTAGGGCCTCTTGGAGAGTATTCGAACATCGAACCCCGATATCCCACCTTTCATACCTACAATCAATCATTCACTGTGATTCGTAGAGTTATAGTATCGGAATCGGACACGTCGAATCCATTCTCCCTCGAAGTCGTCTCGACGCCACGCGCGGCGAACCGATGTCGGGCCTCGTCGAGCGCCGCCCGGTCGGGGACGACGAGTTCGAACCACAGCAACCCGCGCCCCGCGGTCGGTTCCGTGCGGTCGTTCCACGTGTTCAGGCCGATGTGATGGTGATAGTCGTCTGCCGCGAGGAAGAGCGCGGACGGGCCGAACCGCTGACGAATACGGGTTCCAAGCGTCTCGACGTAGAACTCCCGGGCGGCGGAGAGTGACGAGACTTCGAGGTGGACGTGCCCGACGGTCGTTCCGGACGGGACCGTTTCGGCGTCCGTCCGCTGTTCCCGGAGTTCGTCGATGTCGAGCGGCAGCGTCTCCATCCGAACGCTCCCGTCTTCCTCGACGGGCCACTCCTCGCGGGGGCGGTCACGGTAGATTTCGACGCCGTTCCCTTCGGGGTCCGTGAGGTAGAGCGCCTCGCTTACGCGGTGGTCGGACGCGCCGGACAGCTCCCAGTCGTTCTCGATGCGCACGAGCGCATCCGCCACGGCGCTCCGCGAGGGGACGAGAAACGCCGTGTGAAACAGTCCCGCTTCGGTTCGTCTCCGCGCGGGAGCGTCGGCGTCCGCGACCAGTTCCAAAAGCGGAACGCCACCAGCGCCGAGGACGGCGGTTTCGCCGTCCTCCCGCAGGCGTTCGAGTCCGACGACGGTCTCGTAAAAGCGACGCACTCGGTCGAGGTCGTTGACTCGGAGTGCGACGCGACCGACGGTCGTTTCGGGAGAAATTGTGGACTCCATGATAGTCAGTACGGTCAGTACCGTGTGTAGAGTCGGGTGAGAAGACCGTGTATCTTTCCGAAGGGGAAGATTACTCCTCGTCCGCTTCGTCGTCCGATCCGGTACCGTCGTCGGCCACGTCCGCCGTGTCTTCCTCGTCCACGTCGTCCGAGATGTCCTCGACTTCGATACTGACCGGTTCGGTTTCGGACACCTCGTCGTTCAGGTGGCTGTCGAGGTTGAACACCGTGTTCAGCTCCTGTTGTACCTGGTCCACGATACCGCCGACGAGTTCGCTCGGCGCGATGGCCGTGTACTCGTACGGGTTGTTTCCGGCACCCGAACTCTCGCGTTTCTCGCGGAAGACGTTCTCCTCCTCGTGGAGTTCGGCGAGCGATTCGCGGACCGTGCTCGGATACAGCCCCGTCCCTTCGGCGATTTCCTCGCTGGTACTCCCCGGATTCTGCCGGAGGTAAACGTAGATTCGCGCGCGCGTCTCGGTGTCGAGCACCCACGAAAGCAGGTCCACGATACCTTGGTCGAACCCTTCGACCGCGCGGTCCGCCTCCTCTCCGAGGCGTTTCCGACCGCGCGACAGCGGTTTTTCGCCTTCCACCTCGTCCGCATCCAATTCGTCGCCGACGGCCTCCGCGTCGTCCGCACCGCTCGTATCGACGGGTATCTCGTCGCCGGTATCCTCGGAGTCGTTCCGTTCGTTGTCAGCGTCGTCCCCAGTCATGTCGTTCTCAGAAGGACAAAAGTCGGTAGCGCGTAAAAAACTTGCCTACAGCAAAAGGGATTCACACAGCGTCTCGAAGCCGTCTTCCTCGTGGAGTCGCCGTTGACACTCGGCACCGCTCTCCGCGTCGTAGATGTCGCCGATGCCGCTGACGCCGAGGCGGTCGCACTCGCGGTCAACCACCTCGCCGAGCGAGATTTCGCCGTCACAGTCGCGGTCGATAAAGGAAGCGTCATGGCCGTAGCGTATCGCACGCCACTTGTTCTCGTCCAGCAGTTCGCGGCGGTGGCGGTAGCCGGACTCGCCGTCCTCGTAGCGCTCCACGAGGTCGGTCACGAGGGCGTGGGTGTACTCCACGAACGCGAGCACGCGTTCCGGGTCGGCCTGCCCGTCGGGTGTTCGAACCTCGACCGTCCCGTGGCCGGAGTGGGGGCGAACGTCGTACCAGAGTTCGCCGCGGTCGTTTATCGACCCCGTTTCGACCATCGTCCGCTCGAACTCGGCGAACGCCTCGTAATCCTCGAAATCGGTCGGCATGCCGGTGTTCGGCAGCGCCTCGAATATCTTCGCCCGTGCTGACTGCAAGCCGGTGTCGTAGCCGTTCCAATACGGCGAGTTGGCCGACAACGCCAGCATGACGGGGAGATACCAGCGAATCTCGTTCGCCACCCAGACGGCCGCGTCCGCGTCGTCCACGCCGACGTGGACGTGTAGCCCGGCGGTCGTGTTGCGGTGTTGCGGGTACTGAATTCGGTCGAGTTGCGCTCGGTAGCGCGGCTTTTCGGCGTGATCCAGTTCACGCCACTTCGCGCCGGGGTGGAGACCCGCCGCCGCGATGCCGAATCCCTGCGAACTGGCGTGCTCGACGAGAGCTTCGCGTACTCGCCTCACATCGTCGTCAACGTCCGAAAGCGTCGTTTTCGGCGTTTGCGTCTCGATGACGCATTTGAACAGTTCGTGGTCCAAGCGACCGTCGAGTATCTCCGGTGGGTCGGTCTGGTAGACGAGTTCGTCTGTCCCTGCGGTCGGGACGCCTCGCTCGTCGACGACGTAGAACTCCTCTTCGACGCCGAGCGTCCCTAGGTCGGTGAAATTCTCGGCCGAACCCAAATCCATTTTTCGAGATTTAGCCACCCGAGACGTAAATACTTCCGGTGACGGTCACACCTTCCGGGGAACGGCCACGACGCCGAGATGGTCCACGTGGAACGGTTCGAGTCGTCGGGTTTCGATGATTTCGTACCCCTCCCGAAGCGTGTCGAGCGCGCGCTCGAACACGGTTTCCGGGTCGCTCGCCACGTCCTCGCTTCGGGCTTTGATGGCGAGAAGTAGCCGACCGTCCTCCCGAAGGAACCGCGCGTTTTCACAGGCCACGCGGGCCTGTCCTCGCGTCGCCACGTCCTGAACGAGCACCTCGACGTCAGATTCGACGACGTGCGCGTACGTCTCGGGTTTTCGCGCGTCCTTCAGCAGCGGAAAGAGGTTTTCGCGGGTTTCCACGGCGTCGAGCAGGTCGCGGGTCGGTCGCGGTGCGAATTCGACCGCGTACGTCGGCCCGGAGAAGTCGGCGACGTGGCTCACCGTCGTTCCGCTCGCCGCCCCGAGGTAGAGCACCGTCTCGCCACCGTCGAGACCGGTGTCCATCCCGTGTTCCAGCATGGCGGCCAACTTCGAGCGCCGAGCGTCCCAGCAGCGCCAGTCCCCGTCGGTCGGTTCGCCGTAGACCGGGTGACCCTTCGTCGCCAGTCGGTCGTCGCCGCCGAACGTCCGCCGTTCGACGCCATCGGGGAGCGTCATTCGTCACCCCGCGACTGAATCGCGTCCATCCGGCGGTCGAGTTCCGCCTTCAGTTCCGGGTTGTGTTCGCCCGAGTAGTGGTCGATTCGCGCCGCGATGACGAGTTTCCCGGACAGCGTGCGCGCCGCCGACCCGCGCTGGTCCGGCGGGGCCGCCCGAACCGCTTCGTGCGTGTAGATGATGCCGTGTTTCGGCGAGGAGGCGTGTCCGCGGAGGTGGGCGAACAGCGCGTTCTCCGCGCCGAGCACCTGTACCGTCCCGCCCGGCATCTTCGCCAGCGATTCGAGTCCCCCGGCCAGCGCGATGAGTCGCGCGGCGAGCACCGGGTCGGCGAGCGTGGCGAGATTCGGCGCGACCGCCGGTGCCTGTCGCTCCACGAACGACCGGAGTGTATCGCGCTCGTCGGCGAGGTCCGCGACCCGCTCCGCCAGCGACACCACCCGCTCCTCGACCGGCGTTTCGGGGTCGCTCTCGGCGAGTTCGCGGGCGTATCCGACGCCCGTTCCGGCGTCGGGATACAGCGTTCCCGCCCACTCCGCGACGCGTTCAGCGAGTTCGTTCGCCTCCGATTCACAGTCGTCCATCGCGCGCACCGCGTGCACGAGTTGGCGGTCGTCCGCCCGTTCGCGCTCCGTCACCGCGTCCCGCGTCGCTCGGATGGTCGCCGCTCGAAGCTTCTCGTAGTAGTCCGCGTCGTCCTCGGCGAATCCGGCCTCGACGGCCCGCTCGGGCCAGTCCGCCGGTGTGTCGGCGCACCCCTCCCGGATGGCGCGCGCGCCGTCCTCCACGTCGTCCGGTTCGACGCCCGCGAACCACCCCGGTTCGCCACCCGTCGTCTCGGCGTCCGATTCGGTCATGGCCGTGGGTTGTGCGCCTTCTCGTTTAAACCTACGTTTACGCGCTCTCCGGTGCCTGTCACGGGTGCTGTCGTGCGGCGGTAGCCACATCGCGTAGTCGTCAAATCTCGTCTTCCCGGTGTGCGAAGCGATTTTAGTGTATAATAGTAAAAAATAGTATTTTTTAGTATGAATCGGTAGTTTCACGGACGGCTTGGGGGTTCGCGAGACGAGTTAGTACACCGGTTTCATCGCACCTCACAGGAACGCACCGCCGACAATCGTGGTCTCGCGTATCGGAAACCGAAGCGAATTCGGTACGTTGCCATCGGACCGCACCACGGTGGAGTCCGGTCACAGGGGGCCGGACGGATGAAGCCATCTCGTCACAAAAGACGAACTGTTTCAGCCGTTCATCCAACCCTTTTCGTCCCGATACGAGCAGTTAAGACCCACCCGCAGAGTTGGAAGTTATGGCCGGTCTCTACGCGCATCCCGACTACTACGAGATTGCCTTCGATTTCCGCGATGTGGCGGCCGAAGTAGACTTCTTCGAAGCCTGTATCGACCGATTCGGCGAGCGGTCGAATCGTCCGGATTCCGTCCTCGAAATCGCCTGTGGCCCGTCCCCGTATCTGCTCGAATTCGACGCGCGGGGCTACGAGTTCACCGGCTTGGACAACTCCTCGGAGATGATTTCCCACTCCATCGAAAAGGCCCGCGAACACGACATCGAAGCGACGTTCCTCCGGCGAGACATGGCGGACTTCGTTCTACCGAGCGACGTCGATTTCGCGTTCTGTGCGCTCGGGTCGCTGTATCTCGATTCGAACGAGGCCCTGCTGTCGCATCTCGATTCGATGGCCGACGCGATGACGCCGGGGTCGCTCTACTGCATCGACGGCTCCATCGATTTCGCGGGCGGCACGTCCTCCCAAAGCGAATGGGAAACGACGCGTGGAGACACGACGGTTCGGTTCGGCATCGAACAGGAACCGATACACACGACGGAGCAGTTGGTTCGACAGACGCTGACGACGCGCGTCGAGACGCCCGAGGGAACGCGGCACTTCCGCGAGGAGTACGTACGCAAGACGTTCGCGCCCCAAGAGTTCCGCATGCTCCTCGAACGGACCGAGTTCGACCACGTGGGGTGGTTCGACAGCTTCGACCTCTCGACCCCCGTCGAGGACTGTGAACCGGGTACGCTCCACCGACCCGTGACGGTCCTCAGGAGGCGCTGATGTTCGTCTCCGTTTGGGACTGGCAGGTCGAAATCGACGACGCGCTGGTCGCCGAACCGCTCGACGAAATCCGTCAACAGGTCGGCGAGTACGCGGCGGGCGAACGGCGGTCGTTCGACCTCACCGTGGACTATCCAGACTCTTTCACCGGACGGGTCATGGCCGCGATGGCCGACGTGCCGCGCGGCGAGACGCGGACGTACGGCGACATCGCCGACGAACTCGACACCGCGCCGATAGCGGTCGGACAGGCCTGTGGTCGCAATCCCGTGCCGCTGGTCGTGCCGTGCCATCGCATCGTCGGCGCGAACGATTTAGGCGGGTACTCCGGCGGACGGGGGGACCGCCTCGGACTGAAAAAACGGCTGCTCGACCTCGAATCCGACTGACTATCCGTCCGGTACGATGCGTTTGACGCGTCCGGTAATCCCGGACTCCAACTCGACTTTCACGCCGCCGGGTTCGCTGTGCTCCTCCGAGAGAATCTTCGCGATATCGCCACGGAGCGGTTCGGCTTCGTCCGCGTTCTCGGCGTTGGTCTGCTCGATTTCGACGGTCATTCCGCGGCGCAACTCCTCTCGCGTCGGTCGATTTGCGGACATACGACGAACTGCAACGGACGGCGGAAAAAACGTGTTGGCCATCTCCATTCGTGTATGGAATCAGACCCATTTATTCACCCTACAAAAGAATTATGTTTACTTTCTCCATAGCTGTTGGTGCGGACCCATCAACACGTCCCCTCGTCGGGACACAAAACCCCTACTCGAACTTCTCGAACGGCTGTTCACAGCCGTTACAGTAGTGCATCGACCGACAGAGCGACGGCCCTTTCGGGTGTTCGCGGTGGGTGTCCGTCGAACCGCAGTAGGGACACTCCGCGCCCGTTTCCTCGCCGCTCGTCGTGACGCTGGGGTCGAGTCGTCTCATATGCTCAGTCCGAACTCCCTGAGGTCGTCTTTGCCCTGTTCGGTCACCATCTCGATGGACCACGGCGGATTCCAGACGAGTTCGAGGTCCGCGTCCTCGACGCCTTCGACCGCCGCGACGTCGTTCACTATCTCCTCGGTCAGCATCTTACGGGCGGGGCATCCGGTGTACGTCAGCGTCATGATGACGGTGACGCTCGCTCCGGCGGCGTTGCTATCGTCACGGGACTCCTCGGGAGTCTCGCACTCGACCCCGTAGATCAGCCCCAGATCGACGATGCTGATGGGCATCTCGGGGTCTTCGATGTCGTACAGCGCGTCCCAGACGCGCCGTTCGAGGCCGGTCGCTCCCTCGCCCGTCGCGGGCAGTTCGTCGGGGGACCGTCCGCTTTTCGTGTAGTCGGTGTACGCACACGCGGTCGGTTCGGAGTCGGTGTCGAACTCCTGTGGGTCACTACTCATTATCTGGGTCCGGCATGATTCGGTGGGCTTCGGTTCGCCCGAGGTCCCGGTACGTCCGCGTCATGTCGTCGTGAAGGTCGGCCCAGTCGTCGGTGTGGTTTCCGTCTCGTCCGATGTGCTCGGGGAGCAGTTCGTCTACGTCGTCCTCGGATTCGGCGGGCACGTCCACGCCGAGCGACGCGAGGAACGGGACCACGATGTCGAGCCACTGCTCGCGCATCGAGTCGAGCGACTCGGTTCGAATCCCGAGTTCGTCGATGTCCTCGTTGGCGTCGCCCGCTTCGAACAGCGTCAGCGCGTACGGGAACAGTCGGTCAACAGCCGCCTGTACGCGTTCTACCCCCTCGTCGTCGCTCGTCAGCCGTTCGAGCCAGTTCTGTGCGTGCTCGCGGTGGTAGTTTTCCTCGCTCAAAATCTTCGCCACGCGGTCCGCGATTCGCGGATACGACGTATCTTCGAGGGCTTCGAGACGGAGTTCCTCGGCAACGTCGTAGAAGTATCCGCGCACGATGGCGTCGGCCCAGTCGCCGGTTTCGAACGGGCGTTCGACGAGCGTCGAGTGGCGGAAGTCCGCGGGGTCGCGCTCGAAGATGAGTTCGGCTTCCGTGTAGCCGAAGTCCTGCAACAGGTCGTACCAGAGCCGGGCGTGGCCGAGTTCGTCCTGTGCGATGTTCGAGATTGCGAGGTCGGATTCGAGCGTCGGCGCGCGAACCTGCCACTCGGTGTAGCGCTCCGCGAGGACGAGTTCGTCGTCGGCGAGTCGGCGGAGCAGGCTTTCGACGGCCGCTCGCTCCGCATCGCCCAGTTCGTCGGGTCCGGCGAGTTGTGCCGACATTATGCCTCACTCCGTCGTCGGTCCGCGTCTTCCTGTTCGCTCTCGGAGTCCTCGATTTCCTGTGCGAAACTGGAGTCGATGGTGTTGTACGCCATCACCCAGCGGTAGGATTTGTTCGTCGTGCCGCCGAAGGCGGTTTCGTCGGCATCGACTTCGCCGATTTCGTCCTTCGGGACGACCCAGAGGCTGTTGGTCGGCTTGCGACGCCCGTGTTGGACTTGGGCGAACATGAGCGCCATGTCGCGGTCCGGCGCGTGGACGTTTCCGCAATGGGTGTGATACTTGCCCGCTTCTTCCTGTCGGAACACTTCCCAGATCATGTTAATCAGCCGCCACCGGCGTGTTCGAACCGCTCGATTCCCAGTCGTCCAGTACGTCACGAACCCATTCCGCCGCGTCCTGTGCGTGTTTGCGGCCGTTTATTTGACCGACGCCGGGTTCGTAGCTGTTCTTCGCGATTTGGAAGAACTCGTCCCAGTCGAGGTCGTCCTCGCGCACTTTGTACGTCCCTGTCTCCTCGTCACGCTCGATGCGGGGTTCGTCGGGAATTTCCAATCCGTACTTCTTCGCCTTCGGGATGTAGGCGTTGAGGAAGGCGTTGCGGAGGTCGTCGTTCGTCATCGTCTTCAACCCGACTTCGGCGGAGAAGTCGTGGTGGGTGCTCTTCTCGTTGGTCGGCCCGAAGAACTGGATGATGCGGGGCCACCACTCCTCGAAGGCCTCCTGCATGAGTTCCTGTTCCTTCTTCGACCCCATCGAGAGTTCGCGCATGATATCCTCGCCGTGTTTGACGTGGAAGCCCTCCTCGAAACACACCTTGTCCATGGCGTGTGCGTAGGGTTCCCAACTCGTGCGCTTCAGCGTCGCCTGTCGGCGCATCGCCGCGCCGTCAACGAAGAAGGCGATCATCGGCGTCTCCCACCAGTTTTCCATCTCGTAGTGGAAACAGTTCAGGAACTTTCCTTCGCCGTTCGCCAACTCGTCCAGCATCTGGTCGCGGGTCTTGATACCCAGCGATTCTGCGGCGCGATAGAGCAGTTGCCCGTGGCCGATTTCGTCCTGCACCTTCGCGCTGAACGCCAGTTTGCGGTCGAGGCTCGGCGCCTGTCGAATGAACGGGCGTTCCAGATACGCCCCCATGATTTCGGAGTTCGCGTGGAACTGAATCATTCGGGTCGCCGCCTTGCGGTACTCCTCCGGCATGTCGTCCTTCGGACTGAACTGCCGGGGTCCGGCCCGCTCCTTGACGGTTGCTATGTCCATGGTCGATAGTTATGGAGCCCAACCCATACCGATTCGCCCGTCCATGTACGGGGTTTAAATATGCAGAGCGCATACAATCGCGGCATGATTGACGAGTGCCTCGTCGTCGAATTCGCCGTAACGGGCGACGACTGCCCGTTGGCCGAGGCGTCGCGCGAGACGGGGGTTCGTATCGACTGCCAACCGCCACAACATCGGGACGATGGCTACGCCCTGCTCCGGTTCAGCGCTCCCGCAGAAAACGACGGTCTCGCCGACTTTCTCGACGAAGACGACCGTATCCGATACCTCCACGTTTCCACGACCGACGGCAGACAGAACTTCCGCTGTCTCTCGAAGCACGCGTGCGTCGTCCACGAACTGACCAACGTCGGGTTCATGGCCGAGTCGCTCCGCTACCGCGACGGCGATGCGAAGTTTACGGGGGCGGTCGTCGGCCACGACGTCCTCCAAGGCGTGCTCGAAGCCGCCGGTGAAACGGTCGGGATGCGACTGGAGCGCGTCCATCAACTCGGGTCCGAGGACGAGAACGTCGTCGCCCAGCAGTGGGACGTGACACCCGCACAGGAACGTGCCCTCCGAACCGCACTGGAATCGGGCTATTTCAGCGTCCCGCGCGGGGCGACCGCGAGCGACGTCGCCGACGAACTCGGCATCAGCAAGTCGGCGTTTTTAGAGCGTCTCCACCGCGCCGAGCGGTCGATGTTCGCACAGATATTCGCGTAGCTGTCGCGGGCGGAAACCCGACGCAAGGTTCATGTTCCGGTGCCAGATATTCTCTCCCGTGCCCACGTCCGACGTCCCCTCTCGACCGGAGATCATCCTCCTCGTCTTCGGCTATCTCTCCATCTCGCAAGCCCACGTCCTCCCGGATGGAGCGGCCGTTCTCGGCTACGCGACCGGGTTCTTCCTGTTCGTGTTGATTCCGTTATTAATTTTGGACGAGACTGACTCCCGGTCGGAATCCAGTAGTTCGAAATAGCGCCCGTTCGATTTTCTCACATGGACCTCGTTACGGCACTCTCGGCGGATTCCGGGCTCCTCTGTGTCGTCGGAGCGGGTGGGAAAAAATCGACGCTGTACACGCTGGCGTCCCATCTCGACAGGGCCGTCGTCACGGCGACGGTCCGAATCCCGATTTTCGATGACCACGTTCGGGAAGTCGTCGTCACTGATTCACCGGGGGAAACACTCCATAGGGTCGAGGAATGGCCCGTTGGGGTCGTACCGGAACAGGAGCGACCCGATCGCTATCGAGGATACGACACCGAGACGGTGGCGTCGCTTCGGGACCGGATCGACGCGCCGGTTCTCGTGAAGGCGGACGGCGCGCGGACGCGGCTTCTGAAGGCACCGAACAACCGCGAGCCACAACTCCCGTCGAACACCGACGTCGTCGTTCCGATTGCGAGCGCTCGCGTCGTCGGCAAGCCGCTGACCGAGGAGTTCGTCCATCGACCGGAGCGAGTGGCGTCGCTCACGGGGCGCGAAGCGGGCGAAGAACTCCGTGCGTCAGACGTGGCTACCGTGCTGGCGAGCGCGCGCGGCGGGATGAAGGACGTTCCCGAGGAGGTGACGGTCGTTCCGGTCGTGAATATGGTCGACGACGGGGAGTTGGAAGCCGTGGGACGGGACATCGCGGAGCAGGTGCTAGCGAGTGCGGACGTTTCCCGCGTCGTCCTCACGAGGATGACGGCGGACGAACCCGTGGTTGCGGTCGTCGAATGAGAGCACGAGTGGGTCGGGGTGCAGGAAACCCGTATGGCGAACAGACGGCACGGCCGGACGTGAAGCGGTGTGCCGTACTCCCGCGGGTCGCTTCACGGCGCTTTGTGGCGGATGGCGAGTGTGGCCGCGTGCTCGGATATAAACCTCAGGTTCCTTCGAGTTGGGTTTCGGCGCGTTCGAACTCCTCGCGCGTGTTGACGTTCTCGAAGGAGTCGAGCGAGCCGTGTTCCCGGAGTTCGTCCTCCTCGACCACGACGTATTCGAGGTCGAACAGCGGTTCGACGATTCGTCGCTCGCCGCGGGCGAGGGCGGCGGCGCACGCCTCGACCATGGGTTCCGGTCGGTACACGGCGTGCGTGGGTTGGAACCATCCGTCGCCGAGTCGAGGGACGGCGGCGTCGTAGCCGTCCACTCGATTCAACAGGAACGAGACGATTGCCGGGTCCACGAAGGGCATGTCACAGGCGACGACGACGGCGTAGTGGTGGTCGCACGCCGCGAGTCCGGTACGGATTCCGGCCATCGGTCCGGTGTCGGGGTCGGTGTCGATGGCAAAGCGAACGGGGAGCGGATAGTCGCTCATGGCGTCGTCGATCGTCGCGCGTTGGTCTTCCCGACAGTTGACGACGAGTTCGTCGACGACATCGACGAGTTGGTCGGCGACGCGGCGAATCATCGGCACTCCCGCGAGCGGAGCGACCGCTTTGTCCGATTTCCCGAATCGAGTCGAGCGACCTCCGGCGATGACGACACCTGCGGGCATATGGTTTTTCGTACGTGGCGGGTGAGTAAGTTTCTGTGGCCGAGGGGATTTTCCCCATGCAATTCCTCGGTTCGAAACGAATGGCGTCTCCATCGACCGCTCGGCTTCTTCGAATCGACCTCTCGTCTCGCAGAGCCGAAAGCGAACCGGTCCCCGCGTCGTGGTCGCGGCGGTTCGTCGGCGGAAAGGGACTTGCGGCGCGATATCTCTACGACGAATTGGATGCGGGTATCGACCCGCTCGGACCCGAGAACGCCCTGCTGTTCATGCCCGGACCGTTGACGGGCACCGTCCCCGGCGAGTCGCGCTACGCGGTGGTTACGAAATCGCCGCTCACCGGAACGTTTCTGGATTCGTACTCCGGCGGGTCGTTTCCCGACCACCTCGCCGCCGCGCTGGGAAACCACGTCGGCGTGCTGTTCACGGGCGCGTCCGCCGACCCCGTTTCCGTGCGAATCGAGGACGGGGACGCGACGGTCGAACCGACCGACGAGCTGTGGGGTTCGACGGTCGAGGAAACGTGTGACGCGTTCGAGCGACCGACGGCCTGCATCGGTCCCGCGGGGGAAAGGGAGGTTCGATACGCGACCGTCGCGTCCGACGGCGGGGACCACCACGCGGGTCGCGGCGGTACCGGTGCCGTCATGGGGTCGAAGGGTATGAAAGCCGTCGTCGCGGTCGGCGAAGCGGGGCGTGGCGAGGCGGAGTCGAACTACGGGAGCACCGACATCGGCCGGTGGCAGGCGTCGAGCGAAACGCTCGAAACGGTCGATTTCGCCAACGAGGTCGGCGTCCTCCCGACGAGGGGGTGGCAGGAAGGGTCCTTCGAGGGCGCGGACGACATCGGCATCGAGAGCGCGCGCGAACGGGCCGTCGCGCGGGAGAACCCGGACGACGAGGTGGCCGGTGGGTTTCGCGTCGAGAGTAGCGAGGGCGAAACGGTGCCGCGTGGCGCAACCGCCATCTCGCTCGGGTCCGGGTTGGGCATCGACGATTTCGACGCGGTAGCGGTACTCGGCGCGGCGTGCGACGACCTCGGTCTCGACCTCATCAGCGCGGGCAACGCCGTCGCGTGGACAATTCGCGCGGCGACGGAGGGCGTCCTTTCGCACGACATCGAGTTCGGCGACGACGAGGCGGCGCGCGACCTCTTGGAGGAAGTCGCGTATCGCTCGTCCGAACTCGGCGACGTGCTCGCGGATGGAGTAGACGCGGCGGCGGCGCGGTACGGCGGTGAAACACTCGTTCCGACGGTGAAGGCGATGGATTTGCCGACCTACGACCCCCGCGGCGCTCCCGCGATGGCGCTCGCGTACGCCACCAGCGACCGCGGAGCCTGCCACCGCCGGGCGCGTCCCGTCCTCGAAGAGGTGTTCGCGGCCGGGTCGTGGACCGACGAGCGCCGCGCGGAAGCGGTCATCGAGGAGCAGGACTTGCGGTCGCTCCTCTGGAGCCTCGTCGTGGACGATTTCGCTGGCGAAGCGCTGTGGAACGAGGCTGGGGCCGAGTGGTTGCACGAGTCGGGAATCGGTCTGTCGGCGGACGAACTTCGGCGGGTCGGCGAGCGGGTCTGGACGCTGACTCGACTGTTCAACGTCCGCGAAGGGTTCGACCGGGAGGACGACGCGCTCCCGGCGATGCTCGCAGAACCGTTGCGAGGCGGCCCGAACGACGGGGCGCGACTCGACCCCGAGGAGTTCGAGCGATTGCTGTCGGTCTACTACGAAAAACGCGGCTGGGACGAAACGGGGCGGCCCACCCGCTCGCTACTCTCCCGGTTGGGACTCGATTCGGTCGTGGACGACGAAACCCCCGTCGGGAAGGAGTAGGTCCGTTTTTGCGCTCGGTGGTCGTTTCCGGTGGTCGTTTCCGGTGGTCGTTTCCGGTGGTGTGTCCCTCGATTCAGTCGTCGCCCGTCGTCTGCTCTCCGGGCCTTCCTTCGAGCGTTCCCGTCGGCGGTTCGACGGGGAGGGGGTCCTCGTCGGTGTCCAGGCCGAGCGGTTCGATTCGAACGCTCGTCACCTTGTACTCGGGGATGTAGGACGTCGGGTCGAGCGCGTGCTGGGTGAGTTCGTTGATGGCTCCGTGCGCGAAGTGCATCGGGATGAAGACGACGCCGGGGTCCGAGGTTTCCTCCACGTTGGCCTTCGTCACGATGTCCCCGCGTCGGGACGTGACGCGGACGTACTCGCCGTCCTTCACGCCGAGTCGGTCGGCCATCTCCGGGTGGATGGTGACGAAACTCTCGGGCACGTGGTCCATCAGCACCTCGACGCGGCGGGTCATGGTGCCGGTGTGCCAGTGGTAGAGCACCCGGCCGGACGTGAGCATCAACGGATACTCCTCGTCCGGGAGTTCGACCGGGCCGCCGTAGTCCGCCGGGACGAACCGGGCCTTGCCGTCGTCGAAGTTGAACTCGTCCTCGTACAGGAACGGCGTTCCGGGGTCGTCCTCGTCCTCACAGGGCCACTGAAGTCCTTCCGGCGTGGATTCGAGACGGTCGTAAGTGACGCCGCCGTAAATCGGCACGAGGTCGTTGATTTCGTCCATCACGTCCGCCGGGCCGTCGTAGTCCCAGTCGAAGCCGAACCGACCGGCGAGGTCCGCGAGGATGTCCGAATCGGTTCGCGCCTCTCCCGGCGGTTCGACGGCGGGGCGGACGCGCTGGACGCGCCGTTCCGTGTTCGTGAACGTGCCGGACTTCTCGGCGTTCGACGCCGCGGGGAGCACCACGTCGGCGAACTCGGCCGTCTCGGTGAGGAAGATGTCCTGTACGACGAGGAAGTCGAGTTCCTCGATTGCGTTCTCGGCCTCGCGGATGTCGGGTTCCGAGAGCACGGGGTTCTCGCCCATGATGAACATGCCCTTGATGTGGCCTTCCGTGATGGCCTCGTACTGTTCGGGCAATCGGAGACCGATTTCGTCCGGCGGTCTGACGCCCCACGCGTCCTCGAACTTGTCGAGCACGTCGTCGTCCGAGAGGTCCTGATAGCCCGGCAGGGTGTGTGGTGCCGGACCCATGTCGCCGCCGCCGCCCTGCACGTTGTTCTGGCCGCGGAACGGAGACACACCGGCGCGCGGTTTCCCGAGGTTGCCCGTCACCAGCGCGAGGTTCGTCAACGCGATGACGTTCCGCGTTCCGTGTGCGTGCTGGGTCATCCCCATCGCCCAGCCGAAGATGCAGGTGTCGGCCTCGGCGATGGTTTCGGCCGCGTTCGTGAGTTCCTCCGGGGGAACGCCCGCGAGTTCTTCGACCTTCTCGGGAGTGAACGGCTGGACCTTCTCCTTCAGTTCGTCGAAGTGCTTGGTGCGCTCCTCGATGAACGCCTCGTCGTGGAGGTCGTTCTCGATAATGTATCGCACCATGCCGTTTATCCACGCGATGTCCTCGCCGGGTTTGGTCTGCGTGTACTGGGTCGCGTGCTCGGCCAGACCGATTTTGCGGGGGTCGAAGACGAACAGGTCCGCGCCGTCATCGACGTTCTGCTTGATTCGCGTCGCCAGCACGGGATGGCTCCCCGTGGTGTTCGACCCGGTGATGAGATAGCAATCGGTCTTCCCGATGTCCTCGTTGATGCGGTTCGACATCGCGCCGTAGCCGAGCGTCTGCTGGAGTCCGGCCACGGTCGATGAGTGACAGAGCCGGGCGCAGTTGTCCACGTGCTTCGTGTGCAACACCTGGCGGGCGAACTTCTGGGCGAGGAAGTTCTCCTCGTTCGTACACTTCGAGGAGGAGGTGACGGCGATGGCGTCGTCGCCGGTCTCCTCGCGTATCTTCGACAACCCTTCGTACACCTTGTCGAGGGCTTCCTCCCACGTCGCCTCGCGGAACTCGTCGCCTTCGCGGATGAGCGGCGTGGTCAGGCGGTTCGGGCTGTTCACGAAGTCGTAACCGAACTTGCCCTTCACGCAGGTCGAGAAGTCGTTCGCGGGCGTCGCGTCCTCGTCCGCCGGTCGGACGCCGAGCACTTCGCCGTCCTTGCCGTACAGGTCGAACCGACAGCCGACGGCGCAGTAGTTACAGGTCGTTTCGGCTTTCGTCACGCCGGAGAGGCGCGGGCCGCTGACGAGTTCGGCGACGTCGAACATATGCCCGATGTTCAGCGTCTCGGAGGCGGATTTCTCGGCGACGTGTTCGGCCTCTTCGAGCAATTCGTCCTTCACGCGCTCGCCGGTTTCCCGTGCTTTCCCCTTCGCCTTCGCCATGAACCGCGCGACGCCGGAGAGTTCTTCCTCGTCGCGTTCGCCGGGTACGTTCCGGTTCGGCGCGGTGGACGTATCGGACGTTTCGGCGTGGTCCACCTCGATGGTCTTCCCGATGGAGTTCTTCTGGTTGAATCCGGGGAGCGGGATGGTCGCCGAGTCGGTCAGGCCCTGTTCGACCAGCGAACCCGTCGGGCAGACGGTTGCACAGTGGCCACAGGAGACGCACGTCGAATCGCTCATCGTCTCGGCGTCGCTCTGGAAGCCGATTCGGGTGTCCTGTCCTTGACCCTCGATTCGGAGGACGCCTTCGACCTGCACGTCGTTGCAGGCCTCGACACAGCGATTACAGAGGATGCACTTGTTCCGGTCTATCTGGATGGCGGCCGACGTGTCGTCGATGGGTTCGTACTCGTCGCGGTCCTCGAACACGCCGTAGCGGGGCTCCTCGACGCCGTTCTCGATGGAGGTGTCCTGTAGCTCACAGCGGCCGTTCTGCCCGCACGTGGTGCACCTGAGGTTGTGATTCGAGAGCACCAAATCGAGGTTGACGTCGCGGGCGTTCGCCGCGTCCTCGGCGTCGGTTCGCACCGTCAGGCCGTCCTCCGCGGGGAAGCTACAGGACGGGACGACGCCGTGTTCGTCCGTCTCCACCATGCACGTCCGACATTCCGAACGCGGTCCGATGTTGTCGCCCTGCTCGGTGTCCCGGTCGTAGTAACAGAGCGCCGGGACGTGTCCGTCCGTCTCAACCGCGTCGGTGGCGTCGATGAGCGTCGAACCCGGCGGCACGGCTATCGGGTGGCCGTCCACCGTCACGTGATTCATTCCATCGCCGTCCGCACCGAGGTCGGGGTCGTTCGCCGTCCCCGTGACGAAATCCTCGGTCAGCGGCGTGCTCGGTCGCGGGTCTTCGATGTCCGGCACACCGGGTTTGGGTGCGGCCGGAGCGGTGTCTTCGATTCCTGATTGCTCGTCTGAACTCATTTTGTGATGTCGCCTCTCGTCATCCGCGCTGCGTTTGTAACGCACGTGTCGCTCTCACGGTTGCACATGTTGCTCTCACGGTTACTGTACTTCCTCGCACGCGCCGCTCGGACAACGGCCCTCGGCGTGTGCGTGAAACTCGGGTTCGAATTCGTCCATCGCGGTCGTTACGGGCCGCGACGCCGACCGTCCGAAATAGCAGATGCTCGTCTCGCGCATCGTCCGGGCGAGTTCGCGGAGCATGTCGTCCTTGAACTCGCCGGAGTAGATATCTCGAAGCAGGTTCGTCAACTGCTTCGAGCCTTCGCGGCAGGGAACGCAGCGCCCGCAGTTTTCCTCCTCGGCGAACCGCGCCCGCGTTCCGGCGGTCGCCACGGCACACCGCGACTGGTCGAAGAGTTCGACCACGCCGTCGGTTCCGAGGCGTGCGCCGGTCAGCGCCGGGGCGCTCGGCGTGTGGTCGAGCGAGCGCGTGACGCCGCCGAACTGCCCGCCGACGCACGCCATCTTGAACTCGCTATCGACCGAGACCGCCTCCAGCACCGTTTCGAGACTGCCGCCGGTCGGCAGTTCGAGGGTCGCGGGGGCGGTCACGTCGCCCGTCACGGTCAGGAGTCGCGTGCCGGGGTCGGCGTCGTCCGGGTCGAACGCGTCCGGGTCGCGCAGGATTCGTCGAACCTGTGCGAACGTGCGCGGCGTGTGGACGATTGTCGGCCGACCGTACAACCCGTGCTCGCCGGGGGACGGCGGGCGGAGGCGGGCCTCCAACCGGTCGTTACCCTCCAGTGCTTCGAGGGCCATCGTCGGCTCCGCCGCGATGTACATGTCCGGGGCGGCGAAGGTGCGAATCGTCACGCCCTCGGCGGCGTCGGTGTCGTTAAACGCGGTCATCGCCTCCCGAACCCGTTCACGGGTTCCGAGGGCGGATTCCGGGCAGTAGACGACGATATCCTCCGCACCGATGGCCGAGGCGACCGCCGTCGCGCCGTCGAGCACCGCTACGGGGTCGGCCTCCAACAGCGTCCGGTCGGTGGCATTCCTATCGTCGGTTTCCCCGGCGTTCACGACGACGACCGGGTCGCCGTCGGTTTCGCGGGCCGTCCGCCACTCCTCGGCGACCGGTTCGTCCATCCGCGCATCGCCCCGTCCACGGCCGAGCAAGCCGACGGTTTCGACCTGTGAGATAACTGCTTCCGGGGCTGCACCGGCCTCCGCCGCGACGAACTCCTCGTATCCCGCCGTGGTCGTCGGGTCCACCCAGCCGCACCGTTCGAGGACGTCCCGGCGACCGACCGACAGCGGCCCGTCGTCCGGCACCGGGAAGGTCGCTTGCTCCTCGCCGTGGCTCACGACCGCGTGTGCGCCCTCCTCGACGACGGTGCCATCCTCCAGCGATTCGACGAGGGTTCGGGCTCGCTCGGGGGTGCAGTTCGCGTGAAGCGCGGTGGTTCCGTCGGCCGTGGTCGCCACGAGCGGCGTTAGCTCCTCGATTCCGACCGGGCCGACGTTCGCAACCGCCGCCGTTTCCGCCGCGTCGCGTGCACTGTCGAGCACCGCTTCCGCGTCCTCGCGCCCCGCCCCAGCCGAAACGCGAAAAATCGGTGCATCGAGTGCGGGCGAATCAGAAGTTCCCATTCCCGATGTACTATTACAGCCAGCCGATAAAAGATTATGACCGGCAGGCCGACACGACGGTGAAAACGAACGCGACGGCCCCGTTAGAACGGCGGTTCGAGTTGTGTGCGTGACCGCTTTCGTCGGCGGAGCGCGAGTGAGACGGTCACGATTGCGAGCAGGATGACGAGGAGAGAGCGGCATCGCTTCATCGTGTCACCCCGTCTTGTAGACGCCGCGCGCATCCGCGACGTGTTCGTCGTCCTCGTCGTAGACGCTCACGTCGACGGTTCCCACGTCGCTCCCGTTCCGCACTACGTCGGCCTCGGCGTAGAGATCGCCCGTACCAGCGCTCAGATAGTCGATTCGCATGTCGATGGTCGGCACCGGCTGGTCGTTGAGGGAGACGAGCGCAGCGCCGCCGACGGTATCCGCGAGGGTGAACGTGACGCCGCCGTGGGCCATGAGTCGGTCCTGATTCCACGACAGTTCCTCGCGTATTTCGAGTCGCCCCTCGGCGTGTCCGTCCGCCGCTTCCGTCACCTCGACGCCGAGCAGGTCCGCGAACGGCATGCCTTCGAAGAACGCTTCGATGTCCATACCACGACTGGACGCGGGGAGTAATTAAATGTACGTGGGGAGACCCTCTCAGGTATGCACGTTTCCGACGACGACGGAATCAGGACCATCACGTTCGACCGCCCGGAGGTTCGGAACGCCTTCACGCCCGACGCGGCGGGCGAACTCGCCGAAATCCTCGCCGAAAGCGACCCGAAAGAACAGGACGCCATCGTGCTGACCGGCGAAGGGAAAGCGTTCAGCGCGGGCGGCGACATCGAGTCGATGGCCGAACGCGAGGAGAACGTCCGGGAAGCCTACGAGCGCGTTCGTGACACTCTCTCCCGCGTGGTCCACGAGGTGCTGACCGCGCCAGTGCCGGTCGTAGCGAAGGTCAACGGCGACGCGGTAGGTGCGGGGATGGCGCTCGTCACGGCCGCCGACTTCGCCTACGCGACGGAATCGGCGCGGTTCGCGGCGTCGTTCATCAACGTCGGCCTCATTCCCGACATGGGCGGAACCTTCCTCCTCCCGCGACTCGTCGGGCTTCGAAAGGCGAAGGAACTCGCCTTCACCGGCGAACTCATCTCGGCCGAAGAGGCGGCCGAACTGGACGTGGTGAACGAAGTCGTCCCGGACGAACAGCTCGATATCCGGGTCACGGAGCTGACGGACACGCTGGCGGACCAGCCGACCCACACCATCGCGCTGGGCAAGCAGGCCCTCCACGAGAATCTGGGCAAGGACTGGCGCGAAGCGCTGGATTACGAGACGATGGTGCAGTCGCAAGCCTACGACATGCCCGCCCACATCGAGGGCGTCGCGGCGTTTTTGGAAGGTCGGGAACCGGAGTTCGAATAGCGGAGAGCGGTCGAATCGCAGTTCGGTATTCGGAGGATTTTTCGGCGGTTTTTGACAGAGGATTGTTACCTTTGTTCGGTGGGGTCGTCGGTTTTCGAACGGATAAACTGTATCTCGCTCTATCGAATCATCCCGTCCGCGAACGATTCAGCGTCAGGGATTTTCGGAGCGGACGCCATCCGTCGTCGTCATCGTTCGATAACGGCTCGACTGACGGCGCTGACTGACGAATAGCCGCGAGCGACGCCGCCGACGAATACATCCCGACGAGCGACACTTCGACGAATTTCCACCGAGTGATTTAACGGAATGGAGGCCCACGGTACGAAATACGAAAACCGATGGTCCCAGATTTCTTTACCGCTACCGTCGTGGCGCTGGCAGTCGGGGTCGGGCTCGCGTTCACCTACTTCGGCTACTCCTTCGTGACGCAACTCACCTCGCTCGTCGGCGGTCTCGGCGGTGCCCTGTTCGGCAGTTTCGCCGCTCGAACCCTCGCCCCCGCACTCGGCATCGCGTCGCCGAACCTGTTGCTCGTGTCGCTGGTCGGTGCCCTCCTCGGCGGCCTCATCGGGAGTCGGGTGGCCCACTCCGCCCAACGGTTCGCCATCGTCGGGGGGAGCGCCCTCGCCGCTGCCTCGGCGGCGTACGCGTCGTTCGGGTCGGGTGGAGTCGAAACGATTGCCCTCCCGATGCTCGACGGGGCCGCGGACCCGCTCGTCGGGTCGCTGCTCGTCGGCGGCGTCACGGGGATTCTCGTCTGGCGGTTCTACCTGCCGTTCCTGACCGTCGTGACGAGCCTCCTCGGGGCGACCATCCTCCAACAACTCGCGCGCCAGTGGGGGAACGTCCTCCCGGTGTTTCAGGCAGACGTGTGGGCGATGCTCGGGACGAACGAGGTGTTCTGGCTCCTCCTCGTCGGGTCGGGCGTCCTGATCCAGTATCGCCGCCACCGCCGCCTGAAATCCCACGTTCGGTTGCGGCGGCTCTCGCCCGGACGGTCGCGGTGAATCGCCTTTTATTCCCGTCTTAGTACTGTTCGACGATTTTCAGTTCATCGCACTGTCGGACACCACAAAGCTTTCACCAGATGTGATGGAAACTATTTGTGAATCCACATGTCCCCCTGGTTGGTCACCTACACGTTCAGAGATGGGAGCACCGTCCGCCGCACCCTCGATGCTCCGACGATAGACGACGCGTACGAAGCGTCCACCCTCCCGAAGACTATCGGCGACCGCGTTCTCGACGGGATAACCATCGAGGAACGAGCGCAGCGGTCCGACGGCCACCGCACGTCGATACGGTTCGGCGAAGAGGAGCGAGGTACGGAACCCACGCCGCAACCGCGGATGGCGGAGTCCGGCGAGCGCGTGCGGAAAGTCGCGGGAGATACGTCGTAAGCGACCCGTCCACGTGAACCGGCCGCTGAAGATATCATTCGAAACGAACCGGTAGGTCAACCGCCCCAATACGACGAACGACTCGTTTCGAACGCTATCGATTCGGATGTCCCGATTGATCCTCCACTGACATCCACGAGGAACGCGCACCTACTCGACGTCCTCGAACGCTTTCAACACGACCTTGCTCAGCGACGGGTGGATGTGGATCGTCTCGGTCACGTCGCCGACGGTCCCGGACCCGCTCGCCAGCGCGAGAAGGACCTCGTGAATCAGCGTCGAGGCGTCGGTACCGATGATGTGACAGCCGATAACGGCCCCGTCGGGGTCGGCGAGCACCTTGACGAAGCCGTCCCGGTCCTTGAGCGCGTTACCCATCACCGTCTCCCGGTAGGCACATCGACCGACGGCGTACTCCCGCCCCGCATCCGCCAACTCTTGTTCCGTTTTTCCCGTTCCGGCAATCTGCGGTGACGTGAAAATCGCGTGGCCCATGCTCGTATACTCGACCGCCTCTCGTTCCCCGTCGAGGGCGTTTTTCACGACGTACTTCGTCTCGTGGTCGGCGGCGTGTTTGAACTCGTAGGTCCCGATGACGTCACCCTGCGCCCAGACGTGTTCCGCGCTCGTCTCCAGAAACTCGTTCGTCTCGATGTAGCCGCGGTCGTCGAGTTCGATACCCGCTCGTTCCGGGTCGAGACGGTCCGTGTTCGGCCGTCGCCCGGTCGCAACCAGCATCTCGTCGGCCGTGACCGCGACCGGTTCGCCGTCCTCCGCGGTCGCCGTGACGGTCACGCGCCCATTCGATTGAGAGACCGCGGTCGCCTCGTAGCCCGCGTGAACCGTGTGGCGGCGACGGGCGATTTCGGTGAACGTCTCCGCGACGTCGCGGTCCTCGTTCGAGACGAGCACGTCGCTCCGACCGATGATGGTGACGGCCGTCCCCAGCGCCTCGTAGAAGTAGCCGAGTTCCGCGGCGATGTAGCCGCCCCCGACGATGACCAGTCGGTCGGGTTGGCTGTCGAGTCGGAGCGCGTCGGCGCTCGTGAGGTATTCCACGTCCTCGATGCCGTCGATGGGCGGAATCGACGGGCGCGCTCCGGCGGCCACGACGACTTTTTCGCCACGGATGCGCTCGTCGCCGACGTCCAAGGTTCGCTCGCCGACGAACCGCGCGTCGTCGCGGAACAGCGTAACGTTCTCGCGCTCCTCGTCGATTCGTTCCATCCTCCGCGATTTGCCGTCCACCGCTCGGGTCACCTCGTGGACGATGCGGGGAAAATCGATTCGTTCGAGGTCGGCGTCGATGCCGAACTCGCCCGCTCGCCCGACGGTTTCCGCCACGTCCGCCCGGTGTATCAGCGTCTTCGACGGGTTACACCCGCGGTTGACGCACGTTCCGCCGACAGGCCCCCGTTCGACGAGCGCCACGTCCAATCCGCGGTTCGCGGCCGCGAGCACCACTTTGTTTCCGGTTCCCCCGCCGATAACGACGACATCGAACTCCTCCATTCCGTTCACCCGGACTCCGTACGACGAGGAGGGTCAAGAATCCCCGAGGCGTTCCTTAGAGGAGTCGGTCGCCGCCGACCGTCACGGACACCGAATCGACCGTCTTCCCGTCGAAATCGACGGCGGTGAGCGTGGATTTCCCGACGGGAAGGAAGACGCTCTTCGACGTTTGGCCGCCGTAGACGCCCGCCGTGTCGAACTCGCTTCCGCTCGAACTGACGACCACGAGGGTCCGAACGCCGTACTCCGTCGTCGCTGACGGCGTGAAGGTCACGGTCGCACTCACGCGACCGCTGGCCCACGGTTCGCTGACGGAGATCGCTTTGAACACGGTCGAATCCTCGATACCCGTGACGCGGACCGTCGGGCTGAGAGTCAGGCACCCGCTCGTTCCGACGATTCCCGCGGCGGCCGCCGCACCGAGGAACGCTCGACGTGAGCGTCGGTTCTCCCCTTCGTTCGCGTCGTCGTTCCCCGTCATCGCTGTGAATCCCGCAGGATGAGCGGCCCGATGGCGAGGGTTCGTTTGGCGACCGTGGCGATACGGAGGATGTACGAGACGAGGAGCATGAACGGAACCAGCGTGACGCTGAACGCCGCGCCGACGACCAGCAGGATGTCCGAAAATCCGAACGTCGTTCCCGTGAACGTCCCGCTGCCGACGAACGCGAGCATCGAACCCGCCACGAACAGCGCGGGAATCGCGGCGTACAGTATCATCTGCGAGAGGTCGATGAGCGCCCACTGGAAGTAGAGCGTCTTGATGTGTTCGCGTGCGGGGCCGAACATGGACAGCGAGGTCTTTAACCGCTCGAAGAGTCGATACTGGTCGTCCGTGAGGTCGTCCCGATACTCGTCTCGCATCCGTTCGACGTGGAATATCTTCCACGAGTAGTTGAAGTTGAGCGCCGCGAACAGCACGTCGAACGTGCCGAACGTCGCACCGTCGAGTTGCTCTTTGACGGTATCCGCGTTACCGGTGAGGCTGTCGATGAACTCGTCGAGTTCGCCGCGCAGTTCCTCGTTTCCGTCCCGTTCGACGGAGTTCCGAAGTTCGTTCGCTCGTTCCTCGGTCGTGTCGATTATCTCGCTCAGGAACTTCGACGGGTCGGACGGCGTGGTGTGGCCCAGCATCTCGCCGACGAAGTTCCGGAAGTCCATCGCGTCGCTCATCCGTCCGCGCTGGTCGCCGAGCGGACCGTTCTCCTGTGAGATAACCAACTGCGTGATGGTGACGACGAGCGTCGTCGCGGTGATGTTCGCGCCGAGCATGGTCGAGAACATCGTCTCGATGGTGTCCGATTTCGCTATCTCGGACCGCAGGGGTGGGTAGAGGAACGTCCCGGCGATGACGAACGCGACGAAAAAGAGCAGGACTATCGCACCCGTTACGAACAGTCGTCTCGCGCCGAGAACGACCCAAAGCTTTGCTCTGCTCTCGCCCGCCCGCTCGCGCATCGTGTTGGCGGTGCTGATCTGGTCGCCGTTGTCGTCTCGCTCACTCATTCTCGTCGTCGTCATCCCTCCATGCCGGTCGCTTGAAGACGAGATACTTCGTCCCGCCGCCGACGTATTCGATGGTCGTCACCAGCTCCCAGCCGTCTTCGCCGAGGTCGTTCAGGTCGTTTTCGGGGTCGATGGATTCCTTTTTCGTGCTTCCCCGCGGCGGCCTGATGGTGTGGTATTCCCACCGCTCGGTCGCTCGTTTCGCCATGGGTGGTTTTCTTCGGGGGAGGGAAGGAATAGAATTGTGGCCCCGAACTGTCGCGTAGCGGTCCGCGAGACTACAGGTCGAGGAACTCCTCCGCGTTCTCCCAAAGTATCTTCCGCTGGACCTCCTCGGGGAAGTCGAGGTCCTCGAACTGGTCCAACCACTGTCCGGGGCGAATCATCGGGTAGTCCGTCCCGAACATCACTTTGTCCCGCAGGAGCGTCTTCGCGTAGTGGAGCACTTGGTCGTCGATGTACTTCGGAAGCCACCCGGAGAGGTCCATGTAGACGTTGCCCTTCTGCTGGCAGATGGCGAGTTGCTCCTGTTCCCACGGGAACGCGGGATGTGCGAGCAGAATCTGGAGATCCGGGTGCTCGGCGGCCACGTCGTCGATGAGCATCGGGTTTCCGTACTTGATTTTGAGGCCCCTGCCGCCGGGTGCACCCGCGCCGAGCGTCGAGTTACCGCCGTGGAAGACGACGGGGACGCCGAGGTCCTCGATGGTCGAGAACAGTTCCTCGTGTTCGGGAGCGCTCGGGTCGAAGCCCTGAGCTATCTGTTGGAATTTGAACCCGGAGAGGTCGAGGTCGTTGACGACGCGTTCGGCTTCCTCCACGCAATCGTCCTTCAGGGGGTCGACGCTGCCGAAGCCGATGAAGAAGTCGTCGTACTCGTCGCGGACTTCAGCGACGTAATCGTTCGGCACCGGCGGGTTTCCGGTGTTGGTCTCGGCGTCCCAGCCGAGCAGAATCGTCCGACCGATTCCGGCCTCGTGGTACTCCTCGACGAGCGAATCGTAGGTGTCCGTCTCCATCTTCGCGCCGAACTTGTTCGCGGCGTCCTCCATCATTTGCCCGCCCGCGTCCTCCAAGAACTCCTTCGTCGGCTGGTGGGCGTGCGTGTCGATAATCCGCGGTTCGTCCTCCGCCTCGAGTACGTCGAGCGTCATACGCGATAGTTCGCCGGAGAGGTGAAAAAGATGAACGACCCGGAGTCGCCCCGCCATCACACCGCGTCGGCGTACCGTTTCGAACGTTCATGAACGATATTTTTAGTAATTCAACCACGAACTGATTTTATGAATTATACTCGCGTTTCTGCTGAAGATGTCCGAGAATCCAGATACACCGAACGAGCGAACGACACTCGACCGACGGTCGTATCTAAAAATCGCAAGCGGCGCACTGGTTGCGGGAGGAACCATCGCTTCCGTCACCCCGACGACGGCCACGTCGAGCGTGACGAACGGTGACATCGACAGCAACGTCGAGGCGACGACGGCGACTCCGGACGGCTTCCAGTACGACGAGGTGTACGACGTCGTGGACGACCTCGGAATGGACCCGGGTGGGGAGGAACCCATCGACGACATCCTCCGCGAGAATCTCCAGAGCAACACGAAACTGGAGTTCCCGGACGGGACCTACCGCGTCACCGAGTTGGTGTATAACTACGGAAACGGACTCCACGACTTCGGGATGGTCGGCGTCGAGGAGGGGGCGACGATGCTCCTCGACACGCCGGACAGCGCCACGCAAAACCCCGGTGCGATGTGGCTGTCGGTGGGCGGCGCGAGCGATTCGTACAACATCCAGTACGAGGGGCTTCGACACGACGTCACCGACGCCCCGGAAGCGCCGGGGATGCAGATAAACGTGGACGACGGCCTCCTCGTCCGGGACGTGGACCATCACGGCGTCCACGACGGGTCGAAAGGACCGTTCATCTTCGGCGTGCTCACCGACGACGGGTCCGGGTTGGTCGAGGGACTCCGCGCCCCCGACGGCGCGCCGGACGGGAGCGGCGCGGTCGGCGTCTTCGTCCACCAGTACACGAAGGGGGACCTCGAATTCAGGGACTGCCACGTCGGAGGATTCCCGAACAACGGCCTGTACGAGTCGAGCAAGAGCACCGGAACCGTCACCGTCACCGGCGGCGAGTACAGGAATAACAACATCGCGAACGTCCGTCTGGCCGGGTCCGGCGGTACGGTTCGTGACTGCTGTGTCGTCATCGACGACGCGCATTCGTCCTCCTCGTTCCCGACGAACATGCGGGGTATCTGGCTGTTCGCCGACGACGCGACGGTCGAAAACTGCGACGTCAGCCTGACCGCCGACGTAGCGAGCGACGGGGCGATAGTCGCCGCCGGTGCGGGAACGACCACGATTCGAGACACCCGGATTCGAATCGGCACCGACGACACGGCGGCGATGTACGCGGTGAAGCCGAAGTCCACGCCCGCGCCGGTCGTCTGTTCCGGCGTACAGGTGACGGGCGACGCGAACCACACGGGAAGCGGCTATCCCGGCAGCGCGCCGCTCCGCGCCTTCGGCCGCCCGAACTCCGTCTTCGAGTCCTGCTGTGTGAGTCAGACCGGTACCGACCGCGACGGAATCCTGTTGCAGTACTGCGACGGCAGCACGGTTACGGGAAGCGGGTTCGACGTGACCGGGGACGCCGTCGTCCTCGACCACTCGGACGACGTGACCCAACGGTGTAACTCGACCTGCGGGGCGTCCTGTGCCTCCCCGTCGTGCTCGTCGGAGGAGTAAGGCCGCCGACTCGCGGTTTTGGTTCGTTTTTCACAGTCCCGCGTTGAGCATGAGCACCGCTACGGCACTCGTGACGATAGCCACGGGGACGCCCACCGATAGCAACCGCCGGATGGAGATGTCCACCCCGCGGCGGGCGGCCTGCTGAAGCGCGATGAGCGTCGCCGCGCTGGCGATGGGCGTGGCGTTCCCGGCGAGGGTGCTGACCGCCGAGAGGACCAGCCAACCGGATTGAGTCGTGACGCCCGACGAGAGCAGGACGACCGCCGGAACGTTGCTGATGAGGTTCGACAGGACGAACGTCAGTCCGGCGAATCGCCAACTAGCGCCGAATCCGGAAACGAGTCCCATCAGCGACGTCTCCTCCAGACTGCCGACGAGGACGAAGATGCCGACGAACAGGACGATGATGCTCCAGTCCATCCCGTGCAGTATCTCCTCGCCGGGCACTCGACGGAACAACTGGAGCCACGTGATGTGAATAATTCCCATCGACGCGGCGATGATGCCGGGGTCCGAGTCCGGGAAAACGATGAGAAGGGCGAACGTGGCGAGGAGAAAGACGACGCTCGACAGCGCCCACCGCTCGTCGATGTCGGGGACGGGAATCTCCGGGAGCGTCGTCCCGGCGGCCGTAATCGGCACGAGGACGAGCGCCGCGATGAGCAGGCAGACGAGCGCGACCGGCGCGAGGTGCGCGACGAACTCGACAGACGTCAATCCGCTTCGGTTCAGGATGTAGGCGTTCTGCGGGTTGCCGAGCGGCGTCGCCGCGCTGCCGATGTTCGCCCCGAGGACGACGGCGATGAGCGGCGGCACGGGGTCGATGTCCGCGTTGCGAATCACCTGCACGAGGATGGGGGTCAGCAACAGGACCGTCGCGTCGTTGAGCGCGACGGAGCTGAAGACGGCGGCGACGACGAGCGTTCCCACGGTGAGTCGTCTCGCCGTCCCGGTGAAATCCACGAGGTACGACCCCGCCCAGCCGTAAAAGCCGCTCCGCGAGAGCGCCTCGACGTGGGCGAGCATACCGAACAACAGGAGGAGAGTGCTCGTATCGACGCTGGCGAGCGCCTCGTCGGGAGAAATCGCCCCGAGCGCGAGGACGACGACGGCACCCGTCGCGCTCGTCAACGACCGGCTGAGCGGGTAGACGCGAATTTGGTTGAAAAACAGCAGGCCGAAGGTACAGAAGACGACGGCGACGACGAGCGCGTCGGAGACCATGGACTAAATTTCGAAGGGAACGGCATAGAACGTTCGGAGGTAAGAACTATCGTCTGGTATATTCTTCATTTTTTCAATTCATTTAGAGTATCAATCACAGACTCCGCTCGTTGCCGTGCATTTTCCCTCTCTGTCTCAGATTTCGCACCATATTTTAGCAACTGTTGATAGTCTTCTCTGGAGAAGCCACGTTGATAATTCTCGAAATAAAACTCTAGTAAACCGTCCAATAGTAATTTTGTAATCCCATGGTCGCTGGGCGTTACCCTGACATTGGGTTTTTCATGAGCGAACATGTTACGCTTGTCTCTTATATTTTCCATCGCTTCATCAAGTTCAGGTCGCCGCTTTTTTCCTCTAGCCCGATTCAGAGCAAATTCTGCTCTGTCTATTGCTTCTTCTTTCTGCCCTGATTCTACTTGAGCAAGATTCTCCATACCTCTCCAAAATGAGAAAAATGATTGTGAGGTTGACGACTCTGTAATTCCCTCGTGGAAAGCTAGCAATGCATTAACAATGTCTTCGTCTACACCAGCCAAGGATGGTGTTTCTGCCGAGAAGTCTGGAAGTTGGAGAAATTCATAAATTTTTTCACAGTCAACTCGACCAGTGGATACTGCCCCCCTGCGGTATCCGTAGTCCACTGGCTGGTATGTAACATAATCCCCTTCTTTGAATGTGAGATAGAAAAATGGCTCCTGTAATCGTGACCAACGGGCACTTGGTGGACGTGAGCTATTTCTTGATGGCTGTGGAATTCCGGCTGACCACTTATAAATAACAAAATTTAGTTTTGCAACCAAGATTTTGGTTTGATTACTAACAACATGCAGAGAGAAAAGCTCGTCCCGTGCGTCATATTTCGCTTCCCAGAAGGTATAGAACATGCTAAGAGAATCTCTCGCATCAAGATGGTTTGGTGTCTCTTGACAGAATCTTTCTAATGTAGTATCGTCTTTATTCAATGCCTGTTCTTTGTATTCACTTCTCCATTTATCATATGTTATTTTATTGTATTCTACATCCGGTGTAGAAATCGAACTTGGGATGTCGCTGTCTCTGATATTCAGTGGAAAAACAACCGTATAGGTAGTTTTCTCAGCACCAATTGTCTTCTTCAAGAGATTGTCCTTTCTTCTTTTGAACTCATCAACCCAATCCTCTAAGTCATCACTTGGAGTATCTTCTGCGATTTCAAGTATCTCTGATCGCACTGCGGTATGCATAGCTTGCTCACTCATTTTATATTCATATGGAGAAAATCCAAAGTATTCTTGGATAAGATTGGTTATTGAAGAACTAACTTTTCTTCCGGTACCAGACCTAAATTGATAGCCATTATCAAACGGAAAGTTGTGTACACACGAAAATACCTCTGTGAGATATGATTCGAAAGTATCTTCCATTTGTAGATTATTAGAATCGGGACCTTATTCAAGAATTCGATGAAAGTACCGTATTTCGACAGATTAGTCCCATTCCCATTCTCCACTGGAAGGTAGGAGATAAGGGCTATCTTTGGCGTTCAGTCGCGGCGCTTGATGAGGAACTTCATGTCGCCTTCGAAGACGACGGTATCCTCTTGATTGGTCATCGTGGTGTCGATGACGACGAGACCGGAGTCCTCGCGGCTGGAGAGGTCCTTCGTCTCGATGACTTCCATGTCGAGCGAGATGGTGTCGTCCATCTTGACGGGCGCGGGGATGTCCATGTAGTTCATGCCGAGGAACGCGAGGACGGTGCGCTCCAGGAAGCCACAGCGGTAGACGAACCCGGTCGCCAGCGAGAACGTCATCGGGCCGTGTGCGACGCGTTCGCCGAAGTACTCGTCCTCGGCGTAGTGCTTGTTCGTGTGGAGTTCCGTCCAGTCGCCGGTGAAGGCCGAATGCATCACGAAGTCGTACTCGGTGACCGTCCGGCCGACGCTCTCGAACGTCTGGCCTTCCTCGAAGTCCTCGAAGTAGTGTGGTTCGTAGCTGTAAGCCATGTCGAATCCCACTCGGGAAGAATATAAGTAACTACTGTGCGGAACCGACCCATGGCGAATATCCCGGACGAGAGATACGACGAAATCGCGAACGACCCCTTCTGTGCGACCCTCGGAATCGAACTCACGACCCTCGAGTCGGGCGGGGCGCGGACGGAACTCACGGTCCGAGAGGAGTTGCTGAACTTCCACGGGACGCCCCACGGCGGCGTCGTCTACTCGCTCGCGGATGCGGCGTTCGCGGCGGCGTCGAACGCCGACGGCGACACCGCGCTCGCGCTGGAGACGAACATCTCCTACCTCTCGGCCGCGGACGTGGGCGACAGACTCGTCGCGGTCGCCGAGCGCGAGGACGAGACTCGACGCACCGGTACCTATCGGGTGGACGTGGCCGTCGAGGCGAGAGCTGAGAAAGACGAGGCGGAAACCGAAACGGAAGACGGGAGCGGGGGAACGGAAACCGCGAGAGAAGGAAGCGAAGGAACGGAAGAAGCAAGCGACCCCGAGAACGTCGCCATCTTCCGCGGTCGGGTGTACAAACCCTGACAGCCGGACCGACACCGACCGCCGAAGCACCCGACGGCACCCCGAACACTCCCAAACATCCCCGAACACCCGTCGAACTCGGCCTCGATTCGTCCCACTTCGGTCGTGATATTTCGAGCCAATTTTAATTCCATTGGTAGTTACTTCGAGAACTGCACGCGGTAACCACGTTCGAAACGCTCACCGAAAAGAAATGAGAATTTTATCGGCACGAGGGGCTTAAATTCCAAATTTGGCTGGATAATGGTGTGATTTATACCGTTTCAGTAAATGTCGTGAGGTATGAACACGAGTCCCATGCCGTGGGCTCCCTCGCTGCTGTACGCAACGGCCGGTGGGCGATCACCGCGGCAGAACGTCGTCGTCCTGTCCGACGGGGGTGACGCCGAACGGACGGTTTCGTTCGCGGCGGCGCTCGCCGACGCGCGCGGTGGCGAGTTGATACTCGTCAACGCGGCCGTCAGGTCGTCGGGAACGCCGCTCAATCTCGCCGGAGACGTGTTGAGCGAACGGCAGGCGGCGGCCCGGCGGACCCTTCAGACGACCGTCGATTCCGCACTCGACGTTCGAACCCGCGCGGCGGCCCGAGTCGGACGGAACTATCTCACCATCGCACGGACCGCGAGCGAGGAGTTCTCTGCCGGTGTGGTCGTCGTGGACGAATCGGAGTCGATGACGTCAACGGCGTTCGGTCGAAGCGTCTCGACGCGCGTCGGTGGCCACGTCGATTGTGACGTGATCTCCGTCGGCGGAAATCACATCTCGACCGACGTGACCTCGATTCTCGTTCCGGTGGCTGGCGGGCCACACTCCGGGCTGGCCGTCGATATGGCACGATACCTCGCCGAGAAACACGGCGCGTGGCTCGAACTCCTCCACGTCGTCCCGAGTTCCGCGGACGAACGCGCCCACACCGACGCGGAGCGGTACATCGCCGCGGCTAACGAGCGCCTCGGCGACTTCACCGCCGTCGATGAGTGGATTCTCGAAGCGGACGACGCCACCGACGCCATCGTCGACCAGTCTCAGTACTACGACGTGACGGTACTCGGCGCGCCGCAAAAGAACAGGCTTCGGGAGTTCGTCTTCGGGTCCACGACGGCGGACGTTCGTTCCTCGGCGTACAGCACCGTCGTCAGCGTCGAACGCCCGGACGGGCGCGACTCGTTGCTCGGTCCGTGGCTCTGAGTCGAGCGACGCGAAGCGCAGCCCTCAGCGGTGGTCGTACACGCGCTTTACCTTCCCGACCTCGGTCCGTTCGAGGGCACCCGGTTCGACCACTTCCAGCGTGTCGGGTTTGACCTCCAGAATTTCGCGCAAACGCTCCTGAATTCGCTCGCGGAGTTCGTGCGGCGAATCGTCGAAGTCCTCGTGGTATTCGACGGTTATCTCCATCCTGTCGAGTTGGCCGTCCCGCCGCAAGTCGATTCGGTAGTGCGGGGCAACGGCGTCCAGGTCGACCATGACCTCCTCGATTTGGCTCGGGTAGACGTTCACGCCGCGAACGATGAGCAGGTCGTCGGCGCGGCCCGTGACGTTGCCCATTCGAACCATCGTCCGGCCGCAGTCACACCGCCCGTAGTTCAGCGTCGTCATGTCGCCGGTTCGGTAGCGCAGAACGGGCAGGGCTTCCTTGGTCAGACTCGTGATGACGAGTTCCCCCTCCTCGCCCTCGGGGAGCGGTTCGCCCGTCTCCGGGTCCACGACTTCGGGGTAGAAGTGGTCCTCCCAGACGTGGAGGCCGTCCTGTGCGTCCGCACACTCGATGGAGACGCCCGGCCCGATGATTTCCGAGAGGCCGTACACGTCCACCGCGGTCACGTCGAGCGCCTCCTCTATCTCCTCGCGCATCGGGTCGGTGAACGGTTCCGCGCCGATGATGACCGTCGATAGCGGGAGGTCCTTCGGGTCGATGCCGCGCTCTTCCATCGCTTCCGCGAGGTACAGACAGTAGGAGGGCGTACACGAGAGCACGTCGCTCTCCAAGTCTTGGAGCATGTCTATCTGCCGGGCGGTGTTGCCGCCGCCGACGGGGATGACGCACGCGCCGAGTTCCTCCACGCCGTCGTGGAACCCGAGGCCGCCGGTGAACAGTCCGTAGCCGTAGGCGTTCTGAACGACGTGTTCGGGTTCGACGCCCGCGGCGGAGAGCGACCGTGCCATAACCTCGCGCCAGACACCGAGGTCGGAACCGGTGTAGCCGACGATTTTCGGCTTTCCGGTCGTCCCCGACGAGGCGTGAATCCGCTGTAGTTCGGCACGCGGGACCGCAAACATTCCGTCCGGGTAGTTGTCGCGGAAGTCCTCTTTCGTCGTGAAGGGGAGTTTCGATACGTCCTCGACGCTCTCGATGTCGTCCGGCGAGACGCCGGCCTCGTCGAGCGCGTTCCGGTAGTGGGGGACGTTTTCGTAGGCGTGTGCGACCGTTTCTGCGAGTCGGTCGTCCTGAAGCGCACGCAGTTCCTCCCGAGATGCACTCTCGGCATCACTGTATGTCATGCTTATTCATGATTTGAAGGGGTACGGGAAAACTGTTTCTCGATTCCCGCCGAAATATCGCGGCTCGACTGAACGTTTATTTTCCTCGCCGTTGCACGCGGAGTGGATGGCAACTGTCTCGGAACTGTGGGGGCGGTCGAGTGCGGGCAAACGACACTGGCGAGTCTTCGTCGGCGGGTACGCCGCGGTCGTCTTCGCGCTCCTCGTCGTCGTGACGCTCGCCGGTGGGTCGGTTTTCGCCGACTCGTTTCTGCTTTCCGCGGCGCTGTTTTACGCGCCGCCGTTCGTCTCCGCGGCGAGCGCCTTTCGCGGCGGCGGCGCTCCCGCCAGCCTCGCCGTCGGTCTCGCACCCGGCGTTTTGTTCGCGTTCGTCGTCGGGAGCCGCGCTCTCGTCGGCCACCCCGTACAGGGAGAAGCGCCGCTCTGGGCGCTGACCGTTGGGTTCTCACTCCTCGGCGTGGTCGGAGCGCTGCTCGGGTACGGGCTCGGAAGGGGCGTGCTCCGCTTCGTGGAAGGGTAGCTGATTCGGATGACGTGAAAGGAGGGGAGGGAAGGGAAGTCGCGGAAGGGAAGTCGCATTGGGCGCTGAGCTCCGGCGGACGCTTCTGTCCGATGCGTGATACCAGACGACACAATCAAATAATCGACCACCGCAGTTCGGGACGGATGCAAATCGACTACCAGCGCGAACTCGCGGAATTCGAGTGGGACATCCCGGAGGGGTACAATCTCCCGGCGGTCATCGAGTCCCACGCGGCGGCGTTCGGCGACCGACTCGCCGTGCAGTTCCGGGACGACGACGGGAACGAGGCACGGCGACGGTTCGCCGACCTGCGCGACGATATGAATCGGTTCGCCAACGCGCTCGAATCGCTCGGCGTGGGCGAGGGCGACCGGGTGATGCACCTCCTGCCGCGCCACCCCGACGTGTTCGCCATTCAACTCGGGGCGCTGAAGCGCGGCGCGATTCTGGTGCCCTGCTCGGCCATGCTGAAACCAAAGGACATCCAGTTCCGGGCGAACGACTGCGAGGCGACGACGATAGTGTGCCACGACGAACTGACCGACATGGTAGAGGCCGTCGCCGACGAGACGCCGCTCGACACGATGGTCGTGCTGGGCGGGTCGCGGATGGGCGAGTGGGAATCCTTCGGCACGCTCATCGACGGGGAATCGACCGAACACGACGGGCCGGACATCGGTCCACAGTCGCCGATGTCTATCAACTACACGAGCGGGACGACGGGACAGCCGAAACCCGTGCTCCACCGTCACCGTTGGATGCACTGTTTCGAACGCGTCAACGGGCGCTACTGGTGGGGCGTCGAGGAGGGGATGGACTTCGAGGACGAACTGCTCTGGGCGACGACGGGCACCGGGTGGGCCAAGTGGTTCTGGAGTCCGGTCGGGGTGGCGCTGACGACGGGGGCACCGCAGTTCGTCTACCGGGGCGACTTCGACCCGGAGACGTTCCTCTCGCTGCTCGAATCGGAGGGCGTCACACGCCTCTGTGCGGTGCCGACGCAGTACCGGATGTTCACCCAAGTGGACGACATGGCCGACTACGACCTCTCGCTGAAGCAAACGCTGTCGGCGGGCGAACCGCTGAACCGCGAACCGATTCAGGCGTTCGAGGAGGCCTTCGACGTGACGCCGCGCGACGGCTACGGGCAGACCGAAACCGTCGCCTTGGTGACGAACTACCCCGGTATCGACGTGAAGCCCGGAAGCATGGGCAAGCCGACGCCCGGTCTCGGAACCACCATCATCGACACGGTGGACGAGGAAGAAGTCGAGCGGGGAGAAATCGGCGAAGTCGCGGTTCCCGTCGATAGTCCCGCCATCTTCGACGGCTACTTCGAAAAGCCGGAATTGGACGAGCGGACCTTCTCGGGGGCGTACTACCGAACCGGCGACTTGGCGAGCGAGGACGAAGACGGCTACTTCTTCTTCGAGGGCCGCGCCGACGACATCATCATCTCCTCGGGCTACCGCATCGGGCCGTTCGAGGTGGAGGATGCGCTCGTCGGCCATCCGGCGGTCGCCGAGGCCGCCGCCGTCGGCAGTCCGCACGACGAGCGCGGCAACGTGGTCAAAGCGTACGTTATCCTCGCGGAGGGCTACGACGGGAACGACGAACTCGTCGAGGAGCTACAGGAGTACATGAAAGAGGAGACGGCACCGTACAAGTACCCGCGACGTATCGAGTTCGTGGACGAACTGCCGAAGACGTCGAGCGGAAAAATCCGACGTATCGAACTCCGAGACAGGGAAATGTCGAAGTTCGGAGACTGACCCTCGCCGCTTTTATTCGACCGCGAAGCCCTTGTCCTGTAGTACCTCCGTGACCCGCTCACGGTGGTCGCCCTGTAGTTCGATAACCCCCTCGTGTACCGTCCCCCCGGTCGCCATCTTCCGCTTGAGTTCGGACGCGAGGTCCTTTACGTCCACCTCGCCGGTGTCGAACCCCTCGACGATGGTGACCGGTTTGTCGTAGCGCCGTTTCTCGGTTCGGATGACGAGGCGCGTCTCGGTTCGCCCCAAATCTTCGTCGATGCCGAGTTCTTCCGGCAGTCCCGTGATGGAACTGAAGTCGTCTTTGTCGTTTGCCACGGCACACGAACTATGCCACCCAGTACCTTGGTTCTGTCTAATATCAGAAAACCCACATCATGAGGCGGGTCCCAAAACCGTTCATCGGCACCCCGGACCGTCGTTGTGAGAGAAGATGCCCACGTTGCCGGACCGATAATCGAGTATCACGTCGTGGCAACCGCGTTTCGTAAAGGTCGCGTGAGTGTGAGCCGACCCGACGCTCACGCTGAGCGTGTATCGCCCCGGTGTCGTTCCCCACGTTCGGTCGGCGACGGGGATAGCGATGGGATCATCGTGCTCCACTCGCCGAGAGAATCGATGGACGGTACTTCCGTCGCGTTCGATTCGGACGCGAAAGACGTGCGGTTCGTCGTCGTAGTTCATCAAGTCGAAGTGACCGAGCGTCGCCTCGGGATCGTTGAAAATTCCGACACACCCGGCGGTTACACCCGTACCGAGGGAGACGAGGAGGGCTCTCCGTTGCATATCTGACACGATACCGAACCGCGACAAGTGCTTTTTGTTGTCGAAATCTCAAGCTTCTAAACCCGTCCCCCCGTCGTGGCGACCATGGAACGAGTCGCAATCATCGGCGCGTCGATGACCCAGTTCGGGCAGCGCGACGCGTGGATACGCGAACTGTTGGCGGAGGCCGGGGAGGCTTGCCTCGACGACGCGGGCGTCTCGCCGTTGGAACTCGACCACCTCTACGTCTCGAACATGGCGAGCGGCGAGTTCGAGGGGCAGACCGGCGTGCCGAACGCGCTGGCGCACGACCTCGGCGCGCTCCCGGCGTACACGCAACGCATCGACCAGACGAGTTCGAGCGGCGGCGCGGGAATCTACGCCGCGTGGCAGTCGGTCGCCTCGGGAGCGAGCGACCTGACCCTCCTCGTCGGCGGGGAGAAGATGACTCACGAGACGACCGCCGAGGCGACGGACGTCATCGCCTCGCTGACCCATCCCGTCGAGTACAAACACGGACTCACCCTGCCGAGTTTCGCGGGACTCACCGCCCGGCGCTATCTCCACGAGTACGACGCGCCGCGCGAGAGTCTGGCCAAGGTCGCCGTCAAGAATCACAGAAACGGCGTGGACAACCCACACGCGCAGTTCCGCAAGGAGGTCGATGTGGAGACGGTGATGGAGTCGCCCATCGTCGCCGACCCGCTCCGCCTCTACGACTTCTGTCCCATCACGGACGGAAGCGCCGCGCTGTTGTTCTGCCCGGAATCGGAGGCCAAGCAGTACACCGACGAGTACACCGTCGTCTCCGGAATCGGCGGCGCGACCGACACCCACGTCGTCCACGAGCGCGACGACCCGACGGTGATGGGTGCGGCCGTCGAGAGCAGCGAACTCGCCTACAACATGGCCGAGCGAGGACCCGAGGACATCGACGTGGCCGAACTCCACGACATGTTCACCATCCTCGAATTCCTGCAGAGCGAGGCCGTCGGCTTCTTCGAGCAGGGCGAGGGCTGGAAAGCCGTCGAGGAGGGCGTCACCGACCACGACGGCGACCTCCCAATCAACACCTCCGGCGGCCTGAAATCCAAGGGCCACCCGCTCGGCGCGAGCGGCGTCGCACAGGCGTACGAACTCCACCAGCAGTTGCTCGGCAACGCCGGAAAACGACAAGTCGATGCGGAGGTCGCACTGGCCTGTAACGTCGGCGGATTCGGCAACTGCGTCATCACCACCATCATGGAGCAAGCATGAGCGGAAATTCGAAATTCGAAGCGCACCGCTGTCCCAACGGCCACCTCTCGTATCCGGGGCACCCGCGGTGCCCAGAGTGTGCCGAACCGCAAGACGAAGCCGTCGATTTGACCGATAGGACCGCCGAGGTCGTCACGTGGACGACCAGCACCGCGACCCCGCCCGGCGTCCGCCAACCGAACCACATCGCCATCGTCGAGTTCGACGTGGACGGCGACTCGGTGCGGGCCATCGGGCAGTTGACGACGGACGGCGTGGAAATCGGCGACGAAGTGCGGCCCGTCTACGCCGACGAACTCCGCGACCCGGACGCCGGAATCCGCGAGAAGGCGAGTCAGGAGTGGGACGGCTACCGGTTCGAACCCGTCGAGTGAGCGCACGGTCGTCGTTTTTCCATCCGGTTCGAAACCCCGTCGATGGTTCGAGCGGGGACGCTGAAACAGAACGAAGAACGAGAAGAGGGGAGAACAGAGGGAGAAGAAGGGGCTTACGCGTCGGGGTCGTCGTCGGGACCGGATTCGTCATCGTCGGAAGAGGATTCGTCATCGGCGGAGGGGGATTCGTCATCGGCGTCCTCGTCGCCGCTGCCGTTGCCGCGAACGCCCAACTCGTCGCGGATGGAGCGGAGTTCGGCATCCACATCCACTTCGGGTTGGTCGACCTCCTCTTCCAGTTCCGCTTCTTCGGCATCGGCGTTGTCCGCGAGTTCGCGCCCCTCGTCGGCCTGTTCGCTCCCGGCCGAAACTTCCTCGCGGATGTCGTCGCTGAGTCGGCGGGCGTCTTCGAGGATGCGTCGGGCGCGCGGTTCCTCGGGTAGGCCACCCTCGGTGAGAGCACCTTCGACGTCGTTCAGCGTATCCTGCAATCGGTCGAGAGTGGCGCGACTCGCCCGTCCGGCGCGGGCGCTGAGGTCGGAGCGCGCTCCTTCCGTCGGGTCGTATTCGGGGTCCACGAGGCGGATGATCTGCTGGAGCGCCTTCAGCGCGCGGACGTTCGCTTCCAGCATGGTGATGAGCGTCGGGATAGCGTACTCGCCGGTAAACGAGAGGACTTCCCGGGGCGTCGGCGGGCGGGGCAGTCCCATCGGCCCGCGCGGCGGTTGCCGAAGTTCGGTCTGGAGGCCGCGCAGGGTGGTTTCCAGTTCCTCGATTCGCTCTTCGAGGTCCTCTCGGTCGTCCCGGTCAGGGTCGTCCCGGTCGTTCGACATAGGTGACCGTTGGCACCGCAGAACAAAAGTATTGGTCGGTCGGAATGTGCGGGTCGGTCAAAATGAGCGGGTGGGTCGGAACATTCGGGTCGGTCGGCGGTCGGGACTCAGAACCCTTCCGTGAGGAACACGTCCCGCTCGGGGAACAGCTCGGCGAGGTTCGCACGCGCGTCGTCGGTTTCGATGGAGAGGTTTCCGAACCGTTCGGCGTCTTCGACGGCGTGGTAGCCCACGACCAACTGCGAGAGCGTGTTCACGTCGGTCACCGCGTCGGGGTCGGCGTCGGTGCGCTCACAGCGAACGACGTCGCCGGTGTCGAGTTCGAACGTCCCTTCGTTCCACTCCGCCAGCGGGTCGGTGACGCGGAGGACGACGTTGGCGTCCGCATCGTACGCGATGCTTTCGAGGGCGCGCGGGACGTCCACGAGGCGGAACATGGGACCGGCGTTGATTTGGCAGTCCACGTCACGGGGATTCGCCACGATGTCGAGGAGGTCGGTGGATTCGGGGACGTATGTCAGCTCGACGGTTTCGACTTGCGAGTCGTGGTACTGCACGAACCGCAGGAGGTGGCGGTATGCCTCGTCGTCCATGGCCGTCAACTCCCACACTTTGAACCGTTTGCCGTCGTCCTCGTCGTGGACGGTGTAGACGACGTAACCGCGCGCTTCGCCGTCCCGCATCCACGCGTACACGTAGGGGTCCCGCTTCCAGCCCTTGAAGACCCGCTCTCGCCACCAGTCTTCGGTTCGGTCGGTGCTGAGGGCGTATCCCTCGGTCATCGCGTCGAACGCGGGAACGAGCAGTTCCCAGTCGTCGGCGTCGAGCGGCCGAAACTCGCCCGCGGGTTCGATGTCCAAATCGAGCGCGTCCGGGGTCGTCTCGTATTTCGTGTGCTTGTTCGCCGTCGCCCAGCCGTACTTCCGATAGAACTCGTAGGAGAAGGGCCAGAGGGCCGAGAAGTACACCTCGTTCTCGCGGTACTCGGCGAGCGATTCGGCGAGCATCTCACGCACCAATCCACGGCGGCGGCTCTCGGGCGGCGACGCGACGGCGGACAGACCGGCCATCTCGTGCCACTCGCCGCGGATACGAGTCGTGAACCAATGGTGTTTGCACACGCAGAGCAAGTCGTCGCCGTCGAAGAGTCCGCGACGGTCCCCGAGTTCGGGGTCATCGTCGTCCTCGCCGATGTCGGGACCGTCTTCGGGTTGGAACGCGTAGTACAAAAATCGCCGATACTCGTCCTTGTACTTCGCGGGAATCGGCCGATAGTCGGGCATGATTAGAGATTGATGAGAAGCGAGAAATAGGTTCGTGTCGGGCAGTTGGACCGCATTTCGCGGTACGAAAGAAGGGATATCGGGGAAGTATGTCGGATCGATATGAAAGGCGAAATACAGGGCAGAACGAACTCTATGACTTGCTTCCCCAACCGAACGAGAGCCATCCGCCGTCCGGGTGGAGGATTTCGCCGGTCATGAAGTGTTCACCTTCCGCGAGGAACGCGGCGCAGTTGGCGACTTCCTCGGGGGTTCCAAACCGACCGAGCGGCGTGCGGTCGATGACGTCCTGCTCGTCGAACCCTATCTGGTCCTGTGCGTCGTCCACCATCTCGGTTCGGATGTAGCCGGGGGAGATGGCATTGACGTGGATGTCGTGTTCGGCCCACTCGACGGCCAGACAGCGGGTGAGGTTGTTGACGCCGCCCTTCGACGTGTTGTACGGCGTCCGGCCGGTCTGGCCCTGTTCGCCCATCATGCTGGAGATGTTGATGATGCTCCCGCCGGTTCCCTGCTCTATCATCTGTCGTCCGGCGAGTTGCGCCCCGGAGAAGGCGCCGGTCAGGTTCACGTCGATGACTTGCTGCCAGTCGGAGAGCGACATCTCCTCGGCCGGGCCGCGGATGTTGATGCCCGCGTTGTTCACCCAGACGTCGAGGGAGCCGAACTGCTCGACGACGTCCTCGACGAGCGATCCGAGCGAGTCGGCGTCCGTCACGTCGGCTTCGATGGCAACGACGGACTCTGAACCCGTCTCGTCCGCGATTTCCTCGGCCGCTTCGGCCGCCCGCTCCTGCGAGCGTGAGTTGACGACGACGTTCGCGCCCCGGGACGCGAACTCCTGTGCGATTGCGAACCCGATACCGCTACTCGACCCCGTTACGACGGCGGTCTGGTCGTGCAATGTGCTGGTCACGGTTGTTGGCTATCGCGCTGCCGTTTTATTATTCCGGTTGTTTCGTCACTATTTGCACACTAAACCGTGTGAAACTGGACTATTGTTGAATAAATGGTGAAGAATCAGTTAATCCGTAAGAACGGTGACCGGTCCGTCGAAGTCGAGAATGACTTCCTGTGTCGCGTCGCCGAAGAGGGCCTTTCCCGTCGGCGAGCGCTGTCGCCCCGTAACGAACACGTGGTCGCAGTCGTACTCCTCGGCGGCGGCGAGGATTTTCTCGGCCTTGTTGCCCAGATAGCCCGTCACGTCGTACTCCACATCGAGTTCGGAGAGGACCTCGTCACCGATGTCACGGGCGAACTGCGTCGCACCCTCCTCGGCCTCGCCGACGGTGTAGCTCGCCGAACTGCTCATGAGCGATTCCATCGCGTCCCGCCGAGCGCCGTACTCTTGTTCGGTAGTGATATGCGTTAGAATCAAGTCGGCGTCCAATCCCTCGGCGATGATACCTGCTTCGCGAACGAGTTCCTTGGCCGCCTCCGTAGGTTCGACGACGGCGAGTGCACGGTCCATAAATACCGCAAATAAACGAGAAATAATAAAACCAGCGTTCGTTTACATAGTGAAGAAATAATACAATCTATTTCAAATATACTGTTTGTTAATTATTCATCTTTATTAAATTATCGCTATTAAAGGAAAATGTTTTCAATGAACATCAATGACATGGAGTCGCAATCCATGGCAATCGAATTCGCACAGAGTCCGCTGTTGACGTTCGCAGCCGGACTGATTTTAGTCATCCTCCTCCTGGTCGTCTGGGACCTCCCGGCGTTCGTCGGGCTAGCTATCTCCGCATTTGGTGTCGGATTACTCAACGCGGTATTCGTCGCCGACTTCACGTTCGGCGACGCGGCAGCACGAACGGCGACGGAGTTCGGGAACGGGATGGCCGGTATCGGTATTCCAATTCTAATGGCATCGGTTATCGGAAAGTCGATGCTCGAGAGCGGTTCCGCCCAACGTATCGTTCGGGCGTTCCAATCGGTCGTTGGAAAGGAAAATTCGGACATCGCGCTGTGGGGCAGCAGTACCGTACTCGCGATTCCTGTGTTCTTCGACAGCGTGTTCTACCTCCTCGCGCCGCTCGCACGTTCGATGCGCGCACGTGTGGGGAAGAATTACGCGCTGTATCTGATAGCCGTCGGGGCAGGTGCCTCGGTGGCTCACGTCTTTATCCCACCGACGCCGGGACCGTTAGCAGTCTCGGATCAACTCGACATCGCTAACCTCGGGCTGACCATTCTGGTCGGTATCGTCGTCGCCATTCCGTCGGCGATCATGGGAGGTCTGGTCTACGGCCGCTGGATAAACAAGCGGATGAACATCCCGCTTCGGGATGCCATGGGAACGACGACGGAAGAACTCGAAGAGCGTGCGAACCGGGACAACAAGAACCTCCCCAGTGTGCTCGAATCGGCCATCCCCATCATCCTCGCAATCGGGTTGGTCGCCTCCTACACCATCGTCGATACGTTCAAGGACCCATATCCGGTGCTCGCGAACCTGCAACCGGTGGTCGCGTTCGTCGGGGACAAGAACGTCGCGCTGACTATCGCCGCCATCGCGGCGGCGTACACCTACCTCCGCTGGTCCGACCTCTCGCGGTCGCTCTGGGAGGAGGAACTCACGGAGGCGCTGAAGAGCGGTGGAAACATCGCCGCTATCACCGCGATGGGTGGCGCGTTCGGTGCGCTCTTGGCCGCGTCCGGAATCGGGTCGTACATCGCAAGCCACCTCAAGGGCATCGGCATCGGCCTGCTCGTGACCGCGTGGCTCATCGCCGCCATCGTTCGCGTCGCGCAGGGGTCGGCGACGGCCGCCATGCTCACCGCCGCGGGAATCATGGCACCGCTCACCGCACAGCTATCGGTTAGCCCGGTGTACATGGTGATGGCCATCGGAGCGGGCGGAAACATCTGCTCGTGGTACAACGACTCCGGGTTCTGGCTCGTCAAGGAAATCGGCGGGCTTACGCAAGCGGAGACGCTGAAGACGTGGACCGTGTTGACGACGATCATCTCCATCACGGGCCTCGTGACGGTGCTCGTCATCTCGACAATCTTCCCACTGGCGTAGTTCGAACCCACCGAAATTCCCCGATTTTTCCGGAGCCGTCGCTTAGCAGTGGAAAAGCCACCTGACCCCCACGGAGAATCATAGTCAAGCGACGAACGCGCGCCCTGTTCGAATTCGGTGTTGCCGCGATAACGTTGGTCGTTCAGATACGCCATTGGCGGGCACTGCTGAACGACGACCGACCGTGACGTCGGCGGTGTGCGAACGAAACGCCGTCGCCGTCTGCTGTTCATCCTGTGCACGGGCGCTGCCCGGCGACGATTCCTGCCACAAACGGGAGCGTTCAGGGACAACTTCGGCGTCGGTCAAACACCCGGGATGGTCGTTTATCGACTCCGGTACGGCGTGCTTCGGCCGCTTCCCGGTACGGACGAATAGAAAAGTCGGCCGATTACAGCACCACCGAGAGGAACTGCTTCGCACGGTCCGTCGGCTTGGGCCCGGTTTCCGGCTCGAACGCGTACCGCAAAAACCGCTGATACTCGTCTTCGTATGTGGCCGGTATCGGCCGATAGTCGGGCATGATTAGAGATTGACGAGGAGCGAGAATTATGTTCGTTTCGGCCACATGTATCGTATATCGATATATGAAATCGGGGGGTTCGAGCAGGGGTATCGTCCGCCGGGAAACCGGCGCAGCCGACCTGAAAGTCAGCTATATGCTCGTCGCGGAACCATAGCCATCCATGAAACTCGGACGGATACGGGTGTATCCCATAAAAGGGCTCGACGGCATCGAGGTCGATGCGACCGACATCGTACCGGGTGGCACGATAGCCTACGATAGGGAATTTGCACTCTTCGACGCCGCGGGCGACGCCGTCAACGGGAAGCAAACGGATATGTTCCAACGGCTGTCAACGGATTTCGACCCCGCTTCGGGTGAGCTGACGATAGAAACGCCGGACGGAGAGACACGCCTCTTCGACCTTCCCGAGCAACGCGAACGGGCCGAACGGTGGTTCAGCGACCGCTTCGAGATGGACTTGACGCTGCGTCGGGACACGGAGAACGGGTTCGTTGACCGGCGAAAGTGGGGGCCGTCGGTTATCAGCACGGCCTCGTTGCGTGCCATCGCGTCGTGGTTCGACGGGATGACGGTCGAAAGCGCGCGGAGACGACTCCGCGCCAACGTCGAAATCGAAGGCGTTCCCCCGTTTTGGGAGGACCGATTCATCGGTGACGGGTCTCCCGCCTTCGAAGTCGGCGGTGTCCGATTCGAGGGCGTCGAGGCGTGCAATCGGTGCGTCATCCCACAGCGCGACCCGGACACGGGCGAAGCCCTCCCAGAATTCCGCACGCGATTCATCCGAAAACGGCGGGAGACGCTCCCGGACTGGGTGGACGAGAGCGCGCTCGACCACCACTACGCGGCGATGCTCATCGCCCAGATACCCGAGTCGGACCGCCATCAAACGCTCCGCGTCGGCGATGCCGTCAAAGTAGTCGAATAGGCCCGAACGGATTCGACAGCACGGCACGGAGCCACGATTTTCGAACCACGACGGGCACGGAAAATAGAGAACACGGGGACAGTCGAAGGACCGCTTGCGACCGTCGAATACCGTAAAAGACCGGCAGCGTTTTCAGTTCGCCGCTTCCCCGGATTCGACGTTCGTCCGTCGTCCCAGGAGTCGCTCGCGGATTACGAGGAGGCACGGAAGCACCGTGACGCACGCGACGAGGGCGTACACGATGCTCAATCCCGTCACCGTCCCGAACCGCCGGAGCGGAGGCGAGAGCGCCAACGCGAGCACGCCGAACCCGGCGGCCGTCGTCACCGCGCTTCCGAGGAGCGCGCCACCGGTCCCGACGATGGCGGCCGAGAGCGCCTCCCCGAGCGTGTCGTGACGAGCGCGTTCGTCCACGACACGTTCGCCGAGGTGGATGCTGTAGTCCACGCCGAGACCGATGGCCAGACTGGTGATGATGACGGTTTCGCTGTTGAACGGAATGTCGAGCAACGCCATCGTTCCGAGCAGCCACGCGAGCGCGATGAGGACGGGAACGAGGAGCACCGCACCGAGTTCGGGTGCACGGTATCGCCACCAGTACAACCCGACGAGGAACACGAGGATGACGCCGAGCGTGATGGAGAATCCCTCGACGAGCGTCTCGAACAGCGCGCTCTGGACGACGGCGGTAACGACCGGCTGACCGGTCGCAATCGCCGTGACGGGGGCACCTCGTTCGACCGCGGTGGCGACGGCGCGGACGTCGCTCGCGCTCGACTGCGCCGAGGCGTCGCCCGCGATTCCGACGATAACGCGTGCGGATTCGTACGACCCGTTCGCGTCACGGTAGAGGACCGTCGCCGCGCGTTCGGGAGCGGCGTCGTACAACCGGTCGAAGACCGCCGCGACGTCTTCGTCCGGGAGTCCGTCGCCGTCACGGTCGCGGTCGTCGATTGCCGCGGCCACCGTGTCGTTCGTGGCGGCCACGTCGCGCAGGACCGTCGCGGGGCTTTCGACGGCGGCCGACCCGTCCGGCCGCAAGACGATGGTGCCGTTCCGCCCGCCGCGTTCCGTTGCAGTCGTCGTCGCCGCATCGAGCGCCGCGAGTGATTTCGGGTCGGTGACGGTCCCACGGACGAGTATCTGCGCCTCCGACCCTTCACCGCGCTGCCGGAAGTTATCGCTCAGGTACGCGAGGTTGGCGCTCACGTCGTACTGGTCGGGCGCGAACGGTTCGGGGAGCGAGTGCATCCACGCGGGGGCGTCCTGCGGGATGAAATCGGCTTGGTTGAACTCCGTATCGATGCCCGTCGCGCCGTAGACGCCGGACGACGCGAGGAGGACGGCGACGACGAGGACGACGACGGGTGCCCGTTGGGCGAGGTTTGCGGTACCCGAAAGCGCGCGCCGAATCGGTCCGTTACCGCCGCCGAACGCCGAACGCAAGCGGGGACGGCCGCGGCGGTCGAAGAAGCGTTCGACTTCGAGTTTGACCGCCGGGACGAGCGCGGCGAAAACGACCAGCATGGCGATGATGCCGGTGCCGCTCAGGAGCGCGAAGTCGCGGATGGACGCCAGCGGACTGACGTAGTTCGAGAAGAACCCGATGGCGGTCGTAAACGCCGCGATGACCAGCGCGAGGATGACCCCGGAGAGCCCCGACCGCATCGCCATCGCCGGAGACCGCCGGTCGGTATCCGAATCGTCGGTATCGAGGGCACCGGTCCGCGCCTCTCGGTACCGCATGACGACGTGCAGCGAGTAGTCGAGGCTCAACCCGATGAGGAGGAACGGAACCGCGATGAGGAGCGAACTCGACGGAATCCCGAGCCACGCCTGCGCGCCGCTGAGCCACACCATCACGACGCCGACGCCGAAGACGCTGATGAGCACGTCCACGAGGTCGCGGTAGGCGAGGGTGAGCGCGATGAGCAACAGGACGAGGGCGACCGGCGTGATGATGATGAAACTGTCGCCGATGGCCCGCGACGAGGCGTCATCGACGATTCCCTGCCCGAAGACGAACGCGTCGTCGAAGCGCGAATCGACCAGCGACTCGATGGCCACCTGCGCGTCGTACGCGGCTTGAGTCGCGGCTTCCGAGTCGTCCGTTCCTCGCTGGAAGACGAACGTAATCCGTGCGTCGGCGCTCGTCGTCCCCGGTTCGTAGTTCGAGGAGAGGAACTCCGTCGGGTCGGTTCCCGGAGTGGTCGCGTCGGAATCGAGCACCGTTCCGACGAGGGACCGGACGTCGGCGGGAGAGCGCGTTTCGAGCGCGCGTATCTGCTGGTCCAACGTCGGCGACGGTGGACGGGTCGCCGGAGCACCGGCGTTCGTCCCGGACCCGTTCTTCGACGAGTTGGCCCGTTGCCGTCGCACGTCCTCCGCGTACGCGGCGGTTGCGACGACGTTCTCGATGCCGACGAGTCCGCGGTCGGCGCGGAGCGTCCCGTTGATGGAGTCGTCGTTTCGTATCTCGCGTTGGAGACGGAGACTTCGAAGCAAGGACTCGCGGGAGAGGACGTTTCCGTCCTCGGTTCTCACGACGACTTGGCTTACTATCGCGTCGTTCGTCCCGTACGTCGCCCCGATTTCGTCGAGGGCTTTCTGTTCCTGCGACGTGGTTCCGGCTTGGCCGATGGGCGCGTCGCCCGTTTCGCCGATGACCGCGCCCGCACCCACGACCACCGAGACGAGGAGCAAGAGCGCGATGACGAGCCGGCTCCGCTCGACGATGGTGTCCGCGAACCGTTCCGCTACCGTCCGCTTCATCGGTCACCACGCGGTCCCGAAGCGGGTCGTCGGTGCGGCACGTCGAACGTGAGGGTACCTTCAGTCATGACTCTCATTACGATAGTCTCCACAGGCATCGAACAAGAACCGATGGTGGGGTCTCACAACGTGGGACAACCTCGAAACGTGGAGGGAAACCGGTTTGTGAACGGACGAAAACGCCGCTATTGCCCGTACAGTCCGACGACCATGACGCCGAACCCGACGCAGATGATGGAGCTTTCGAGGAGCATCCCCATCGTGAGTTCGACGTGGAGGAAGTGGTGGAAGACGCCGACCAGCACCGTCCCGACGGTGATGATGAACAACCCGATGGCGAAGTAGCGAAGTCCCGCGAACTGCGTGCGCTCGTAGGCTCGGTAGGCGAGTAGAGTGACGACCCCGCCGAGTCCGAGCGCGGTGAACTTCACGATGACGAGGAGCCACGTTATCGCGTCCATCATGATTCTTTTTTCATCTCCGTCCAGAAAGTCGCCATCCGGTCCGTGGCGTCCCGGTCCGGCCGCTCGACTGAAACCGTGAACTCGTCGTTCTCGTCGATGCTGATGGAGATATCAGTAAAATCGCGCTCGTAGAGGGTGGCGTTCGGTCCGTCGCGTCGAACCTCGGTGTACTCCCGCACGAGTCCGGCCTCGCCGAGTCGTTCGAGTTTCCGATACACGGTCGAACGGGGCATGTCGCACTCGGTGCGGAGCGCGGTCGCGGACGTGGGTTCGCGTAACGCCGTGAGGAGCGTTCGACACTTGTCGTCTTCGAGCGACCGCAGGACCACCGACGGCGGCGGGGACGTCCGGTCGTCCGACGGTTCTCGGTTCATGTCTGTAGACGGCTCGGTCGTCTCCGTCCGCTCGGGAACCAGTAACAACCGGCTCCAATCGACGTTGTGTTCGTTCATTCGGGTCGCCGGGACCGCTCGATGCGACGTGCGGAATCGGTCCCGTATCTACCCGTCATTTCCGGGCAGGTGTAAAAGAGACATCGACTCGTCCCAGAAGCTTGGAATTGGGTTCCGTCTCACGAAAACGAGGGGGGGAGTACAGGACAGTCGGGAGAAATGAAGGTCGGTCGAAAGGAATTCGACGGGACCGTCGAGAAAGGTGGGACAGGAGCGTTCAAAAACCGCTACAGCACCATCGAGAGGAACTGCTTCGCACGGTCCGTCCGCGGGTTCTCGAAGAATTCCTCGGGCGGCGCGGTTTCGATGACGTGCCCGTCGGCCATGAGGACGATTCGGTCGCCGACTTCGCGGGCGAAGCCCATCTCGTGGGTGACGACCATCATCGTCATGCCGCCCTCGGCGAGTTCGCGCATGACGCCCAGCACTTCGCCGACGAGTTCGGGGTCGAGCGCGCTCGTCACCTCGTCGAACAGCATGACGTGCGGGTCCATCGCCAGCGCGCGAGCGATGGCGACGCGCTGTTGTTGCCCGCCCGAAAGCTGGTTCGGGTAGGAGTCGGCTTGGTCCTCAAGGCCCACGTCGGTGAGGAGTTGCTGGCTCCGTTCGTCCGCCTCCGCACGCGACAGTCCCTTCACGTCTATCGGCGCGATAGAGACGTTCTCCAGCGCGGTCTTGTGCGGGAAGAGGTTGAAGCTCTGGAACACCATTCCGATGCGCTGGCGGAGGAAGTTGATGTCCACCGTCGGGTTGGTGATGGACTGTCCTTCGATGCGGATGTCGCCGCCCTGTATCTCCTCCAAGCGGTTCGTACACCGCAACAGCGTCGATTTCCCGCTGCCGCTCGGGCCGACGACGACGACCACTTCGCCGTCCTCGATTTCGAGGTCGACGTCCTTCAGGACGTGTGCTTCGCCGAAGTACTTATCAACGCCGTCGAACTCGATTTTTGGAGTATTCATCGCTGTTCACCCCATGCAGCGCGCTCTTCCAGCATACGCACGAGTTTGCCAAGTGGGAGCGTGATGGCGAGGTACGCTATCGCCACGAGGACGAGCGGCGTCCACGCGTCGAATTGGTTGCTGTTGACGTTCCGGAAGAGGCTGATGAGTTCGCTGACGGCGATAACCGACAGCAACGACGTGTCCTTGACCAGGATGATCTGGTCGTTCCCGACCGCGGCGAGGGAGTTTCGGAACGCCTGCGGGAGAATGATTTTCCGCATCGCACTGATGTAGGACATGCCGAGCGACCGCGCGGCCTCCATCTGACCGTCCGGAATGGAGTTGATACCGCCTTTGATCGCCTCGCCGGAGTACGCCGCGTGATTCAGCGAAAGGCCGATGATACCGGCGTACCAACCCCACCGGGAGAAGTTTCCGATGCCGAACCTCGGGAGTCCGATGTACAGGACGAACAACTGGAAGAGGAGCGGCGTTCCGCGGAAGAACTCGACGTAACACGTGGCGACGGCGCGAGTGAATTTCGTTTTCGACACGCGACCCAAGCCGATGAAGACACCGCCGATGAGCGAGAGGACGCTCGAAACGACGACGATTACGAGAACGTCGATGTACGTGCTGATGAATCGCGGGAAAATGGTCACCAACAGATCGTAATCGACGAAATCCGTGAGGATACGGAAGATGACGTACGCGATGAGAAGCGAGAATCCTCCAGCGACGGCGATTCCGAACCATTTGAGTCGGGTGTCGGTCAGTAGGCCGTCGCCTGCGCGGTGTTCGGCGGCAGCGTCTTCGTGATATGTCTCTGCCATAATATATCAAGTTATAGTTGTTTGGTGAAGGCGACGTCCGTGGAATCAGCCCTCGAAATACTTGCCGTATATCTCGTCGTACGTGCCGTCGTCCTTGATGGCTTTGATGGCCTCGTTCACCTGTTTCCGGAGGTCATCGTCGTCCTTGCGGAACGCGATGCCGTACTCCTCGATCGTCAGCGTGAGATAGTCGGGTGCGTTCTTCCCCTGCTTCGCGGCTTCTCCTTCGCCTTCGAGGAATACGACGCCGTCCATCTTGTTCACGAACTCCGCGTTGACGGTGTTGTCGTTGATGACCGCGACCGCCTGCTGGTTCCGCAGCGCGTTGAACGCGCCCGCAATCTGGTCGTAGCTGTGAATCGTGAGGCTGCCACCGAAGTCCTCCTTCACTTTTTCCGCCGCACTTTCGCCGGTCGTCCCCTTCTGGACGGCGACGGTCTTGCCTTTCAAGTCGTCGAGCTTCTCGATGCCACCACCCTTGCGAATCGCAACGGTCTGGTACGCCGTGAAGTACGGGTCGGAGAAATCGACCTTCTCGGCGCGCTTGTCGGTGATGGTCATCGCGCTCATGATCAGGCGGAAGTTCTTGTTTTTCAGACTGTCGATGATGGTGTCGAAACCGGCCTTCTTGAACTCGTACTCCCGGTCGAGCTGTCCCTTGAAGATGGCTTCCGCGATACCGGGGTCGAACCCTTCGAGCGACCCGTCCGCCGTGCGGTACTCGAACGGCTTGTACGGTATATCGGAGCCGATGAGTATCTTGCCGGTGTCGGAATCGTCCTTGCCGTCCGAACTGGTCTTCTTGTCGTCATCGTTGTCGCCGTTGTCGTCGCTACCGCTGCCACCAGAGTCGCCCAAACAACCCGCGAGCGCCAGCGCAGCAACTGCTCCGGAACTCGCTTTGAGGTAGGTTCGTCTATCCATGCTATGAAAGCATTTACCACAATTATATTAGCCTTCCGTCTCAGTTCCGTGCGAATTGAAAGTCGGGCAAAGTAACGGGCTTTCACCGTGAATACTGTCCGTCATCGTTCGCAATATTATCCTATTGTTCGCTAATTAATCGTCATCGGGACAGAATGGTCATAAAAGAATTCTGGAAATAGCGTCGAGGAGGACCCTCCTTCACTCGAAGTTTATCCGGGCGTTATTTCAAGGAACCCGAGGACCGATACGAGAAGGGTAATCCTGATACGCCGCGCCCCTGTAGTGTCAGGGATGAGTTCCTCCGACCCACAGGGTTTGCAGGCGTTCCCCGACGAACTATCCGAGCGAGAAGCGTGGCTCGAGCCGTTCGACTGGTATCGGGAGATGCGCGAGCGGGCACCGGTTCGGTACGACCCGACGCGGAAGGTGTGGGACGTGTTCCGATACGACGACGTAAAGGAGATGCTCGACGACGACGAGCGATTCTCCGTAAGCCCGCGGAACGCGAGCGGATTTCAGGAACCTGAGGGCGAGGAGGCGGGCGTCATGCTCGATACGATGCTCCTACAGGACCCGCCGCGACACGACGAACTCCGCGGCGTCGTGGACGAGGAGTTCAGTCCCCGAACGATTCGGGAACTGGAGCCGCGTATCCGCGAGTTGACGACTGAGTTGCTGGACGACATCCTCGATAACGGGGACGAAATCGACCTCGTGTCGGAGTTCGCGTACCCGCTTCCCGTCATCGTCATCGCGGAACTGCTCGGCGTTCCGACGGAGGACCGCGAGCAGTTCAAAACGTGGTCGGACGCCATCGTCTCGGCCGCGAGCGAGGACGAGAGCGGCGCGGAGTTCGTCGAACGCCAAGAGGAGATGCGCCAAGAGATGGCGTTCTACTTCATCCAACTCATGGAAGACCGGCGCGAGAATCCGCAGGACGACCTCATCTCGACGCTCGTCACCGCCGAAATCGACGGCGAACCGCTCACGCATCGGGAAATCCTCGGAACGTGTATTCTGTTGCTCGTCGCCGGGAACATCACGACGACGAACCTCATCACGAACGCGATGCGGTCTTTCGACGAGGTGGACGCCGTGGACGAACTGGCGGGCGACGACCGCGCGCTCACCACGGCCATCGAGGAGGTACTTCGCTACCGGTCACCCGTGCAGGCGATGACCCGCGTGGCGATGGAGGACGTGACGATGCACGGCGAAACCATCGAGGAAGGCGACCAAATCGTCGTCTGGCTCGGTTCCGGGAACCGCGACGAGCGGCAGTTCGACGACGCGGACGAGTTTCGGCCCGACCGCACCCCGAACCAACACTTCGGGTTCGGCTACGGCACCCACTACTGTCTGGGTGCGCCGCTCGCCCGACTCGAAGCGAAGGTCGCGCTCTCGGAACTGCTGTCCCGCGTGTCGAACGTCACGATTCCCGAGACGACGCTCGAACCGACGCGGAGTTCGTTCATCTACGGCGTCGAGTCGCTTCCGATTCGCTTCGACCGCGAGTGAGACGGGGCGACAGAGCTTATCGACGTGGGAAGCGTCTCTACCGACATGAGCCTCGACGTCACGACACCCGCCGCGCCGACCATCTACGAGCTAACGCGGGACGACCAGTACGAGTCCGACGTCCACAAACGAGCCGACCTCCAGACGTATCTGGACGGCGAGGAGAACGCGTGGCACGAGGGATTCTCCGCGTGGGCGGCGGAGACGGCGCTCTCGGTGGACGCGTATCACATCGCGCTCGACCTCGGGTGTATCGCGGCGTTCGACTTCTACTGGGACCCGGAACTGGAAGAGGTGGCGTACGAAGCGCCCGAAATCCCGGACGATTGGGAGGACCGGAGTCGCTACGCGGACATCGACTCGTGGTCCACCGTCTCGGCCATCAACGAGGAGATGGACGCCCTCGGCGAGACGGTGGCGGGCGTGCTCACCGAGTACTACGTCGATTGGGAGTCCGAACGGGACATCGTGGAGACCTTCGGCGACCAGTACAACGGCCGGGACGACGCGATGCCGGAGCACATCCGGGAGGACAGTCGCTACGAGTGAGAGTCAGGTACGTGGGGAAGTTCAGGGAAAGTCACGTGAGGAAGTGCGACAGAATTACGGCGGAAGTGCGACGGCACTACGACGGCACTTCGGTCCCGAAGCGGTTCGAGAACTCCTCTTCCCGGATGTGAAGCGTCTGGAAGACCGGTTCGAGGTCGTCGACGGAGAAGCGAACGACGACGAGTTCCGGCGCGACCGCTTCGAGTTCTTTGACGGTCGGCAGTTCGTCGCCCTCGATTTTCAGCCCGAGCCAGCGCGCTCGTTCGATGCCGTAGCGGACGAGCGCGCTCCGGACGAGCTCCGCGATTTCCCGCGTGTCGGTCGTGGCGAGTCCCGTCGTTTTCCGGCGGGTACCGCGAAGCCAGACGGTCGCCGGGTGCTCCTCGCGAAAGTTCTTCCACCAGTTGCTGTGGTGGCGGAGGGTGGTGGCGACGAGAGTGTCCTCGCGCCGGTCGTAGGCGACGGGCGTGGTGTATCGCGTGCCCGACCGTCGCCCGACGTAGGAGAGGAGCATGAGTCGGTTGCTCACGAGCCAGTGGGCCTTCGAGCGGAGGAGTCGCCGGAGGACGGGATTGGCGACGTACCGCTCGAGGAGAAAAAACGGTTCCGGTGGCGTCCTGATTTCGACCGTCCGTCCACCGCCGCCCTCGCGGGTCGCATCGTCAGTCGGCATGGACGTTCCTCCGCCCTCTTCGGACGTGGTTTCCACGACTGAGCGCCAGCGCCATACCGATAGATGGAGAAGAAACGGCTTAAATGGACCGTCAGACGGAGGTGGGACCGTCAGACAGGGGTGTGGCGTGTCGTCGCCTCGTCATCGTTCGGTTTCGTTTTCTCGCTACCGTTCGGGGACGTTCCCTCGTCGTCACTGCACGGCGCGTCGATACTGTATCGGCCACTCGACGCTATCTTCGGCGTCGAGTTCCTCGGCGGCGTGCAGCGTAAAGTAGGGGTCGCGGAGGTGTTCGCGCCCGATAATCGCGAGGTCGGCGCGCCCGTTCCGGATGAGGGCGTCGGCCTGTGCGGGTTCCGTGATGCCGCCGACCGCGCCGACGGGAACGTCCGTGTCCTCGCGGATTCGCTCCGCGAACGGGACCTGGTAGTTCGGACCCGGATTCGGAATCCGCTGGTCGGGGTGTAGTCCACCGGCGCTCACGTCGATGAGGTCGGCACCGATGTCACCGAGTCGGTCGGCGAGGTGGACGGAATCCTCTATCGTCCACGACTCGCGCTCGGGCAGCCAGTCGGTCGCCGAGATGCGGACGAAGACGGGTTTGTCGTCGGGCCACACGTCGCGGACCGCTTCCGTCACCTCCCGAACGATTCGGGTTCGGTTCTCTAGACTGCCGCCGTACTCGTCCTCGCGGTCGTTCGTAACGGGAGAGAGGAACTCGTGGAGGAGATAGCCGTGTGCGGCGTGGACTTCCGCGATTTCGAACCCGGCGTCGAGCGAGCGCTCGGCCGCCGCCGCGAAATCGTCCACCAGCGTTGCGATATCGTCCGTCGTCATCTCTCGGAGTTGCGGCGGCGTGTCCTCGTAGGGCCACGGGTCCGCGCTCGGGGCGATGGCTTCCCAGCCGCGTTCGTCGGGTTGCAGAGGTTGATTTCCGTCCCACGGACTGGTCTTGCTGGCCTTCCGACCCGCGTGGGCGAGTTGAATCGCCGGGAGCGCACCGCGGTCGCGGATGAACTCGGTTATCGGGGCGAGCGCCTCGGCGTGGTCGTCGCTCCAGATGCCGAGGTCGTCCGGCGAGATTCGACCGCGCGGTTCGACGGCCGTCGCTTCGGTCATCACGATACCGGCGCCGCCGGTGGCGCGGCTTCCGAGGTGGACGCGATGCCAGTCGGTTGCCAGTCCATCGCCGTCACAGGAGTACTGGCACATCGGCGAGACCATCACGCGGTTTCGCGCCGTAGACTCTCGAAACGAGATACTGCTGAACAGGTCGTCGGTCATCGTTCCCCGTACGGATTCGACGCTTAAGATAGCTACAAAGACAGTCGCGTTTGCCGACTTTCGCCGGAGGCGACCCGAAGACTTATGATACATAGACAGACACGTCGGAAACAATGGAAAGACGTGGCGAAAACAGTTCCGAGGCCCGAGAAACGGCCGAGATTTTCACCCGGGAACTGGCGGAACTCAAGCGCCGAGGAAGTGGCCTCTTGGTGGTGGGAACGAAACCACCCATGCAACGAGCGTGCGAGCGGTTCCTCGGTGATGCCACGGAAACGCCACGCCGTCGGGTCTTCGTTCGGACCGACGGTGAGTGCCACCACACGCACGCGGGGGCGCACGAGGACACGAAATTCATCGAACAGGTGACCGATACTCGGAGCACCGCGGCCGTTTCGAACGTCGGCAATCGGGCGGACACGACCGTCCTCCGGACTCAAAAGCTCGCTCCGCTCGGCATCGAGATTTCCGGCGCAATAGACGAGTTCGAACGCGAGTGCGGTCCGTTGGCACCCGGAGAACTTCGGGTTTGTTTCGACTCGCTGACTCCCCTCATCGAGGAACACGACCCCGAATCGGTGTTCCGGTTTCTGCACGTCCTGATCGGTCGTATCATGACCGTCAATGGGATGGGGCACTTCCACCTTCCGGCGGAGATGGATTCCACTATCGTCCGGACGCTGTTGCCCGTCTTCGACGCCGCGGTCGAGGTTCGAGTGAACGGCAGTAACGCAGAACAGCGGTGGCATCTGGTCGAACGTGACGTGACCACCGAGTGGTTATCGCTTTGAATTGACGAATCGACGTTTTCGGGAGACGGTGTGCGAATCGACGCTACCGTTGTGAACCGGCGCTACCGTTGTGAACCGGCGCTACCGTTGTGAACCGGCCAGTGCCCACCGATGCCAGTCATCAGTACCGACGACGCGAATCGTCGATGGTACCAACGGCTCGAATCGTCGCTTGTACTGACGACGCGAATCAGCGCGTTTCGGTGCACGAATAACTGCAGTCCCGCGGTAGTGTTCGACACATTGCGAGATAAAAGCAATCATGTGTCATTAATCCGGTTGTGAGTAAATAATTTACCTACCGAGTCCTAAGGTGTAACCATGTCACAGAAACCGATCCATCGACGGGAGCAACTCTACATCGATGGCGAGTGGCTAGACGCCGACGGCACGCTCGACGTGACCGACCTCGCGGACGGGGGCGTCTTCGCCGAAGTCGCCGCCGCCGATGCCGAACAAGCCGACAACGCGCTCGCTGCAGCGGAGCAGGCAGAAGCGGCCATGCGCGAGACGACGATTCCGCAACGGGCGGAATGGATGGAAGACATCGCGGACGGTCTCCTCGAACGGAAAGAGGAACTGGCCGAAGTCATCGTCCGGGAGGCCGGAAAACCGATTTCGAGCGCGAGCGGCGAGGTCGAAAGCGCGGCCGAGCGGTTCCGCCGCGCGGCGGAGGAAGCCCACGACCTGCAAGGCGAGTTCCGCCAAGGAACTACGAGCGGCCACGAGGGGTGGGAAGCCATCCTCAAGCCGGAACCCATCGGCACGATTCTGGCGATTACGCCGTACAACTACCCCCTCGCCACGACCGCGCTGGAGGTCGCCCCGGCGCTCGCGGCGGGTAACTGCGTCATCCTCAAACCCGCCAGCAAGACGCCGGTGAGCGCGGCGATTCTCGCCGACGTAATCGCTGACGTCGGACTGCCGAAGGGCGCGTTCAACTTCACGCCGGGACGCGGAAGCGAAATCGGCGACCTGCTCGTCGGTGACAACCGCATCAACATGATCACGATGACCGGCAGCAGCGCGGCCGGGAAGCACGTCGCGCGCAAGAGCGGGATGGTCAACTTGCACATGGAACTCGGCGGCAACGCGCCCGCCGTCATCTTCCCCGACGCCGACCTCTCCGAAGTTGCCGGTGCCTGCACGAAAGGGTCGTTCAAGTACGCCGGACAGCGATGTTCCGCCGTCAGCAGGGTGCTCGCCCACGAAAGCGTCCACGACGAGGTGGTCGATCGGATAGACGCGGCGATGGACGAGTGGGTCGTCGGCGACCTCTTCGACGAGGACACCCAGATGGGACCGCTCATCAGCGAGAGCCAAGCCGAGTGGGTCGAGGAACTCGTCGAGGACGCGGTGGAGAAAGGCGCCGACCTGGTTCGCGGCGGCGACCGCGACGGGCAGTTCTTCGAACCGACGCTGCTGGCGAACGTGCCGCACGACGCGCGGATTATCCACGAGGAACAGTTCGGCCCTGTCGCGGCCGTCACGACCTTCGAAACCGAGGAGGAAGCCCTCGAAATCTCGAACGGCGGCGACCTCGCGCTCGACGCCGCCGTGTTCACGGACGATTACGACCGCGCACGCCGGATGGCCGATAAACTCGACGCCGGAGCCGTGCGCATCAACGGCGCACCCAGCCACGGACTCGGCGACATCCCGTTCGGCGGGAACAAAGGGTCCGGAATCGGTCGGCAGGGACTCCACCTGACCATCGAGGAGATGGTCCGACAGAAGAGCATCATCCTCTGAAGCGAGTCGTTCGTTTCCGTTTCGGCGACGGAACAGCACGTGGGGTGTAATTCCCGTCGCTGGGGCATTGCTATGCCGTTGGCGAGGTCCACGGTCGAATTCACATCGTTCCGTGTACCGCTTGGAGTTACATCGTTCCGTGTACCGCTTGGAGTTACATCGTTCCGTGTACTCTTTCGATTCCCGTTACATCCAGTTATCCCGTCACACGTGAACACGCCAACGAACCCCATCGTTCCGCTGTGTCTGACGGGTCGAGCTGACAGAGCGATTTCACCGTTTCGCAATTTTTGTATAAGCGAGATATGGTTTTTTACGGCTCTATTCGCCATTTTGTACGACTTTCGATGTTCCGGCCGGTCGAAGCTCCCACGGGACGAACCCCGTCGTTCCGCTGTTTTTTAGCCCGTCGAACCCACGTCGTTACCCCCACCGCCGTTCCGCTGTTTATTCTCATTTTTTAGAAATGGGCGTGGTTTGTAATAGAACGTTAAGTTATAGAGTCGTGTACGGTCGAGAGCGGGTGATGGCCCGTGGTCGAGTCTATCGCTGTAGTCGGCGTGCTGCCAGATAGCTCGAAAGTCGGGCCCTCGAACCCTCGCCGCTCGACGTTCGCCTACCGGAACGTCATAGAAGAGATGGTTCGAACGCTATCGGTCCATCGAACCCCATCGTTCCGCTGTTTTCGGCTTCCGTCGTTCCACCGTTCTCGTCTTCCGTCGTTTCACTGTTTTCCGCTATCCGTCATTCTCGGCTACGCGCCCTCCCAATTGAGAGTCATCCACTCGCCGCCCACGACTCGCGAGGGGAAGTTGCCACGGGTGGGATGGGTGGACACCACAAGAGTTGCTCATCACCGAGAGTTGCTCATCACCGAGAGTTGCTCATCACCGAAGGCTGGATACCACCGAAAGTCGTCGTTGGACACCCCACCGTTCCGCTGTTTTTTCGTGAATTCGGTCGGCAAACGAGCAAGAAGACAACTTTGCACCCGCATCAGGTTTGTTTCACCACCCCATCGTTCCGCTGTAATTATGCTCGCTGTCGATACGTCCGGTCGAACGAACCGCGGCAAAACGAATCGCCATCTTCAGTCGATAGCTCCCGACTCATCAGCCGTTCAACCGGGTGGTACTATCTCGGCTTGTTCACTATCGGTCACGGCCACTGTCTCGGTTGGTTCCCTCTCCTTCGACTCACCGTCGCTACCCCTGACCGAGATGATCGGGATAGTTCAAGTCTACGGGAGTGTTTGACACAGCCCATACACCGTCGTTCCGCTGTCTTTCGTCCGAAGCTGTTTGCTAGTTCCGGTCGTTACCCACTCGAACAGTAGTTCTCAACCACCCCATCGTTCCGTTGTTCTCTATAGTCGTGCAGAGTTCGCGGTGGAACCGCGCCGACCGCTGTTTCCGTTGTCACGTTTGGCTTATAATGACCCCCACCCCTCTGTTCCGCTGTATTTGCGCTCGGAGGTGGGGCGGAGCAATCGCGGAGCGTTGGAAAGAGAGCGAAGGGGAACGAAAAGAGAATAATTCAGCGACTATTTCGACGAAATAGTCTTTTTCGTCTAGTTTGCGGATATTGTTGTGATGGTCATGACTTGAACGTTTCCGTTCTAGAAAGACCTCCCTCACCCCCACCCACCCTTTCCGACCAACTCAGCGGAATCGAGGGGTGGGGGTGGTTTTTAAACAAACGGGACAAAAGAAACAACGGAATCATAGGAACGGCCGGTTCTACGGTCAGTTCGTCTCGTTCGAATCCACGGCTACGGCGTGAAATCCTCTGTTTCGAGCACTCTCTCCCGAAGTCGGGTGATACAGATGAAACTCAGGAATCACAGGAACGGGTGGTTCGGAAGCGTTATAGTACTCCTCCGTTTGCGAAAATACAATGGGTTCATTCGAGTTCGTTCGCGAACATTCTCCGTACAAAAATCGTGAAGCATTACTGGACGATTATACGCCCGACACGCTGGTGGGCCGTGATTCCGAGTTGGAGGAGTACCACGGGGCGCTACAACCCGCAATCTATGGCGAACAGCCGGACAACATCTTTCTCTACGGCAAGGCCGGTGTGGGGAAAACCGCCGCGACGCGATTTCTACTCGATAAGCTCGAAAACAACGCCGACGACTACGACGACCTCGACATCTTCACCGAACTGGTCAACTGCGACGGACTCAACTCCAGTTATCGCGTGGCGAGCCATCTGGTGAACACGCTTCGTGATCCCGCGAACCGAATCAGCGAAACCGGCTACTCTCGGTCACAGGTGTACGAGTTGATGTGGGACGAACTCGATACTCACGGCGGCATCATCCTGCTCGTACTGGACGAAATCGACCATCTCAAGGACGACAGTATTCTCTATCAGCTTTCTCGCGCACGCGAAAACGGAAACCTGACCGAGGCCCGAATCGGCCTCATCGGTATCAGCAACGACCTCACGTTCCGCGACGGCCTCTCGCCGAAGGTTCGATCCTCGCTGTGTGAACGCTCCATCTCCTTTTCGACCTACGACGCAAACGAGCTTCGGGCCGTCCTCGACCAACGTCGAGAGGTCGCGTTCAAGGACGACGTGTTGACCGAGGACGTGATTCCGCTGTGTGCGGCGTTCGGCGCACAGGAGTCGGGCGACGCGCGAAAAGCGCTCGACTTGCTGCTCAAGGCGGGCGACCTCGCGCGCGAGGAGAACGCGGAACGGGTATCCGAGGAACACGTCCGGCGGGGCCGCGACCTGCTCGAACGCGAGCAGGTCGCTCGTGGCATCGCCGACCTGAACGACCACGAACGACTGGTCGTCTACGCCCTCGCAACGTTGGAGGCGGAAGGCGAAACGCCCGCCCGGTCGCGCGAAATCTACTCCCGGTACAAGGCGCTCTCGGTGACGGCCCAGCGCGAGGCTCTGACTGCCCGCTGGCTTCGAGAACATCTCGACGACCTCGCCATGCTCGGCATTCTTTCGGTGTCCGAAATCAACGAAGGGTCGGCCGGTGGTAAGTATCGAGAATACGCGCTCCAGCAGGACCTCGCCGTCGTGCTGGACGCGCTCGAAGAAACCCTCGAAGCGATGGGGGTTCACACGAGCGTCAAAGGGTACGTCTGACTCATCTGTCCGACCTCTTGGAGTCAACCGTCTGACCCCTCGACTTATCCGTCTGACCCATCGGATACCCGACGCTCACGATATCAGACGCTCACGATATCAGACGCTCACGATATCAGACGCTCACGATTTTACGCCGGTCACACGATATCTTCGAGTTCCGACTCCACCGACGAGACGCCGTTCTCTATCGATTTTCGTTCGAAATAGAGCAACTCGATGACGACGACGACGACCGCGATGGTTGCGACCGTCCAGAACACCGAGTTCTCGCTCGTATAGAGGTGCCAAAGCAGCGCGGCGATGGTTGCGACCGCTCCGGCGGCACCGATTGCGGGCACGACGCTCGTTTTCAGGTCTCCGCCGCTCCGGTTTCTGAACGCGAGATAGCTCGCGGCCCCGAAGATGGTGATGAACGCGAGCGACGCAAAGGACGAAATCCCGTCCAAACTTCCGAGGGCGGTGAACGCCATCGTCAGCGTTCCCAGAATCACCAGCGCCCGTACCGGTTCCCCGTCGCCGTTGCCGCCGACTTGTGCGGGGAGGTAGTCTTGGGACACCATCTTGTTGAGAAGGCGGGAGGAACTGAACAGCGTCGCGTTGATGGCGCTCCCCGTGGAGAACAGCGCCGCAATCGAGATGAGAACGAATCCGGCTTGACCGAGGAACGGCCTCGCGGCCACCGCCAGCGCGGTTTCGGCGTTCTGTTTGATAACCTGTGGCGGGACGAGGTTCGTCGTCACGACGGCGACGATGATGTACAAGGCGGTCACGCCCACGATGGAGATATATATCGCCTTTCGTATCGTCTCCGCCGGGTTCCTGATACTGTCGCGGTCGAACAACAGGAGTTCCCAGCCTTCGAACGCGACGAACGAGAGCGCGGCCGCGATGACTGGGCCGACGCCGAACTGTGACAGGCCGGAGCTGAGCTTTCCGTTTTTGAATCCGTAGTAGACGCCGCCCAACCCGAAGAGGAGTAGTATCGCCACTTTCAATCCGACCAGCACGTCCTCAGTCCGTCCCGACGCGTGCGCGCCGAGCACGTTGAGGCCGACGAACAGGACGATGACGGCCGCGGAGACGAACGGCCGCGCTGGTAGCCCGGCAATCGTCCTGATACCCACGAGCTCGGTGAAATAGCCGCCGAACGCGTAGGCGTACATCGCCATCGTACCGATGTAGCCGACGACGAACGTCCACCCGGTCATTCCGGCCAGTTTCGTACTCCCGGTGAACCGCTCGATGTAGGTCAGCGGACCGTCGTCATCTTCCTTCGAGAGTTTCCCGAGTCGAACGAACGAGTAGCCCGCGGCCAGCGCGATAACCCCTGCGACGATGAACGCGAGCCACGCGAGCGTGCCCGCGGCTGACGCCACGACGCCGAGAACGGCGAAAATGCCGCCGCCAACCATCCCACCGACCGCCATCGAAACCGACGCGGGTAACCCGATCTTTTCGGACGCCATATACGACCAACTGTGTTCCAGTATCTCAATAGTATCGACCATCTGTTAGCATAGGGTCAGAAACGATGCCGAACGAGGGAAACCGACGATGAAGGTGGAGAAGGCTTCATTGTGAGAAAAACACCGTCAGGAAACCGCGTGTCGTCGTGACGTTCAGTATCTCCCCGACGTTCAGTCCCTTCTCGCGCGAACGATGGCCACCGTTTATTGAGTTCCCCGGCGTATCTCTCGTGGCATGAGAAACGACCGACTGACACACGGCGATTCGCGACGGGGGCATTCACGACGGCGATTTCTCGCCGTTACCGGTGGGACGCTGGTCGGGGTGACCGCCCTCGGAAGTGCCCAACGGACGGACGACTCACACGCCGAGACGTTTCGATTCGGCGGGCGCGTCCAAGGATGGCAAGGGAGGGAACCGAACGCTATTGACGGGCAAACGAATCCCACACTTCGATTGCACACCGGGGAGGTGTATCGGGTAACGTGGACGAATCTGGACGGGCAACAGCACAATTTCGCCCTCCGGAACTCGGACGGACGGAACCTGAAAGTCATCTTCCCGAACGTGCGGACGAACATGAACGGCGGGAATATGGATGACGGAACGATGGATGATGGGAACATGGGTGACGGAGGCGGTGGCAACGCGACGCCGCCGAACGACGCCATCAGACAGACGGAAATCGTCCGAACGGAGGGCGCGACCCAGACGTTCCGATTCGTCGCCACGGCGGACATCGACCGGTACACATGCACCGTCCATCCGACGACGATGCAGGGGAGCGTGGAGACGAGCAGCGATGGAGGGTCCGGCGGCGAAAGCGGTGACCACGGTAGAAACGGCGGGCACGATGGGGATGGTGACCACATGGGAGGAAATGGTGACCACATGAACGGGAATAGCGACCACATGAACGGGAATGATGACCACGGTGGCGACCACATGGGTTCTTCCACCGAGCACGGTCGTGACGACCGAAACGGGGCCAGCGGCGCCTAACGACCCGCTGTTTTCGACTCGTCGCTGGCAACTAGAACTAACCGACCGGCGGTCGATTTCGAGGTATGAACCCCGAAACCGGATTCGTCACGCAGGTCGGCATGGAGTACGAGGAGGCGTTCGAGGTCGCGGACGACCTCGGTTTCGACTACGTGGAAGTGATGATGGACGGCGCGAACGAGCGCACCCGCATCGACCCCGAGTCGGTGCGGTCGCGGGCGGACGACTGCGACGTCGGCCTCGCGGTACACCTGCCGTTCTCGTTGGACATCGGGTCCCCGTTCGAGCACGTCCGCGAGGGGGCGGTTCGGGAACTGCAGGCCGCAATCGAGACGGCACGCGAGTTCGGGGCGACGAAGGGCGTCGTCCACGCGAGTTCGAGCGCGTGGAAACCGGCGTGGGACGCGGAGGAAATCGGGTCGAACGTCGTCGAATCGGTGAACGCGCTCGACGAGTTCGCCCGCGAACGCGACGTCGAACTCTGCGTCGAGAACATCCCGGACGGGTGGTTCTCCGTTCACGATTTCGACGGACTGTTCGCGGAGACGGACGCGTCGATGACGCTGGATACGGGTCACGCGAGAATGGATGGCTTGGATTCCGGCGACATCGCCGCCTTCGTCGAACGCCACGGCGACCGAATCTCGCACTTCCACCTGAACGACACGCGACGCGCGAAGGACGAACACCTCCCGTTCGGTGCAGGGACGCTCGATTTCCGCGCCATCTTCGACGCCCTCCCCGACGACTGGGAGGGGACACTCTCGCTCGAAGTGTTCACCCTCGATTACGGCTACATCAAGACCAGCAAAGCGTATCTGGACGAACTGCTGTGAATCCGGAATCCGGAATCCGGAATCCGGAATCCGGAATCCAGAATCCAGAACCCAGAATCCAGAATCGACGTCGAAACCGCCGAAAACGGGGCTACTGGTTCACCGGTTTTTCCTACTGCATAGTCACTCCCAATACTGAATCATACATATTTAACCTATTTTATACTAAATCATACTGACTCCTACTAAAGAAACGGGTGCAGCATCCGGAATCGCGGAGGCAAATCCTTTCCCCTTCGCCCTCTCACGCAACAGCATGACGCTATCGACGCCGCGAATCCTCGTATCGGGCGAGACGCTGATCGATTTCCTGCCGGAACGTCCCGGACCGCTTTCGGAGGTGCCGACGTTCGAACGACGTCCCGGCGGCGCGCCCGCGAACGTCGCCGTGGCGCTCTCCCGGTTGGACGAGACGCCGTGGTTCTGGACGCGAATCGCCCGCGACCCGTTCGGCGACTTCCTCGCCGAGACGCTCGACGCCGAGCTGCCCGACCGGTTCGTCGAACGCGACCCGGACGCGAAGACAACGCTGGCGTTCGTGACCCACGACGAGGCGAACGACCGGGCGTTCACGTTCTACCGGGACGGGACGGCGGACACGCGACTGCAACCCGGCGGGGTCCCGGACGACGCGCTCGCCGAACTCGATTGGGTGTACGTCGGCGGCGTGATGCTGGCGAGCGACCCGGCGCGAACCGCGACGTTCGACCTCGCGGAGCGCGCTCGCGCGGCAGACTGTTCCGTCGTCTTCGACCCGAACGCGCGGCCGGAACTCTGGCCCGAAGACGGGTTCGCCGAAGCGGTGGACGAGATGCTGTCGCTCGCCGACGTGGTGAAGGCGACGCCCGAGGACCTCGACATGGCCGGGTTCGAGGCGGACGACGCGGACCGACTCGCCGCGAGCGTCTGCGAGGCCGGGCCGCACACCTGCTTGCTGACGCTCGGTGGGGAGGGCGCGTACGCGCACGCGACCGACGACGCGCCGTGGGAGTCGGGGGCGGCGACGCACGCGGGCTACGATGTGGCCGTCGTGGACACCACCGGCGCGGGTGACGCCTTCACCGCGGGCGCGTTGGCGGCGCTGGCCGACGGAAAGCCCCTCGACTCGGTTCTCGGCTTCGCCAACGCGGTGGCCGCGCTGACGACGACCGAACCGGGCGCGATGACGGCCCTCCCCGACCGCGATGCAGTCAGGGGGTTACGAGAATCGCAATCGAACTAGCGAAATTCGTAACGTCACTTTTAAGTCTCTCATCGGAAATCGAAGAACGAGTACCACTGAGAACGCATGAGTGACAGCACAGGTGACACGGACGGGGACGCGGCGCTCGAGGAGGCGTCGTTCGTGGAGTACGGTATCGAAGACAAACCACCACTGGGGGAGTCGGTTCTGTTGGGCTTCCAGCACTACCTGACGATGATCGGCGCGAACATCGCGGTGCCGCTGGCGCTGGCCGGTGCGATGAAGATGCCACCGGCGCAGACGGCCGAATTCATCGGAACGTTCTTCGTCGTTTCGGGAATCGCAACGCTGGCCCAGACGACGTTCGGAAACCGCTATCCCATCGTACAGGGCGCGACGTTCTCGATGCTCGCACCGGCGCTGGCCATCATCGGCGTCATCGGTGCGGGGTGGCGCGTGACCCTGCTCGAACTGCAAGGCGCGGTCATCGCGGCCAGCGCCGTCGAAGTGCTGGTCGGCTATCTGGGATTGATGGGCAGGCTGAAAAAACATCTCTCGCCGGTCGTCATCGCGCCGACCATCGCACTCATCGGGCTTTCGCTGTTCAGCGTTCCACAGATTACGGCCGCGAACCAGAACTGGTGGCTCGTCGGACTCACGCTCGGCCTCATCGTTCTCTTCTCGCAGTACCTCGATAATCACCGCGCGTTCCGCCTCTTTCCGGTCCTCCTCGGCGTCGTCACGGCGTGGGCCATCGCGTTCGTGCTCTCCTACACGGGATTCTACACGCCAGCGAATCCCGGTTACGTGGATTACATGAGCGTCGTCAACGCGAACCTCTTCCAACCGGTCATGCCCCTCCAGTGGGGGATGCCCCGGTTCACGCTCCCGTACATCATCGGTATGTTCGCGGGCGTCGTCGCCTCAATGATAGAGAGCTTCGGCGACTATCACGCCGTTGCGCGCCTCTCGGGCGTGGGCGCGCCGAGCAAGAAACGCATCGACCACGGCATCGGGATGGAGGGCATCTCCAGCGTCTTCGCCGGACTCATGGGCACCGGCAACGGTTCGACCTCCTACTCCGAGAACATCGGTGCCATCGGCTTGACGGGCGTCGCCTCGCGCTACGTCGTTCAAATCGGCGCGGTGGTCATGCTCGTCGTCGGGTTCGTCGGCTACTTCGGCCAGCTCGTGGCGACGATTCCGAGCCCCATCGTCGGCGGCTTGTTCATCGCCATGTTCGGACAGATATCCGCCGTCGGGCTGTCGAACCTGAAGTACGTGGATTTGGACTCCTCGCGCAACCTGTTCATCGTCGGACTCGCCACGTTTGCGGGGCTCGCCATTCCGGCGTACATCGGAAATCTCGGTGCCGGTGTGGAGCAAAGCGGTGCCGAACTGTTCCAGCAGGGGATGCACAGCGTGGCCGTCATCGGTCCCGTCCTCGGCACCGACATCGTTTCGAACACGCTGTACGTCGTCCTCGGCACCGGGATGGCGGTCGGCGGTCTCGTGGCGTTCGTTCTCGACAACACCATCGAGGGAACCCGCGAGGAGCGCGGCCTCGAAGCGTGGGAGACGATTACGGAGGACGAGAGCGACTTCCAGAGCGCCTTCGAACGCTTCGGGTCGGAGAGCCGTCCGGACCCGACGAAAGCGGACTGACGAGAACTTACACGAAAAACCGCCCACAACCTTTTGTTCCCCGCCGTTGTGTAGAACGATAGCACATCGCATGTGTTGATTCCCCCATGACGACGAATGAATCGGAGTCCACGACGGAATCGTCCCCTCACGAAGCGGTCCCTCGTTCGGAAGTCGAAGCGCTCCGTGAGGAACTCGAAGCGACGAAGGAACGACTACGCATCGCCGAGAAGAATCTCAAGTGGATGGCCCAGCATCAGGCCGTCGAGACCGGAAAGAGCGTCTGTCCCACCTGCAACTCGAACGGGTCGTTGGGCGTCGAACGAACCGCGACCGGGAAGAAGAAGGTCGAGTGTACCAACTGTGGTGAGCGCCTCATTTGACGACGATTCGACGGGTTCGCGGCCCGTCGCAGTCCACGAACAGGATGGACTGCCACGTCCCGAGCGCGAGTTCGCCGTCCTCCACGGGGACGGTAACGTGTTCCCCGAGTAACACCGAACGGAGGTGCGCGTCGGCGTTGCCGTCCAGTTGGTCGTGTGCGTAGTCGTCACCGCGGGGAACGAGCCGCGACAGAAGGGTTTTGAAATCCGAACGTAACCGCCGTTCGTTCTCGTTGACGATGACACCGGCGGTCGTGTGCGGGACGAAGACGGTACACGTGTCGGCGGCCTCGGGGACGTGCTCGGCCACTCGGTCGGTGATGTCCACGATGTCTACGCGCTTCGACGTTGTGACTTCGAACTCCATATCGTCGCTTCGACGGTCACCGACAAAACCGCTCGTAAAATCGAGGGCACACTATCAGAATACCAAGAAGATTCACTTGTTGAATTCTAATATTTGCTAGCAATATTTTACCATCGATTCTCAGATTTGGTATCTGGACCGAAAATCCTTTGCGTCTTTTGACTATCCTCCTCTATATATGAATGATTACCTGTCTAGAAGAGGATATTTACGTCTAGCTGGCGGGTCCCTCTCCGCTAGCAGTGCCCTCGCTGGCTGTCTCGGTGGGAAACTCGATACGAAACCGGTCCAGGTGGGTGCCCTCCTTCCACTCTCGGCATCGGGGTTTCTCGAAACGGTTGCGAAACACCACCGACGCGCCATCGAACAAGCCGTCACGGACATCAACGACGCCGGGGGTCCGCTCGGACGCGAACTGAAACTCACGGTCGAAGACACCGAACTCGACCCGGAAGCGGCGAAGACGGCGTTTGCCTCGCTCGTCGATTCGGGCGTCGTCGGACTCGTCGGACCCGTCGTCACCGATATCTCGATGGCGCTGGCCGACAGTTTCGCCGAGGAGGAGGTCATCGCGGTGAGTCCGTCGAGCACGCATCCAGCGCTCGCGTCGGCGGCGGTCACGGACGCGACCAAGTATTTCGCTCGCACCGCCGCGAACGACATTCAGCAGGCGCTCGTGATGGCGAAAATACTCAACAGCGAGCGATTCGTCGGCGCCGAAACCGTCGCTATCGTCCACGTGGACAACAGTTTCGGGGAGGGGTTGGCATCGGTCATCGGCGAGAAGATAACGGGGAAAACGGTCGAAACGGTGGCGTTTCCGCCCGGCCGGGAGACGTACTCCGGTCGCGTGAGTCGGGTGGTGCGGTCCGGCGCGGACGCGGTCGCGTTCGTGGCCGAACCGGGGAACGTCACGATTCTTCAGCGGCTCGCGCGGAGTTCCTTCGACGGCGAGTTCGTGCTCAGCGAGGGCATCATTCCGGGCGACGTTCCGTCGTACATGGACGGAATGTACAGCGCGTCGGTGGCGGCCGAGCAGACGACGGGTTCCATCAAACTTCGACAGGAACTCGACGACATCACGCCGCTCGCGCCCTACACGCAACACGCCTACGACGCCACGTTCCTGTTGGGGACCGCGATACAGCAGGCCGGAACCGCGACGGGGACCGCCATCAGCAACAATCTCGTCTCCGTTTCGGGCGGCACGGGCCAGACGGTTTCCGTCGACGAGTTCGGGCGGGCGGTGACGCTCATCGACGCGGACCGCACGGTGAACTATCAGGGGGCGTCGAGTTCGGTGGACTTGAACGAGAACCTCGAACCCCTCAACGCGTACATCATCGAACGCGTCGATGGTGATGGGATGGACGAACTGGAACTGCTTCGAGCGTCCTTCTTCCAAGGGAGGACGACGTGATGGCCGACTCATCGCTCTCGTTGCGACGACGGGCCAGTGCGCGCCTCGCTCGGTACGTCCCGAGCAGGATACGGCGGAGCTACGCCGCGAAGTTCGGCGCGGTACTGTTCGCCATCCTCGTCCTCATCGCCGCAATCGGCTTTTTCATCCACCTCGACACGAAGCAACTCGTGACGGGGCAGACGAACGACGAACTACAGAGCGCCGCGAAGATGGAGGCCGAATCCCTCCACGAATGGGTGGGCCAGAAACGCTCCACGACGCGGTACCTCTCCTCGTCGCTCGACGGAAACGAATCGAACGCCGAGCGCCAGACGTACCTCGAAGGGCAGTTGATAAACATGCCGAACGACGTGCAGGCAATCCACTACGTCGACCGGCAGAGCGGCATCGTGCTCGCCAGCACGACCGACGAGATGGTCGGGACGACGGCGGACGGCGCGGCGTGGCAGAACGACTCCCTGTCGTTCGCGGCCGACTCGGTTACCATTTCGTCGCCGTACGAAGTGAACGGCGAACCCGTCGCCGCGTTCGCCACCCCGACCGAGGACGCGAATCATCTGGTCGTCGTTACGGCGTCCCTCGCGGAGCACTCCCACGTGTTGTCGTCGCCGACGGCGACCGGTGACGTGACCGTTATCGACGAGCAGGGAACCGTCGTCCTCGACAACCGCAACGTCGGGTTGCTACGCACCTACTCGAACGGAGTGGATTCGACCATCCAGCGGGCACTGACCGGCGAGAGCGACGTGACCCAGGTGTCCGGGACGGACGGGTCGTCGGTGATGGCCTACACCCCGATCGTCGGAACGGACTGGGTGTTGCTGTACAACGTCCCCCACGAGACCGCGTTCGCCCTGCAGACGAACGTCACGAAGAACATCGGCATTCTCGTGCTGATGGCGGTGCTCTCGCTCGCGGTCGTCGGTCTGACCATCGGTCGCGGCACCGCGAAGTCCCTCTCGTCGGTCTCCGGGACGGCCGACCAGATAGCGGCCGGGCAACTCGACACCGAACTGCCCGAGACGACTCGGGAGGACGAGATGGGCGAACTGTACGGTTCGTTCGAATCCATGCACGGCTACCTGAACACGGTCGCCGACCAAGCGGACGCCCTCGCACAGCAGAACTTCGACGCGCCGGTCTTCGACGAGACGGTTCCGGGCACGTTCGGCGAGACGCTGGAGCAGATGCGCGACGACCTTCGAACGATGGTCGCGGACATAGAGCAGGCCCGCGCCGAAGCGGAGGACGCGCAAGCGGACGCCGAGGCGGCGCAAGTCGAAGCGGAAGCGGCGCAGGCCGAGGCGGAGGAACTCAACGCGGCGCTGGAGCGGAAGGCCGCGGAGTTCAGCGTCGTGATGGAGGAAGCGGCGGACGGCGACCTCACCCAGCGGATGGCGACCGACAGTCCGACCGAGTCCATGACGGAAATCGCACACGGATTCAACGAGATGATCGCCGAACTCGAAGCCACGATACGCGACGTGAGCGAGTTCGCCGAAGATGTCGCCGCCGCGAGTCAGGAGGTCACCGCGAGCACCGCCGAAATCGAGCGGGCGAGCGAGCAGGTGACGGAATCGACGCAAGTGATGTCGTCGGGGACGGTCGAACAGTCGGAACGGCTCGAAGAGACCGCCGGAGAGATGAGCGAACTCTCGGCGACCATCGAGGAAGTCGCCGCCTCCGCGGACCAAGTGGCACAGACGGCCCAGAGCACCGAGGCGCTCGGGCAGGACGGACGGGAAGCGGCCTCGAACGCCATCGACAAGATGGACGCCATCGAGACGGGGACGGACGAAACGGTCGAGCAGATGGAGGACTTGGCCGACGAAATCGGCCGCATCGGCGATGTCGTCGAACTCATCCGCTCCATCGCGGACCAGACGAACATGCTCGCGTTGAACGCCAACATCGAGGCGGCGAGCGCGGACGGCGACACGGAAGGGTTCGAGGTGGTCGCAAACGAGGTGAAGGAACTGGCGAACGAGACGAAGGAAGCGGTCGTGGACATCGAACAGCGCATCGACACCGTGAAAGAGCAGGCGAACGTGACTGTCACGGACGTCCGGGAGACGCACGAAGCGGTCACCGACGGGGCGGAGACGGTACGCGACGCGCAGGAATCGCTCCAAGCCATCATCTCGAACGTCGAGGAGACAACCGGCGGCATCGAGGAAATAAACGACGTGACCGCCGAACAGGCATCGACGACCGAGGAGGTCGTCGCCGCGGTGGACGAGGTGACCCGCATCAGCGACGAAACGGCCGACGAAGCCGAAGACGTGGCCGCGGCGGCGGAGGAACAGACCGCTTCGGTCAGCGAGGTCGCTCGGAGCGCGGATTCGCTCGCCAAACAGGCCGAATCGCTCGCCGCCACCGTGGACGACTTCACGGTTACCTACCGGAGCGATCCGTCGGGCGGACAGTAATCCCGATTCCTTTTCCGTATTGTTACCACCACCATCACCGATTTATTCCGTCGAAGAGAGATGGGGGACATGCACGAACGAGCAGAAGAGTTCGAAACGCGCGCCGCGGAGCGGTACGATTTCGGCGCGGACGTTCACGAGTTTCCCGAAGGGACGAAAACCGCCGCGGACGCTGCGGACGCCATCGGCTGTGACGTGGCCCAAATCGCCAGCAGTCTCGTCTTCCGCGCGGACGACGAACTCGTCGTGGTCGTGACCAGCGGGGCGAAGCGCGTGAGCGAGGGCCGACTGGCGGAACTGCGTGACGCCCCCGCGTCGGCGGTCGGCATGGCCGACGCCGACGCGATTCGGGAGTCGGTCGGCTGGTCCATCGGCGGCGTCCCGCCCTTCTGCCACGACAGCGACCTGCCCGTCTATCTGGACGAGACGCTGACCGAGTTCGAGACGGTCTGGGCCGCCGCCGGGACGCCGAAAGCCGTCTTTCCGATTTCACCCGACGAACTGGCGGAGTACGCCGACGCGACGGTCGCGCGCGTGAGCGAGTGATCGGGAGGGCGGAAACCGGTCGGAGGGGAAGTCAGAGCGAGAGCGGAAATCGGTCGGGGAAAGACCGATTACGCGATGTATCTTCCGTTCCGTCATGACTCTCCTCGGAACGGCGCTGTTGGTGATTCTGGACGCGAGTCTCGGGATGTGGCTCGGCGGTATGGTGTTCTTCTCGTTCGTCGGTGCGCCGACGACGTTCGACGTGTTGGGCGACGACGCGGGGCAGGTCGTCAACGCCATCTTCCCCAAGTACTACGAGTTCGGTTCGATACTCGGATTCACCGCGGTCGGCGTGGCCGTCGTCGCGTGGAATCGGGGCGTCCTCGACCCGACGGCCACGCTGTTCATCCAACCGCTCATTCTCATCGCGCTCGCGGCGACTATCTACGCACAGGCTCGGCTCCTCCCGAAGATGGAGACGGCGGGCGACGACGGCTTCGCGCGGTACCACAAGCAGTCGGTCGTCCTGAACGGCGTGGCGATGCTCGCGGTCGCCGGTGCGCTGGTGCTTTCGCACTTCTGAGTTTCTCCCCCGTCAACCGCCGCGCAAACCCCTCTCGCCACCCAACGCTAAGACCGTTCGCGTCGAACTCATTCGAGGACTCATGACGGACAAGCTCGACATTCGCGCGTTCGCGCTCGGCGGCGGCGTGATGTGGTCGCTGTACGTGATGCTGGACGCGTGGATAGCACGGTTCGGTTGGGGCGACGAAACGGTCGAAACGCTCTCCTCGCTGTACATCGGCTACCGGCCGACGCTCCGGGGAAGTCTCGTCGGCGCGCTCTGGGGATTCATGGACGGAGCACTCGGTGGTGCCATCGTCGCCACGGTGTACAACGCCGTCGCGCGCGACGAAGAACAATCTTGATTGGCTAGTCGTTCCAACCGTTCGATATGACCCTTCTCGGAACGGGACTCCTCGTCGTCGCGGACGCGGCGCTCGGAATCTGGCTCGGCAGCATCGTGTTCTTCTCGTTCATCGGCGCGCCGACGACGTTCGACGTGTTGGACGACGACGCGGGACAGGTCGTCAACGCCATCTTCCCGAAGTACTACCAGTTCGGACTCGGATTGGGTGTCGTGGCGTTCGGTGCCGCGGTCGTCGGCAACGCGATGGACGCGTTCGACGGCATCGTCGTCGCCGCTCTCGCGCTGGTCGGCGTCGCCTTCACGGGATACGCCCGCTGGGTGCTCATCCCGAAGATGGAGGCGGCGGGCGACGACGCGTTCGCCCAGTATCACAAGCAATCGGTCGTCCTGAACGGTCTGACGATGCTCGCGGTGGCGGGTGGCATCGTGGCCTCGCACCTCTAAGAGATGAAGGGGACGTACACCCTCCTCGTCTCGCTCGCGGCACCCGCGGATATCGAGTTCGGGGCGAAGGGACCCAGAGCACTCGATTCCGGGTGGTACGCCTACACCGGCAGCGCGTTCGGACAGGGTGGCTTCTCGCGTATCGACCGCCACGCGCGGGTCGCGTCGGGCGAGAACGGTGCCCGCCATTGGCACGTCGATTACCTGCTCGGTCATCCCGAAACGGACCTCGCGGCCGACGTTCGAACCGAGGCGTCGGACGTGGAGTGCGCCGTCGCCGACCGGCTCGCCGAGGAAATCGAGCCGGTTCCCGGCATCGGCGCGTCGGATTGCGACTGCGGGACGCACCTCCATTTCGCGCCCGAGAGGGACTCCCTCGAAGCGGCGGTTCGGCGGGCGCACGAATCGGCGGGTAATTCTCCGCCGGTGGAAACAGGGCACTAGTTTTAATCCCGCGCTCGTCCAATCTTCGAAACGATGGGTGACACCGTACTCACAGACCTTTTCGCGCCGTCTCGTGTCGCCGTCGTGGGAGCCACGGAGAACGAAGGCTCCATCGGTCGCGCCATCGTGACCAACCTCCGCGACGAGTTCGACGGCGAGACGGTGCCCGTCAATCCGAACTACGACGAGGTGTTCGGACTGGACTGCTATCCCGACCTCGCGTCCGCGCCGGACATCGACCTCGCGGTCGTCGTCGTCCCGCCGCACATCGCGGTGGACGTGGTTCGCGGGGCTGGCGAAGCCGGAATCAAAAACGTCGTCGTCATCACCGCCGGATTCGGCGAGACGGGGAGCGAAGGTGCAGAGCGGGAGCGAGAGTTGCAGGACATCGCGGCGGAGTACGACCTGAACCTCGTCGGCCCCAACAGCCTCGGGATAATGAGCACGCCGGTCGGCATGAACGCGACCTTCGGGCCGGAGAACGCCCTGCCGGGGTCCATGTCGTTCATGAGCCAATCGGGGGCGTTCATCACGGCCGTCCTCGACTGGGCGAACGACGAGGGACTCGGCTTCAAGGACGTGGTGTCGCTCGGGAACAAGGCCGTGTTGGACGAGACGGATTTCGTCCGCGCGTGGGGCGAAGACCCCGACACGGACGTCATCCTGGGCTACCTCGAAGGCGTCGAGAACGGCGGGACGTTCATCGACACGGCCCGCGAGGTAACCGACGACACGCCTATCGTGATGGTAAAATCGGGGCGCACCGACGCCGGGGCGCAGGCCGTCTCCTCGCACACCGGAACCCTCGCGGGGAGCGACCGGGCGTACGAGGCCGGACTCGAACAGGCGGGCGTGTTGCGCGTCGATTCCGTCCAAGAGCTGTTCGATTTCGCCCAGATTCTGGCGGGCCAACCCTTGCCCGAGCGGGACGACGTGGCCATCGTCACGAACGCGGGCGGACCGGGCGTGATGACCACCGACGCGGTGGGCGATTCGACCCTCTCGCTGGCGTCGTTTTCCGACGACACGCTCGCGGAACTGGGAGAGGCCCTGCCCGAGGAGGCCAACATCTACAACCCGATAGACGCCATCGGCGACGCCGACATCGGCCGGTTCCGGGACGCCATCGACATCGCGCTCGGGGACGAAAACGTCGGAACCGCGGTCGTGCTGGCCGCGCCGACGGCCGTCATCGACTACCGCGACCTCGCCGACGTCATCGTCGAACTGCAGGCGAAACACGGGAAACCGGTCGCCGCGGCGTTGATGGGCGGCGAACGAACCGAGGAGGCGGCGGAACTCCTCCGCGAGGGAGGGATTCCGAACTACTTCGACCCGGCCCGCGCGGTCCGAAGTCTGGACGCCCTCACCACGTACCGCGACATCAGCCAGCGCGAGTACGGGAAACCGACCGAATTCGACGTTGACAGGGAACGCGCCGCGGAAATCCTCTCCCGCGCGAAGGAGCGCGGGGACAACCGCCTCGGCGTGGAGGCGATGGGACTGCTCGACGCGTACGGCATTCCGACGCCCGAAGGGACCATCGCGGATTCACCGGAAGACGCGGTGAGCGCCGCACAGGACATCGAGGGGAACGTCGTCATGAAGATAGTCACCCCCGACATCCTGCACAAATCCGACATCGGCGGCGTGAAAGTCGGCGTCGGAAACGAGGACGTGTACGACGCCTACGAGGACCTCGTGACGCGGGCGCGGAACTACCAACCCGACGCGACGATTCTCGGCGTGCAGGTCCAGGAGATGGTGGACCTCGACTCGGGTACGGAGACCATCATCGGCATGAACCGCGACCCGCAGTTCGGTCCGCTCCTCCTGTTCGGACTGGGCGGCATCTTCGTCGAAATCATCGAGGACACCACCTTCCGCGTCGCGCCGATAAGCGAGCGCGAGGCGAGCGAGATGGTGAACGACATCGAGGCGGCACCCCTGCTCCGCGGGGCGCGGGGCCGCGACCCCGCCGACATCGACGGCGTGGTCGAAAGCCTCCAGCGACTCTCACAACTCGTGACCGACTTCCCCGCGATTCTGGAACTCGACGTGAACCCACTCGTCGCCACTCCGGACGGCGTGCGAGCGATAGACATCCGACTGACCGTGGACACGGACGAACTATGAACACGATACTCGTCACCGCAACCGAAGAAAGCACAGGCAAGACCGCCGTCGCCCTCGCGCTGGCGCGACTCGCACAGCAGCGCGGGCTGTCGGTGGGCTACATGAAACCGAAGGGCACCCGACTCCAGAGCAACGTCGGCAAGACGTTGGACGAGGACCCGATGCTGGCCCGCGAACTGCTCGGCCTCGACGCCGAAATGCACGAACTCGAACCCGTCGTCTACTCGCCGACGTTCATCGAGCAAGCCATCCGAGGCCGCGAGGACCCCGACAAACTCCGCGAGCAGATTCGAACGAGCTTCGAGTCGCTGTCGTCGGGCCACGACCTGATGATAATCGAGGGCGGCGGCAATCTCACGACCGGCGGTATCGTCGACCTCACCGACCCGGAAGTCGCCGAACTGCTCGACGCGGAAGTGCTTCTCCTCTCCGGGTACGAGAAGGGGAGCGACGTGGATGACCTGCTCGCCGCCGTGGACGACATCGGCGACCGTCTGTCCGGCGTGCTGTTCAACGCCGTCTCGAACACGAACTTCGACCCGCTCGATACGGACGTGGTTCCCTTCCTCGAAGGGCGGAAAATCCCCGTTCTCGGCGTCGTCCCGCGCCAGCAGGACCTCGCGGGCGTTACGGTCGGCGACCTCGCGGCGGAACTCAACGCGGAACTGCTCACGAAGGCGGACACGGGCGAGTTCGTCGAGCGGTTCCTCGTCGGCGCGATGAGCGGCGACAAGGCGCTCCGTCACCTCCGTCGGACGCGGGATGCCGCCCTCGTCACCGGCGGCGACCGTCCCGACCTGCACACCGTCGCGCTGGAAGCTCCCGGCGTGAAGTGTCTGATCCTGACGGGCGGGTTCCGCCCGCCGGGTGCCGTCATCGGCAAGGCGGAGGAGAAGGGCGTCCCCGTCCTGCTCGTGCAGGCGGACACGCTGACGACCATCGAACGCGCCGAGGACGTGATTCGAAGCGGTCGAACCCGCGACGAGGAGACGGTCGAGCGGATGGGCGAACTCCTCCACGACCACGCCGACGTGGACGCGCTCCTCGGTGAAGGAGCGGTGGAATCGGACGCGGACGTCGATTCCGACGCCGACGCGGACGAGGAGTAGCGGGGACCAGACATGGCCGACCAGCGCGCGTCCGCGACGACCCGCGAGACGACCGTCGTGGTCGTCGGTGCCGGGCCGGGCGGCTGTGTGATGAGCTACCTCCTCGCCAGAAGCGGCGTCGATACCGTCCTGTTGGAGCGCCACGCCGATTTGGACCGGGAGTTTCGCGGCTACTTCTTCCAACCGCTCGCGGTCAAACTGTTCGCGGAGATGGGCGTGCTGAACGATATTCTGGCCCTCGACCACGATGAGGTGCGGCGACCGGAGGTGACGGCGTTCGGGCGGTCCTATCACGCCGTCGATTTCTCCGAACTGCCGAAACCGTACGATTACGGTCTGTTGATGGAACAACCGCCGTTGCTCCGCTTGCTCATCGACTGCGCCGACGAGCTTTCGACCTTCGAGTTCCGTCCGGCGACGGGCGTCACCGACATCGTTCGTGAGGGGGGACGGGTCGTCGGCGTGCGAGCGAGCGACCGCGAGCGGGACGAGGACCTCGAACTTCGAAGCCGACTCGTCGTCGGCGCTGACGGCCGCTTTTCGACGGTTCGGAAGGCGGCCGACCTCGACCCCGGCCTGTTCGACTCCGACATCGAACTGCTGTGGTTCAAACTCCCGGCGGACGCCGTTCGGTCGGCCGCACAGGGGCGCATCGAGCGCGACGGCATCCTGCTCTACTTCGGCCTCGGAGAGGAGGACGCACAGGCCGGGTGGTTCATCGAGAAGGGTACCTATCCCGACATCAGACAGCGCGGTATCGAGCGATTTCGGCGAGAAATCGCCGCGGTGGACCCCGCCATCGCCCGGCATCTGGAATCGTTCGACCAGTGTTCGCTCCTCCACATCGAACCCGGACTGACGGAACGATGGGTGGACGACGGCCTGCTCCTGCTCGGCGACGCGGCGCACGTCGCCTCGCCGGTCGGCGGACAGGGGAACGGCCTCGCAATTCAGGACGCCGTGGTCGCCCACGGGACCATCACGACCGCGCTCGAAATGGGTGATGCGGGCGACACGGGAGACGAACCGATTCCGGCGGAACGCCTTCGGCGGTTCGAGTCGGTTCGCCGACCCGCCGTCGAGGAAGTGCTCCGCCTCCAACGGCGCGGCGAGCGGGTCGTCACGTGGTACGTACAAAACGGCGAGTCGGTTCCCGAGTGGGCTGTTGCTCCGCTCGTTCGGGGTCTGTTTACCGTCGCCCCGAAGCTGCCGTCCGTCCGGCGGACGTGGCGGACCTTCGCCCTCGGACCGACACCGGTGTCGGTCGATACGGCCGCGTTCGAGGAGTCGTAGCGCACGCCGAAAAACCGGCGAGTCGAAAAATCGGTTCTCTGTTTCCGTTCGATTCTCCCCCCGACTTCGGCGAAGCCGTAGGGTCGCGTTTCGTTCGAGAAGTTGCCGATTAATCGGCGTGTTGCGGTGCGCCGTGCCCGTTAGTCCGCGTTTCAGTTTCGGAGTCCGCGGGCGTAGCGAGCGGGTTCGGCGACCGAAGCGCCGCGATGAGACTCCACATGATCCCCGTGAGCAGGGAACCGGCGGCAGAGAGACTCATCCCGAGCGTGAGGAAGGCGGTTCCGTAGACGATGCCGATAACGGCCGATGGAAGGGAGGTCCCGAGCGGGACGTTCGCCATCGAGTCGCGGAGAGTCGGAACGAGAACGAGGAGGGAAAAGACGCTCCCGCAGAGAAATACGATGTCTTGCCACATTATCGCTCACCCTCCCCAGTTGTCGTTTCGTTACTCGTGTCAATCATCACTTCCCGGTAGTTGGTTGGTGTTGATAAGGTTTACTCATTACCGAGTAAATATTTCGACAGAGACTAGCATGGCAATCTCTGGCTAGACATCTGTGGTGACTGCTCATTCGACAAAAAGTACCACACACGGGGCGTTTCCGTCACGAAACGGGTCGCCGTCGTTCGAATTCCGAACGCGCTCACCGCGAAACCGAAAGCATCCCTTTCACCGTCTCGGACTCCTTCGCCCGCTCGAACGCCTCGCCGACATCCGGCAGTTCCATTTCGAAATCCACGATACCAGCCACGTCGACCGCGCCGTCGGCCAGCAACTGGACGGCGGCGGGGTACGTGTTCCGGTAGCGAAACGACCCTCGGAGGTCGAGTTCGTTGTCGATGATTTCACTCGTGTCGAGCGGGATTTCCGCGTCCTGTGCGAGTCCGATGAGGACGACGGTCCCGCCCCGCCGAACCGCGTCGATGGTGGTTCGAATCGCGGGGTCCGCTCCGGACGCTTCGATGACCACATCGACGCCCTCGCCGTCTGTGAGGTCGGAGACCGATTCCCCGAGGTCGTCTTCCCGAACGTCGATGGTCGCGTCCGCGCCGCGCTCCTCGGCCAGCGCGAGTTTTTCGGGAACGACGTCGGAGACGAACACCTCCGCCGCTCCGGCGGCGTTCGCGGCTTCCATCGCCAGCAGACCGATGGGACCGCACCCCGTCACGAGGACGGAATCGCCGACGCCGACCTCGCCCCGTCGAGCGGCGTGGATGCCGACGCTCAAGGGTTCACAGAGCGCTCCTTCGCGGGTCGAGACGGAATCCGGTAGCCGATAGGTGAAGTCGGCGGGCCACGCGACGAACTCCGCGAACGCGCCGTCGTCCGGCGGGGTCGCCATGAACGTCACGTCGGGACAGAGGTTGTACTCGCCGCGCTTGCAGTACGGACAGCGCCGACAGGGGACGCCGGGTTCGAGCGTCACGCGGTCGCCGACGTCGAAATCGTCGTCGGCGTTCTCGCCGATAGCGGCGACTTCGCCAGCGCTCTCGTGCCCGAGGACGAGCGGCGATTCGACCACGTAATCGCCGATGCGGCCGTGTTCGTAGTAGTGAACGTCGGACCCGCAGATGCCGACCTCGCCGATTTCGACGACCACCTCGTCCGGGTCGGGGGCTGGTTTGTCTCGCTCTTCGACGACGAAGGAACCGGGTTCTTCGAGGACTGCGACTCGCATACGCCACGTTCGTGCCGGGTGATGGTGAACGTTGGTGCCGATTTCGCTCGACAAGAATTATTACCTAGTAATATAACTCAGTAATTGATGTCGGAAACACAACTCCAACGCGCTCGTTCCGGCGAACTGACCGCGGCGATGAAACGAGTGGCGGAGCGGGAGAGCAGGGACCCGGAGACGATTCGGCGAGCGATCGCCGAGGGGCGGGCGGTCATCCCGAACAACCACGAACACGACGTGCTCGACCCGATGATAATCGGGCGAGAGTTCGCCACGAAGGTCAACGCGAATATCGGCAACAGCGAGACGACGAGCGACCCCGAGGAGGAACTTCGAAAGCTCCACGCGGCGGTTCACTACGGCGCGGACACCGTGATGGACTTGAGCACCGGTGCGAACCTCGATTCGATTCGTGAGACGAACGTTCAACACGCTCCGGTTCCGGTCGGAACCGTCCCGATTTACGAGGCGGTCACGCGCGTCGACGACGTTGCCGACCTCACGCCCGAGTTACTGCTCGACGTCATCGAGAAACAGGCCCGGCAGGGCGTCGATTACATGACCGTCCACGCGGGCGTGTTGCTGGAACACGTCCCGCTCACCAACGGTCGGAAGACCGGCATCGTCTCGCGCGGCGGGTCGATTCTCGCCAAGTGGATGGAGGAGAACGAGGCCCAAAACCCGCTGTACACTCACTTCGAGCGGATTTGCGCGATTTTCGCCGAGTACGACGTGACGTTCAGCCTCGGCGACGGCCTTCGGCCCGGTTGCCTCGCCGACGCGTGCGACGACGCGCAGTTCGCCGAACTGGAGACGCTGGGCGAACTGACCCGAACGGCACGGGACCACGGCGTTCAGGTCATGGTTGAGGGACCGGGACACGTCCCGATGGACGACATCGAAATGAACGTCGAACGCCAGCAGGAGGTCTGCGACGGCGCTCCGTTCTACGTCCTCGGTCCGTTGGTGACCGACATCGCGCCCGGGTACGACCACATCACGAGCGCCATCGGTGCCACCGAGGCCGCTCGGGCCGGGGCGGCCATGCTGTGTTACGTGACGCCGAAAGAGCACCTCGGACTCCCCGAAGAGGAGGACGTTCGGGACGGCCTCGCGGCGTACCGAATCGCGGCCCACGCGGCCGACGTCGCAACCGGCCAACCGGGTGCCCGCGACTGGGACGACGCGCTCTCGGAGGCCCGCTACGAGTTCGACTGGTCACGACAGTTCGAACTCGCCCTCGACCCGGAACGGGCACGAGCGTACCACGACCAGTCCCTCCCCGGCGATAACTACAAGAAAGCGCGCTACTGCTCGATGTGCGGCGTGGAGTTCTGCTCGATGCGCATCGACCGGGACGCGCGGGCCGTCGACGGCGACATGGAATCGATAGACGGCGAAACGGACCTGACGGACTCGCCCGCGGCGGCGGCGAACCTGCCGCCGACGGGGACACACGACATGCGTTCGGTTCCGGACCTGCCGTCGTTCGCGGAGCACGCCAGCGAAGGCCACGGTGACGATTGAAACGAGGAGAAGCGAGAGTTATCGAGTCGGAAGCGTATCCCGACGCTCCACGTCCGACCCGCGGTGTTCTGGCGTTCCGACCGGGCTTACGGTCCGGAAGACAGTTTCGGGGTCGCGCGTCTTCCGCCAGTGCCACCGCGTCTTGGCGAGGAGCACGATCTTTCGGACGGTCCCCAGCGACGGTTCCTTGGAGAGCACATCGTACCTCTGCGCTCGAATCACGCGGTGGTACTCCGCGTACAGCACCGCCGCGAGCAAGACCGCAAACTGGCAGTCCTCGGGGAGGTACCGGATTCCGGCGACGCCCTCCCGGTACAGGGCTTCCGCGCGGCGAAGTTCGTCCTGCATGACCTCGGCGAACCCGGCCGTGAACTCGAGGCGCTCTATCTGTTCGTCGGTCACGCCGTGCCGCGAGAGCGTCGTTCGAGGAAGGTAGATTCGATTCCGGTCTTCGATGTCCTCGCGCACGTCCCGGAGGAAGTTGGTGAGTTGGAACGCCTCGCCGAGCGACGTCGCGTGCGGTCGCGCTCGCTCGGCGTCGTCCGGGTTCATCACCGACGTCATCATTTGCCCGACGGCGGCGGCCGAACCGCGCATGTACGTCTCCAGTTCCTCGTAGGTTTCGTAGCGCGATTTGTCGATGTCCGTCGCCATCGCGTCGATGAAGACGACGACCTCCTCGTCCGCGATACCGCGTGATTCACAGAGGTCGTGGAACGCCTCCAAAATCGGGTCATCGGGTGGTTCTTCCCCGAGCGCCTGCTTTCGGAGCGACTCCAACCGTTCGGCTTGCTCCTCGGCCGGAACGTCGGCGGCGTCGTCCACCACCTCGTCGCAGATACGGAAGAACCCGTACAGCACGTACGTCGGGTGGCGCACTCGCTCGGGCAACAGCCGAGTGGCGAGATGGAACGTTTTCCCGGTCTGCTGCTGTATCGCCTTCCCCGCCTCTACGTGTGTGTCTTTCATTGGGTGTGCCCCGAGAATAGCAGTTGGTACGCTGTCATTCTGAAAAAAGACGGTGCCAAACCTGTTAGGTATGTTTTCCGTACCGACCGTCGATTCGATTACGCAGTCTGTAATTAACAGCGTTCTGTTAATAATAAAATTGATAAAGGGGTAGTTGCTACGGGGCCATAGTAATGAACCGACGTACCTTTCTCGCGGCTAGTTCCGTGGCAGTCGCGGGATTGAGCGGGTGTCTCAATCGAGGCAGTGGCTCGGGGTCTTCGAGTTATCCCATGCCCGAAGACGGCAACGTCGATGGGTATCCGCCGGAGTTCGACGAGAAGCCGAAGAAAAAGAGCTTCGACCCGTCCTCGTTCGACACGAAATCCGAGGGCGGCGAGGAGGTCCCCCTCGTCCCGACAGATATCGTCTACAACTGGTACAAGCGCGGGGAAGCGCGGTTCGCCGACGCTCGCGGTACGAAACAGTACAAGACCTCGCACATTTACGGGGCCGTGTTGAGTCCCGCACCGGGCGTCCGTGGTGCCCCGGAGCGTGACCCCGTACTGGACTGGCCGAAATCCGACCGTATCGTCTGTTACTGTGGCTGTCCGCACCATCTCTCTTCGATTCGAGCATCCGCACTCATGCAGAAGGGCTACGAGAACGTGTTCGTCATCGACGAGGGGTTCTGGGAGTGGCACGACAGGGACTACCCGATCCGCGGCTCCAACACGTCGTACAATCCGGTGGCGTACATCATCTCGGGCGTCACGGACGCCGCCTTCGCCGGAAAGACGGCGTGGGCGCGACAGCTCGAAACCGGACAGAACGAAGCGACGGACATCCTGACGGACGGGTCGTACACCCTCGAACTCAAGTTCGAGGACGTAACGGCGGACTCGATGATCCACATCGAGACGCCGGAGTACACCGTGAAGGGAACCATCGGCGACCTCTCCTCGCGGGTCGTGAGCGGCGAATAGACCCCACCGACCGCCACTGACCGTCACCGACGTTTCTCAAGGCTTATATCCCTCGTAGCGAGTGACGACATTCAATGATTCGGTGCAGCCAAGACGAGTGCGGTTGGATCGCCATCGCGCCGTCGGAGCGGGCCGCGTGGAAGCAGTACGAATCGCATCTCCTCGAAACGCACGTTGAAACGGTCGAAACGGAGATTCCCGACGGACACGTGCAGGTACGAACCGACGACGGCGAGTGGGAGACGATGACGCGCGAGCAAGCGCGAGAGTTCCACGACCGGTAGGCGAACGATTCCTCAGGCGGCCATCTCCCTGTCCATCGGATCCTCTAACTCCCCGAGGACGGCTTCGAACGCGTCCGTCGCCGTTACCAACCCGATGACGTCCTGTCCGTCCAACACCAGCGCGAGTTCCTGGTTTTGCGCCTGAAACAGATCGATGGCGTCCGCGACGCTCGTATCGCCCGCGACCGTCATCGGGTCGTGTGCGATGTCGGTCAGCGAGATCTCCTCCGAGGTAAGTTCGTCGTACCGTTCGATGACGGTCGGCGCGTAGACGATTCCCCGAAACTCGTCCAGCGACCCGTCGATGAGCGGAAAGCGGACGAGCGGGTTCTTCTCCATCCGTTCGACGTTCTCCTCGATGGGGTCGTCGGTCGAGAGGGCCACGATGTCCTCCCGCGGAATCACGATGTCACGAACCGGGACGCGCTCGATTTGAAGCGCGGCCAGAATCTCCTCTTCGCGTTCCTCCGGGAGACCCTCCACCGCGCTGAGAACGTCGCCCATCTCGCGGTGGAGGTCGGCGCGGCTGACTATTTTCCGCTCGTCGCCGTCCGATTCCTCGGCTTCCGTCCACGAGCGTTCGATTTCGACGCCGAACAGGGAGAGGAGGCTCTTGGCGGTCTTGTCAGCGAGGATGATGACCGGCGACATCAGTTTCGTCCACCAGTAGAGGATGCCCGACCCGTATCGGGCCGCGAACTTCGTTCGCTCGATGCCCAGGTACGTCGGCGCTTGCTCCCCGACGATGACGTGCAGGAGGTTGATGACGGCGAGTGCGAGAATCGCCGAGAGCGCTTCGGTGGAGCCGCCCCCGAAACCGACGGCTTCGATGACCGGATGGAACACCGCCACCACCGCTGGTTCGGCGACCACACCCAATCCGACGCTGGCGATGGTGATGCCGACTTGGCACCCGGAGAGATAGATTTCGAGGCGGTCGGTCATATCCCACGCGCGCTGCAATCCCTTCGAATCCTCGAACTCGGACTCGTCGAACTGTCGCACCCGCGTCATGGCGAACTCGGTGACGACGAAGTAGGCGTTCATCAGCAGGAGGAATACGCCACCGAGGAGATGGAGTACGGTGAGCAAATCTACCATCGTCTCTCTCTGTATCGGGGACGATGGTAACGTTGATGGCGAACTGACGAAAATTCCACTTGTTGTTGTAGATATGAAATTCACAAAGCGACACGTCTCGGAGAACCCGTCCCATTCTCGTCCCCGCACGTACTGCCGTCGCCCGAACCGGATTTCGTCCGGCACAAACGCGCGATAGAGTGCTGTACGTGCTCTGATTGGACCGTTTCTTCGTTGTACCGGAAATGTGTTTGTGACTTTATGTCATACTAGAAACCGAAACCTCCATCTTTTTGGTGGGGCTGTCAGTAGTATTCTAACAACAGCTATGGCATTACAGCTACATAGCCGAGGAGGGCGTCCGTGACGCTTCTCGACCGGCTTTTCGAAAACGTAACCAAGCACAGTCGGGCCATCATCGCCGTGCTTCTCGTTGCGACGATTCTCGTCGGGGCGGGCGCGCCGATGATAGAGCAGTCCTCGTCGCTCGACCAGTTCCAGAGCGACAGTCCGGCCGCGAAGAAACTGAACTACATCAACTCGAACTTCACGACGGGGAACGAGAATACGACCACCGTACAGGTAATCCTCAAGGGCGATAACGTCCTGTCGAAGGAGGCGATGGTGAACTCGTTACAGTTCCAACAGCGCCTTCGGGACAATCAAACCATCAACGAGACGCTGGCGGAGGGAACCGCCTCCACCGGCGTCGCGAACGTCATCGCCATCTCCGCGATTCAACAGCAGAAGGTCGCGGAGCTCAAAGCGTCTGGTGCGAAACTCCAACAGCGCAGCCAGCAACTCAACCGGACGGCCGCCGGACTGAGCGACGCACTGAATCAGACGCGCGCGCTGCAGGGAAAATACGACCAGTTGAACGCGTCCCATCAGTCGGGCGACGTGGACAACGAATCGTATCGCCAGCAGTCGGCGAAAATCGAAGCTCAACTCTCACAGGTGCGGGCGACAGCCACCGCGAACCTCTCGGCCGAGCAGTCGGCGACGTTCAACAAGTCCGCACAGCAGGCGCGCGGCTTGCAGGCCAAACTCGACGGCTTGAACGCCTCCTACCGGTCGGGCGACATCAACGAATCGACCTACAAGCAGCAGGCAGGCGAAATCCAGTCGCAGTTCGGCAAGGTGTACAAACTCGGCACCCAAGGCGTGCTGGCGGACGAGTATGAGAAACTCGGCGAGCAGAGCGAGAAACTGCAGCAAAAGCGGAGCGCGCTCGAAAACGGCTCGATGCCGACGCTCGCCGAGCAACTCGACCAGTTGCAGTCGATGAACCAGTCGCAGATCGATTCGCTGACGAAGGCCGTGCTCTCCGACGACGGCGGCAGTTCGGGCGGCATGGCGAGCCAAGCGTTGGCGTTCATGCCGACGTCCTACGACACCGGGTCGACGGAGGCGAACGCGACGATGTTGGTCATCTTCCAGAAACAGGAGAGCCAGTCGTCGATGGAGGGACAGGCCTCCGACGTGCTCGTCTCCACCCAGCAGGGGATGAAGACCATCGCGGACGAGGAGTTCGACCACGAGGCGCTCGTCTTCGGGAGCGGCATCATCAGCGAGGAGATCAACCAGTCGATGGCAGATAGCCTCGCCATCGTCGGGCCGCTGGCGCTGTTGTTCGTCATCCTGACGCTCATCATCGCCTACCGCGACGTCCTCGACATCCTGCTCGGCATCCTCGGAATCGCCTTCGTCCTCGTCTGGACATTCGGCTTCATGGGCTGGGCAGGCATCACGTTCAACCAGATGTTCATCGCGGTGCCCGTCCTCCTCATCGGACTGGCAATCGACTACGCGATTCACGTCTTCATGCGCCACCGCGAGGAGCGGGAGACGAACCCCGACGAGGACGTTCGCGGGTCGATGCGCGTCGCGCTCGTCAGCGTCGGCGCGGCCCTGACGTGGGTGACCGCGACGACGGTCATCGGCTTCCTCTCGAATCTGGTCAGCCCGCTGCCGCCGATTCAGGACTTCGGTATCGTGAGTTCGGTCGGTATCGTCGCGGCGCTGATTATCTTCGGCGGCTTGATTCCCGCCCTCAAACTGGAACTCGACGGGTTCCTCGAATCGCGCGGCTTCAACCGCAAAAAGCGCGCGTTCGGTACCGGCGGCGGCGCGCTCGGAAGCATCCTGACCGTGGGCGCGACCGCGGCGCGGAAAGCGCCGCTCGTGGTCATCGTCCTCACGCTGCTCGTCAGCGCGGCGGGCGGCTACGGGGCGACGAAAGTGGACACGAGTTTCTCGCAGGAGGACTTCCTCGCCAGTAGCCCGCCACACTGGACGAAACAGCTCCCGGAACCGTTCAAGCCCGGGAACTACTCCGCCAAGCAGAACCTGGACTTCGTGAACGACAACTTCGTCAGGGAGGATTCTCAGGCTCAACTACTCGTCGAGGGCGATATCACCCGTGATGACGCGCTCGAACAAGTCAAGCGGGCGGAGGAGCAGGCGGCGAAGAAGGACGTCACGCTCACCCTCTCGAACGGTGAGCCACAGGTTCAGAGCCCGCTGTCGGTGATGAAGCAAGTCGCCGCACAGAACGAGACGTTCAATCAGACGTTCACCGCGGCGGATACGGACGGTGACGGCGTGCCCGACGAGAACCTGGAGACGGTTTACGACGGGCTATTCGCCGCCGCGCCCGACGACGCCGCTGGCGTCATCTACCGCGAGGACGGCAACTACGAGGCGCTTCGCGTCACCATCTCGCTGAAGGGTGGCGCGTCGAGTTCGGCGGTCACGACCCAGATGCGTGAGGTCGCCGACAACTTCGACGGCCTCACCGCAACCGCGACGGGCCAGTCCATCGTCTTCGAAATCGTGCAGGACGACCTGCTCAACACGGTCATCGAGAGCCTCATCATCACGATGGTCGCCGTGTTCGCGTTCCTGATGCTCATCTACCGCATCACGGAAGGTAGCGCGACCCTCGGAGCGGTCACCCTGCTCCCCGTCGTGTTCAGCGTCGCGTGGATTCTGGGGACGATGTACCTCCTCGGAATGCCGTTCAACGTCCTGACGGGCATGATTACGAGCCTCACCGTCGGGTTGGGTGTCGCCTACAGCATCCACCTCTCCGAGCGCTACAACGTCGAACTCGAACGACAGGGCTCGGTGTGGGAGGCGATGCACGTCAGCCTCACCGGAACCGGCGGCGCGCTGTTGGGAAGCGCGGCGACGACCGTGGGTGGTTTCGGCGTGCTCGCCTTCGCCATCCTGCCCGCGCTCCAGCAGTTCGGCATCATCACGGGACTGACCATCATCTACGCGTTCATCGCCAGCGTGTTGGTTCTCCCGAGTCTGCTCGTCGTCTGGACGCGCTACTTCGGACCGGGCGCTCGCGGCAGCATCGACCTGAAGTCCGAAGGTGCTCCAACCCCGAGTGAGGACTGACATGGACGAAGTTGACGCCATCGACGCGCTGACCGACCTCGGCCTCTCGAACTACGAGGCCAAGGTGTTCGTCGCGCTACAGAAGCTGGGGACCGGGACCGCGCGGGACATCCACGGCGTCACCGACGTACCGCGGTCACAGGTGTACGGCGCGGCCGAAGACCTCCAGGAGCGCGGCTTGGTGGAGGTAAAACAGTCCAAGCCGATTCAGTATCGACCGGTGAGTTTGGAGGCGGCGAAGTCGCTCCTCCGCGACCAGTTCGAGCGGACGCAAGAACGCGCGTTCGATTACCTCGAATCGGCGAAAAACGAGTTCGTCGATAGCGACGAGGAGCGCGAAGACGTGTGGTCGGTCGACGGCAAGGATGCCGTCAGCAGCCGAATCTGCCAGTTGGTGGCGGAAGCCGAATCGAGAATCGTCTTCGGCCTTCACGACGAATCGCTGGTCACGGAGAAACTCACGGAGATACTTCGGGAACGGGCGACTGCGGGCGTTGACGTTCTCGTCGTCTCGCAGGACCCGTCGCTGCGGGACCGATTCGATGGGCTACGGTTCGTCGTTCGTCACGACAAGCCGGAGGGGGCCCCTGCAGGGCGCATCCTCATCGTGGACGACGATACCGTGCTCATCAGCATCCTCGGCGAGCGCGAAAGCGCCATCTGGAGTTCCCAAACCGGTTTCGCGGAACTCCTCTGTCAGACGGTCAGTTCGCATATCGACGACATAATCGTCGAATAGCCCACTACGCATTTCTTTCAGCCGGTTCAATGTCGGGTATGACCCCGAGACGCCGACTTGCCAGAAACCTGCTCTCGGAAGTACGGGCGTACGGCTACACGCTTTCTATCTGGGGCGGCGGTGCGCTCCTTCTGACTCGCTTCGGCACGCCGACCGCATCGGAGGTGTTCGCCTACGTCGGCGGTGCCGTCGTGGCGTTCGCCTTCCTCGCTTTCCTCACGTTCGGCGAGTTCACGGTCGAACCCAACGTGACGACGGAGATACGAGCGACCTCGTTCGTCCACGTCGTCGCCACCGTCGGCAACCTCCTCGTCAGCTATCTTCTGACGTTCGTGCTTCACGGACTCGTCGCGTTTCTGGTCGTGGGGGTACAGACCACGTTCACGTACAACGTCCTCCTGCTTCCCGAGGAGTACGTCGCTCACGTTATGAGTCGGTCTGTCCGATAGTTTAACTATCAAGACGCACAACAGCTACGCATGTCATGGTACGCCGTCGAGGCGCTGGACGACGCCATCGAGGGAACGCGGGAGTTCCTCTTCCCGTTCGACGCGGGAACGTGGCTTCGACTCGCCATCGTGGTGTTCTTCCTCGGAGGGGCCAGTTCGTCCTCCCCGTTTCAGGGGGGCATGCAGTTCTCCTCCGGGTCGAACGACCCGGTTCCGACGCCCCCGAGTCCGCCGGGCGGCGGTGACGTCTCGATACCCACCGACACGATTCTGCTAGTGGTCGCGGCGGTCATCATCGTCGCCGTCCTTCTGGGGCTGTTGTTCACCCTCATCGGGTCGATGATGGAGTTCGCATTCGTGGAGTCGCTTCGCTCACGGGAGGTTCACGTTCGGCGATACATGAGTCGATACTTCGGACAGGGGCTTCGCCTGTTCGTGTTTCGACTCGTCCTCTTTCTCGTCGTCGTACTGCCCATCGGCGTCCTCATCCTCGTCACCGTCCCGGTGTTTTCGGCTGGTTCGCCGTCCATCGCGGCCGGGACGGTGCTGGTGTTCATCCCCGTGTTCATACTGCTCGCCCTGTTCGTCGCGCTCGTGGACGGGCTGACGACGAACTTCGTCGTTCCCGTGATGATACTTCAGGAGCGAGGCGTGATAGCGGGTTGGCAGGCCTTCTGGCCGACGCTTCGCCGCGAGTGGAAACAGTACGGGGTCTACCTCGTGCTCAAGTTCTTCCTCGCCATCGCGGTCGGCTTCCTCGTCTCCATCGCGGGCGGTATCATCGCGGTATTCCTGTTGATTCCGTTCGCCATCTTCGCTGTCCTGTTGGTCGTCGCGTTCGGCGGATTCGCCGCCATCAGTGCGACGCTCTCGAATCCGGTGGCGCTGGTCCTGTTCGGCGCGCTCGTTCTCGGATACGTCGCCTGCCTTCTCTTCGCGCTCGCGCTGGTTCGCGTGCCGATTCGGACGTATCTCGGCTACTTTTCGCTACTCGTGCTGGGCGATACGAACCGAGAGTTCGACCTCATCCCGGAGCTTCGGGAGGAAATCCGCTGACGTCTCAGAGTTTCGAGTCGAGCTGACGGCCAACGGCGTCGTCACCGACCGGTCCACAGTCACGCGCGAGGTGAACGAGCGGCGCGTTTTCCATCCGTAGCCACGCGCCTTCGCGGTCGCTGGTGACGGTAACGGACCGCTGTGTTTGCGGGAGTCCGTTGGCGCGAACGCCGTCGGTCCGCTCGCGGACGCCGACCATCTGGAGGTGTTCGGTCGAGAGTTCCGTGACGACGAAGCGGTACGTCGGCAGGTCCGGGTCGTGGTCGCGGAGGGCGTTTCGATACTCGCGTGCGAGGTCCGCGGCACGTGCGGCGTCGTCGTGAGTTTCGAAGCGCGTGCCGGTAATCGGAGTCGGACACTCGCCGGTTTCGGCGGCGGCGACGGAGAACGGACCGGATTCGACGGATAGCTCCTCGATTTCGCGTCGGGTTCGCCGGAGGATGTCGTCCATATTTAGGCTAACCTAATTTAGGTTTAGGACAGCCTAAAAGCGTTGCGACTCAGACCGTGAGGTCGGCGAGGAGGTGTTCGGCGAGTCGTTTGTCGAGCGGGTCGTTCGCGTTCCCGCACTGGGGCGACTGTACGCAGGACGGGCACCCCGACTCGCAGTCGCACGCGCGAAGCATCTCCCGCGTGTTCGTCATGAGCGATTCGACGGTTTCGTACCCTTCTCGGGTGAGTCCGACGCCGCCGGGGTAGCCGTCGTAGATGAAAATCGTGCTCGTGCCGGTGTGCGGGTGAAGCGGCGTGGAGAGGCCGCCGATGTCCCCGCGGTCACAGAGGAGTTCGAGCGGAAAGAGCGAAATCATCCCGTGCTCGGCGGCGTGAATCGCGCCGTTGAAGTCGCCGTCCATCGCCCGCAGTTCACGCTCCAGGTCGTCGGGGATCGTGAAGTAGAGCGCCTTGGTTCGGAGCGTGAGTTCCGGCAGGGAGAGCGACTCGCGTCCCAGCGTCTCGCCGCGCTTTGCATCCCGGCGCTCGAACCCGGTGATTCGCTTTCGCATCGTCACGTCGGCGAACCGGACGGTGCAGTCCTCGCGGGTCGGGAGCGACTTTTCCGACAAATCCTCCTCGACGGTTATCTCCTTGTCCGTCAGCGTCTTCGTGTGGTAGTCCGCCCACGTCGGCGAGAGTTCGGCGACGTCCCGCGACAGGTCGAGGTCGACCACCTCGTAGGACTGGCCCTGCTGGTGGTATATCGCGCCGGGGTGGGCGTCGTTGAGCGCGTCGCTGAACGGGAGGGAGGCGATGACGTCACCCCGCGAACGGTCGAGCAGGTCGATTTCGCGGTCGTCGATGGTGCGAAGGCTCATCTCGTGCTGGGGACTTCCGTCGCCGTCGTACACCCAGCGGACCCCGCCGCTCGTTTGCCGCCGTTCGAGTTCGCCGCGCGCTTCGAGGTCGGCGACGAGTTCGGGAAAATCCGGGCCGAAATAGGTCTCGTCCTCCGGCGAGAGCCACGTCTCGCGGGCCGCGGAGGTGACGTGGGAGGGGAGCAGTTCCGCGTTTTCGGGATTGACGACCGCCCGCTCGGGGTCGCCGGAGAAGAACTCGTCCGGGTTCGCCATCAGGTACTGGTCCAGTTGGTCCTCGCCCGCGACGAGCGCGACGAGGCTGGGGTCGGTCCCCCGCCCCGCCCGTCCGGCCTGCTGGAACGTCGCCATGCGCGTGCCGGGATAGCCGTCGAGCAGCACCGCGTCCAGTCCCCCGATATCGACGCCGAGTTCCAGCGCGTTCGTGCTCCACGCGCCCCGGACGTTCCCGGAATGGAGGCCGTCCTCCAGTTCTCGACGGCGGTCGTTCCGCAGGGCCGCCTGATACGCCGCGATGTCGTTGGCGAGGTCGCCGTCCCCTCGCCGTCGAAGTTCGTCGGCGCTCTCCATCGCGTACCGTTCCGCGGCCTGTCGAGCGCGGGTGAAGACCAACGTCTGGCAGTCCCGTCCCACGAGGTCGGCGAAGATGCGCTTCGTCTCGCCGTGGTTCGATTTCCGCCGCTTCGTGCCGCCGTACCGGTCGTCCTCGTACTCCGGCGGGTTCCAGAGGAGCCAGTGCGTCGGTCCGGTCCGACTCGTGTTCTCGTCCACGAGGTCGAACGAGGGTTCGGGCTGGCCGGTCACGGCGCTCGCGTGTTCGACCGGATTACCGATGGTCGCGGAACAGCAGACGAACTGCGGGTCGGCGTCGAACCGCTCACAGACGCGGGCGAGTCGGCGGAGGACGAGCGCGACGTGACTACCGAAGACCCCGCGATACTCGTGAACTTCGTCGATGACGACCGTCTCCAACCCCTTGAAAAACCAGTCCCACAGGCGATGCGCGTACGGAAGCAGGGCGTAGTGGAGCATGTCGGGCGTCGTGAGCACGACGGTCGGCATTCGGTCGCGTACGGCCCGCTTTTCGTTCTTGTCGAGTCGGCCGGTGTACTGGGCTATCGAGACGCGACTCCCAAAGCCCAAGTCGCGGGCGAGTTCGGACAGCGTTTCCTCTTGGTCGTTGATGAGAGCGTTCTGCGGCGCGATGTAGAGGGTTCGACCGCCGTGATCCATCGCGCGCTCGAACGCCGGAATCGTGTAGGCGAGGCTCTTGCCGCTCGCGGTTTGCGTGGCGATGACGGCGTTTTTCCCGTCGCGGACCGACTCCACTGCCTCGGCTTGGTGGCGGTAGAGTCGGTCGATGCCGCGCTTTTCGAGGGCCGACTCCAACCGCGATTCGAGCGGGAGGTCCCGAAACTCGCCGTCGTTCCCCGAAACGGTTTCGTGGCGAGCGATTTGCCCCTCGTAGTAGGGTCGCCCGCGAAGCCAGTCGATGGTGTCCTGCACTGCGAGGGGGTTGGCAGTGGACGCTCTAACCGGTTTCGTCCATCGCGCATGTCACGACGGGACCCGGCCGAGCGAGCTTTGGCGGGCCGAACCACGGAACGCTACTCTTCGTCCGAGCTCAACAGCGACGGAATCGGGTCCACGACGTCCTCCCCGTACGACCACGAGATGATTCCGTAGTCCCCGAGACGTGGCAGGTGCTCCTGTTCGAGTCGAACGCGCACTCGCTCCTGCTCGGACGGCGTTACGTTCGACACGGGCGTGTCGTTACACCGACTCGCTACGTCCGCCGCCACCCGCGAAATCGGTGTCGGGGTTTCCTGTTCGCTGAGATAGAGGACGAGGTATCTCCGTTGTTCGTCTTTGAGCAGTTCGAAAACCCAGTCCTCCGTGGAAGTGAGCGACTCGGCACCGACCGCCTCCAAGAAGCGTAGTAACTCCATGAGTCTCCCCTCCTCACGGTCCGATGTATCGCCCATACCAGTTCTACTACAGTAATACGCATGAATCACCCGATGGTGGAACTATCCTCCGGCAGTTGCTCGTTCTTCATCGGGTTCGCAATAGATGTCAGTTGGGTTGTTTCTATGGTTCGATATACGGTCGTATGGGGGATACCCGTACGGAATCCGGTTTCTCGTCGAGTTGGATTTCGATACCGTTAGTTGATATAACGCAAAACCAGCACAAGCGCTTTTAGCCGTTCAGCTACTACCGATACCAGATTATGGGTTCGATGGAGGATGATGCTGCCCTGCCGTTCATGTGCGGCGTCGAGGAACCGGCGAGGCTGCAGTACGATTGGGGGAGCGGGGTGCCGCTGGGAACGTATATCGTCCAGCAGATGGCGGACCGTGCTCGGGTTAGTGCGACCGACGTCCCAGAATCGCTGTACGGACGTATCGACCCGGACGCGCTGGAGGACTTGTTTCGACCCCTCGTCGACGGAACGCCGCGCGCGAACGGCGAAGTGACGTTCACGTTCGCGGGTCACTACGTCACGGTCAGCAGCGACGGAACGATAGAAATCGAGTCGGAACTCGGGCGATTGAAACGGTCCGGGGGGAACGTACTGCTCACGGGCGACGTTCCGGCCGACGTTTTCGACGAGTTGAGCGCGCAGTTCTTGGGCGAGCCGGAGTACGGCAGAACGCATCTGTTCGCGCTCTACGGACGAGATACGGACACGGCCCGGGGGCGTCTCGAACGCGCGACCGCCGACACCGACCACGCTCACATCCTCACCTACGAAGCGGCGGTACGTTCCGCGACGGAAGTACGACCGCAGAACCGACAGAACAGACCGTCCGTGACGCCGGTCGTCGGGTCGCTCGACGAGTTCGAAACCGCGATTGTGGACGACATCTTCGAACTCCAATATCGGCAAAAAGGGTTCGAACCGGGTCAGCTTCGATTCTGTTTCGATTCATTACAGTTCCTCTCGGAGGAGAAGTCGGCGTCCTCGGTGGAGGAGTTCGTGCGAGACGTTACGAAGACCGTCGAAGACGTGTCCGGCTTGGGTCAGTATCTCTTCCCGGGCGCATACGACTCCGCACCCGTTCGAGCCGTCGAACCGCTGTTCGACGGAACAATCGAACTGAAGGTCGGTGCGCGAGGTCCGATGCAACGGTGGCATCTACACGACACGGACTATACGACCACGTGGTTCCCACTCTAACGGTTTCCGCCCGCCGGTCCCTGTCAGAATATGAGATGTCTGCGAAGTACCGCATAGCGAGCCAACCTACAGAACAGTAATGAAGCCGATATTTCGCCGAAGTTCGGACTTCCCGGGAGTAACCGTCGTCGACCCGATTCATCGGAGACAGTTCCCCATTCGAACGTCAGTCCCCGTGGACCCGCGACAGACGGATACCGACCAGTTTCACTTCCCGGTGGACAGTGCCGTCGAAGTCACGACGGACAGCCTCATGCTGCCGTACGTCGTCATCACGCACGTCCGAGGTATCGACGGGGCCTTCCTGCGGGAAGCCGAGGATTTTTCGTACGAACAGTTTCCCGACGGGGAGTACCTCGTCGAACTGAACGCACCCATCCGAATTTACCTGCGCGTCTCCGGCGAGATGACCCTCGCGTCGTCGGCGGAGCACATGGCGTTCGACTTCGGCACGGAGACGCGGGTTCGAATCGGCGCGCGGTCCTATCACGAACAGCCCGAAGCGACGGTGACGACGACGACGGACCCACGGGACGTGATGACCGCTGTTTCGACGTTCGGGTCGGCGTTGAAGACGCTGAGCTGCGAGCGGTCGCTCCCGTCGCTCAGGGGCCATCCCCCTCGAATCGAACTCGGGGACGAACTGCACGTCCCTGACGAACTCTCGCCGCCGGAGACGGGGGTCCGAATCGAGCTTCCTCCCGAACTACCGATGATATATTCGGCGAGCACCCTCGCGTACTATCTCGGTGCGACCGTGGTTCCGGGCGACGAACCGAGGCTCGTGACGGACCGCGGCTTCGTTCACCCCCTCGACCACCACGAACGGGGATACGAGGGAGAAATCGAACGGGTTCTCGCGCAGTCGCTGTTTTTCGACTGTGTGACGCGGACCGAGGGATTGTATCGGATACCGCTTCACGAGCGACGCGTGATAGAACCGCTTCTCGACCTCTCGTTCGACGAGTTGTACGAACTGGACCTCGCCGAGCAACTCGAAACGTATCTCGATATTCCGTTCGACGTCGTTCGGGAGCACGTCCCGACGTGGTTGTTGTCGACGACGGTTACGGACGATATCGCCAACGTCCGGTCGATTCCGTATCTGGTGAACAACCTTTCGTTCATCTCGTCGCCGAGAGAGGACGAGCGCCACGAACCGGCACCGGAGGTTCCCGACCCGATCGACAGTTTTCTGCGCGGCGGAGGATCACGACGGGAGGACCGTCCCGCCGACCCCGGCCGGTACGTCGCGCCGACCTCGACGAATTCGTTGGAACGCGCGTGGCTCGGCGAGGGGATGCCCATCGGCGCAAACAAGCTGATAGAACGCGCGTTCGAGAACAGATTGGAGCGCTCGTCCTCGACCGACGGTATCGACATCACGGTGGTGTGTAACGAACCGGAGATGAGCGCGGAGTACGACGCGGGGGACGCACTCTACGGGAAACGGGACGAACTCGCGTTCGACATCGACGTTCATCGGAACCTCTCGGTGGACGAACTGGCGTCGGTACTCGCCACCCCAACCGACTTCCTCCACTACATCGGTCACGTAGAGGACGGCCATTTCATCTGTCGGGACGGAAAACTCGACGTCGGATCGGTCGACGGCGTTGCGGTCGATACCTTCTTGTTGAACGGGTGTCGGTCGTACGAACAGGGGCTCGAACTCATCGATTCCGGGAGTATCGGCGGCGTCGTCACCTACAGCGAAATCACGAACAAGAGCGCGATAGCGGTCGGTCGAACCATCGCACGACTCCTGAACCGGGGCTTCTCTCTTCGGTCCGCGCTCACCATCGTTCGGGACCAGCGGATGGTCGGTAATCAGTACATCGTCGTCGGTGACGGGAGCATCGAAATCGCCCAGAGCGAAAGCGGGACACCGTTCGTCTGCCATCTGGACGCGGACGGAAACGACGGGCGCTACGAACTGCGGATACTGACGTATCCGACGGTCGAGTCTGGGATGGGTGCCCTCTTCACTCCGTTCATCAACGACATCGACACCTACTTTTTGAGCGGCGGGGAGGTGAGCACGTTCTCGGTTGACAAGGAGACGCTGGTTCAGTTTCTCCGCCTCGAACAGATACCGGTGATCGTCGATGGCGACCTCACGTGGTCGACCGAATTAAATCTGGGACTGCTATAAAAACGGTGATTACCGAATCGTTCCGCCCGCCGCCGCCGCCACGCTACCGGTCTGCGTGAGCAGCAGGCAGATGGCGAACAGCACGCCGATCATTCGTGGGTTCTCCGCGAGGTACGTCGTTAACGTGTCATTACTTTCGGACATCGCATCAGTCCGGAGGAACCGCCCGACGATAGCTTTTTCTAAATGATAATTATAGGAAATAAATTGGAATTTCCCGCATCACCCCAAGAGAAAGCAGACGGTATGGGGGCGTTGCTCCCGGAAGTGGGGGGTTATTCACGTCGGCCAGTCGCCCACCGGGAAGTGTATGGTTCAATGCGAACTACCCTCTTGAGTAATTACCGATTACGGGTGAATTCGTCACCGTCCGTAATCGTGGTGGAGACCGTTCAACGCGTACATTTCTCCGTTCCACCTCCCTCTACCGGTCGGTAACGTTCCGAGGTGGGAAACTCCGCCGAAACGAATAATATGCAAATTGTTTTTGCTCACTTGAAAATTTTGGCCAGTATTCAGAAGAAAATCTTAAGGAAATTGGAATCCTGTGCTATGAGGAGGTCAGAAACTATGTCAGACGACAAGAAACACGGTTCCGGAAGCGTATCGCCGGGCGACACGAGCGACCGAGTCGGTATGCAGGTCATTCGGGAGCGGGGTGGGGACCCGGAAGAAATTCGTGAGACGCTCATCGACGCTATCGGGGCTGAGTTCTCCACGTACTACTACTACACCAATCTCCGCACCCACCTCGCGGGTCACGAGGACTACAAGGAAATAACCGAGGACGCGCGTCTCGAAGACCGCGCTCACTTCGAACTCGTGATGCCGCGGGTGTACGAACTCGGCGGCCACATCCCCGTGAACATCGGCGACTTCATGGACCGCGCGAGCTGTCCGCACGCCGAACTGCCGGACGACCCGACGGCCGAGAACATCCTCGAAGTCCTTCTCGAAGCCGAACGGTGTGCGATTCGAACGTGGTCCGAAGTCTGTGACATGACCCAAGGTTGTGACCCGCGGACGTACGACATGGCCAGCCGAATTCTGCAGGAAGAAATCGACCACGAGGCGTGGTTCATCGAACTGCTCTCGATGGAACGCGACGACGAAGTTAACCCGGCCGGTCACTTCGTCCGGGACCAACCCGGCGACGCGCCGTACTCCAAGAACCACAGTTTCAACGAGTCGGCGTAGGGAACCACGAAGGCCGACACCCACATTTTTCTTCGATCGTAAGTACTCCCGTGAGCTCCTACACCGTCGAAATCGAGGTCCCCGAGGAGTGCGACGTGGAGCAGGCGGGCGAAACGGTGGAAATAGACGTGCCCGAGGACGAATACCTCCTCGCCGCCGCGCGGGAGAGCGGCGTGTGGCTCCCCGCCGACTGTCAACAGGGTTGGTGTACGACCTGTGCCGCCGAACTGCTCTCCGGCGACGTGGACCAGTCGGACGCCCGGCGCTACTACGAGGAGGACCGTGAGGAAGACATGATTCTGCCGTGCACCGCGAAACCGCGTTCGGACCTCGCGTTCGAAGCCTGCCAGTACGAGGAGATGCTCGACGTTCGGGCCGAACACGACCAACCGCCCGGACGCTCGAAGCGGTGAGGGACGAACGCGCTCGCGGCTCTCCTCGTTCGCTCGGCTTCCCTTCGACTCTCCTGTTCCCGGTGCGAGAACGCTTTTCCGCGAAAATCACGTACGCCGAATCGCATGACCGACTATCGCGCTGTGCTCGTCTTCGACGGCGACTGTCCGTTCTGCTCGGCCGCCGCGTCCGCGCTCCGACGGGTTCGCGGCGTGGGCGCGGTTCCGTGGGACGACGACGCCGCCCAGTCGTTTCTCGAAGCTCAGTTCGACGAGACGCCGTTCGCGCTGGTGTTCGCGGAACGCGAGGAGAAACGGGTGTACGTGGGGCGCGACGCGGCCCGCCAACTCTGTGAGCGGGCGGGCGTGCCGACGCTGGTCGGCGATATCGTCGGCGACAACTACGAGTCCATCGCGGACGCCATCCGAACGGTTTCCGGGGTGGACGACGACCCCGACCCTTACCACGGGGTCTATCCGATGGCCGAAGACGCCCGCGACCGGTTCGACTCGCTCGCGGCGGACGCGAGGTCGATGCCACACGCGATACGAACCGACTGATTCCTTCGACGACGCGCTTTGCACCCTTCCCGAACGTTAAGACCCTCGTACTCGTAGCCCCCGCCATGTTCCCGCATATCGACTATCTCGAGTGGATTACCGGTCGTCCCGAGGCCGCGACCCACGACCTCGGGTCGAGCGACCTTCGGCGGGCGGTCCCGGAACCGGACGGCATCGTCCCGCCCGAACTCGAAGCCCTCCCGTCTCCGCCGGACGACCTCGACCTCGAAACCATCATCGCCGACGCCTACGACGTGGGGACGGAGAACGTCCTCGTCACGGCCGGGGCGACCCACGCCAACTTCGTCGCCATGGCGGCGGCAATCGACGACGCGAACGCGGACGAGGAGACAGACGAGGCGGACGACGAGCATCGGGACCCCCGAGTGATGGTGGAAAAACCGGGCTACGAACCGCTGGTGGCGACGCCCGACGGCCTCGGTGCCACGGTGGACCGGTTCCGACGGCCGGAAGAGGACGGATACGAACTCGACCCCGGACGAATCGAAGCGGCGATGGATGAGGAGACGTGCTGTGTCGTCGTCACGAACCGCCACAACCCGAGCGGACGCGGGGCGAGTCGGGAGACGCTCGCCGAGGCGAGCCGCATTACCGCCGACAACGACGCGACCCTCCTCGTCGACGAGGTGTACGCACCCTTCTGTGCGAACGGCGAGGCCAGCGTGTTCGGCGGCCCGACCGCCGCCGACCTCCCGAACACGGTCGTCACGAACTCGATGACCAAGTTCCTCGGGTTCGGGCCGGTTCGAGTCGGGTGGCTCGTCGCCGACGCCGAGTTCGTCTCGCGTGCGCGGTCGGTCATGTTCCACGTTCCGGCGATTTCGGCACCCGGGATGGCCCTCACCCGCCGTGCGCTGTACGCCGAGTCCGACCTCGCGGACGGTTCGCGCGAGCGAATCGAGGCTAACCGGGAACTCCTCGCGTCGTTCGTCGCCGAGCGCGACGACCTCTCCGGGGACGTTCCATCGGGCTGTACCTACGGTTTCTTCGCCCACGAGTCGGCCGACGGCGACGAGGTTTCGGCGGCCGCGTGGGAGGAGGACATCCTCGTCGTTCCGGGCCGCTTTTTCGACGATAGCGACCGTTTCCGCTTGAGTCTCGGCCTCGATACGGCGACGGTGAAGGAGGGATTGGACGCGTTCGAAGATGTCCTCGATACGGTATCTGCCAAGAGTTAAGGCCCGCGCATACCATCCACGTTCATATGGACGGAACCCCAGAGGAAATCACCACGCTCGTCGGCCGCGAGGTGTACTCCAACAACGGCGTCTTCGTTGGAGAGGTCGACGACGTTCGACTCGACCTGAACGAAATCGCCGTGACCGGCCTCGCGCTCGGCGGCATCAACGACGAACTGTTCGGCAAGCGGATTCAGGGCGGACGCGGCGTCATCATCCCGTATCGGTGGGTACGCGCGGTCGGCGACGTCATCCTCGTCAACGACGTCGTGGAACGACTGAAGCAATCCGAAGACGGCGAAGAAGAAGCGGTCGTCTAATTTCCGTTCGTTTCTCCATCCACGCCCATCGCGTCGAACAGTTTCTTTTTGACGGCTTCCTCGGTGAGCGAGAGGAGCGTATCGCGGTTGTCCTCGTTCGTCTCGATGCCGGTGAAGATGCCGAGCGGAATCTCCGCGCTGGCCTGCGTGGAGTGACCGGCGGCTTCGCCGATGTTGTCGAAGGCGTCCTGCAGGACGTTGCCGATGTTCATCCGAATGTCCTTCGACCGCGCGGCGAGGTAGATGGTGTCGTCGGCGATACCGAAGACGGCGGACGTCGTGATGCCTTCGAGGTTGAGGAGGTGCTGTGCGGCCTGCGTCAGCGCGTCGCGGTCGCGGATGAAGCCCGCGTTGCTGACGAGATGACTGCCCTGTACTTCGCGGTTCGTGATGGCCTCCGCGAGTACGTCGAGCGTCTCGGGCGACATCGACGGCGACTCGACCTGTTCGAGCGTGTCGTGGTTGGCGAAGGGATACAGGTAGGCCGCCGCGGTGAGGTCGGCGGGCGTGGTGTCGCGCTTGAAGTCGAGCGTTTCCGCCCGGATGCCGTACAGGAGCGCCGTGGCGACTTCCTCGCTCAGGTTGATGTCGAACTCCTGCACGTACTTCGTCATGATGGTCGAGGTGGAACTGACGTTCGGGCGAACGTCGGAGAACTCCGCCTCGTACTCCGAATCGGGTTCGTAGTGGTCGATGAGGATATCAACCGGGTGGTCGAGTTCGGGTTGCGTCGCCCGCATGTGGTCCACGAGGGCGAACGTGTCGTAGCTCTCGACGTCAACCTCGTCCCGTTGAAGGAGTTCGATGCCGAGTAGGTTGACGAACGCACGGTTCTCCTGATGCCCGATTTCGCCGTGATAGAGGATGTCCGCCTCGACGCCGAGGCTTTCGGCGATGGTCTGGAGCGCGGCGGCGCTGGCGATGGAGTCGGGGTCCGGGTTGTCGTGCGTGAGCACCGCGAGTTTTTTCGACGTGTCCTCGATGACGCCGGACAGCTGTCGCGCCTTGTACTCCAACTCGCCCGCTTCGAGCGACCGAAGCGCGGAGTTGGCGATGACCGACGAGGGGTTGATAACCACGTCGGCACCCATCTCGGTGAGTTCGTCGGCCGACACCGGGTCGCTCGCTCGGACGACGGTGAACCGCTCGCCGCCACGTGCCTGCAGGTTCGAGACGGCTTCCTTGTTCGCGGCGACGTCCGAGGAGAGAATGAGCACGACGTCGCGGTCACCGACCTCTTCGGCGACCGATTCCTCGCGGATGTCTCCCCCCTGTGCGTTCAAATCCTGGTCACGGAGCGCCTCAACGCGGTCGGTGTCCCTGTCGACGATGAGAACCTCCTTCCCCTGTGCAACGAGTTCCTCGGCGACGGCGTAGCCGACGCTCCCACAACCGAGAATGGCGTACGTAGACATCGAGGAGATAGTTATCCCGGCGCTCATTACTATTGGGCCGTAGCCCCGGCCGGTACTTAATCCTCCCGGAGCGCCGCTGAAACCAGCCCGATGCACTGTTTTAATCACTCGGTGGGAGAATCGTATTCACCATCGAAACTTTCAAAAGTAACGTCACTAAACCTCTTTGGTACTAATGGGCACGCTCGAAATGGACACGGACCACACTCCTTCGCCGTCCGATTCGGCCACGGGCGAAATCGCCGTGAGTGTGGAACATCTGACAAAGGAGTATTCGACGCGGGATGGAGACGCCATCACCGCCGTCGATGACGTCTCGTTCGACATCGAGTCCGGCACCATCGTGGGGCTTCTCGGACCGAACGGGGCGGGGAAGACGACGACCATCAAGTCCACGCTCGGACTGCTGATTCCGACGGACGGGTCGGTTCACATCAACGGCGTCGACGTTCACGACGATTACCGAGGCGCGTACGAGAACGTCAGCGCGGTCCTCGAAGGCAATCGAAACGCGTACTGGCGGTTGACGGTGCGGGAAAACCTCGACTACTTCGCCAGTTTGCAGGGAATCCACCCGAAGACGGTTCGAGACCAACACGACGAGTTGTTGGAGCAGTTGCGGCTCACCGACAAGGCGAACGAGGTCGTCAAGGACCTCTCGCGGGGGATGAAACAGAAGGTTTCGCTCGCCATCTCCTTGGCGCGCGATACGCCGGTCGTCTTCATGGACGAACCGACGCTCGGACTCGACGTGGAGGCGGCCCGCGACCTCCAACGCGACTTGCGGACGCTCGTCGACGAACACGACCGAACCATCGTCGTCAGCAGTCACAACATGGACGTCGTACAGAGCTTGTGCGACCGCGTTATCATCATGAACGAGGGGTCAATCGTCGTCGATCGCCCCGTGGACGCGCTCTCGGACCTGTTCGATACGCGGACCTATCGGGTCGTGCTCGAAGGTCGTCTGCCGGATTCCCACCGGGAAACCGTCGAGGGGACCTACGAAACCAGCCGGTGGAAGACGTCCGACAACCGCACCGAGTTCACCGTCGCCGTCGAAACGCCACGACGACTGTACGACGTCGTGGATATCCTCCGCGACGGCGGCGTCGCCATCGAATCCGTCTCGTCGAACGAATCCGACCTCGAAGAGGTGTTCCTCACGATAACCGGGGATGACGGAGACAACATGCTGGAGGGAAGCGGATGAGCAACTACGTCCTCTTTCGCGGCAACTTCATCAAGTCGTACATCCTGCTCAAACGCTACATCGTCAACACGGTCGCACAAATCGGCACCATCTACATCCTCTTCTTGCTCATCTTCTTCGGCGGGCAGGCGGTCGCCGGTCGGTCCCTGAACGACTCGCTCGGCGGCATCATCGTCGGCTTTTTCCTGTTCACCATGACGCAGATAGCGTTCTCCAGTCTGGCACAGACGATGACGCAGGAAGCGCAGTGGGGGACGCTCGAACAGCTGTACATGACGCCGTTCGGCATCGGGCGCGTCATCACGATTCAGACCGTGGTCAACCTGCTGTGGAGTTTCGTGTGGGGTAGTCTCATCCTCGTGTTGATGTTGGTGACGACGGGCGAGACGCTCATCATCGACTTCGTGACCGTCATCCCGCTCGGGATTCTGACCATCGCGTCGGCCATCGGACTCGGGTTCGCGTTAGGCGGCCTCGCGTTGCTCTACAAACGAATCAGCGCGGCCTTCCAGTTGATGCAGTTCGTCTTCATCGGCCTGCTCTCGGCACCCGTGACGGACGTGCCGCTGGCGAAGTTCCTCCCCCTCTCGCTCGGGAGCTATCTGCTCCGCCAGTCGATGCAGAACGGAACGTCCCTCTGGAACATCGACCCGACCGACCTCGGTATTCTGGTCGGCGTCGCCGTGGTGTACACCGTCGTCGGTTACGTAGCGTTCACCCTCTGTCAGCGCCGCGCGCGGAAACTCGGCGTTCTCGGTGATTACTGACCCCTGCGGGTCACTCGGGGTCGTTCGTTTCTCGGCCAAACCCGAAGACCGCAGTCCGAAAGGAAACGTATTTACGTCCCACCCGACTTTTTCCGAATGCGTTGGGCCGGTAGCTCAGTTAGGCAGAGCGTCTGACTCTTAATCAGACGGTCGCGTGTTCAAATCGCGCCCGGCCCGTTTTTGCCACGAACTACTTCGTGAGTTGTGGCTGTCGCGGTGATTTGAGGACGACGGGATGGAACCGCGGTAGACCGCGTTGATTTTGATTCGAATTCTGATTTTGTTGCGATTGCAGCCACCGAGACGACTACTTCGAAAGCCCCCGCCCGGCCAATAATAGTGGCCCGCGCAAGCGACCACGTAAGCGCGAACGGACGGCCCCTTTCATCCCCGCAAGGCATGAGCGGGGAGTTGAAAGGCGAAGCCTTTCAGAAGTCCCGTCCGCGACCACACCGCTACCGCACCACACCCTCCCCAACCGACTCCCTCACTCCGTTCAGTCGTCTCTCGCGCGGGCGCACTGGCGTACGCCATCGCGCGCCGTCCGATTGGATCGTATTGCACAACCCGTCCTTCCTCCTGTCGCGCGCTGACGAGGTGGTTCGGCTGGCGCTGCCCGAGTACACAGTACGGGCGCTATCCGTTATTTCTCGTTTCGAAACACGAGACAGTAGTTGTGGTCGTAGCCGTAATCGTAGTTCCCGTCTCTTTCACCCGTATCGGACGCGTCCCACCCGACCACGATTTCTCCCTCAAAGTGGTATTGGTCCGAGAGAATTCTCCCAGCGTCCCACACCAACGTCGTTACGTTCCCGTCGTTTTTCAAGTTAGAAATATCGACGAGGAGGTGAGCGTCGCTTGCCAGACACTCTTTGACGGTAGCGAAAGCGCGGCGGAAATCTGCCAGATACTCCTCGTAACTGCCCTCTCCAGTGTAGTTCTGAAACGGGTTGGTCTCCCCTTCTTCGGCCATGTACGGCGGTGAGGTGAGACAGAGATCGGCGGTCGGTAAGTCGTAAGCAGGAAGGTCGAAGACGGTGCCGTGGACGACGTTCTCCCCGTGTTCGATCCGGTCACGGATGAATGAAACCCTGTCTTCCTCGTATTCGACGCCGTAGGGAACTCGGTTCAACTCTTCAGTGACCTTCATCGTCGTTCCGAACCCAGCAAAGGGGTCGAGAACGGTGTCACCGTCTTTCGAAAACTCCGTGACGAACTCCTCCACGAACGATTCGGGTGTTCGAATGTCGTGCCCGAATTCGGACGGGAGTTCGTCGGGTTTCTCGTACTGTAATCGGAGAAACGTCTGCATAGCTGCTATTTTCGAACAGATGCGACAAAAATTGACGTGTGTGAACGACTCTCTTATTCGCCGGGGCTGTAGTTCGGCGCTTCGTCGGTAATCATCACGTCGTGGGCGTGGCTCTCCTGCTGACCGGCGGGCGAGATGCGGACGAACTCGGAGCGTTCCTTGAACGCCGGAATCGTCTCCGCGCCGACGTAGCCCATGCCGGACTGCATGCCACCGACGAGCTGGTGGAGTTCGCTTTCGAGGGTTCCCTTGTACGGTTTGGCCGCCTCGACGCCTTCGGGGACGTACTCGTCTTCGTCCTGCGGGTCGTCTTTCAGGTAGCGGCTGCCGTCGCCGCTCTTCATCGCGCCGACGCTTCCCATGCCGCGGTACTGTTTGTACTTCTTGCCTTCGATGGTGATGACGCGGCCGGGGGCCTCGTCGGTTCCCGCGAAGTACGACCCGAGCATCACCGCGTCCGCGCCCGCCGCGATGGACTTGATGGCGTCGCCGGAGTATCGGATGCCGCCGTCGGCGATGACGGGAACGTCGTGTTGGGTCGCCACGTCGGCCACTTGCGAGATGGCGGTGATTTGGGGCATGCCGGACCCGCTCACGACGCGGGTCGTGCAGATGCTTCCGGGGCCGATACCGACCTTGAGGCCGTCGGCGAAGTCAACGATGTCCTCCGCCGCTTCGCGCGTGCCGATGTTGCCGACGACGACGTCGGCGTCCACGGATTCCTTGATTTCTCGCGCGCCGTCGATGACGTTCAGGTTGTGCGCGTGGGCGCAGTCGATGAAGAGCACGTCGGCCCCCGCTTCGTCGGCGGCGACCGCACGGTCGGTTTCGAACGGGCCGACGGCGACGCCCACGCGGAGGTGACCGTCTTCGTCGCGGACCGCCTCGCCGTACTCGCGGCGCTGGAGGACGCCCTGCATCGTGACGAGGCCGGTGAGGTGGTTTTCCTCGTCCACGATTGGGACGCGCTCGATTTTGTGCTCGTACATCAGTTCGAGGGCTTCCCGGGCGGTCACGGTTTCCGTCGCGGTGATGACTTCATCGGTCATCGCTTCGCGTACTTCGTCCTTGTCACCGACTTCGAGGTAGGGTCGAATGTCGGTGCCCGAAATGATGCCGAGCACTTCGTCGTCGTCGTCGACGACGGGTGCGCCGCTGACTCCTTGCCGCGCCATCATGCCGTCCACTTCTCGGACGGTCTGTTCGGGATTCGCGGTCACGACGTCGCGGATGATGAGTTCGTCCGCGCGTTTGACCCGTTCGATTTCGTCGACCATCGTATCGACCTCCATGTTTCGATGGAGGACGCCGAGACCACCCTGTCGGGCCATCTCGATGGCCATCTCGCTTTCCGTAACGGTGTCCATCGCGGCGGAGAGGACCGGCACGTTGAGTTCGACGTTCTTCGAAACGCGCGATTTCACGTCGGCGTCGTCCGGTTCGACGCGGCTCTCCTTCGGGCGCAAAAGTACGTCGTCGAAGGTGAGCGCCTCCGGTACGCGGAGTTTCTCGGAAAACGGCCCGTCGTGGTGAGAATCTTTCGCCATGTAATCCGAACGAAGCGGTTACTGAAAAACGTTGCGAGATTGTGCTTGACTGACGTGGTAAGCGTTGGATTTTATACACACATGTGTCTATTTGCGCGCCATCGGCCGAAAGTGGCATATATTGCCACTTAGGAACAGTTGGCGAATGAGTGTATTTGACAAAAAAGGAAAGGCGTGTCGGCAGTTTTCGTGTCCATTTCGCGTTGCATGGGGGCATCTGTCACACAACACTTAAGCAACAAACGACAATATTCGTAAATATGGACTCTACCAGTCTCATGGCACAGCGTATTGCAGGTCGGACGAGCAGCGACTCTTTCGCTCCGATTGCAATCTTTGCAAAACTGTGCACAACACTGGTAGGAAAACCGCTTGCGGGGAATCTTCGACCGAATTCGCATCACCGGTCGCACCGCAGGTACCATCACCCTTCGCCCACGGGTCAGGGTTATAGTCACTAGTCGATGAGCAGCTCCCAACACCCAGTCGCCTATCGCCTCGAGCGGCAAGTAGGCGGCGCGACGAAGCTGCTGGCGACCGTCATGGGGCTTCCCCTCGTGGACGGCATCTTCCCCGCGATGGTTCTCGCCGGAGCGCTGAGTTCGCCGGTCGGCATCATCCAGGTCGGCCTGCTCGTCTTCGGCGGTAGCGCGACCGTCGCGGTCATCCTCGCCGAGATGGACGGCACCCCGCGTGAGCAGGCCACGTCCGTTCTCGCGGTCGGCGTCGTCCTCATCGCCATCGCTGGCATCGAGGCCGCGTTCGCGCCGACCATCGCGAGCGCGTTGAAGATGGAGACCTTCGAGCGCTTCGCCGCGCTGGTCATCGCCGCAATCGCGGCGAAGACCGCGAGTGCGCGCATCGGCGAGGTTCTGCCGAGCCCCGGAATCATCATCGGTTTCGGCCTGCTCGCCAGCCTGCAACCCTCGGGCTTCGAGGTGAAGGCCATCGAAGCGACCCAAATCCTCCCCGCCGTCGCGGCGGCCGGTACGGGCGTCGCGTTCGCGCTCGCCATCGCGCTCACCTCGCCGTGGCTCCGCGGCATCGTGGACATCGACCGCTTCCGCTTCGGCAGCGCGGTCGCGCTGGGCGTCCTGCCCCTGTCGATACTCGGCTTCGCGCCGGGTCGCGCCCCACTGGCCGTCCTCGCGGTCACCAGCATGCTGGCGCTCGACCCCGGCGAACACGTCCCGGACGACCTCGACGACGCGCACGCGGACGCATCGGCGGACGCCCCGGCAGAACCGGCACCCGCCGACGGCACCGCGGTGACGGACGGCGGCGAGAACGCCGAACTCACCGAGGGCGAGGACTCCTCGGCGGCCTACGGCTACCCCGGCGAAGAGGACGGCGACGAACGCCGTCCGTGGCTGTAAGCCGAGCTTCGATTTTCTCTGTTTCTCGGTTCGCGGCTGTAACGTTTTTCCCGCTCCGTCGCCGTGGTTCTGACATGCCGGACAATCGCGTCGTGCAAGGGCGGATGGTCACGCCGAAGCGGCTGGCCGAACTGATAGAAGACGACACCGTGATGGAAGCCGACAGCATTCGGGATGCAGAGCGCGAGTGCCCCGAGTGCGGCGGCGACGTGCTCTCGGTCGGGTACATGCCGAGCGTGACGGCGTTCGTTACGGGGTATAAATGCCAGGACTGCGATTGGGGGACGCGAGAGGAGTAGAAATCGAAACCCCTTTAGGTCGTTTCGACCAATCACCGTTCGCGGGGTCGTGGCCAAGCCAGGGATGGCGACTGACTCCAGAGGCTACGCGCCCGGGACGAAACTCCAGCTGATATACCGAGCGGGTGACTGATCATCGCCCGCGTTGACGACCCTCTGGAGTTCCGAGGCGCACCGGAGATATCAGTCGATCGGGGGTTCAAATCCCTCCGACCCCATTTTACCGCGAACCACACGACGAGCGCAGCGAAGGTTCCAATCATAATAAATAATCGATAGCGGATAGCGAATTCGTTCAAACGCGAACTGGGATTCTAGCATCGCTTTCAGACGGCGCATAACAAATAGCGAGTCGGTCGTTTGTTCATCCATACGTGAGTCACTCACGATGAAACCCCTACGCGATACACGAACTCGCCGTCGGGTACTTCGCCGTTCTGGCGCTGTCCTCGTGGGGTCGGCCCTCGCCGGGTGTTCGACGATAAAAGATGTAATCCAAAAACGACAACGGGGGAAGAACACGTCGGATGGCGGTGACGAAGCGACCGACGTCAGTCGGCTCTCGTTGCGGAAACGAGGACAGGCACACCTTTCGGCGGGGTCCTCCCCGAGCGGTGGCTATTCTGAAGTGTCGGTTCGGAAGGACGGAAAATACGCCGTCGTCGGAACCAAATGGGGGACAACCGGGACAGTTCTGGTCGATGTCAGCGATTCGTCATCGCTGAAACAAGTTCACTATCTCGGCAACTCGAACGATGCACCGAATATAGACGTCAAGTTCGACTCCCGAAACGGGCTGTATCATCGAGCGATAGAGAAAACGTGGTCCGGGAACTTCGAAATCGTCGACTACGGTTTCTCCGCCGGAACACCGACAAATCCCACCGTCGTCGGGTCCGTTTCGGACGGCAAGTCGCACAACGTCCGACCGCACCCGACGAAGCCGGTGCTCTATACGATGAACTACGGATTGGAAAGCAACGGGTTCGACGTGTATGACGTTTCGAACCCGACATCCCCGCGAAAGCTCGGAGAGTACGGTCCACAGGGGGCGGGTCACGACATCAACGTGGACCCGGAGCGGGACCTACTCTGCTGTGCGTACCAGTCGGGACAGTTCATCGGTTTCATCATCTACGATGTGAGCGACCCGAGAAATCCGACCGAGATCGGACGGTTCGACTATACGAAGCGGAAATCGTACGACGAAGCCAACGTCGGCGAGGAAGCGTTTGGAGCGGCACATCACGGTCACTTCGACCCGCGACGCGATCTGCTCGTTTTGGGAGACGAGCGCCCGCAGGGAGTCCCGGGCGGAAAACACGTCTTCGATATCGGGTGGAAAAACGGGTCGCTGAAGAATCCGGTCCCGGTCGGATTTACCGTCTCACCGAACGCTCGACGGATGGAAGACGAGTACGCCGAACGCTTCGATTGGACGGGCCACCACTTCGATATCGTCCCGAAGGGTGAGGCCACGCTCGTTGCCAGCGCCGACTGGCACGAGGGAGTGGTGGTGTACGATATCACCGACCCGACGACTCCGACTCCCGTCGATCGATATCGGACCGACGACGGTGTGAGCGATATCAGGGTGAACGACGAAGTCTCGCAACTCGGCAAGGCACCCATGGCGTGGAAAACGGAATACAACGAAGAGCGGGACTTCATCGTCGCCAGCGACACGTTTACTGGGCTATACACGTTCGAACTAACATCTTGAACGCGTCGTCCACCGTCGAAAAGCGAGAAGGAGGAACCGTTCCGACTGCCTTCACCGCCCGACGACGGCGCGTTTGAGTTCCGCAACGACCGGCGCGCCGTCCACTACCCAGAGGAGGAATACGAGGAAGTACGGCGCGAGGTAGATGCCGAGTATCAGCAGCTGTTTTTCGGTGGAGAGCGAGTGGAAAAACGTGCCGATGATGTGGAAGGCGCGGTCCAACAGGGACACTTCGTGGCCGTACGGCGGGAGGGTCACGACGGGCCACAGCACGCGGTCGAACGGCGACCGCTGGTGTTCCATCATGGCCATGAGGATGTCGCCGACGAGGTGCGACCAGTAGCCGACCACGAAGGCGGCACCGAGGGTGGCGCGGTTTTTGTACACTCCGAGGGCGAGCACCAGCAGGCCGACCGGAATCGCCACGAAGACCGAGTGGGCGACGGAGTAGCCTTGCGGGAACAGGTGGAGTCCCCACGAGAGGGGTTTGTCCACGAGGTCGGGCAACTGGGTCCCGAAGAGGAGGGCGAGCACTGCCTGTGCGGACGGCGGCGCACGGGTCCACACGCGGTGGCCGAGCGAGTACAGGGTGTACCCGAAGGCGGCGTGACCCCACGGCATCATGGGATTTTCACCGCCGGAAGAGCACGGACGCGACGGAACGGCCGAAACGGTTCGGTCGTTCGTATCGTGCCCCTGTCTGAATATCTCATCACCCCGTGGATAGTAAGTCGAGGGTTAAAAAGTTCGGAGAACTACCCGCACGTTCATCGAATCCCCGATATATCACGAAGAAAGCAGTCGCTCCGTGAACGGCTCGGGGTCGGTCGGTACGAATCGGTATGGGGAGATGAGGATGGTCTCGGCGGCGGACGTCCGCCGCGGGAACTCGGTCTACTCCTTGACGACGACTTTTCCGTTCGCGTTGACGGTCACTTCGTAGACGTCGTAGTGGAACGTGATGGAAACGTTGTCCCGTGCGTCGCCGTAGCGGCGGGTTCGGAACAGCGCGTCGATGGCGTCGCAGTTGACGGCGGCATGGAGCGGTTGCATTCGGTTCGGCTCCGTGTCCATGACGCTCGCGAGGGAGCGGACGAGCCCGGCGCAGGTGTGTCCGTTTGCCATCTCGCGCTCGATATCGAAGACGTACGTCGAAGACGTTTCCGCTGGATTGTCGTCACTAAGGTTCTCTATCTCAATTTCCATACTATCATCACTGGGTGAATCGACCACTGGTATACTACTACTCTCTCAGAGGCGAGGCAGTAATATAGCTATCGGCGATTTCGGGAACCGAGAGAGGCGGCGGGGGTCGTCCGGTGTCAGAAGCGATAGCGAACGGTTTCGGGCGCAGGCAGTGGCGATATCGATATCGGCTGGAGGTCGCGTACCCGAACGATGGTCGTCGTTAGTTGTCTCCCGATGCGGTCTCGGTGGTCGATGAAGGCGAGTCGGCGTCTCGAACGCGCTCGATGTCGATTCGACCGTCGCTGTGCACCGTCACTTCGTGGGGGCCGTACCGAAATTCGACGCTGCCGCTCGCTCGGGTGTCGCCCTCGTGCGTCGCGGAAAAGAGCGAATCGAGCGCGTCGGGGTCGATGATATCGTAGAGAACGGGCCTGATTTCCGTGGGGGTCGTTCCCTCGTGTTCGGCGATTGCGCTGATTACCCGGATACTGAGTCGATCATCCGCATTCGAACGTCCTTCGTCGGGGGCGACCATTGTATTCACGGCTACCACATATCCGTCCATAAACATAGCGGAATCGACCGTAGAAGCCCGGAGATCAGTATTTATCGCTTGTGGCCGCCAGAGATGTAAACGATATTTCCGCTTCGGTTTCCACTTTCGGCGTGGTTTGCACAGCTTCATTCCGTTGGCTCGCTAACGGACTGTCAATGTCGGACCGCGGCGGTTCACGCTTGCCCGGTGTCGGAGACGAACGCGAGGAGCGAATCGTCCTCCACGTCGATATGGACTGTTTCTACGCGGCCTGTGAGCGACTCCGCGAACCGGACCTTCGCGGCGAACCGGTCGTCGTCGGGATGGGGTACGAGGAGGGAGAGAACCACGGAGCCGTCGCCACCGCGAGCTACGAGGCCCGCGAATACGGCGTCGAAAGCGCCCAAGCAATCGGGAGCGCCCTCGAACGACTGCCCCGGAAGGCGGAGGGCGATTCGACCGATTCTAGCGGTGCTGACAGCGAAGATGGTGCTGACGGTGAGGACGAAGCGGACGTGGCTGGCTACTACCGACCCGTCGATATCGAGTTCTACAAATCGGTCAGCACGGACGTTCGTGCCATCCTCCACGACTGTGCGGATACGGTGCGCGAGGTGAGCATCGACGAGGCGTACCTCGACGTCACGGAACGGACCGCGTGGGAGGTCGCGGAGGGATTCGCCCGGCACGTCAAGAACCGAATCGAGCGCGAAGTCGGCGTCACGGCGAGCGTCGGCGTCGCGCCGAACATGAGCGCGGCGAAGATAGCGAGCGACCACGACAAACCGGACGGATTGGTCGTCGTCGAACCGGGAACGACGCGAGACTTCCTCGCCCCGCTCGACGTGGCCGAGATTCACGGCATCGGCCCCGTGACAGCCCGCACGCTCCGCGAGATGGGAATCGAGACGGCGGGAGACCTGGCCGATGCCGACCCGCGCACGCTCGTCGACCGGTTCGGCGAGCGCGGCCGCGAACTGTACCACCGCGCCCGCGGCGACGACGACAGGCGGGTGACGCCGACGGGACGGCCCAAGAGCCTCTCACGCGAATCGGCGTTCACCGACCCGACGACCGACCCCGAGGAGAAGCGCGCGCGGGTCAGCACGCTCGCGGCGGCCGTCGCCGAACGCGCCCGCGACCGGGACGCCATGTACCGGACCATCGGCGTGAAGGTCGTGACGCCGCCGTTCGACGTGCACACCCGCGAGCAGTCGCTTCCGGGAACGGTGGACGACCCCGAACTGGTCGAGGAAGTCGCCCTCGACCTGCTCGCCGAGTTCGACGACGACCGGGTTCGAAAGGTCGGCGTGCGCGTCTCGAACCTCCAGTTCACCGAGAGCGACCAGACGAGCCTCGACGGGTTCGACGCGCCGAGCGGGACGGGAGAGTCGAGAACGGCGGATAGCTCCGACTCGGCGGACGACCCGAAATCGTCGGCGGAGGCGGCGGATGATGGTGAGAAGACGGACGAGGGAGTCCATCGAACGTCACGCAAACGCGACGGGCAGGTGTCGCTCTCCGACTTCTAACATCCGTTTCGTTCTTCGGACCGCTGATTACCCCGCCCCGTGTAGTTCCGGTATGAACAAGCTGGCGGCGGTGGGCGACGAGGAGGGTCGCTGGCACCTTCCCCAACACGCCCACGTCATCGTCTACGAGGCCGAGCGGGGCGACCAACTGCTCACCATCTACGACTGCGGTGCGGCACAGAAACCGCCCTCGGCGCAGGTCATCGGCAACCTCGTCCGCATCCGGGCGGCCCACGAACTGGAGCGGACGGTCACGGGCTACATCGTGAGCATGCGGGAGGAATCGGTGCTGGAGCGACAGGAAAAGGACCACTTCGTCATCGTTTCCGACGAATAGTTCGAATCGATTACAGCGGTTCGACGAGGTTCTCCAGCGCGGCCTTCGGGTCGTCGGCCTTTGCGACGCCGCTCGCCAGGAGGACGCCTTCCGCGCCGAGGTTCCGCGCCGCAACGAGGTCTTCGCCGGTGCTGATGCCAGCGCCGCAGTAGACGCTCACGTCCTCATCGACCGCTTCCGCGGCGGCCACCGCGTCGGTCACGATGTCCGGGTCGGCCTTGCTGACGGGCGTGCCGGTGCCGATGAGTTCCGGGGGTTCGACGGCCACGGCGTCGGGGGAGAGGGCGGCGACCGCGCCGACCTGCTCGGGGTTGTTCGCACAGACCGTGGTGTCGAGGCCGACGCGCTCGGCGGCGTCGAGTCCGGCGTCGATGTCGGCGAGTTTCTGCCTGCACTCGGAGTGGTTGATCATGGTCCCGGTCGCGCCCGCGTCGGCGACGGCCTCCGCGAGGGTGCTCCCGGTGTGGCTTCCGTGTTCGACGGGACTGACGTGTTGGCCCCACGTTTCGACGCCCGTGTCGGCGACGCGCGAGAGGTGGGCGGTTTGCGGTGCCACGGCGATATCGACGCCGTAGTCGTCGCTCACGTCGCGGGCGGCGTCCGCGATTTCGACCGGGTCGCACGGATAGGCTTTCAGATTGACGAGTACGAACATATCCGAAGCGACTGTCGGCGCCCCCAAATAGGTTGCGTCATGCGCAAGTACGGACGGGGAAACCGGACGACGGAAACGCGGGAGGTGGATGCGGAGCGGGACGAGCGTTGATGCGACCGAAGGGTGAAACAGGTCTTTCACTCTACCCAACAGTTTTGTCCACGGCTTTACCAGTAGACCCCATGACAACACGCCCCCGACGACTGGCCGTCCTTTCGGTGGTCGTCCTCGTTGTCCTCGCCGGATGCGCCGGAATGGGCGGGAACGACGCGGCGAAGGACAGCGCGAATCACGATGGCGGCGGTTCGAACGGCGGCGACGCCGGGAACGCGCGCCCGAACGACGGGACGGCACCGCAGTCCGCCTTGGTCGTCCAGCAACGCGCCCTCATCCGAACCGGAAACGTCACGCTATCGGTCGAAAACTTCGGGAACACGAGTCGGTCCCTGACCCGCGCGGCCCGCGAACGCGGCGGGTTCGTCAGCGACTCCTCCCAGCGCGTCCACCGCGATGGTAACGAGACGTGGACCTCCGGGAGCGTCGTCTTCCGCGTCCCGAAGGAGAACTTCTCGGCGTTCTTCGAGCGGGTCAAACGAGCGGGTGAAGTGGCGGAGTCGAGCACCGGCACAGAGGACGTTACCGACCGGTTGGTGGACCTGAACGCCCGCCTCGAAAACCTCCGGTCACAGCGCGACAAGCTCCGGGCGCTCTACGAGAACGCGAGCGACACGGAGGCGGTGCTCTCGGTCCAGAAGCGACTCTCCGACGTGCAAACCGACATCGAACGACTGGAGGCGAAACAGCAGTCGCTCGAACGGCGAGTCGCCTACTCGACGGTGACGGTGCGGATGCACGAACCGCAACCGACGAGCGACACGAAAAGCCCGGCCGAGAAGTCGTGGTACGAGACGGGTGTCGTCGCCGCGTTCCTCGATTCGGTCGACGGTGCCATCGTCATGCTCCGCGCGTTCGTCGTCGGGGCGGCCTACCTCCTTCCGTACCTGGTCGTTCTCGGCGTTCCGGTCGGCGGTGCGGTCCTGCTCTTGCGCCGCCGGTCGGAGTCGGAGACGTCTGCCGCGCCCGTTACGGACGAAGAGGAATGAGGAAGACGGCTCGCAGTCGCTCGCGGACGGCTCACGGCCCCTGTGGGAAGTTCATAGCCGCCCGTGGACGGTTCACAACCGCTCGTGAACGTGGTCCGCGGCCTTCAGCGAGAGGGCCGCGATGGTGAGAGTGGGGTTCATCGCCCCGCTGGTGACGAAGACGCTGCTCGACGCGATGGTGCAGTTCTGCAGGTCGTGGGTGCGGAGGCGAGCGTTCACAACGCTCGCTTTCGGGTCGGTTCCCATCCGGGTCGTCCCCATGTGGTGAAACGCCGGGCCGGTGTTTTCGGGGCCGACGTGCCACGTCACCTCCGCGCCGAGTTCGTCGAGGATGGCCCGCTGAATCTCGTTCGCCCGGCGGAGCGTCGCCTTCGTCCGCTCGTCGACTCGCCAGTGAATCCGAGGAACCGGGTTGCCGTGGTCGTCGGTCGTTCCGGAATCGAGCGCGATTCGGTTCTCCTTTCGCGGTTTCTGACCGGCGAGCGCCCCCATGCCGACCGAGTTGCCGTACTCCTCGCGGATGGTCGAAAGCAGCTCGTCGCCCCACTCGTCCCCGTCGAGGGCGAGGCCGACCGGCGTAGGTCCCGCGTAGTTCGAGAATTCGAGTTTCAGGCGGTCGTACTCGGCGTCGTCGGCCGCCGAGATTCCCTTCGTTCCCCGCGCGGGGTCCTCGTAGAACTGGTGACATTCGCTGGTGATGAAGCCGACGCGGTGCTGTCGGGTGCGCCGGTCGATTCGTCCACCCATCCCCGCGTACAGGTGGTCCATGAAGTAGCGGCCGACCGCGCCGCTGGTGTTCGCCAGTCCGTCGGGATACGTCTTCGATTTCGAGAGGAGAAGCAGGCGGGGTATCTCCACCCCGCCACCGGCGAGGACGAACTCGCGGGCCTCCTGTCGGTGTTCGACGCTTCCCGTTCCCCCGTTCCCGTGGTCCGGCGCGGCATACACCGCGGCTTCGATGCGCTTTCCCTCGTCGTCGTGTTCTAGGCGTTGCACCGCCGCGCGGTCGATGACGCGCGCGCCTTCCTCCTCGGCCTTCCGCACGTGGACGTCGGCGCCGTACTTCGCGCCGGAGGGACAGACCGGTTTGCAGGTGCCGTAGCCGACGCACTCGCTTCGTCCGTCGTGCGGTTCGGAGTTGCGCGCGTTCGGCACGGAGTGCATGGCGACGCCGAGCGACTCGCACGCGTCGGCGAAGATGGAATCGCTGTGGGAGGGACGGAACGCGGGCAGGGGAAACGGTTCCTCGCGCGGCGGCGCGAAGGGGTTGTCGTCCGCACCCGCGACTCCGAGTTGCGACTCGGCGCGGGCGTAGTACGGTCGAAGGTCGTCGTAGCTGATGGGCCACGCGTCAAAATCGGATTCGTGCAGGCGCATGACCATTCCCTGCCAGTGGAGCGTGCTGCCGCCGACCCCCTTGACGCGGGCGCGGTTCAGCGGATAGAACTGCTCGCCGGTCGAGGTGTAGGCGTCCCGCGGCCCGCCCATGTCCCAGACCGAGCGGTCGTCGTCGCCGGGGCGAATCGCTCGCTCCATCCGACGTTTTCGGTCCTCGAATTCGAATCGCTCGCCCGCTTCGAGGACGACGACATCGTGGCCGCGTCGCGCGAGCGTGTGAGCGACCAACGCGCCCGCCGGACCCGCGCCGATGACACAGACGTCGGCACGCTCGGAGGGGGTTCGGTCGGTCATTCGTCACCACCTCGGTAGGTGTCGAGGCCGCCGGGGTACCCTTGTGGATTTTCGGTGCCGACGAGTTTCCCGCCGGTCGGCGAGGTGAACAGCGCGAAGAGGACGTCGTTGACGAGGTAGTACCGGACCCGCGCCGCGTCGGACCCGTCCGGGTCGGGACGCGCGGTCGCCACACCCATCTCGTCGAGGAGGGTGTTTCGCGTCTCTCGGTCGAGTTCGACGAACGTCCCGTCGTACCACTCGGTCGCGTAGGTGTCGAGGGTCGAAATCGCGGCGGCCGTTCCCCGCCGGTAGCCCGGGCGGTCCTCGGTGCGTCCGACGGCGTAGGTCGTCACAAACTCCCGGATTCCGGTCACTTCGGTGGGGAACACGACCCGCGCGACCGCGACGAGCGTGTCGATGTCGTGTGTCGCCAGCGCTGGCTCCTTCCCGTCGTCGCCGAACTCCAACACGTCGGATTCGACCAGCGCCGCCCCGCCGACGACGGCGACGCCGCTCGCGGCGAGGGCGGACAGCGCGTCCCGGCGCGTTAACTCCATTTCGAACGAGATTAGGCACACCTAAACCTTGAGGGTTGTCCTTCCCGTTCGCGCCTGTTCGAGTCCGTGCTCCGGTCTCGAAGACGGAGCGAAGATTCGCTCCCTCCGCGTCCGTCGGCTTCGCTCATTCGACCTCGGGTAGCACTTCCTCCTCGTAAAACCGGAAGAACGACTCTTGGTCGGGACCGATTTGGTGGACGTACACGTGGTCGTAGCCCGCGTCGGCGAACTGCTCTACATTCTCGATGTGCGTCTCCGGGTCGGGGTCGGTCACGATGCTCCCCTCGGCGATGTCCTCGCGGGTGACCATTTCACACGCCTGTTCGAAGTGGGTCGGCGTCGGCAGTTGCGAGTTGAGTTCGCCCGCGAGCGCGCTGTTCGGCCACCACTCGTGGGCCGTGTCGATGGCGTCCTCCTCGTCCTCCGCGTAACAGACGGTCATCTGACTATACCGCGGTCCCTCGCCGCCCGCGTCCTCCCACGTCTCCACCGTGTCCTGCGGACCGACGCTCCAGAACCCGTCGCCGAGGTCAGCGGCGGCTTGCGCCGCTCGCTTCCCGTAGGCGGAGACGATGATGTCCGGCGGTTCCTCGGGGAGCGTGTAGAGGCGCGCGTTCTCGACCGTGAAGTGGTCGCCGTAGTAGCTCTGCTGGCCGCCCTGCCACAGTTTGCGGATAATCTCGACCGCTTCTTCGAGCATCTCCGTTCGAACCGCGTGTTCGGGCCAGTGCTCGCCGGTGACGTGTTCGTTCAGGCGCTCGCCCGTCCCGACGCCGAGGAAGAAATCGCCCTCGAACATCGTCGCGGCGGTGGCGGCGGCTTGCGCGACGATGGCCGGATGCATCCGCATGATGGGGCAGTTCACCCCCACCCCGACCGGCAGGTCGTCCGTCGCCCGTGCGACCCCGCCAAGCGTGGACCAGACGAACGGGGCGTTTCCCTGTTGGCTTATCCACGGATGGTAGTGGTCGGAGATGGACGCGAACTCGAATCCCGCCCGCTCTGCGCGGACCGCGTGGTCGACCAGTTCGTTCGGCCCGTGCTCCTCGCTCGAAATGGTGTAGCCGATGTGCGTCATCGCGTTCCTCCGTCGGCGGTCGTGTCGAGAATCATGCCACCGGCGCTACATCGGTCGCCGGTATGAGGACTCTGGCTGAAAACGCAAGGACAGTTTCGACGGCGGTGTCCTCGAATCGCTCATGCCGTTCTTACCGCTCCTGCCAGTTCTTACTGCCCCTGCCGTTCCTACCGCTCTTACCGCTCCTGCAGTTGTCTTTGGAGCCGTTGCTGGCGTTCCTGTTGTCGGCGTTGTCCCCGTCGTCGCTGGTGTTCCGATTGTCGTGGCTGTCGTCCCCGTTGTTGCTGTTCGTTCGGTTGCTGTCGTCCCCGTTGTTGCTGTTCGTTCGGTTGCCGTCGTCCCCGTTGTTGCTGTTCGTTCGGTTGCCGTCGCCGCTCGGTGGGGTGTCGATATCGCTCCTCCGTCGGCGAGCGTTGCTGTTCCGACCGGTGTGACCCGCCGTGTCGCCGCTGGCGTTCCCCTCCTTGTCGCCGTTTTCCGTACCGTCGTTCCCGTTGTAGGCGCTCCTGTCGCTGTCGTCGTTCCTGTCTCCCCCCGCGAATTACGGTTCGCTCGACGTCGCTCAGCCGTCGTTCGGACCCGCCCTGTTGCCGTTCGATTTCACCTCGTCGTTCGCCTCCCTCTCGGTGCTGTTCGACCCCGTGCTGTCGCTGTCCCTGCCGCTGGCGACCGTAGCGTCGCTCTTTTTGCTGTCGTTGCTGTCGTCGATGTGGTTCGTGTTGCTCTCCCCGACCGCCTTGCCGACGGTTCGGTTTCGACCCGTACCGTCGCTGGTGGCCCGCCTGCCGTTCTCGTTCTCTCCCTTCCTTCCGCGGACCGCCGTACCGTTGGGGTTCCCGTTCGCTCTCCCGACCGCGTTGGCGCTCACGATGTCGATGATGTGTCATTGTACCTCACGGCTGAGTCGGTCGGAAATCGTTTAGTCGTGCTGGCCGCGGGTGGCCACGCTTAAGACCGGTCGGTGACACCTCCCGACATGGAACCACGAGACCTCTCCGCGCACGTCGCGTATCAGGCCGGACGGGGCATCGAAGAAGTCGCTCGGGAACTCGGCATCGACCCCGACGACCTCGTGAAACTCGCATCGAACGAGAACCCGTTCGGGCCGAGTCCGGCGGCGGTGGACGCCATCCGGGATGCGGCCGGGAACGCGAGCACGTACCCCAAGGCGTCGCACACCGACCTCACCGCCCGGCTCGCCGACCGCTGGAACGTCGAATCCGAACAGGTGTGGCTGGCGAACGGCGGCGACGGCGCGCTCGATTACCTCTCGCGCGCCTTGCTCGACCCGGGCGATACCGTCCTCGTCCCTTCCCCCGGGTTCGCCTACTACGGCATGAGCGCCCGCTACCACCACGGCGAGGTGAACGAGTACCGCCTCTCCGCCGAGGACGGCTTCCCGCTGACCGCGGACACCGTGCTCTCCCAGTACGACGGCGAGCGAATCGTCTACCTGACCAGCCCGCACAACCCGTCTGGCGGCCGGTTCTCGCTCGACGCCGTGACGAAAATCGCCGACGAGACCGACGAGGAAACGCTCGTCCTCGTGGACGAAGCCTACGGCGAGTACGCCGACGGACCGAGCGCGATTTCGCTCCTCGCCGAGCGCGATGACAGCGACACATCTGCCGGTGTGTCTGGCAATCGCGCTCCACGCGATGACAGCGATGCACCTACTGGTGCGTCTGGCAATCGCGCTCCGCGTGATGACGTTGCGGTCCTCCGCACGTTCTCCAAGGCGTACGGACTCGCGGGAGTCCGGCTCGGCTACGCCGTCGTCCCCGAGGAGTGGGCCGACGCGTATGCGCGCGTGAACACGCCCTTCGCGGCCAGCGAACTCGCCTGCCGTGGCGGCCTCGCGGCGCTCACGGACGACGAACACGTCGAGAAGTCCATCGAGACGGCCCGGTGGGCGCGCGAGTACATCTACGAGACCCTCGACGCGCCGACGTGGGAGAGCCACGGCAACTTCGTCCTCGCGGAGGTCGGCGACGCGAGCGCCGTCGCCGAGGCGGTCCAGGAACGCGGCGTCATCCTCCGCGACTGCACGAGCTTCGGGCTTCCCGACTGCGTGCGCATCACGTGTGGGACGAAAGACGAAACCCGACGCGCCGTGCGCGAACTCAACGAGGTGCTGTCCTCGTGAGGGTCGCCGTCACCGGAACCCCCGGCACGGGCAAGACGACGGCGACGGAACTGGTCGAAACCGACCTCGAAGTCGTCCACCTGAACGACGCGATTCGGGAGGAGGAACTCCACGACGGGGCGGACGAGGAGCGCGGGAGTCTCTACGCGAACTTCGACGCGATTCGGCAGTGGTTGGACGAACAGGGCGACGGAGGCGACGACCTGCTCGTCGATTCGCACCTCGCCCACCACTTCGACGCCGAGGAGGTCGTCGTCCTCCGGTGTCACCCCGAAGAGCTGCGCGAGCGACTGCTCGAACGCGGCGAGACGGACGCGAAGGCCGAGGAGAACGCCGAGAGCGAGGCTCTAGACGTGATTTTATCGGAGTCGGTCGCGGAACACGGCACCGAGTCGGTCTACGAAATCGACACGACCGACCGAGCGCCGGACGCGGTCGCGTCGGATATCGAGGCCGTTATCGAGGGCGAGCGCGAACCGTCCGCCGGAACCGTCGATTATCTGGAGTACCTCTAATGCTCGACCAACTTCGCCCCGTCGCCAACCGCGCGCTTCGACCGTTCGTCTCGGCATCGACAACCCTCGGATTAACGCCCAACGCGGTGAGTATCATCGCATTCGTCCTCGCGGGCGGTGCCGGTGTGGCGTTCTACGTCGCCCCGGGTGCCCCCGTCTGGTATCTCGTCGGTGCCGTCCTCGTCTTCCTGAACGGCTGGCTCGACATCCTCGACGGTGCGCTCGCCCGCGAACTCGGCACCGACTCGCCCGCGGGCGACCTGCTCGACCACGTTCTCGACCGCTACGCCGACATCATCCTCATCGTCGGGTTCGCGGCGGGACTGGGCCGGTTCGCGCTCGGACTCGCCGCCGTGACGGGCGTGTTGATGACCTCGTACCTCGGCACGCAAGCCCAAGCCGTCGGGTTGGACCGCGTGTACGGCGGTTTGCTCGGCCGGGCCGACCGGTTGGCGCTCATCGGCATCGTCGGTGCGCTGGCCGCGTTCGTCCAATCCGTCGGCGGGTACTCGCTCGTCGTGCTTTTACTCGCCCTGTTCGCCGTCGTCGGGCACATCACGGCGCTCCAGCGATTTTACTATTCGTGGCGCGCCTTGTCCTGACGTGGCGTGCCATTTATGAGTCGAGACGGTAAATAGCAAGTATGGTTCAGTGTGAGATGTGCGGTGCCGAAACGGCGTCTCCCAAGACTATCAAGGTCGAAGGTGCGGAACTCGACGTGTGTGACAACTGTGCCGACTTCGGCACGGAAGTCAAGACACAACAGACCTCCTCCACCTCGACCAAGTATTCGACGTCTTCGTCCTCGTCTTCGGGCAATTCGAGCACCAGCACTGGCAGTGCGGGGTCATCCGGCGGGTCGCGCTCGCGCCGGAGGGACATGTTCGACGACATGGACGAAATCGCGCCGGATTACGACGACCGAATTCGAAACGCGCGCGAATCGACCGGTCTGAGTCAGGAGGACCTCGCCAAGGAACTCAACGAGAAGGCCAGTCTCATCCGCAAACTCGAACACGGCGACATCCTGCCGAGCGACAGCGTGCAAAGGAAACTGGAGAAAAAACTCGACATCAGCCTCACCGTCGGTAGCGCCGGGGCAGACGACGAGGAGTGGAGCGGCGGCAGTTCGACCGGGAGTTACACCCTCGGCGACGTCGTGAAACGCAAAGACTGAACTCCACGACGCGATTTCCGTCTTTTTCGACGTTCGTGACGCCGTGAGCGGCGCGAACGCGGCGTGGTGTCTCGTCGATAGAAACGAGCGGTTCGAAGAAGTAGTATATTTCAGTATTTAACAGTGCTTTTTAGTACCATTCAGTACTTTTCGTTGTATTACAGTACTATTTTTCCATATTCAGTACTCTCTCCGCCGTATTCAGTATCTTGTCTACCGTTTCGGTGGTATTCGAGCGGGTACCGTTCGCTCGGACACGCAATCGGAACGCGTCGGACCTTCCGATTGCGACCGAGGTCCGACCTCGAAACTGGACTCCACGAAAAATCGAAACCCCATCACTCGGGAGCGGGATGTGAGAAACGAGAAAGGGAAAACCGAACGGAGCCGCTTCAGATAACGGCGTCCCAGATTGGCTTGATGATGAAGAAGACCGTCTCGTAGCCGATGTACATGAGGACGAGCACGGACGCCAAGACGGCCGCTTTCGGTTTTTCGAGCGGGAGTCCACGACGCAGCTCGACCGAGCGGGCCTCCACTTCGAAGAAGTCGGTGATGATGAGACCGAGGACGAGCGTCGAGAGGACGATACCGCCGTGGTGGTGGAGCGTCAGGAAGTAAAACGCCGAGAGGACCAGCAGGATGTTGCTGACCTCGTGGGGAATCCAGCGACTCAGCGTTTCGCGGTCGTCGTCTTTTGCCTGTTTCTCGTAGTTACGGGACGCGAGGATACGCGTCAGCATGTTGACCAACACGAGACCGAACACGACGAACCCGGCGTACGGTTCGAGCGCGTCGACCGGTCCGAGTAATGATAGGGGTTGCATGCTCGAAACTCAGTGCGACAGCGTATTATATTCTTTCCAATTGGGCCGCTCGGTCACTCGTCGAAAAACGGCCGACTTGATTCGACGCTGACGAGTTCCATCGACCCGTCGAACGCAACTTCGACCGGTTCGTGCGGTCGGACGGGACGGACCGACCGGTCGTCGGCGAGGAGTTCCACCGCGTCCTCGTCGCGTTCGACGGCCAACGTCACCGGGCCGCGGAGCACCCAGTTATCGACGTGGATGGCGAACGGTGCGACGGGAACGACGGAAACGACCCCGGTACCGCGTTCGACGACCGGTCCTCCGGCGTCGTGCGCGTAGCCCAAACTCCCGGTCGGCGTGGCGACGACCACGGCGTCGGCACGGAACTGGGAAACCTCTTCGCCCGCGACGCGGACGCTGTACTCCGATATTCGGGCGGGTTCGCTGGTCACCAGCGTCGCATCGAACAGCGCGTCGGCGACGTGTTCACCATCGACCGTCGCCGAGAGTAGCGGTCTGTCCACCGTCGTCCACTCCCCGGCGAGGAGGTCCGCGACGGCGGGTTCGATGTCGTTCGGCGCGACGCTCTCCAATCCCGGTCCGGCATCGACCGGCAGGACCGGGACCGACACGCCCGCGCGCACGAGGTTCGTTACTGCCTGCTCGCCGACCGCGACGACGACGGTCGGGTTCGCGTCGAGGACGGTTCCGGTGTCCTCGCTCGTCGTCGGTTCGGCTTCGTCACCGAGCGCACCCTCGATTTCCTCGACGACATCGCCGTCGGTACTCGGTACGATGCCTACACGCATTCTGGCCTCCGTCCATAGTGGTCGCGTGGTTCGGTCATTATCAGAACAGTCTCACCCCGACCAGAAAAGGATACCGCGCTCCGAGTGAAACCGTGCGACGGAAACGGACGCGGGTTACTCGTCGTAGGGCCAATCGCCGATTATCTTCATCCCCGCCGCTTGGTCCTCGGCTTCGAGCGCGTCGGCGATTTCCTCGGGGGCTTTGTGTTCGACCTCGAACTCGTCACTCGCGAGGTACACCGCCAACTCGGTGAGGAGGATGGCCTGTTCGCGGAGGTCGCGGACTTCGAGTTTGTCCAGCGTGTCGGCGAAAGTGTGTCCCCATCCACGTCCCTCGTCGCCCGTCTCGCTCATGACGTGATAGCCCGGGACGCCCCACTGGACGAACGGCCAGTGGTCGCTGTGCGGTCCCTGTTCGGGAATCGTCGAGATGGGGTGTCCGTACTGGTCCGCGACTTCGTGAGCCGCGTCGTCCAGTTCGTCGAACCCGTGCGTGGTGAACGTGAGCGTCCGCCCTCGGGCCACGCCGTCGTTGTTCAGGATGGCTTTGATGCCGCCGAAGTCGGTGACGCTGGCCATGTGCGACGACCCGTCGAGACCGACTTCCTCGGCACCGAAGGCGACGAAGTGAACCTTCGTGTCGAGTTCGTCCTCGCGCTCCGCGAGCGCGTTCGCCATCTCGACGACCATGGCCGTTCCCGCGCCGTTGTCCATCGCGCCCTCGGCGATGTCGTGGGCGTCGATGTGGCTGGTGACGAGCACTTCCCGCTCGGTGTCCGGGCCGAGTTCGGCGTGAACGTTCTGGCTGGTCGCGTCGTCTATCTCCGCATCGACGTTCACCGTCACGTCGTCACCTTCCCAGCGCCGAGCGAGTCGAGCACCGACTTCCTTCGAGACGCCGACGGCGGGGATGTCGCCGATGGGGTCCTCTTCGGTGCCGACGCTGCCGGTCGGCGGGAGACAGCCCTCGACGTGGTTGCGGAAGACGAAGGCGGCCGCACCGCCCTCGACGGCGTAGTAGTACTTCTCCCGTCGGTGGATGAACCGGTCGTAGTAGCTCGGGACGTTCGAGGCGACCATCACGACTTTTCCTTCGATGTCGTGCTTCTCGAAGTCGTCCGGGAGTCCGTAGCCGAGGTCCACCAACTCGCCGTCCGCGCTTCCGTCGGGACTGCGCGGCAGGGCGATACAGTCCTGTGTGGTGTCGCCAGCCTCGATGGAACTAGACCCCCGCGTCCAGCCCTGCACGTCGAACTCCGCCAGGCGAGCGTTCCGCGCGCCAGCGTCGGCGAGCGCGTCCCGGGTCGCTTCCGCGGCCTCCCGTTCTCCGTCGCTCCCGGTCATTCGGTTTCCGATATCGACTATCGTCTCCAGAAAGTTCCATCCCGCATCGCTCGTGAACGTCCGCCCGATCCACTGTGACATACGCCTACACATCTCTCAGGGGTCGCCTAAATGTTTCGAAACGTAACATCCTGACAAATCGTCGGTTATTCCGTCACTTTCGGAAGAATCCTCGGCGATTTATAATTTGGGTACTTAAACCACCTATCTATTCATCCCAATATTCCTTCTGTGGCGATGCTTTATAACGAATGATGCCGTTTGACCGATAGACAGTCGGTGATTCCAAGATATGGCTTCACAAGCACCTGACATGGCGCGCGTAGTTGGACTCGACGGTAGTGTCGAAGGGAACGTGAATCTCTCCCCGACGGACGTGGAGAACATGTACCGATTACAGGTACTCGCACGGACATTCGACGAGAAAGCCGTCTCGCTCCACCGGCAGGGGCGGATCGGGACCTACGCGCCATTGCAGGGGCAGGAAGCGGCACAAGTCGGTGCGGCGTACGCGCTTTCGCCGGACGACTACTGCTTCCCGACCTACCGCGACCACGGGATTTACATCACCCGCGGGCACGCGATGCGAGACATCCTGCTCCACCTCTCGGGAGCGGGTAACTACGTGGACCGCGAGGATGCTGACGGACTCCGGACGTTTCCGCCGACGATTCCCATCGCCACCCAACTGCCCCACGCGGTCGGCGTCGGCATGGGTGCGAACTACACGGATGACGACTGCGCCGTCCTCGCCAGCTTCGGTGACGGCGCGACGAGCGAAGGCGACTTCCACGAGGCGCTGAACTTCGCTGGCGTCTTCGAGACGCCGACGGTGTTCTTCTGTCAGAACAACCAGTGGGCGATTTCGGTGCCGCGCGAGCGCCAGACGGCCAGCGCCACCATCGCCCAGAAAGCACAGGCATACGGCTTCGAGGGGGTCCGCGTGGACGGTAACGACGTGCTGGCCGTCTACCGGACCGTCTCCGACGCGCTCGAACGCGCGAAGGAGGGCGAGCCGATACTCATCGAAGCGGTCACGTATCGGCAAGGTGCGCACACCACGACCGACGACCCGACGAAGTACCGCGACGACGCGGAAGTCGATGCGTGGGCGGAAAAGGACCCGATAGAACGGACCCGCGAGTACCTCGAAACGGAGCACGGCTGGACGGACGAGGACGAGGACGAACTTCGTGAGGAGGCGAAAGTGCGGGTCGCGGAAGCCGTCGAGGCCGCCGAAGCGCACGACGGTTACGACGTCGATGCCATCTTCGACCACGTGTACGCGGACGACCATCCCCGCTACTCACGACAGCGCGCCAACGTCCCCGAAAACCCCGACGTTGAACGCTGACGCCCCGCCCGACTCGTTCTCGCCGCGGCGGTCGCCAGCACAGTTATGTGTCGGGCTGTGGTATCCGGCACGGGGTCTACGATGGAACGTCACGAAAGACGAATGGGAGAGTACGGGGCGGAAACCGAGCAAATAGCGGACATCGCCGAGATGGAAATCACGGATCCGACGCTGACGTGGCTCGAAGTGTCACAGCCACAGCAGCCGATTCCGCTCGGGGAAAACGACCGGGTGATAGACAGCCGATTCAACGAGCAACACGACGTGTGGGAGGTACTGCTCGTCGCGTTGCCGGACGAGGAAGAAGAATCGTAGTTACAGCATGTCCTTCTGTTTCAGCCCTTCGATGAGGTCATCGACGAGGGCGTCAACGTCGTCGTAGGGGAAGTCCTGTGCGTCGTTCATCTTCGTCGCGAGCTCCATCGCCGTGAAGCTCGTATCGCCCGCTTCGAAGCGCGTGCCGGGACCGTTCGGTAGCGCCGGAACGAGTTCCATCGGGTTGCTGACGGGGTAGTCTGCACCTTTGAACGCGTCCTGGAACTGCTGTCGGAATTCCGCTTCTTTGTCAGCCATGTCAGCCACTGTGTGAGTAAACGGCAAAAACGTTCCGAAACCACAATACACAAGTTGTGAGTTTATTCTCCGCTTCAGAGAGGTTTATACGGAGATGGGAACGAGATTCGGTATGGCATTCGATTTCGATTTCGAACTTTTGTGCGAACTGACGGAGGCGAACGGTGCGGCGGGGTACGAGGACCGAATCCGCGACATCGTTCGACGGGAGTTGGAGGACGAAGTTGACGAACTCCACACCGACGCGATGGGGAACGTCGTCGGGACGATAGAAGGGTCCGAGGACTACGACGTCGCCGTCGCCGCCCACATGGACGAAATCGGATTCATGGTCCGGCACGTCAACGAGGACGGTTTCGTCTCGCTCGACGCGCTCGGCGGGTGGGATTCCCGCGTGTTGCGAGCACAGCGCGTCGTCGTTCACGCCGAGGGCGGTGACCTACCCGGCGTTATCGGCTCGGTACCGCCGCACCTGTTGGACGGCGACGAGGAAGAAGAGGACGTCGAGGACATCTACGTCGACCTCGGGCTTCCGGCGGACGAAGCGACCGAGCGCGTGTCGGTCGGCGACATCGTTACGATGGAACAGACGACGAGGAAAGTCGGCGAGAACGTCTCCGGCAAGGCGCTCGACGACCGCGTTTGTCTCTTCGCCATGCTGGAGGCTGCAAAGCGAATCGAGGACCCCGATGCGACCATCCACTTCTGTGCCACGGTACAGGAGGAAATCGGCCTTCGCGGTGCGACCGCACTCGGCGTCGACGTGGACCCCGACCTCGCGGTCGCCCTCGACGTCACCGTCGCAAACGATTTCCCCGCCGTGAAGCGCGAACGGGACTACGTGACCAGCCTCGGTGACGGCACCGCTATCAAACTCAAGGACGGCAGCGTCGTCACCACCCCGAAGGTCCACCGTCGGATGCGGTCGCTGGCCGAGGCGCGCGACATCCCGTACCAACTCGAAGTGCTTCCCTCGGGCGGGACCGACACCGCCGGTTTCCAGAACACCTACGGTGCGAAACCGGTCGGCGCTATCTCCATCCCGACGCGCTACCTCCACACCGTCACCGAGAGTGCCAACGGCGACGACGTATCCGCGACCATCGATCTCCTCACCGCCTTCCTCGAAACCGAGGACGGCGAGCACGATTACGCGCTCTAGAGCCACCAGCTTTCAGCCACCACCTTTTACGACGGTCACAAGCAGGAGCGATGGCGACAGCCATCGCTCTTGCTGGCTTCTTCACGGCTTCGCCGTGGAGGAACGAGGGAGCTCCGCTCCCTCGCATTCCCTGGAAAAGCTGGACCAAAAGCACCACGTCACCCCACTTCCGTCGCTCCTTTCAGTCGCTCCGTCCGGGGGTTCCTCGGCCCGTTCGCTCACTACGCTCGCTCACGGTGAGGACGCTTGTCGTGAAAATTCACCCAGCCTATCACTCCCACCGGTCGCTGTTTCCCGGTGAGCGACTGGAGGGAGCGATAGGTCATTGAGACGACCGGGGAAATCGGCTATCGACCCAAATACCGGGGATGAGCAAGTGCCTGAAACCTAGAATCGGTCAGAGACACGGCCGCTCGTCGCTAGCATCCTCACCGGAAAATCGGAGATTTTCCGGGCCGACGACCGAGCGGAACATAGTGGAGCGAGGGAGGAGTGCTTTTGGTCCAGCTTTTACAGGAAGACGGGCGAGACCAGCGCGATTCGCGCTGGTCTCGCCTTTCGACCGTCGTAAAAGGTGGTGACAAGGTCGTAGGCAAACCAAAGTATTCAGTACCCATCGGTACAAACCCCCGCTCATGACAGATGGGGAAGCGGATGAATCAGTCACTCGACGTGGATTTCTCCTCGGTTCTGCGGGTGTCGTCGCGGCGGGTGCGGCCGGAACGGCGGCCGCACAGGAAGACGGCACGACGACCAGTTCCGGTGAAAACAACAGCAGTTCCGGCGGCGGCGGTGGCGCGACGAAGACCGTAAAGGTCGGTCCGGGCGGCGACTTGGTGTTCGACCCGGACAAGCTGACCGTCACGCCCGGGACGACGGTCAAGTTCGTCTGGGAGTCGGACGGTCACAACGTCGTCCCCGAAAGCCAACCAGAGGGTGCCGGCTGGGAAGGCTCGGGCAGTGCGAGCGAGCTTTTCGACACCGGTCACACCTACTCGCACACGTTCAGCACGGCTGGCGAGTACGCGTACGTTTGTGCCCCGCACAAGAGCGCCGGCATGACCGGTTCCATCACCGTCGGCTCCTCGTCCGGGTCGTCGGAACCGGCGATTCCGGGTAACGCGAAAACGCTCGGCATTGCGACGTCGGGGGCGCTCGCGTTCACCCTCTCGATAGGATACTTCTTCATGAAGTTCGGCGGAGATTACGGCGAAGCGGTCGAGTAGCCTACTCCGCGTCGTCCGGCGTATCGAAGTCGTGGAATGCACGTCCCTTTTCTGTGCTCAGGATATCCAAGCCAGCGGCCGCGCCGCCGCCGACGGAAATGGCCGCCTGTATCTTGTCCGCCCGGGAACACCAGCCCGCGGCGTAGGCGTTTTCGACCGTCGTTTCGTTGTCCGAGTCGGTTTTCACCGTCCCGTCGTCGTTCAACTCACAGCCGAGGTCCTCCGCCATCTCGCGCGACCGTCCGGTGGTGAAGAGGACGTAGGTAGCGTCGTACTCTCCGTCGGCGGTCGTAACCGTGAACCCGTCGTCGGACGTCTCGACGTTCGTGACCTCCTCGCCCTGCTTTCGGTCTGCCCCCTGTTCGTCCACCTGCTCGCGGGCGATTTCCATGAATTCCTCACCGTCGATGCTCTTGATTCCGAGGTAGTTGAACAGGTGTGCGGCGTGCATCGCGGTGTCGTCGGTATCGAAGACGACCGTATCGAGGCCGTTTTTCGCGGTGAACAGTGCCCCACTTAATCCGGCGGGACCGCCGCCGATGACAGCTACATCTGACATACGGTGTCGGATACCACGCTGACGATGATAAAGTTCATCGCTCCAGCAGTTTCTTCGTCTTTCGGTGTCGATACCGGAACATGGGTTCGAAACCGACTTTTGCGAGCGGGCTTCCCGGTTCGCCCAGCGCCGGGAATCGGTAGTTCACCACGTCGCGTACCAGCGTCTTCCCGTCCCCGGCGTAGAACTGGTGGGTGTGTTCCCATTCGGGAAACGGACCGCCTTCCATCACGTCCCGAAACATCGCGGCCCCGTCTTCCTCCTCGCGCCGGACGATTTTCGAAACCCACCGTTGGCGCGGACCGACGTCGAACGGCCGAAGCGACAGCCGGATTTCCGTTCCGTTCCCCAGCACGTCCGGATCGGACTCTCCCTCCGGTCCGCGGATTCCCTCCACGCGGAGGTTCATCCATCCCGGTGTGAGCGCCTCCAAGCCGTCGATGGTCGAGTAAAACCGCCACACGTCCTCGAACGGCGCGTCGACCCACACTTCGCGCTGATAGGTAGCCATCGTTCGGGAATTCCGTCGCTCACCTCAAAGGTCTTGTGCGCAACCAGTACGACGGCGATTTATCCCGGCTCCGAACGTACACCGCCCATGCCAAACCTTCGATTCGCCGAGACGGGCGATGCCGCCGACATCGCGGCCATCTACGCACCGGTCGTCCGCGAAACGACCATCTCGTTCGAGACGACGCCACCGGACGAAGACGAGATGGCGGACCGCATCCAAACGACCCTGCCAACCTATCCATGGGTGGTCTGTGAACACGACGGCGAACTCCTCGGCTACGCCTACGCGGGCTCTCACCGGTCACGCGAGGCGTACCAGTGGTCCGCGGACGTGTCCGTGTACGTCCACCGCGACCATCGTCGATCGGGCGTCGGGAACGGTCTCTACGAGTCTCTGTTCTCGCTCCTCGAAAAACAGGGCTTCTACAACGCGTACGCCGGAATCGCGCTCCCGAATCCCGCCAGCGTCGGCCTCCACGAATCGCTCGGATTCGAGCACGTCGGGACGTACGAAGCCGTCGGCTACAAAGACGACGCGTGGCGGAGCGTGGGCTGGTGGCACCGTCGGCTCCGACCTCTCGACGACCCGGAACCCCCGCTCCCCCTAACTGCAGTACCGGAGAACGCCGTGGAAGACGCGTTGAATTGCGGCCGCGAATCGATACGAATCACTTGAGTCGCTCTTGGAGGAACGACGGGTGGGCTGCGGTGACGCCGTCGATGGTGAGGATGTCGTCGCTGATGACGCCCCCGACCGCATCGCCGTTCGGCGCGCGCACTTCGGCCATCAGCATGTGGTCGCCGCTGCACGTGTAGAGCGTATCGATATCTTCGAGTTCCTGTAGCGCTCGGGTCGCCTCGACGTAGCGTTCGCTTTCGACGTCGATACCGACCAGAGCGATACTCTGGCTCGACAGCTTCTTCGGGTCGATTTCAGCAGAATACCCGACGATGACGCCTTCGGCTTCGAGCTGGTCGATGTATTTTCGAACGGTCGGTTTCGAAACACCGGCCCGGTCCGCGATTTCCGAGTACGACGCTTGCGCATCGTCCTCTAACACCCGGAGAATGCGGTCTTCGGTCGATTCCGTGCTCATGTTACCAGTATGTTTCCCGCACAGGAAAAAATACCTTGCGAATTGAAAAACACATTAGCAACCATGAAAAGGTTGTTAGATCCGTCGAGAACGGAGAAACGAGATTACTTGTGGCGGTCGAGGAAGTCGTAGCTCCGTTCCCACTCGTAATCGTCGTCGAAGTACCGCTCTGCGAGCGGCGTTTCCGGCATGTCGCCCGTGGACTGTTTCTCCTGCTGGTAGGAGGGGCGCTCGTCGTTCACGTAGAAGCGGCCGGTGAGGACCTTGCCCTCGTAGAGCGCGTCCTCGGCGTCGTGCATCGCTTCCATCGCTTCACGACGGTCGTGAACGTCGAAGTCGTAGTCGTCGCTGTCCTGCACGTCGATGTACGGGACGTACTGCTTTGCGTCCTTGTTCCACGTCGGGCACTGCGTGAGGAAGTCCACGTGTGCGAACCCGTCGTGTTCCATCGCCTCGGCGAGGATTTCCTTCGCCTGGTTCGGATTGACGGCCGCCGTTCGCGCGACGTACGTCGCACCCGAGGTGAGCGAGAGCGAGAGCGGTCGAATCGGGCTCTTCGCGTTCCCGCGCGGCTGGGTCTTCGACTTGTGTCCCTTCGGGGACGTGGGCGACGTCTGCCCCTTCGTCAGTCCGAAGATCTCGTTGTCGAAGACGATGTAGGTCATGTCGTGGTTCTCACGAGCCGTGTGCATGAAGTGGTTCCCGCCGATTCCGTAGCCGTCTCCGTCACCGCCTGCGGCGATGACTTCGAGGTCGGGGTTGGCGAGTTTGGCCGCTCGTGCGACCGGCAGGGACCGCCCGTGGATGGAGTGGAAGCCGTAGCTCTGGAAGTAGCTCGAGAGCTTCCCGGAACAGCCGATACCCGTGACGAGCAGCGTCTCGTCCGGCGTGCGGCCGACTTCGGGCATCGCCTGTTTCAGCGCCTTCAAGACGCCGAAGTCACCACAGCCCGGACACCACGTCGCTTGCGGTTCGAGGCTGGGCGTGAACTCGTTCACGTCGATATCTCGTTCTTCGTCGATTGCGTTGAATACACTCATTTTCAGTCACCCGTTGCGGATTCGATGCGCGTGTTGTGCGCTGGCTCGGCACTGCCGTCGAGTCGTGCTTCGAAGCCGTCTACGACGTCGGTCGGCTCGAACGGGTTGCCGTCGTATTTCAGCAGGCTGAACAGCTTGTCGCCGTGCTTGCCGGTCGCCGCCTGAATGTGGCGGCGGAACTGTGCCGTGGCGTTCATCTCGACGACGAGCGCTTCGTCGACGCCTTCGAGGAACGAATTGACCTCGTTCTTCGGGAACGGCACCATGTCGCTGACGTTCATGGCTTTGACCGAGTGGCCATCCTCGTTCAACATGTCGACTGCCTCCTCGACGGCACCCTTCGTGCTGCCGAAGTTGAGGATGGCGTAGTCGGCGTCCTCGTCGCCGTAGACGGTCTGGTGGGACTCGTCCATCGCGTCGAGTTCGTCGCGGATGGCGTCGAGTTTCTCCATCCGTCGGTCCATCTGTGTGACGCGGTTGTCCGGGTCCTCGCTGATGTGACCGGCCTCGTTGTGCTCGTTACCGGACGCGAGGAAGTTGCCGCCCTTCTGTCCCGGCAGGGAGCGCGGGCTGACGCCATCTTCGCCGTCGTAGCGGTAGCGCTTGAAGCGACCGGCGAGACGCTCGCCCTGCTCGATGTCTTCCTCGGTCACGACTTCGCCGATGTCCGGGTTCGGCTCGCGGTCGAACGTGGACTCCGTAACCGTCTCGTGACCGCCGGAGAGTTTCTGGTCGTAGAGGATGATGCTCGGAATCTGGTAGTTGTACGCGAGTTCGAACGCCTTGCGCGTCTGGATATACGATTCCCGGGCATCACCCGGTGCGAAGACGACGCGGTTCGAGTCGCCCTGACTCGTGTACAGGACGTGTTCGAGGTCGCCCTGTTCGGGTTTCGTCGGCATCCCGGTCGAGGGACCGGCGCGCATCGATTCGACGAGCACGATGGGCGTCTCGGTGATTTCCGCGAGTCCGAGCGGTTCGGACATCAGCGCGAATCCACCGCCGGACGACCCGCTCATCGCCTTTGCACCCGCGTGGCTCGCACCGATTGCGAGCGAGGCGGCGGCGATTTCGTCCTCGACCTGTTCGGAGATTCCGCCGAGGTCGGGGAGGTGCTGGGTCATGATGGTGAACACGTCGGTCCACGGCGTCATCGGGTACCCGGAGATGAACCGACATCCCTCGTCGATGGCACCGTAGGCGATACCGTGGCTCCCCGAGATGAGGATCTGTTCCTCGTCGTGTTCGCTCTCGGGAACGGTGACGCCGACGTCGGTGTCGTAGTTCTCCTTGACGTCCTCGTAGGACTCTCGAAGGATTTCGAGGTTCGGTTCGAGGATTTTCTCCGGCATGGCCTCGCTCATCAGCTCCTCGACGATTTCGAGGTCGAGGTCGATGATGGCGCACGTCGCGCCGACGCCGGCCGTGTTTCGCATGACTTCGCGGCCGTGCTCCTTGGCGAGTCCGCGAAGGTCCAAGTCGAAGACGTGCCAGTTGTTCTCCTCAACGCGCTCATCGAAGTCCGGAATGTCGTCGGTGTCGAGCAGTCCCGAATCGTAGATGATGACGCCACCCTCGCGGAGTTCGTCCAAGTTCTCCGACAGGGGCTTGATCTCTTCGTTGCCGTAGTAGGCTTCTTCCTGTGGGTTTCGCGCGAAGCTGTCTCCGAGCGCGAGGAGGAAGTTGTAGTTGTCCCCGCGCGATTTGACTTCGTGGTCCGCCGCGCGAATCTCCACGTAGGTGTGGCCGCCGCGAATGCGCGACGGATAGTGTCGGTGCGTGAATACGTGTAACCCTGCTCGCATGAGGGCTTTTGCAAAGTTCTGACTCGTCGAGTCGATCCCGTCACCGGAACCGCCTGCGATTCGCCAGATGAGTTCGTCATCCGTCATAATTGAAGCTCCTGGCCTCCCGGGCCTAGTGGATAAGAGTTGAGTCGCAAGGTGGTAAAGCCTTTGCCATAGATTAGCAAGGAACTATTGTGATAGATGGCGCGTAACGGCTGATTTCAGGCGTTTTGACTGGATAAACTCTGTATTTATTAATGATTGTTTAACGGTTGATGGACAGACCTTTACGACACCTCGCGGTTATTGCACCCCCGTTTTCAGGCAAATGTTTTAATATATAAATATAGATAAATCAAATAACTTTTTAAACCAAACCGATGCAAAACTCGTCGAATCTCATGAACCGAGTCGTATCGAGCACCATCATGCTACTACTACTCACGACGACATTTCTACCGTCGGTAACGACGGCGAACGAACCGCCGCTCGCGGACGCTGGTCTCGACCAGCACGTCGCGCGAGGAAGCACCGTCCTTCTCGACGCCACTGGCTCACACGACCCGGATGGATACGTCGAAGGATACGAGTGGACGATAGAGACACCCGGTAATCGAACGATCGAACCGAACTGTCCGAGTTGTCCGCAAACCCGATTCCGTCCGAACACCGTCGGAACGTACACGGTATCTGTGACGGTTACCGACGAGGATGGTACTAAAAGTCGAGACTCGCTCTACATCACCGTGTCGCCGGGCGAGTCCCCGACCGTTGACGTTTCGGGTTCACGCACCCCTTTCGTCGGCCAGCAAACGGTTTACTCCGCGACTATCGATGCGGGTTCTGCATCGCTCGACCACATCGTTTGGTCACTCGATGGAACGGCTATCGCCACAGATTCTCTCTCGGGTGCGAAAGACGTCGATACTATCACCCGGACGTTCCCGAACACCGGTACGAGAACGGTTACCGCTACTGTGTACGATACGGACGGACAGACGGACACGGATTCGATCGATTTGTCTGTCCGATCGAACGGGAGTCCCCCACCGTCGAGTTCCACTGCCGAGAAGTACACGCCAACTGTTGCTGGTGATTCACTGATCACGGGGACGGCACCGTTTCGTGGAACGTATCGTTTGAAGTCTATCCCCACATCGAACCAAATACGTTCCGTACGTTGGTTTGGAGACGGCGTACGACTCGCAAGCGGTCGAACGCTGACGACCGACTGGAAAGCGGGTGACCATTCGCTGTACGCCGCCGTCTCCTACTCTGATGGCTCCCACGACATCGCCCGTTTTTCCGACGGGACGACCACTGTCGTAGCCGACCCCAAACCCACGATTGACCTCCCATCGCTCGACAGTTATGGTGCCGTTTCTGGTCGAACCACCGCGACAGATCCGTACGGTAACCTGCAATCGGTTCGCGTCCAGCTCGGTGGAAAGAGAATCGGCCGCACTAAAATGGATGCCACCTCCCCCGGAGCGATGCAGCGGCATCGATCGGTATCCTTCGATACTCGGGATTTCAAGGTCGGTAAGAAGTACACGCTCTCCGTGACGGCAGTCGATTTTCACGGCCAAAAAAGCACGCTGAAACGGACCATAACACCCGCGAAGATGCCGAAAATCATCCAATCAGGGTTCGTTAAAAACGATGTAGATTCGTACGATGAGCGGATCGACCCGAAACGATATACTGCACACCACGTGACGAAAATAGATTTAAATGGAGTTGATCCGTCGGATGTTCGAGAAGTAAGTGTCGGAGAGATGCGTCATATTCGAGTGATACATAAAGATAGAACAAAAGAGGGCGAAATATTATTTATAAAATCCCTCCTTGCGGGGGAATTCCCTAAAAATTACAAAATAGCCAGAGAATACGATGTATTAAATAAAAAGACTGGCAATTTAGAAACGGCTCTCTCCAGCAAGTCTACTCTCCACGTACACCCCAGCCCTCCAGAAATTCGACTTTCGGTCATCCGCGATGGGGGGACCGGTTATCGTCCGACCAATCTGGGGATGGTTGTGGATGCGGGCGACTCGTTCGACCCGGATGGATCAGAGTTAAGGTATATCTGGAAACAAGGAGCTAATCCGATCACTCCGGATAACACGACAGCGAAGTTTAGCTCCGTCGAACTCGCTGGACTGGAAGTCCGCGACGGATACAACAAGTCGGCTTCGGTCAATTCCCACTTTCTCAACTACTTCGCGCCGGAGATTAAAAATGTGGAGTTGCTTTCGGACGGGCCTTACAAACCAAACGAGACGATACGTCTACGGGTCACGACCGAACGATACAAATTTAGCAAAAATAGCTATCACCTTCGATATGATTTGGGGATTTCAATTGAAGGTGCATCCGGTTCGATCACTGATTGGCAAAAAGACAAGATTACGAAAAGGAGTCTTAAAGAAAATTTCCACGGTACGGACCCTCGATACTACGCTGGAATCGTGGAGCTTCCAGCATCCCAACTGTTCCGGAAAAACGACACCGTGAAGGTGCGGGTATATAACGAAGAGAGACCGGAGACGTACAACGAGATCGAAATTCCGGATGTCGAGGTAATGCGGAGATACGGTCAGTTCTGGACGAACCCCAGAATCAAGAGCACGGAGTATTTCGTTAACCGGCCGACGTACGACTGGAAACTCGCAACATCGCCGGAGAAACGCGACCGCTATCTCTCGAAGGGATATTCGGTCGATCAGAAGAGTCGTGATGGCTTCGAGTACTCGCTCGAAAAGCGCAAAAAGGTTCGGGACGCGAAATACGAAGATGTTGATCGGTCGTTCTCGACCGAGTTACAGCAGTCGGCATTCTTACAGGGACACCCGAACTGGTGGTCGACGGGTCGCAAGGCGGAAAAATACACCTACACGACGACCGAGCACGAATGGCACGATTCGAAATCGGGGAGAGGGAGATTCACCGGGGAGACACGACGTGTGCAGGTTCACCCGGCGCAGTATCGAACGTTGAAACAGTTCGCTCACGAACACGAAGTGACGAAGACGGGGACGAGAACGGTCCGGAAGACGAAACAGGTCGAAGTGACGAAAACGGATACCAAATACGTGATGCAGTGTCGTCCGAACGGTATCTGTTTCGAAGTTCCGGAGCAGTACACGTACACGACGACCGTCTCAAGGACGTACACGACGACCGAGACATATACCTATACGGTCACCGAGACGGATACCTACTGGTCGTATCAAAAATTTAACTTCGATGACTACTATACGGGTGAACAAAAGCGAGTGAAAGTAGAGGATGCAGAGTACGATACAGAGTATCGGTTCGAGTACTCGGAACGACACACGGGCGTAGACTATACGTACGGAGTGCAAACGCGGGAGAAAGTCCGAGACGCACAGTACGAATGGCAAGAGCAGTCAACGACGACGAAACGGGATGTCGCAATGTCGTTCGCCCGGAACAGTGATTGGCGAATTGGAAGTTATCGCCCGAACGTGAAGTGGAGTCTAAAGAAACGGACGGGTACCGAGACCAAAACTGTCGATCAGTATCTGGAATCAGATACCGTCGTAATGACCTACGTGACTGCAAAAGTCGACCTTGTTCGTCAGTATGTTACCGAAGGTGGCGAAATTCAGAACAATACTGTCGGGGAGAAGATCGTTGATGAGTCCTTCCAAAATCTCCTGACCGATTCTGATCTTCGGACGCAACTCAAACACCACCGAGACCAACGAGAAAACGGCTGTAATGGTGAAACAAACTGCATGACATAACACATTAATTTTATATACCTATTGTGCACAAATCATCTGCATGAAGCGTGAAGTTACAATCACCATGATTATAATAGCACTATGTTCGTTCATTTTTGTTCCAATTGTAGGTGCTAATTCACTTAATAATGGCAACTCTGGATGTCCGGTTTCGAAAAGCGGTGATACGAGATATATACAGTCATTTAATGGTGTCTGTGTCAAATCCCACTTTACAAAAGATGTTGTTTCAATTGTTGTTTCTAACCCGACTGACTCTTATATAGATCTTTCTGGGATACTTGTTCAAGTGGATGATACAGACTTCCATGATGAGTCCTTCGATATTGGTCCTGGGCAACAGATCCATCGAGAGATAAATATCACTAAAGGTTTAGACATAGTCAAAAACAACCACACGACAACCGTCTCCACATACGGCAATTACACTACCTACAACTTCACCGAGAAAATCAACGCATCGGCGACGGATGAAATCCCGACTCCGTATATTGCGAACGTCACGGTAGCCGATGGAACCATCGATGGGGAACCGTCTGCGGTTGCGTACGTCACGCTCGTCAACCCGTCGATGCGGCGATATCCGACGAAGCTGTTCGTTCACACGATAGGGACGGACGGGAGCTTCTATGCGCCAACACCACTGCCGAACAATTCGACGACGATCAAAGTCGAACTGCTCGATAAACGCGGTACGAAAATCGCGGGTGAAGCTCGCTTGTACACCGGCAATCTCACGAAAAAACAAGGCGGACTCGATCAAGTCGGGTTCGTCGGAAAGGCAGGGGAGGATACCCAGCAATGGAACGAATCATTCCAGCCGGCCCGTCCGACGTGGATGAACGATCACTATCAGTACGAAAACGACACATATTCCCAAAGCTTCGGTGAGAAGTTGAGCGGAGACCGCGAAATCGGTGGTGTACCGGTTGTCTATCTGGGACTGGTCGTGCTAGTCGGATTGCTTTTCGTTCGGCGCTGGCGCTGAACGCACACGGGTCGACTTTCTCCGCGTCAGTTCTCGCTCTTCGTCCGAATTATCTCGCGCATATTGATGAAGATGTCACGCGGCGTCGTCTCTTCGTCGGGGTCGAACAGATCGCTCACGCGGTAGAGCATCGCGGCGACCAGCTTGCTCTCGCTCGACTCGCCGCGGATGTCGTCGGCGATGTCTCGGAGAGTTTCCATACGCTCCTCGTCGGGGTCGAACGATTCCGTCTCGCGTGGCATGGTTCACTCCTGTTGCTGGCGGCGGCGGTTGATGATGCCGACGTTGTTGGCGACGTTTTCGGTCAGGGTGCGGAACGACTCTCCGGTGTCGCTCTCGTCGTCGAGGACGATGGGCTCTCCTTCGTCGCCGCCGCTTCGCACGGAGGGGTCGAGCGGTATCGAGCCGAGGAAGGGCATCTCGTGGTCCTCGGCGAATTCGGCCCCACCGCCGTGGCCGAAGATATCGTGTTCGCCGCCACAGTCGGGACATTTGAAGGTACTCATGTTTTCGGCGATACCGAGGACGGGGGTGTCGTGTTTGCCGAACATCTGGAGACCTTTGTTCGCGTCGTCGAGCGCGACCTGCTGGGGCGTCGTAACGATGACGGCACCGGTGACGGGGACGCTCTGGAGGAGCGTGAGTTGCGTGTCTCCGGTTCCGGGGGGTAGGTCAACGACCATGTAGTCGAGCTGCCCCCATTCGACGTCCTCCCAGAGCTGTGTGAGGACCTTGTGAACCATCGGGCCGCGCCAGATTACGGGATCGTCCTTGCCGGTGAGGAACGCCATGCTCATCAGTTTCACGCCGAACTTCTCGGGCGGGACGAGCTTTTGCTCCTCGGTGGCCCGCGGTCGCTCGTTGGCGTCCACCATCCGCGGGACGTTCGGGCCGTAGACGTCGGCGTCGAACAGGCCGACGCGGGCACCGAGCTTTGCGAGTCCTGCCGCGAGGTTGACCGCGACGGTGCTTTTTCCGACGCCGCCCTTTCCCGATGCGACTGCGATGATGTTTTTCACGCCCGGAAGCACCTGCTCTTCCGGGGAGAGCTGGGTATCGACGCGTGCGGAGAGTTCGGTGTCGATTCCCTCGTCGTTGAGCGCTTCGCGGACGCGATTGGCGATTTCCGACTCGTGGGGTGCGTAGGGTGCACCGAGCGCGAGTGAAATCCGTGCAGTCTCGTCTTCGACCGTAACGTCGTTTACGAGTCCGAGAGAGACGATATCTTCGCCGAGGTCCGGGTCTTCGACCGTTCGGAGAACGGCTCGAACGTCAGTTTCATCCATATGATGACGATAAGGAGGGATTTGTCGATAAGGCTTGTGAACCCCGAAGCCGGAAATTTCGATTTGTGAGGCTGATTTCCGCTAGCTGTCGAACTCCCCGTAATTGAATTCGGTTACGTTCAGGTTGCATCCTCCCACGAGTTTAAGAATCCTCGCGCGCAAGACAGGGATACTAATGCTCGAAGACTCGTTCGGGCGCGAGGTTACGGGGGTGCGCGTTTCGCTGACCGACCGGTGTAATTTCGATTGCGTCTACTGCCACAACGAGGGATTAGGCGATACACGCGGACCGATGGAGCCGGGTGACGACGAGATGGGTACCGACGACGTGGTTCGGTTTCTCGAAGTCGCCCGCGAGTTCGACGTCGGAAAGGTGAAGTTCACCGGCGGCGAGCCGATGCTCCGGGAGGACTTGGAGGAGATAATCCGCCGGACGCCCGACGGGATGGAGACGTCCCTGACGACGAACGGGACGTTTCTTCCGGGGCGCGCGGAGGAACTCCGGAAAGCGGGATTGTCCCGCGTAAACGTCTCACAGGACGCGCTCGACCCGAAAGCGTTCGCGGAGGTAACGAAGAGCGGTGCGTACGACAAGGTGCTCGAAGGGGTCGAAGCGGCGCTCGATGCTGGACTCGACCCGGTAAAGCTCAACATGGTCGTTTTCGAAGCGACGGCTGGCTACGTTCCGAAGATGGTGGAACACGTCGCGGAGAACGACGGGTTGCAGTTGCAACTCATCGAATACATGCCGGAACTGACCGGCAATCCCGAGTGGGCGATCGACATCCAGCGGGTTCACGATTGGCTCGAAGAACAGGCCGACGAGATAGAAATCCGCGAGATGCACGGGCGGAAACGATACTGGGTCGGCGGCGGAATGGTCGAAATCGTGGACCCGGTGGAGAACCCGAGCTTCTGCTCTAATTGTCATCGCGTGCGCGTCACGCACGAAGGATTCCTAAAAGGTTGTCTGAATCGCAACGACGACCTCCGACCGATGGGAGAGATGACGAAACCCGAAATCCGGTCGGCGTTTCGTGAGACGGTGGCGAATCGAGTCCCGTACTACGGCGAATACATGGTCCGAAACGACGACGGGGAATGGGAGATAAACGACCGCTACATCGACGACCAGTATATCGACGCGTGATTTTTTCGGCTCTCGATTCTGACCACACCACCGAGCGACAAGGTTGATAGTGCTCCACTGTGGCGGTTCCCGTATGCGACGGCGCTCACTGCTTTCGAAGACCGGCGCACTCCTCGCCGGAGGGATGGCGATGTCGGTCGCCGGGAGCGGACGGGAGAGTCTCGACCCTTCCTATCGAATCCTTCCGGATACGAAGTACGAGACGGGGGTCTTCGTTCGAGAGGGGACGTCCGACGGGCCGACGGCGATGGTGGTCGGTGGGATACACGGCGACGAGCAGTGTGGTTATCGCGCCGCGAGCGAAATCGCGGGATGGCAGGTCGACCGGGGAAAACTGGTCGTGCTTCCGAAGGCCAACCGAGTGGCTATTCGAAGGGACCGGCGAGAAGGAGCACATGGCGACTTGAACCGTCAGTTTCCGACCGGCGAGAAACCGGAGACGAGGTTGGCTCGCGCCATCTGGGGAGTGGTCGAGCGCCACAACCCGGACGTGGTGCTCGATTTGCATCGGTCGGTCGGCATCTACGGCTATCACGAGTCGTCGGTCGGGCAGATGATTTGGCCGACGGACGCCGGAAACGCGAGCGAGTACGCGAAGCGGACGGCGGAGGAATTGAACGGGAACGTCGTCCCGTGGTACATGCCGTTTCACGAGTATCGCCGCGGCGGCGAACTCGACGGGTCGAGACCGATGCTGGTACACAAGGTGGCGGGCGATCTCGACCGGCCGGGATACATCGTGGAGACGACAGAGTTCTTCCTCGACGCCGACACGCGGGTTCGGTGGGAGAAGGCGGTGGCGACCGACCTGCTCTCACGGCACGGTATCGAACAGCGAGGGAACCGATGAGCGGGGCTGTGAACGTTCGGCGGCTGTTTCTCGGACGCTCCGTCTGGGTTTGGTATCTCCTGTTGGTCGGTCCGGTCGCTCTCGGCGCGTTCGACACTCGGTTGATGACGCCGCTCGCCCTGCCGGGGTACGTCGCGCTCACCATCGGAAGCGCGTTCGGGAGTTACCTCTTTCCGACGCTCGAACTGTGGGTGTTTTGGGGGCCGCTTCTCGTGGGTGCCTATTTCGTGTCCGTGGCGCTTGCGGCGGCCTCTCATGCGGTTCGGGAGACATTCGTTGCGTTTAAATAGTAACCCCCGGTAGAATGCAGTGCAGACACCTGTAGGGGCACGCGTCCCGAGTCCGGAAGGGCGAACATATACAAGCGAGCGTGTCGAGGTAGCCTAGTCTGGCCCACGGCGCAGGGTTGCTAACTCTGTGGCGTCAAGCCTCGAGGGTTCAAATCCCTCCCTCGACGCTCCAAACTATCAACCATGAGTACCGAACAACCACAGGACGAAGACGACGACCTTCGGTACTTCGTCCGCATCGGGCAAACTGACCTCGATGGGACGAAGACCGTAGAGCGGTCCCTCTCCGAAATGAACGGGATCGGTCGTCGAACGGCCCGAATCGTCGCCGAGGAGGCGGACGTCGACCGGAAGGCGACGTTCGGCCGACTCGACGATGACGACATCGAACGTGTCGTTGAGGCCGTCGAAAACTACGCCGACGAAGTTCCTGCGTGGCTCACGAACCACCGCAAGGAGTACTTCTCCGGCGAGACGACTCACGAGACCGGCAACGACCTGTCGATGTCCCGACGCCGGGACCTCAACAGGATGCAGATGATCGACTCCTACAAAGGCGTCCGACACAAGCGTGGACAGAAGGTTCGCGGTCAGCGAACCAAGTCCACGGGTCGTACCGAGGGTACGATCGGTGTCAACGTCGAGGAGATCAAAGAAGCCGCAGGGGAAGAAGCCGAGGGTGAAGAATAATGTCGCTCCCAGGTGAGAACACCAAGTTCTACGAGACGCCGAACCACCCGTTCCAGGGCGAGCGAATCGCCGAGGAACGCGGTCTGATGGACCGATACGGCCTGAAGAACAAGGAAGAGCTCTGGCGAGCACAGAGTGAACTTCGCAACTACCGCCGCGAGGCACGGTCCCTCCTCGGGGACATCTCCGGCGACGAAGTCAGCGAAAGCGACGAGTTCCTCTCGCGCCTGAAGCGACTCGGCATCCTCGACGATGGCGACGAACTCGGCGACGTGCTGCTCCTCGACATCACGGACGTTCTGGAGCGCCGTCTCCAGACCGTTGCGTACCGAAAGGGCCTCGCCCACACGCCGAAACAGGCACGCCAGTTCATCACGCACGGTCACGTCACCGTCGACGGCCAGCGCGTGTCGGTTCCGTCGTACAAAGTCGAGATCGACGAGGAGTCCGACATCTCCTTCGACGAGCACAGCCCGATTGCGGACGAACTGCACCCCGAACGGTCGGAGGGTAACGAATGAGCGACAACGACGAAACATGGGGCATCGCCCACGTACACGCATCGTTCAACAACACCATCATCACCATCACGGACCTCACGGGTGCCGAGACGGTTGCGAAGTCGTCCGGTGGCTCGGTCGTGAAGCAGAACCGTGACGAGTCCTCGCCGTACGCGGCCATGCAGATGGCCGAGACGGTCGCCGAAGAGGTCAAAGCGGCTGGCATCGACGGCTTGCACATTCGCGTGCGCGGCCCCGGTGGCAACCTGCAGCAGAACCCCGGTCCCGGTGCGCAGGCGACGATTCGAGCGCTCGCCCGCGCCGGTATCGAAATCGGTCGCATCGAGGACGTCACACCGATTCCGCACGACGGTACCCGCGCACCGAAAGGTAGTGGATTCTAAACCATGACCGAAGACTTCGACGTAGAGTTCATCGACCGCGGCGAACGGAAGGCGCGTTTCCTCGTTCGCAACGTCACCCCGGCGTTCGCAAACGGGATTCGCCGAGCGATGATCGCGGACGTTCCGACGCTGTCAATCGACACGCTCCGGGTCATCGAGAACTCCTCGGTGATGTTCGACGAGCAGATCGGACTGCGACTCGGACTCGTTCCGCTGACGACGCCGCCCGGAGAGTTCGAGGAGGGCGACACGGTAACGCTCAGCCTCGACGTTTCGGGACCGGGAACCGCGTTCTCGGGCGACCTCATCAGCTCGGACGAGATGGTGCAGCCCGCCGACGATAACATCCCGATAATCGACCTCAAAGAGGGGCAGCGTCTCGAACTCGAAGCCGACGCGGTGCTCGGCTCGGGGAAGGACCACGCCAAACACCAGGGTGGCGTCGCGGTCGGCTATCGTCACCTACAGCGCGTCGAAGTCGTCGGCGACCGGGACGAGTTCGGGGAAGAAGAACCCCGAATCCTTCGCGGAACCATCGAAGACGATGGTGAACTCGTTCCGACGGAGACGTTCGACCACGACCTCTCCCAGCGGTTCCCCGGAAAGGAGGTCGAGGTTCACGACGTTCCGAACGCCTTCGTGTTCGACGTCGAAAGTGACGGCTCGTTCACCGTCGAAGAGTTGGTGACGCAGGCCGTCGATTCGCTCACCGAACGTGCGGACGAACTCGAACAGGCAATTCAACTATAACCATGATCGGCCCTTACAACCTCCCTGACGTGTCCGCCGGTTCCGCGAGTTTCGACTCTCGGAATCGCTGGACTCGCGGGCGACGGTCGCTCGCGGAATCCGAGGTATGTGCCTCGGCAATCGAAAGTGGTTTTAAGGGCCACGGACAACACTGTGTTGCCCGCGAGGGTACGCACGTGTTCTCAGCGTGCAGGGATAGCCAAGTCTGGCCAACGGCGCAGCGTTCAGGGCGCTGTCTCGTAGGAGTCCGCAGGTTCAAATCCTGCTCCCTGCACTTCAGTTCTCAGTACTTGGAGGAAGTAGCATGAGCAAAACTAACCCGAGGCTCAGTAGTCTCATCGCCGAACTCAAGTCGGTGTCCCGTGATTCGGACGCTGACGTGTGGACCGACGTTGCAGCACGCCTCGAGAAACCACGGAGTACGCACGCGGAGGTCAACCTCGGCCGCATCGAGCGGTACGCGGAGGAAGACGAGACCGTCATCGTACCCGGCAAGGTTCTCGGTAGCGGCGTCCTGCAGAAGAACGTCACCGTTGCTGCAGTCGATTTCTCTTCGACTGCGGAGACGAAGATCCAGCAGGCAAACGGCGAACCGATCCAACTCGAACAGGCAATCGAACAAAATCCCAGTGGTTCCAACGTGCGGGTGATTCGATGAGCATCGCGGAATTTGACGCAGATGTCGTAGTCGACGCGCGCGACTGTATCCTCGGTCGTGTCGCGAGCAACGTCGCACAGCGTGCGATGGACGGCGAAACGATCGCCGTCGTCAACGCCGAGCAAGCTATCATCACGGGCGACAAACAGGACATACTGGACAAATTCGAGACGCGCTTCAACCTCAGCTCCGACCAGGGGCCGTACTACCCGAAGCGCCCGGACATGCTCGCAAAGCGCTCGATTCGGGGAATGCTCCCGTACAAGAAGCCGCGAGGGCGCGAAGCCTTCGAAAACGTGCGTGTCTACGTCGGCAACCCGTACGACGAGGACGGCGAAATCCTCGACGGCACGTCGTTGGACCGACTCTCGAACATCCGCTTCGTCCAGCTGGGCGAAGTCAGCGACTACCTAGGTGCTAACGTCACATGGTAACGAACACGAGCGGAAAGAAGAAGACGGCCATCGCTCGCGCCACGGTCACGGACGGCGAGGGTCGCGTACGGATCAACTCGAAGCCAGTCGAACTGGTGGAGCCGGAGATGGCTCGCCTCAAAATGCTCGAACCGTTCCGCATCGCGGGCGACGAGCGTGAGGAAGTCGACGTTGAAGTGAGCGTTTCGGGTGGCGGAATCACCGGACAGGCAGACGCCGTCCGCACCGCCATCGCGCGCGGTCTCGTCCAGTACATGAACGATGCCGAACTCCGCGATGCGTTCATGGAGTTCGACCGTTCCCTGCTGGTCAACGACGTCCGCCAGTCCGAACCGAAGAAGTGGGGCGGCCCCGGTGCCCGTGCCCGCTACCAGAAGTCCTACCGCTAAGGTGATTTCCCCATGATGATTCCAGTCCGGTGTTTCACGTGTGGCAACGTAGTCAGCGAACACTGGCAGGAGTACAAGGCGCGCGCCGAGACGCAGATGGGCAACGAAGACCCCGGTAAGGTCCTCGACGACCTCGGTGTCGAACGCCACTGCTGCCGACGGATGCTCGTCGCTCACAAAGACCTCGTGGACATCGTCGCACCCTACCAGTAATGGCTCAACAACAATACTCCCGATACGAAAAAGCACGAATCCTCGGTGCGCGAGCGCTGCAGGTGTCGTATGGCGCTCCCGTCCTCATCGAGACGCAAGAGTCCCAGCCGATACTCATCGCGGCCGAGGAGTACGACGCTGGCGTGCTGCCGTTCTCCGTCCGGCGTGAGGAGGCAGAATGACGCGCATCGAGAGCGTTCGGCTCCGTCAGATACTCGACTCGCGTGGGAACACCACGGTCGAAGCCGACATCCTGACCGAGAGCGGTGGATTCGGTCGTGCCGCCGCACCGAGCGGTGCGAGCACGGGCGAGTACGAGGCCATCGAACTCGACACGAGCGAGGCAATCGCGTCCGCTCGTGAGCACGCCGTTCCGCGTCTCGAAGGAGCCGTCTACGTCGGCGACCAGCGCGACGTGGACCGAACCCTCCGTGCTGCGGACGGAACGGACAATTTCTCCGAAATCGGCGCGAACAGCGCCGTCGCTATCAGCATGGCCGCCGCGAAAGCCGCGGCGGACGTGCTCGGTGCACCGCTCTACCAGCACCTCGGCGGTGCGTTCCGCGGCGACAACTACCCGATACCGCTCGGTAACGTCATCGGGGGTGGCGAACACGCCGCCGACGCCACGGCGATTCAGGAGTTCCTCTCCGCGCCGGTCGGCGCACCGAGCGTCCAAGACGCGGTGTTCGCCAACGCGGCCGTTCACTCGGAAGTCGCGGACATCCTCGCCGAGCGGGGAGTCCCCTCGGCGAAGGGTGACGAAGGCGCGTGGGCGCCGTCCATCGACGACGACGACGCGTTCGAAGTGATGGACGATGCCGTCTCGACCGTCTCCGACGAGTTCGGATTCGAGATTCGATTCGGTCTCGACGTGGCCGCAGCCGAGATGTACGATGCCGACGCCGACGAGTACCAGTACCGCGACCGGACGCGCTCGACCGACGAGCAGATCGAGTACATCGCGGATCTCGTGGACGAGTACGACCTCGCGTACGTCGAGGACCCGTTGGACGAAAACGACTACGAAGGGTTCGCGAAACTCACCGACAAGGTGGGCGAGAAGACGCTCGTCTGTGGTGACGACCTGTTCGTCACGAACGTCGAACGACTGTCCGAGGGCATCGAGAAGGGTGCCGGAAATAGCATCCTCATCAAGCCGAATCAGATCGGCACGCTCTCGGACGCGTTCGATGCCGTCGAACTCGCGGTCGAGAACGGGTACGACCCGGTCATCTCGCATCGAAGCGGTGAAACCGAGGACACGACGATTGCACACCTCGCCGTAGCGACCGACGCACCGTTCATCAAGACGGGGACGGTCGGCGGCGAGCGAACCGCAAAACTCAACGAACTCATCCGAATCGAGCAGAACGTATCACGATTATGAGCGATAACGAATCCGAACAGGTAGAAGAAGAAACGGACGGTCTCGACGCCGCGGAAGAGGAGATCGACGCGGAGCCGACCGGCGAGTCCGGTGCGGAACCGGCAGTCGACCCTGACGAAGACGTCGCCGCACAGGCGGACGAGACCGAAGAAGAAGACGAACCGCAGTTCGACGAGGACGTCCTCGGCGACGAGGAGGCGGACCTCCTCATCCCCGTCGAGGACTACCTCGGCGCAGGTGTCCACATCGGTACCCAGCAGAAGACCGAGGACATGGAGCGGTTCATCCACCGCGTTCGAACGGACGGCCTGTACGTCCTCGACGTGAGCAAGACGGACCAGCGAATCCGCACGGCGGCGAACTTCCTCGCCGACTACAACCCCGAGCAGATTCTGGTCACGTCCTCGCGCCAGTACGGTCGGTTCCCGGCCGAGAAGTTCGCCGATGCGGTCGGCGCACGTGCCCGCACGGGGCGCTTCATCCCGGGTACGCTGACGAACCCGAAATACGACGGCTACATCGAGCCGGACGTCGTGGTCGTCACGGACCCAATCGGAGACGCGCAGGCGGTCAAGGAGGCCATCACGGTCGGCATCCCCGTCATCGCCATGTGTGACTCCAACAACTCCACGAGCAACGTCGACCTCGTCGTCCCGACGAACAACAAAGGTCGCAAGGCGCTGTCGGTCGTCTACTGGCTGCTCGCCAACGAGACGCTCGACCGCCGCGGTGCGGAACCCACCTACTCGCTCGACGACTTCGAGAGCGAGATTTAATCGCCGAGTTTTCGATTCGATTTGCGCTGTTTTCCGATTCGCTTCGTCGGCCAGCGGTCGCGTTCGCCTTCGATTCGGCTTCACAACCGCTCGGAGATGACCGCCGAAAATAGAGTGGGCTAGTTCGACAGGCCGCTCAGTCCAGCGACTGTTCGATTTCGGTTTCGAGGGCGTGAATCCGCTGTTCCAAGTCGGCGACCATCTCCGTCTGCTGTTCGTTGGCGGTGGCGATGCTTTCGACCGATTCCGACACCTCTTCGCTCCGGCGAACGCTGTTGTCGATGATGGTCGCTATCTCCTCCGCGCTCGCGGCCTGTTCGTCGGTCGCGTCCGCGATTTCCGTGATTCCCACGTCGGTTTCCTGAATCGCGGTGACTATGGATTGCTGGTTCTCGACGACGGTTTCTATCTCCTCGGTCGCCGCGACGATACCGTCGTTGGTGGCCTCGACGCTCTCGACCGTATCGAGCGCGGTTTCTCGGATATCGTTGACGATGGCTTCGATCTGTTCGACGCGTTCTTTCGACTGCTCGGCGAGGTCTTTGATCTCGTTTGCGACGACGGCGAAGCCGTCGCCCTCCGCTCCGGCGCGCGCCGCTTCGATGTTCGCGTTCAACGCGAGCAGGTTGGTCTGCTTTGCGATGTTGTCGATGACTTCGACGATTTCGTCTATCTCGTCGATACGGTCTTCGAGTTCGTTCGCGTCGGTGACGACTTCCTGTGCGCTCTCGGAGACGTCATCGACCGTGGCGAGGGTTTCGACCGCGGCGTCGGCTGACGTTTCCGCGAGGGTTTTGGTTTCGGTGCTCTGACTGCTGACCTCCTCCGCGCTCGAAGCGATCTCCTCGATGGTCGCGCTGAAGGTAGCGACCTCCGATTGAACGTCCCCGAGGTTTTGGGATTGGTCGTGCGCTAATTCGCGGATGGATTGGGAGTCGTCTGCGACGTCCGCGGCGGACTCCCGGAGTTCGGCGACGGCGCCCTCCACCTCGTCGGTCATCTGTTCTTGGAGCCTCCGAACGGATTCCCGCTGCTCGATGAGTTCGGTGACACGGGTGATGACCTCGACGGCACCGACGCACTCGCCGTCGGGCGTGGTTATCGGGACGCCCAGTGTGCGCCCGTGAATCGTCTCGCCGCTCGCCGCGGTCGCGGCGCGGATGTCCGATTCGCGGATGACCTCGCCCGTTCGAACGACGGCTTCCGCGAGCGTTTCGGTTTCCCCGTCGGTCCCGAACAGTTCGTAGGCTGGCATGCCGATTGCCTCATCTGCGGAATACCCCATGAGGTCCTCCACCCTTCGATTCCAGTGCGTTACCGTTCCGTGTTTATCGATGACGAACGCCGGTTCCGGGTACAGCACGATCAGGTTTTCGAACGCGTGCCGCCAGAACGACCCAGCGTCGAGGTCGCCGCCGGGATATATCTCGTCTCTCACAGGTTTCTCAGTTGCCATTGTTCGATTATGTATTAAGGGCGATACAACCGATGGGCATATATTTTTGGACTGACGACGGATTGAGGCATCAAATCATATACACATATCAGCTAGTCTGTCGTCGGTGGCTCACGGGGAATTCGGTGTCGGGCGGACCGCAGTCCGAAAGCCCTGTTATGTCCCGGTGCGGAGCCACGAGCATGACCGTTTCCAGCGCCCCGGGGAAGGTGTATCTCTTTGGGGAACACGCCGTCGTGTACGGCGAACCCGCCGTCCCGTGCGCCATCGAGCGCCGGGCGAGCGTAACCGTCGAAGCGCGGGACGACGACCGACTCCGCGTGCACGCCAAGGATCTGAGTATCGACGGATTCACCGTCGAGTACAGCAGCGAGACGAACGCCACGCCCGACGTGAACGTCTCGGAGTCGCTCGTCAGGGCCGGTGTCGGCTACATCGACGCCGCGATAGAACAGGCACGCGATGCGACCGATACGCCGGACGCGGGATTCGACATCACCGTGGAGAGCAACATCCCGCTCGGTGCGGGTCTCGGCTCCTCCGCCGCCGTGACCGTCGCCGCAATCGACGCCGCGACCCGCGAGCTCGGCGTGACGCTCTCATCGGACGAAATCGCGGACCGTGCGTACAAGGCTGAACTCGCGGTGCAGGACGGCGAAGCGTCGCGCGCGGACACCTACTGCTGTGCCACCGGCGGCGCGGTTCGCGTCGAGGGCGACGACTGTCGGTCCATCGAGGCACCCGACCTCCCCATCGTCGTCGGCTTCGACGGCGGCGCGGGCGACACCGGAAAACTCGTGGCCGGGGTCCGGGCGCTCCGCGACGAGTACGATTTCGCCGCCGAAACCGTCGAGAGCATCGGCGATATCGTTCGACAAGGCGAACAGGTGCTCGCCGACGGCGACCTCGACGAACTCGGCAAGCTGATGAACTTCAATCACGGTCTGCTGGAGGCGCTCGGCGTCTCCTCGCGCTCGCTCGACAACATGGTCTGGGCGGCCCGCGACGCGGGTGCGATGGGGGCGAAACTCACGGGTGCGGGCGGCGGCGGCTGTATCGTCGCCCTCGACCCGACGGACGAGACGAAGACGGCGCTCCGGTTCACGCCCGGCTGTGAGGACGCCTTCCGCGCGGAACTCGACACCGAAGGGGTGCGCGTCGAATGAGCCTCACCGTCCTCAAACTCGGCGGAAGCGTCATCACGGACAAAGACCGTCCCGACACGCTGGACGGGGAGATGTTGGACTACGTTGCGGATGCGGTGGGCGATGCGCAAATCGACGACCTCGTGCTCGTTCACGGCGCCGGTAGTTTCGGCCACCACCACGCCAGCGAGCACGGCGTTTCGAAAACGGTGGGAAGCAGTGACGTCGCGGCGGTTATCGACATCCACGGCGCGATGGAGACGCTCGACCAGTTCGTGCTCTCCCGCCTCCACGAACGCGACGTTCCCGCCGTCCCCGTTCATCCGTTCTCCGTCGCGTCCCGTGATTCGGACGCGGAGCTCTCACTTCCGGTCCAGCAGATTGCGACGATGCTCGGAGAAGGGTTCGTTCCCGTCCTTTACGGCGATGTCGTCGTCCACGAGGGCAAGGGCGTCACCATCGTCAGCGGCGACGAACTCGTCACATCCGTTTCACGGCAACTCGACGCGGACCGCGTTGGCTTCTGTTCGACCGTTCCCGGCGTCCTCGACGAAAACGACGCCGTAATCCCCGAAATAACGTCCTACGAGTCGGTCGCGGACGTACTCGGTGAAAGCGAATCGACCGACGTGACCGGCGGAATGGCTGGCAAGGTCGCCGCACTGCTCGAACTCGGTGCGCCCGCGTCTATCTTCGGCCCGGACGACGTGGCGGCGTTTCTCGACGGGGAGAATCCGGGGACGAAAATCGACGGGTGAGCGGGTACGGTCAGCGGATAATCGGAGAAAAAGCGGAGAAAAGACTCGTTTTACGCGCGGGACTGGCGAACCTGTCGCAGGACCGGGATGACGAGCCAGAAGAACACCATCCCGAAGATGGCGAGCCAGAAGGTCGCCTCGCGAAGGATGAGGGCCAGATTCCCGTACATGCCCAAGCCGCTGGGGACCTCCCCGATGAGTTGTGTATCCTCGAACCCGGGGGTGGTGTACCAACCCGAGAGAACCATCCATGCAAGCCCTGCGGTGGCCGCGATACCGAGTCCCTTTGCGAATTCGTCAGCCATTGTTAGACGGTTCGTCGGAGTCATCTTTAGACTTTCCCATTCCCTCGGTGCGGAACCGCGTCGAAAAGGCGTAGACGACCGCACCGGCGGCGATGAGGAACAAGCCGAAGATGGCGAGCGGGAAGTCCACTTGCGGAAGTGGTGCGGTCGCTCGGTCAGTCGCCGAATCGAGGAGGATGAAGCCGAAAACGACCGCGAACACGGCGAACATCGTCGAGAAAACGGTAACCGCCTTGTACACCCGGAGCGGGACGACGACATCGCGCGAACGGATTCCACCAGCGGTGTCCGCGGTGTCGCCTTCGGATTCGTCGTCGAATACCGAGTCACTCCGCTCTTCGTCGTCGTCCCGAGATGAAGACATGGAAATGGGAATGGAAATGTGTGGTAGTTACTTCGGCGGGCGGAGTCGATAGTACCGGCGGTTCAGGCTGAACATGTACCCTTCGCGCATCGACTTCAGCACCGTGTAGGTGATGGTTCCCGCGATAACGGGCACGAAGAACGCCAAGTCGAACGTCAGGTGTGCCGCGATGGGCAGCAGGTTCTTGATCGACAGCGCACTGATGGTGGTGGCGAACGTGACGCCACCGACACCGACCGCGGACCAGAACGGCTGTTCGACCGGCCGCCGTGCGCTCCCCTTGTTGAGGAACGGAACGATGGCGATGAAGCCGACCACGACGACGTTTGCGACGACACCGAACGTCCGGTCGGCCATCAGCTTCTGCCCGCCGAGGATGGCGAGCTCGGGATTGAGCGGACCGAGCTTCAGTAGGCCGAACGACCAGTAGAGATACCAGTCCGGCAGGATGATGGCCGGAGTCGAACTCGGGTCCGCCGGCGGTCCGAGGTGCGGCGGGAGCGTCGCCGCGAGGAACAAAATCATCCCGATGAAGAAACTGCCTATCGAGAGGTTTCGAATCATCTCGTGGGGCCACGTCGGGAACGCCAGCACGTCACGTTCGACGTAGCTGGACTCCTGTCGGAGGTCTTGGTCCTCCCGCCGCGACCGCTCGAAGTATTCGTACGTCAGCCGGGAGAGCCCCTGCGTGCGCTGCTTCCGTTCGAGCCACGTCGGGGTCTCGTCGTCCGGCGGGACGATGCCGGTACCACTTCCGTCGGTTCGGGGTTGGGATTCGTTTTCGTCGGTCATTGTATCAGTGTGGTTCCGCGATGCCCTGCATCCAGACGATGCCGATGTGGACGGCGACGAGCGTCGTCACGACGAACGGCAACAGGAACACGTGCAGGATGTACATGCGCTGGAGCGTCGATTGACTCAGGCTGAAGCCACCGAACAACAGGTGTGCAACCCATTCGCCTATCAGCGGTACGGACAGGCTCATTTCGACGCCGATCTGTCCGGCCCAGAACGCCAGCTGGTCCCACGGGAGCAGGTAGCCGGTGTACCCGAACACCAGCGTCAGGCTGATGAGGATGATGCCGAGAATCCAGTTCACCTCGCGCGGTTCCTTGTACGCACCCGTGAAGTAGACACGGAGCATGTGGAGGAACACCGCCGCGACCATCACCTGCGCCGCCCAGCGGTGGATCGACCGAAGCATGAACCCGAAGTTCAAGTCGGTCATGATAAACGTAAGCTGGTTGTACGCGGCCGACGGGTCACCGGCGGTCGAGGGCGAGTAGTAGAACCCGAGTAGCGCGCCGCTGATCGCGGCAACCGCGTACGCGAGGGTGGAAAAGCTCCCCAGCGCGTACAGCGGATACCAGTACCAGAACTTGTTGTCGAGGCCGTACTGTTCGGTGTGGCTTTTCGGCATCTGGAGGTTGACGCGGTAGTACAACGTCTCCAGGATTTCGAGGTAGTCCACGATGCGGAAGCGCTTGTCCATCCACATCAGCGTCGTGAGGAACGTACTCTCGATGGGCGTGAGGTCCTTCTCACGGAGCCACTCCCCGTGGTCGTATTCGTCTTTTGGTTCGAGACTCATCTTAGCTGTCCCCCTCCGGGCGTGGCAGCGCCACGAAGGATTTCTTTACGAGGCTGAAGGGGTCGTACACCGACTGGTGGCACGGACAGTAGACGTCGTCCTGGGCGTTGAACTTGGCGGACCCCGCGATTCCCTTGAATTTGGGAACGCAACAGAAGTGGGTACACTTGTTGAGCCACGCAACGAATCCTTTGTCCGTACTGGCGTTTACCCACTCGTTGTCCTTCTTCTCGATGAGCGGGCTACGGAGGACTTGTACCGTCAGGGTCTGCGAGCTGTCCACGTCCTGTGAACGCCACGTGACCGTCGCGGGTTTGCCGAGACCGGACTTACCGATGCCGTTGCCCCACGTCTTGTAGTCCGAGAAGTCGTCGACGTGGACTTTCCCGCCCGCCTCGACGTCGGCCTGCCATTCGTACTGTGCCCCTTTCTTGTATCGGAAGTAGTTGTCTTGGTCCGCTTCGGGGTCAACGCCTTTGTACGTCTGGACACCACAGTACTGGAACCATTCGGGGGAGTACGTCATGCCGCCGATCTTCTTCTCGGCGACGACGACTTCCTGTCCGCCCTTTTGGACCTTCTTCGCCTCGGGGAACTGCCCCTTGAGATATCCTTCGCTGTCGATTTCGATGGGTATCTGCGGCATTCCACGCGGGGCGGGTCCCGCGATGTTCTCGACCGCCATGTACTGCGTGGTCCCACCGCCCTCGCCGGACGGGGAGGTAGCAGTTTTCAATGCGGCACCGGCGCCGACACCGACGCCAGTGAGCGTTGCACTGCCGACCACGCCTTTGACGAAACGGCGGCGACCTGTGCTCTCCGGATATTTGTCGTCTCCTGCCATTGTTTATCGTTTGTAGTAGGGGTACACTGCTCGTTTGAACTGTTCCCACGCGTTACCGAACGATTCGGTTCCTTCCTCTTGTCCCTCGCGCACGTAGAGGTCTTCCCATTTGCGACGACGCTTTTTCACGATCATCACGTCGGGGAGGAACTCCTTGCGGTACAACATGAGGATGAACGCGAGGTCGATGAAGATGACCGCGAGGATGCCGCCGAGGAACATGTTGCCGGCCTCCCTGAGGCCCCAGCCGTTGAGGAGGCCGTACGTGAACAGACCGACGAACACGACCTCGACTATCGTCAACAGGACGATGGTGATAGCGGCGGTCGTGCTTTCTCGTGCCGGTTCGTATCGGTGAATATCGCCGTAAGTGCTTCCTGACGAGGACATCTATCTGTTCCCTCCACTGGTGTTTGCGGATTCGCCGTACTTCAGGAAGAAGAACGTGTAGAGGAGCGACATCATCACCATCAGAATCGTCGCGATTCCGACGTAATGTGCCTGGAACGGAACACCCATCTCCTCCGGGTCCGCTTCCGCTACCGCGCCGCCACCGCCCGAGCTACCGACGGTGATGGAACCGGTCATGCCGGCGCTCTTGTGCGGGGCACAAACGTACGCGTACTCGCCGGGCGTACTGAACGTGTGCGAGTAGGTGTGACCGGTGTCGAAAAGCTCGCTCGCACTGCCCGAGCCTTCCCAGCCGGCACCCTCTGGTTGGCTTTCGGGGACGACGTTGTGACCGTCCGACTCCCAGACGAACTTGACCGTCGTCCCGGGCGTGACGGTCAGCTTGTCCGGGTCGAACACCAAGTCGCCGCCCGGACCGACCTTCACGGTCTTCGTAGGACCGCCACCACCGCCGCCCTGTGATTGGTTCCCGCTCGATTGATTCCCGCTGGACTGGTTCCCGCCTCCCGACGTCGTCGTTTGGCCTCCACTCGTCCCGTTACCACCGGACTGGTTTCCGCCTCCTGACGTCGTCGTTTGTTGCGCACCAGCGGGTGCCGCAGTCGCGGCTGTTCCGCCAGCAACACCGCTGGCCGCCAGTAGAAAGTCCCGCCTCTTCATACATGTGTTGGTCAGGATGGGACTTGCTTAAACCCACCGATGCCGATGGATTGCCGTCATCGGCAGGCTCGGAATCCCTCCGTCCGGTTCAGTCGTCCTGGTCCTTTTCGTCGACGGGGAGAAAGTCGGGTCGCATCCCCGATTCGACGCCCGCCGAGCGGAGTCTGTTTCGATACTCCTCGGACCGAAATCTGTCGGACAAACGGGCGTTCGCCACGATGAGAAGGACGAACAGTCCGAAGACGAAGAAGGCACCCCCGACGAGGGCGAGCAGGGGTGCGCCGTCTCGAACCGAATCGGCGACGCCGACGACACCGAGGACGATGAGGAGCCACGCGATTATCATCCCGATACCGCCGAGCACGTGAATCGCGCCGATGGTCTGCATCAGCTTGTTGCCGAGTTCGCCGCTGCCCTCGGTCACCTCGTCCGGTTGCGGTAGTTGGCCCCCCTCGGGCATTTCCGGGACCTCGTACTCGTCCATCGACGCTAACGCTACCGTGGGTTTCACGTCGCGCAAAACGGTTCCACGTCCCTCGACGCTACCGTCGGGGTAGACGATGGCGTATCCCTCGTCGGAGTACGCGGCCAACTGTGGCTCGCCGTCGCGCGTGATGCGCTCGACGACGGCGAACACCTCCCTGATAGCGATGCGGTGTTTCAGGTCGGCCTCCACGCGGTCGAGCAACTCCGTGCCGGTTATCCACGAGTCGGGGTCGAAGGCGACCTCCCACTCTTCGAGCGACATCTCCGCCATGTCCTCGGGTCCGAAGTTCTCGAAATCGTACTTATCGTCGACCTCGCGGCGGAGTTCCTCGCGGGATTTCTCTGGCGCGTCGTCGTCCACGCCCTCCGTCCCGCTGTCGGAGTCAGCCATTACCCGAACCTTACACTTCGATGGCTAAAACGTCTTCTGACCTGCCCGGCGTTTCGGACGGTTTAACGCATCCCGGTCTAACCATCCAGTATGGTATCCGACGCGGCGATTGCGACCGTGGTCGCCCTAGTCGTGACGGCGAGCTTTCCGTTTTATCTTTACGGCGCGTGGATCATTCTCGAATCGGACCCCGTGACGTGGGCGGTACTGACCCGCCATCTGAAGTATATCTCCGTCGGACTACTGTTGACCACGGTGCCCTTCCTCACGTGGATGCTTCCGCGATTCATCGCCCACTTCGGCGGCGGTCTCGCCGCGGTGCACGCCTTCCTCGGGTTGCAAGCCTACGCGATGTTGATACTGGCGCTCACCGGCATCGTTAGGATATTTCAGGTCAAACGCGCTCACGATTTGTACGGCACGCCGAACCCCGAGATGGACATCGGCGAACTCCACGAAAACATGGACTCGTGGCGGTGGCGTCTGCGCGCCGGTGTCGCTGGCTACATCATTTTCTGGCTGCTCGCGTGGACGCTCGGCGTCGCACGCTTTTTCATCCTGCACACGGACTATCTCTGATTCGAAGTCCCTCAGTCCCACGCCTCGCCGCTGGCGAGGTCGATGTCGTTGTCGAGTTTCGAGGACGGACAGATGTCTTCGAGGATGCAGTCCCCGCAATCGGGGTTCCGCGCGGTGCAGGTCGCCCGTCCGTGGCTGATGAACAGGTGGGTCAGCCACTGCCAGTCCTCCTCGGGGACGAACGTCATCAGGTCGGACTCGATTTTCTGGGGCGTCTTCTCCTCCGTCAGACCCAACCGGCGCGAGAGACGCTGGACGTGGGTGTCAACGACGATTCCTTCCACCACGTCGTGACCGTGCTGGAGCACCACGTTCGCGGTTTTCCGCCCGACGCCCGTGAGGTCGGTCAGTTCGCTCATCGTGTCGGGAACCTCCCCGTCGTGTTCCTCGATGATGGTCCCGCAGGCGCTGTGTATCCACTTCGCCTTGTTGTTGTAGTACGTGATGGAGTTCAGGTCCTCGGCCAACTCGTCCACGTCGGCGTTCGCGTAGTCCTCCACCGACTCGTACTTCTCGAACAGGTGTTCCGTCTCCTTGTTCACGCGCTCGTCGGTACACTGGGCCGAGAGCATGACCGCGATGAGGAGTTCGAGGCGGTTCGAGAAGTTGAGCGAGATGGTCGCGTCGGGATACTCGTCGTACAGTCTGTCCACGATTTCGTCCAGTTGTTCCTCCCGCGTGTCGAGTGGGACGCCCATGTCGGTGTTCTCGGAGGGCGTCGGTTTGAGTGGTTCGGTGTCTCGGGAGAGCGGGGAGAGAGTCGGCGCGGAGAAAGAATCTTACTCCCGGTGTTCGTAGGCGCGAACATGTCCCCCGATGGCTACTCGGCTTGGTGGACGGACCCGGATTACGTCTCGACGGTCGTCGGCGTTCTCGCCGCCGCCGCGCTCTACTTCTACAGCGCGTGGGTGAACTGGGGGCCGACGACGGTCGAAATAACGGTCGTCTTGCTAGCGGTCCTGCTCCCGACGACGCTCGGCTACGAAATTGCTCGTCGTTTCTAAGATGGACGACTCGGAAACCGCCCGTTGTCCGACTCGTATTCCAGAGAGTTTAAACGCCCGTCACGCACCCATCTCCGTATGAAAGCGACCGCGAAGGCCCACCCCATTCAGGGGCTGGTCAAGTACCACGGGATGCGCGACGAGGAACAGCGGTACCCGTACCACGACAGCATCAGCGTCTGTACCGCACCGAGCCACACGAAAACGACGGTCGAGTTCGACGAGTCGTTCGACTCGGACACCTTCGTCGTCGACGGCGAGGAACTGACGGGGCACGCGGCGGACCGCGTACGTACTGTGGTTTCCCGCGTGCGCGAGCTGGCCGAAATCGACACCCGCGTCCGACTGGAGAGCGAGAACAGCTTCCCCTCGAACGTTGGTCTCGGCTCCTCGTCGTCCGGGTTCGCCGCCGCCGCGATGGCCGCGGTGGAGGCCGCCGGTCTCGACCTCTCGCGTCCGGACGTCTCGACCATCGCGCGCCTCGGGTCGTCCTCGGCCGCCCGCGCCGTGACGGGCGGCTTCTCCGACCTTCACATGGGCCTGAACGACCACGACTGCCGCTCGGAGCGACTCGAATCGCCGCTCGAAGACGACGTGCGAATCGTCGCCGGACTGGTTCCGGCCTACAAGGAGACCGAGGAAGCCCACCGCGAAGCCGCCGACAGTCACATGTTCGACGCGCGGTTGGCGCACATCCACGACCAACTCGTCGAGATGCGCGACGCGCTCCGCGTCGGCGACTTCGACCGCGTGTTCGAGACGGCGGAACACGACTCCCTCTCGCTCGCCGCGACGACCATGACAGGTCCGGCGGGATGGGTGTACTGGAAGCCCGAAACCCTCGAAATCTTCGACGCGGTTCGGAAACTCCGCACCGAGGAGGATATCCCGGTCTACTACTCCACGGATACGGGTGCCAGCGTGTACGTCAACACGACCGCCGAGCACGCCGAATACGTCGAGGAAGTCGTCGCCGATTGTGGCGTCGAGACCATGCGCTGGAAGGTCGGCGGCCCGGCCGAAATCCTCCCCGAAGACGACGCGCTGTTCTGAGTTCCCGAACCGCTACTTGAGCGGGGAGTACGCCTTTAGCCCTCCCATCCGTTGTTTTCCCATGGACATCGCAGTGCTCGGCGCTGGCTATGCCGGTCTGTCCCTCGCTCGAAAACTCGAAACGGACCTCTCCGACGACGCCACCATCGTCGTGGTCGAGGAAACGGGCGAACACCTCGTTCAGCACGAACTCCACCGCGTCATCCGCCGCCCCTCGCTCGCGGACCAAATCTCGATTCCGTTGACCGACGTCCTCGACTGCGAGGTTCGGGAGACTCGCGTCGAATCGGTTGACCCGGACGAAAATCGCGTCCGCCTCGAAGACGACGCGCTGGAGTACGACTACGCCGCCGTCTGTCTCGGTGCCGAAACCGCCTTCTACGACCTCCCCGGCGTCGAGGAGTACGCGATTCCCCTGAAGCGTCTCGAACACGCCCGCGAGATTCGGGAGGGCTTCCTTTCCGCCGACGGCGGTCGCGTCGTGGTCGGCGGCGCGGGACTCTCGGGCGTGCAGGTCGCGGGTGAACTGGCCGCCCTCGCCGACGAGGAGGAGATGAACGTCGAAATCGTCCTGCTCGAACAGTTCGAAACGGTCGCGCCCGCCTTCCCGGCCAACTTTCAGGAGGCCGTACGGGACCAACTCGAACGACGCGACATCGACATTCGTACCGGAACCGCCGTCTCCCGCGCCGATGACGACACTATCACGCTCGAAGACGGCGAAACGCTCGCGTACGACCTGTTCGTCTGGACTGGCGGGATTCGCGGTCCCGACGCGATGGGCGGCGACCGCGCCCGCGTCGATAGCACGCTCCGACTCGGCGACGGAACCTTCGTCGTCGGCGACGCCGCGCAAGTCGTCGATGGCGACGGCGAGGCGGTTCCAGCGAGCGCACAATCCGCCGTGCGGGAGGCCCACGTCGTCGCGAAAAACATCGTTCGACTGGTCGAGGGCGACGACGTGTTCGACCCGCGTCTCGACCAGTTCACCTTCGACTCGCCGGGGTGGCTCGTTTCGGTCGGCGACGGCACGGTGGCGCAAATCGGCCCGACCGTCGTGACGGGACGGGCGGCGAAGGCGCTCAAGGCGACGGTCGGCGCTGGTTACCTCTCGTCGGTCGGTGCCGTCAGAAACGCGGTCGATTTGATCGGAGAAGAGTTGGGGGACTAAATACCCGGAATCCCGAGCGCGCTCGACGTCAGGACGTCGAGGAAGACCAGCGCGTAGGAGATGACGACCACCGAGAGCCACGCGATGAGGCCGATCCCGATGGCGTTGCCCCAACCGCCGGGATACCGCCAGTTGATGACCCAAACCCACGCGATGAGGACGACGATCCAACCGAACAACCAGCCGACTAACACCGCGACGATACCGCCGATGACCGAGCCAACGATGGCTGTTATCAACGCGTACCCGTAATCGTCGGTTCCCGTGACGACCCGCGCACCGATGTAGATGCCGAGACCACCGATGAGCAGGCTCACGATGAAGCCGACGACGGAACCCATGAGGGATAACATCGTGAATTCCCCTACGACGAACCTGTTTTTATAAGAACCGCTTGCGACTCGTCGGAACCTCCGCGGCGAAATGGTTATAATAAACGAATTCAGCATCATCTTTAAGGTACTGGCCCATCCTTGCCTCACCATGGCACGCGAGCCGACGCTTGACACGGTACTGATCGGCGCGGTCGGAGCCGGTGCTGCGGCGCTAATCGGAACGAGAGCACTGGAATACTACCGAGAACGACGACGCCGCTCGACGCCACACGTCGTTTGCACGGACTGTGGCGAAGCGATGCCGATAGACGACGTTCTCGACCCGGCAGTCACCTGCGCTTGTGCGACCAGTAACGTGCGAATGGACTGAGAAGAAACTGCGTGCCACGACGTTCACTTTTCGAGAAAACGAGTCAGGGAGTTAGACGTGGCGCAAACTGCCACGAAGTCCCCGCTCGGCTACTCCGATGAGGAGCAGGGCGAAGAACGCCACGACGAGCCATCGCCCCGTCTGGGAACTGACCGCATCCGCGAACAGTCCCAGCAGGTCGAATCCGACTGCTTGGCCGAGTGCGAACAGCAGCAACACGAATCCGATGGCTATCAGACCGGCCATCATGCCGGTCTTTGCGAGCCAACTCGACGTATCCTCGTCGTCCGTCCGACGTCTCGGCTCGGCCTGCTGGTCTGCATCGCCTCGTCCGGTCGTTTTCTTCCGTTCGGTTCGTTGACTACCGTCGTTTCGGTCGTCTCCGCTCTGTTGTGGTTGGGGCATCGTGTATCCCCATCGACCTCGAGACGGGCGAGACGTATAGCTATAAACCGATTAAACGGCCCGTTTCGGACCGTTTTGTGTGACCATATCCGACGGGTTGGGGTGGTAGGAGGACTTCCGACGAACCTATCGGTCCGCGACACCGAGTGGGGAACGAAACGATGACCGACGAACGGGACCCCGACGAAATCATCGGCGACCTCGACGGGCCGGTGTTGCTCTTCGACGGCGTGTGCAACCTCTGTAACGCCGCCGTTCGGTTCACGGTTCGGTTCGACGAGTCGGGGACGTTCCGGTTCGCGCCGCTCCAGTCCGCCGTCGGGCGGGCGCTCCTCGACCGACACGGCCTCTCGACCGACGAGTTCGATTCGGTCGTGCTCGTGGAGGGTGACGACTGTTACACCCGTTCCACCGCCGCGCTCCGGGTCTGCCGCCGACTCGACGGTCCGTGGCCGCTCCTGTACCCCCTCGTTTTTCTCCCGGCCGCCCTCCGAGACCCGGTGTACGACCTGATAGCGACGCACCGCTACCGGCTCTTCGGGCGGACGGACGAGTGTCAAATCCCGGACCCCGAACTCCGCGAGCGGTTCGTCGAGCGCGCGCTCGATACGGTATGAACCCCCTATCGCGCGAGTAGGTTCCCTCTTCTCATCGGTTCGTTCCCGCTACTCGACCGGTAGGATGACGTACGTCACCCACAGGCCGCGTATAACAATGGTTCGGCGTCGCCAGTTGTATTTCAGTGAGAACGGATGAACGAAAGGCCACATCGAATCGAATTAGGCTGCGGTTCCGCCGAACGGGTCGCCCATCCACCACCGGCGAACGGTCGGACTACCGACCGCTACGCGGCCGTTATGAGTGAGAAGGGAATTCGACGCGTTTCGGGAGGGAGGGGCACATGGTAGGATTGTTCGGTGCCTTCGGCGACCGCACGGTCGGCTTAGACGCGTTTCCGAGCATGCGGCGTGGGGGCCCAGAGCGAACGGATTCGTTCGCCGACGATGCGGTCGCCGTGACCACGGGATTCCATCCGCTGCTGGCCGACGAACAGCCCGTCCGAACCGCCACGGAAGACGTGCTGGTCTGGACCCTCGGCGACGTGTACGGGTTCGAACGAAACGGCTCGTATCAACCGCGTCCGGCCGCCATCGATACGCCGACGTTCTGTGCGAACCTGTACGAGTCGTACGGCATCGACTTCGTGGACGGTTTAAACGGGGAGTTCGCGGGCGTCGTCTACGACCGCGAACGACGGACCGTCTTCCTGTTGACCGACCGATTGGGTTCGTATCCGCTCTTCCACACGGAGGCGGGCGACGCGCTGTTGTGTTCGACGGACATCCAAACGCTCGCCGGATTTCCGGGCGTCGAAACCGCGTTCGACCGCGACTATCTCGCCGAGTTTCTCGCCTACAAGCGGTCGTTCGGCGTGACGACGCCGCTCTCCGGCATCGAACGGCTTCCACCCGCGACGGTCACGGCCATCGACCTCGACGACGCATCGACGGATTCCCGTCGGTACTGGCGGCCCGAGTACGCGCCGAAGGACGAACCGTTCGAGTACTTCGTCGAGGAGTTCGTCGAGCGATTTCGACGCATCCTCGACGAGTGGGTACGTGACGACCGCGAGTACGGCCTGCTGTTGAGCGGAGGGAGCGATTCGCGGCTCGTCATGGCCGCGATGGACCGTCCCGTCGTCGGGTTCCACATGAACGACTGGAGAAACCGCGAGGCGCGCGTCGCGGAGCGTATCGCCGCGGCCGCCGGTAACGAATTTCGGTTCCTCCACCGCGACGAGGAGTACCGGCGGCGGTCGCTCGCGGAGAACCCCTCCCTCTCGAACTTCGACGGGTGGTACAAACAGGGCTACCCGACGGGCTTTGCCGACGAAATCACGTCGTCGGTGGACGTGCTCATGTCCGGGCTGTACGCCGACACGCTGTTCAAAGGCCACGCGGTCCCGTCGCCGAAGGTGTCGCTCGGCCCGGTGGGGAACGTGACCTTGCCGCTCGAAACGCCGATTCGGACGGTGGACGAGTTCATCGACCGGCTCGCCACCGACGCCCCGCCGTACCTCGACGCCGATGTGGACCTCGAAGCCGTCCTTCGGAAAAACATCTCCGTCACTTCGGACGGGGAGATAGACCACCACGGCGTTCGATACCGGTCGATTCGGGAACTCGTCCTCTGTAGCGACTACTACCCGCTGTCGAACGACACCGAACTCATCTACACGAACAGCCTCCGACAACTCCGTCCGTATCGGACGCCGTTTCTCGACAATCGGCTCATCGACCTCCACCTCTCGATGCCGGTCGAATATCAGCTTCGGCGCAACATCGTCCATCAGGCCATCGAGCGGCTCGACTCGCGTCTCGCCGCGGTTCCGCACTCGGAGTCCGGCGTTCGAGCTGACCGCTCGTTTCCGGTCGAATACGTCGGCAAACACCTGAACGCATTCCGGTGGAAGCACTTCGAGGACGAGACGCCGCCGGAACCGTGGTGTACGCACGGCCCGTGGCCGAACGACGCGGCGTTCGTCCGACAGGACGGATTCGTCCGGGACGCGCTCGCCGCGAACCGCGAGGTCGTCGAAATCCTCCCATTCCTCGATTGGGAGGGCGTCCGGCGAAGCTACCGCGACCACTTCGACGGCGCGGACAACACCGTCGAACTCTACACGCTGTTGACCCTGCTCGAGATGCCGGTAACGAAACTGCTGGGCGATGCCGTCGAAACCGACGACTCAGCGTCGCCGACCGGTTCCGAACCGGTCGGCGACCGACCGCTGATCAGGCTTCCGACCGCCGACGAAGGGGGTGAGGAGCGGTGAGCGGCAACGGCAGTAGTGGCGATGGCGGCGACGGAGACGTCGGTAACAATGACGGCCTTCGAACGCTGGTGCTCGGACTGGACGGGGCCTGTCCGCCGATTCTCGAACCGCTGTTTTCGGCGGGGGCGCTTCCGAACCTCCGCTCGATATTCGACGGCGGCGTCTCTGGTCCGCTCGAATCCCAACTGCCGCCGTGGACGCCGAGCGCGTGGCCGTCGCTGTTCACCGGCGTCAACCCCGGCAAACACGGCGTGTTCAGCTTTCTGGACTACGAGGGCTACGACTGGAGCGTCGTGGACGGCTCGGACGTCCGCGCCGTTCCCGTCTGGGAGCACCTCTCCCGGCACGGATTCTCGAGCGTCGTCGTCAACGTGCCCGTGACGCACCCGCCGCGCGAGTTCGACGGTGCGCTCGTGCCGGGGTACATGGCCCCCGACTCCCCGGCGTGTCACCCGCCGGACCTGCTCTCCGACATCCGCGAGGAAATCGGGAACTACCGCGTCTACCCCGAAACGACGGACCTCTCGCCCGAGGAAGCCGCCGCCGAGTACCGCGACGTGGTGGAGATGCGCGGTGAGGCGTTCCGCCTCCTCGCGGACCGGTTCGACCCCGACTTCGGATTCCTGCAGTTCCAGCAGACGGACACCGTGTTCCACGAGTTCCCCGGCGAGCGGGAGACGGTTCGGGCGGTGTACGAGGCGGTGGACGAGCAGGTCGGCGAGGTCCTCGACGCGACCGACCCGGACACCGTTCTCGTCGTCAGCGACCACGGGATGGGCGAGATGACGGGCACGGGATTCTACGTCAACGAGTTCCTCGCAAAACACGGGTACGTGGACGTGTCGCAGGGCGGCGACGGAATGCCCTCGTGGGTTCCGACGCGGGAGTCGCGGCTTCGAAACGGCGACGCGGACGGAGAAGACGCGGACGACCCCAACTTGCTTCGGCGCGTGACCGCCCTCGCCGCCAAGTGCGGCCTCACGACGGCACGGGCGGGAAAACTGTTGTCGGCGGTCGGCCTCCGCGATTTCGCGTCCGAACACGTTCCCGCGGGGGTCGTCCGGGCGAGCGGCAGGCAGGTCGATTTCCCGGCCTCGACGGCGTACATGCGGGCCAGAATCGAGTGCGGCGTCCGCATCAATCTGGCGGGCCGCGACCCGAACGGCGTCGTCCCGCCCGAGCGATACGAAGCCCTCCGGACGGAACTCATCTCCCTCCTCGAAGGCGTCGAGACGCCGGACGGAGAGCCGCTTTTCGAGGACGTGGCACGGCGGGAAGCGTACTTCGACGGACCGGAGGCGGACCGGGCGGTCGATATCGTCACGGTTCCGGCCGACTTCGACCACTTCCTCTCCGCGGAGCTTTCGGGGGACGAGTTCGCCGCGCCCGGCCAACCGTGGAACCACAAGCGAAACGGCGTCGTCGCCATGGCGGGCGACGGCATCGACGGCCCGCTCGGGGACGCTCACATCTTCGACGTGACGCCCACCGTCCTCGCGCTGTTCGGCGTGCCGACGAGCACCGAGATGGACGGCGAGGCGTTGTCTTCCGTGGAACCCGTCGGGGAACGTTCGTACCCGACGCGGCGGGAGGGCGGACGCGAGCGGAAGGAAGAAGCGCGGGAGGACGGACGCGAACCGACCGCATCCGAGGAATCGATGGAGAACCGACTGACGGCACTCGGCTATTTGGAGTGATACGCATGACGATAGACGTAAAAGAAGCGGACGATAGCACGCTCGAACGATGGAACTCGTTCGTGGACGAATCGAAGGAAACGACCCCGTTTCATCGGCGCGAGGCGCTCACGCACCTCGCGGAAACGGCGAACGCCGAGGTGCGGTTCCTCGTCGGTTACAAAGGGCAGGAACCGGTCGGCATCTTCCCGATATTCGAGACGACCAAGGGACCGTTCCGGATGGTGTACTCGCCGCCGCCGCACCTGGAGGTGTACTACCTCGGTCCGGCCCTGCTCAACTTCTCGAAGCTGAAACAGCGGAAAGCGGAGCGCCGACATCGGTCGTTCATCGACGGCTGTCTGTCGTGGATAGACGACGAAATCGACCCGCACTACGTGGACGTTCGGACCGTGGACGGGTACACCGACCTGCGCCCCTTCTCGTGGAACGGGTTCGACGTGTCGCCGTCGTACACGTACATCCTCGACCTGACGGAAGACGACCTGCTGATGCAGTTTAGCCGCGACGCGCGGAGCAACGTCAGGAACCGGGACGACGACTGCACGATTCGGGAAGCGGGCGTCGAGGGTATCGAGGCGGTCATCGGCCAGATTCAGAACCGCCACGCGGCACAGGACAAGGAGTACCGCATCGACCCCGCGTTCGTGACCGAACTGTACGAGCGACTGCCCGAGGGATGCGTCCGCCCCTACGTCTGCGAGCGAGACGGCGAAATCCTCGGCGGCATGGTCACGCTCGAAGGGGACGACACCATCTACCGCTGGCAGGGCGGCGCGAAACACGACCTCGACGTGCCCATCAACGACCTGCTGGATTGGCACATCATTCGGGACGCGCGGGAGCGAGGGCTGACCCGCTACGACCTCGTTGGCGCGAACCTGCCCCGCCTCTGTCGGTACAAATCGAAGTTCGGCCCGGAGCCGGTCGCTTACCACACCGTCCAGCGGAAGGCGACCCGGATGCAGGCGGTGACCGGGGTGTATCGTCGGCTCCCGTCCGCGCTCAGGGTGGTGTCGGAATGAGACGCCCTGCTGCCGACCTGTTCGCCCCCGACCTGCTAGCCGACGATTGCCCGACTGCACGTTCCCCGACTGCAAGCCGACGAGCATGACGAAGCGAACACGGAACGGCATCGAGCGACGAACACGGGACGGTATCGACCGACGAACGTACCTCCTCGCGGTCGCCGAGGGCGTCGGTGCCATCGGCGGCGTTTCGGCCGCCAGTCTCGGGGGCGAGAACGACGGGTCCCGTTCGAAGGCGGTCGTTCGACCGTCGGAGTTCGTCCTCGAACAGGACGATACGTGCGTCCCGCTCGGTGTCGTCACGTCGGACCTGCCGATAGAGACGTTCTACGACTACCGCTCGTCGGACACCGACCCCGAGGGGTGGTACAGCGCCTACGGCCCGGCGACCGACCTCGAACAGGCCGAAAACAGCGTCCTCTACCTCTACCGTGGTCCGAAGGGGAAGAGCCTCGTCTTCATGCACGGAAAGCGCGGGAGCGACGGCGGCGGGTCGGTCACGTTCCACATCACCGGTCTCCCCGCGGACGGCGAGTGGGCGGTCACCGACGACCAGTACGACGCGTCCACCAACTACGACACCTTCTCGAAGTCGGACGACGGCTGGACCGTTGATTGGACGTGGGCGGGCGATTCCCACCACGGCGGGGGTGCCGACGGCGGCGCGTTCCGGGGAATCACCCGCGACGACGTGGTGACCATCGACCCGGCGTTCAACGACGACGCGCGGTTGTACAGGCAACACGTGAACCGAAACTACGTCGGACCGGTCGAGAACTGGAACGCGCTCGCCGCCGATTCCGATGGCCATCGGTGGGCGTCGTTGGACATGGAAACACCGGTCGTCATCCGTTCAGGGCAGTGTGGTGGGAACGACGGTTCGACAACTACGACCTCGACCACGACTGCCACCGAACCGCGAACGACGCGCGGCGGGAGTCGGACAGAAGAGACGACGAGCGCCACCGGGAGAACCACGACCGGTTCTGGAGGCGACTCGACCGTCACGGACGGTACGACGCCGCTGACATCGACGGCGACCGAAGGAGCGGCGAGCGGACCCGAAGACGGAACCACGTCGAACGGACAGGCCGGGTTCGGAATCCTCGCCGGTGTCGCTGGGTTCCTCGGGATGTTCGGTGCGAGTCGCTACTTCGAGCGGGATAGATCCGACTGAGCGGACTGTGCGCCTCAGTCCGCTCTCGGGGCGACCCGCTGGCCCGCCGAAACGTAGCGGGGGTCGCCGGAGTCGTCCGCCGCGTCGGACGCGACGTCCTCGAACCGAATCGGCAGTCCCATCCCGAGGTAGAAGTTCGGGCGGTCCTGGACGTGGAAGTGAAGGTGGGGTTCCGTCGAATTGCCGGAGTGCCCACAGCGACCGATCTGCTGTCCGCGTTCCACGCGCTCGCCCTCGGAGACCGCGACGCTTCCGCGCTGAAGGTGTGCCGAGACGCTGTACTCGCCATCGGCGTGCTCGATGGTGACCCAGTTGCCGAGGATGTTGCGTTGGCGCAGGTCGAGCCATCCGCCCGCACGGGGACCGTCTCGATGGCCGTCGTGCGCCGCGACGACGACGCCATCCGCGGGTGCGCGTATCGGTTCGCCGTAGCAGTAGTACTGGTCCGGGCGTGACCCGTCGCCGGTGTGAGTGCGACCCTCCTCGTCAGTTATCACGAAGTCGAGGGCGTATCGCTGGGCGAGGATGCTCCACGAATGGGAGCGTTCGCGCGTGGGGCCGCCGTTGATGACCGTCCACGTTTTGCCGTCCGTCGGTGCTGTACCACCGTCGGCGTCGTCGGTGGAATCGTCCCGTAATGTGCCGTCGGCGAACGGCAACCGGTAGGCGGTCGCCTGTTCGAACCGGTCGGGGTTCGGCAATCGACCGCGGTATCGAAGGAGCGTCGGAACGTGTCCGACCAGTTGGAGCACGCCTTGTACGAACACGAACGGGTTCAACTGCAACAGCAGAAGCGACAGGCGCGACCGGCGCGTGTAGGATTTTCCGCCGATGGCGACCCAATCGGTCGGGTCCTCCTCGTCCTCGCCGAACGAGGGAAGGAAGCCCCGCACGAGCGGCCACAGCCCGAACAGGAAGAACAGCGCGAACAGCCGGAGGGAACGAAGTGATTGGAACAGGTAGCCGGGTATCGAGAGGAAGCCGAGCAGGGAGAGAAACGTCGGGTCGGGGAGACGCCCGAGGAGCCCCTCGCGTCGGGTCGATTCTACTCCGTCACCGGAATCGGTCGGGCCGTGTGCGCCGGACATCGGGAGTAGATGGGGTCGTCTCCCGCTTCAGTGTTTGGCGAACGATTCTTCGATTGAATTTTTGATAGTTACTCCACGGTTCGCCGCGTCGTCTCCGTGGCGTGGGCGGTGTCGTCTATCGTAACGGACAGCTCCTCGCCTTCGAGTCGGAAGGTGAGTCGGAGACGGTCGTCGTCTCGCTCGTTCACGAGGGACCCGTCGTTCTGTGCGAATTCGAGTTCCCACAGGTACGACGTACGGACGGAGCGCCCGTGGCGATTGTACAACGCGTTCACCTCCGGATGGCTCAACAGGCAGAATCCGATGGGACCGAGGAGTTGGGCGCCACACGTCTCACAGACCGCGTGGAATCGCGGGACTACCTCCTCCTCTCCCACCTCCGGTTCGACCGGCCGGACCGCGGTCGAAATCGAGTCGTAGCACTTGGGACACGTGCCGAGGAGCGCCAACTCCACGGCGCGGTGGACCAACACCGTCGCCAACTCGAGGAGTTCCTCGACGGTCGCGTCCGCGGCGGCGGTAGGTGGCACTCCCCACTGGAACAGGGGATGGTCGTTGTCACAGGAAACGGAGAGAACGCCGTCCTCGTACGCGCCGATGGCCGTCTCTCCGCATTCGCTGCACGCGCTATCGAGTTCGACCGGACCGAGCGTTTCGCGCCCGGTGTACGTCCCTGCGAGGATGGCGGACGCCATCTCGACGCCCGCGTAGTTGAGTCGGTACCCCTCGTCCGTCTTCTCGACGAAGTGCCCGCGGAGCTTCTTCAGATGGTACAGAAATCGCCCCGAGTCGCGGACGCCGACGCACTTTCGCAACTCGGAGAACGGCAACGTCGGATTTCCCGGCCGCTCGCGGTGGGTGTCGGCGAGCGCTTCGATGATTTCGACCCGCGTCGGGTCGCTGAGCGCGCCGAACGCCGTTGCCGGGTCGATAGCCTCGTCTGGCGAATCCATGGGTTCGTTTGCTATCGGACCGAGGGGCCGTGTGAGTGTAAATCCACGGAACTGACGCCGCGGGTTCCGGCGACGAGCGGCGGGCGAGTAGGCGGTCATCCCGGTGGACGACCGTCGTTGCACACCACCGGTTCCGGGTGGGCTTCCCGAACGAGTTCGAGCGCGGAATTCGGAGCGTTTCGGAGCTTATTTCTACGCCCGTTTGAGAACGCTCATCTACGACACGACAAATGAACTCGGCCCCGTTTAATCGGAGTATCTCGGCACAGCACCGCGCCATCGACCTCGCCGATTGGAACAACGTGTACGTCGTCGGCGACGTCCACGGGTGCCGAAAGACGCTCGACCGACTCATCGAGAAACTCGCGCCGAGCGACGACGACCTGCTCGTCTTCGTCGGGGACCTCGTTCGACGCGGACCGGACAGTCACGGCGTCGTCGAACTCGTCCGCTCGTCGGACAACATGCTCTCCGTTCGAGGGAACAACGAGGAGAAACTGCTCCGTGGCCGACGGGTCGCGCCGGACCTGACCGAGGCCGACCTCCGCTGGCTCTTTTCGCTTCCGGTCGCCATCACGTGGGAGAACGCGCTCGTGGTCCACGGGGGCATCGACCCGCGGAAGCCGCTCGGCGAGCATACCGTGGACGACTTACAGAACATGGAGTCGCTCGGCGACGACGGCCGCCCGTTCTGGTGGGAACGCTACTCGGGAGACGATCGGGTGTTCTTCGGCCACACGGTGCTCGAACGGCCGTTCGTCGAGGACGCCGCGGTCGGCCTCGACACCGGTTGCGTCTACGGGGGCGCGCTGACGGCATACGACGTTCGCCGCGACCGAACGATACGCGTCGAACCCGCCCGCGCCCACAAGGAACGGCCGCCGGAGAAGTTCGTACGCCCGATGCTTGCGACGCCGAAGTAGAGCGCTCGGACGGTCCGACGGAGCGGATACACGGACCGTCAGCCCCGCAACGCGTCCTCGATGGAGTCCGCGAGCGGGGTTTCGAGGCCGGTGTGTTTGAAACTCGTCGCCGGATTGCTGTCGACCGCGACCCAGCGGTCGTCCACCCGAATCACGTCGACGCCGAGCGCGCGTGCACCGAGAAAATCGAGCAGTCGTTCGATTCTGACGGCCACGTCGGTGTCGATGGTGCCGGGACCGAGGCGTTCGCGCTCGCCGTGGAGCTTCGAGTCGAACCGCACGACCGCCGTGTGGGTTTCGGTGCCGTCGTGGACGGCGTAGTACTTGTGGTCCGGCCCGTCGGCGTCGAGGAGTCGCTGATAGAAATCCCCGGTCCCGTTCGCCACGGGGTCGTCGCCGATGTCGATGAACCCCTTCGCCACGTAGTCGCCGTCCGGCGGTTCGGTCAGAATCGACGGGATACGAAATCCGGCGGCGGCGAGACAGCCGAGTTGGGATACGCGATTGAACAACAGCAGGGAGGCCACGTAGCCGTTCCACGTCTTGATTCCGTTCCGTTCGGCGTATTCGAGCGCGTCGAGCGACTCCCACCGCGCCTTCTTGTTGACGAGCATGGTCAGTCGGTCGAGGCGGTCGCGTGGCTGCTCCACACCCGGTTCCAAAAACTCGACGTCGTACCCTCGCTTTCGTAAGGTTTCGGCGACGACGCCGAACACTTGATGGTTCGAATCGCAGATAATTCCGATACGTTCGTCGCCGGTGGCTTCATCCCCCATGGTGAATCACCTTGCCACGGAGTACCACCCGTGTTCGTATATGTCTTCGTGGCAACAGGCACCCACCGTGATTGACTATATAGTGCTCTGTAGAGATATTACAGAGCGCTTTTCTACCTAGATAGGCGTTAAACTACCTGCATACGCAATCATTGCACGTTCCTATTCGGACACTCCAGATACTCTATGCAAAATACGAACCAACTCTCCATCGACTTCGATGGGGACCACATCCGACGATGCGAGGACCTGCCAACGGAACCCGCTCCCGGCAACTACGTCATCATCGACGTCATGTTCTTCTCGACCACCGTCGTCGAGTTGCTGGCCGCGGGTGCCCAGTCCGTCCACGTCCCCGAAGAACGTGGACTGGAGTTCGAGTACCAGTCGGACAACGCCGACGCGAAAATCGGTGGCGGTCGCACCGAGGCGTTCGAACCCGAGGACGGGTACGACTTCTACAATTCCCCGAGCTACGTGCAGTCGGTGGACGTAACGGGGCGTCCCACGAGTTTGACCTCCTCGAACGGCGGGCGTGCGATATCCAACCTCCAAGAACTCGGCGACGATGACGTCGACATCTACATCGGGTCCACGACGAACGCGGCGGAGCTGGCTCGTCACCTCCCCGACGACGAGAAGACGTATCTCGTCAGTGCGGGGTCGAAGGGCGAGTGGGCGACGGAGGACGACCTCGGTGCCGCCATGATCGGTCGATACCTGAACGACTATCCCCTCCTCGATTTCGAAATCGAGATGTTTCAGGACATGCTGCAGGTGGCGAAGGGCGAGAACTACGTCGAGCGACACGAGGTTCGCCGCCGGGACGTCGAGGAGTTCGTGCAGGCCATGAACAGTCGGTCGGTCGTGCCGAAACTCGTCGGCGGCGAGTTCGTCGACGTGAACGAGTCGCCGCTGCAGACGGCGGCCCAACCCGCGACCTCCGACTGATCGTTTTTATCGTCAGTTCTGCCGTTTCACTGTTTTTCTGCCGTTTCACCGTCGATGTCGTAGTCGCTTCGACGCCGGAACCTCGCCTGTCTCCCGAGTGTGAATAACGGCTATACGCTCTGCGGACGCAGTATTACGGCGGTGAGTACAACTATGCAGTTCGGTGCATCGCTCGACGTGCGGTTCGATGAATCGGTCGAGGAGTTCGTCCGGTTCTTGGGGGAACAGGGGCTTTCACACGTCGAGCTACGAAAGGGGTACTTGGACGTGCGTTCGGACCCGCCGAGTCCGGACCGATTGCGGCGAATCGCGGACGACCACGGGGTGACGTACACCGTCCACATGCCCCACCGTGACTGCAATCTCGGGAATCAGAACGAACGGCTTCGACGGGCGTCGGTCGAAGCCGTCGAGGAGTCGCTGGATTTGGCCGCGAACATCGAGGCCGGTGGCGTCGTGGTTCACGGCGGGTCCGTGCGGACGCGGTATCCGGAACGCGCACAGGAACACGGCCGCGAGCAAGCCGTTCGCTCCATCCGCGAGTGTATCAACTACGCCGAGGAGGTCGAAGTACCGGTCTGTCTCGAAAATCAACGGGATAAACCATCGAGCCGACGGAACACCGCGGTCCCCGACCGGCTTGCGGCGTTCGCCGACGACATCGGTATCGACTCGGAATACTTCCGGTTCACGCTCGACGTGGGGCACGCGAAGGCTACGGGGGTTCCCTACGAGGCGTTCGTCGAGCGATTCGGCGACCGTATTCACGTCGCTCACCTCCACGACAACGACGGGACGGGTGACGACCACGACCCCCTTCCGGAGTTTCGGGCGGTCGCGGACGAAATCGGTGCCGAATACAACGTTTTCGAGATGAAGTCGCTCGACGATATCCGCCGGTGCGTCTCGGGTGGTTCGTAAGCGATTCCACACCGCCGGTCCGTCGACACGTCGCGTTTGGGAGGCGATGTATGGCCGTCCGTAACTTTCACTCGTCCGTTCCGATGCTGTTCGGCACGCGTGCGCCGGGAATCATATTTATATACTCATATATAGATTATATTGACATAACAGAGCTATTGCGTGGTAGGCATACACAATTTCTATACGTACACCTATGCTAGAGGGTGTCTGTGTCGCTTAACAAGAGATCTCAAGGGGGGGAACAGTCTCGACAGCGAGTGGGGGTGATTTGCAACGAGGAACACGACGTGTTCTCGGTCGTTGGAGACGAACTTCGCAATCGCGGTATCCGTGTCGATTTCTTCGAGCCCGGAACGGCGCTGTCCGAGGAAACTATCTCGAATCTCGATCTGCTGATGAACAAGAAGGTGGACCCGCATTCGTTTCGCGCGCTGGAACGGGCCGAATCGGCGGGTATTGCGACGTGGAACGGGTACAGAACGGTCCTTCTCGGCGCTCGTCTCGTCGGGTATCGCGTGCTCGAACGCGTGGGCTGTCGGGTGCCACCGGTCTCGTTCGAAAAACCGTCGGGTGATTACGTGGCGAAGACATCCTTCGACTGGCACTTCCATCCCGACCCCGAGTTCAACGGAGAGGGGGATTTCTATCAGAAACTCGTCCCGGCGGATCCCATCGATCACAAGTACTACGCCGTGGACACCGGCGACGAAATCGTCGTCCGAGTGCTCCGTGCGAAGTCGAAACTACGCGGGAAAAAGGAGTACATCGACCTCATCGACCCCGAACCCGTGCTGGCCGACCAGATTCGAGACGTGATGAAACTCACCGGCTCGCAAGCCATCGGCGTTGACTTCATCGAATCCGACGACGGCTACTGGGCCGTGGACGTGAACCCGGCGATGAGTTTCAGGGAAGCCGAGATGGAAGACCAACTGGTCGAGTCGGTCCTCGCGGTGCTGTCGCGCGATACCGACGACTCGACCGAGACGGCAACCAGTCCGGTGCTCACTAAACGGGAACTCGGGACGGGAGACTGACACCCCGGCGACGGCAGCGGTCCGTCCGAGCGAATCCCGTTTCATCGTACCACGTCACCGTCGTAGTGTTTATGCTACTTACGGTCGTCCGTGTGCGGTGGGCCCGTCGATACTGGGGCTATCGACGAAACGAGGGGGGTCGGGCGGCGTGGTCGCGTCCACCGCACGGACTGCCGGAAGAGAACCGCGGTTCGACGGGACAACCAGTCGAGTACCGACGCCGAGGAGCGACCCAAACGACATCACAATACCATATCGTCGGTTGCTCTCCCGGTGTCAGCAACATCGATACGATACAACACATCATAAAATGACCATGAAAGTAATCTGTGAAAACGGACTCACCCTCGACTGTAAAGGGTACAAAGCGGTAGACAGCGGCGTCATTCTGATGGATGACGAAGACCGAAAGAACGTCGTCGGGTTCGTCCCGAGCGAACACCTGGAGTACGTCGTCTCCGAGGACGTTTTCGAGGAGAACCGGGAACTGCTCGGCGTTCCGGAACCCGAAATCGAATCGCCCGAGGAACTCGACGACCAACTGGACCGATTCGAGCGGGAAGTCGCCGAACTGGAAAAGAACCTGGACGAGCAGACCGAAGCGATGTCCGAGGAGGAAGTCGAACTCCGCGAAGAAGTCGAGGAGCGACGCGACCACCTCCAAGCGCACGTCGAATCGGTCCAATCCCAACTGTCCCAGGTCATCGACCGAGCGGAGCATTTACGACGGCTCTCGGAAAGTGAGGAAGCGGTCGAAACGGAAGCGGGAGACGCGGACGCCACAGCGGAGGCGGGCGCTTCATCCGCCGTGGAAATCGACGAGACGAGCGAGGACGTCGAGGAACTCCGTCACGAACTCGACGACCGCCTCTCGGCTATCGAGGACCGTCTCGAAACTATCGCCGAGACGGGCGAAGCGAGCGACGAGTCCGACGACGGTGACAAAGCGGAAGCGGAGGAAACGGAGGGCGAAGAGGGTGCGGAGATGGAAGCGGAGGGCGACGGCCAGCACCTCGAACGGATCGACGGGTTGGGCGATACCTACCGCTCACGGCTCGAAAATGCGGGCATCGACTCCCTCGAAGACCTCGCTTCCGCCGAACCGGACGACGTTGCCGAGGCGGCGAACGTCCCCCAGACCAGAGCCGAAGGGTGGGTCGAAGAGGCCTCCGAAGAGCAACGCTCGAACGCGTAACGGACGGTATCAGTTTTGTTTTTCGAGTCCAACCGTTTCGGAACCGGACGACTTTGTTAAGTGAGAACACACCGAATCGGGGGATATGTCCGACCCGACCCTCTCCGACGAGGCACAGCGACGATTTCCCGTCCCCGACTACGATGAGATTCCCGACGACCTCCGCGAACGCATCGACGAGGAGACCGAACGCGCCGGATTCACGCCGAACGTGTTCGCGGCGCTCGCGTACAAGCCCTCCCACTTCCGCGCGTTCATGGCCTTCCACGACGCCCTCGTCGACGATACGTCGCTCGACCGTGAGGAGGTAGAGATGATAATCGTCGCCGTCTCCGGGGTCAACCACTGCTATTACTGCAACGTCGCCCACGGCGCGCTCGTTCGCATCTACGCGAAACGGCCCACCCTCGCCGACCAGTTGGTGGCGAACTACCGGCAGGCGGACGTGAGCGAGAAGCGGATGGCGATGCTCGACGTGGCGGTGAAACTCACCGAGCGCCCGACCGAGGTGTCCGACGACGACCTACAACGACTGCGCGACGTCGGGTACAGCGACGAGGAAGTCTGGGACATCGGAAGCGTGACGTCCTTTTTCAACCTCTCGAACCGGATGGCCATGTTCGCCGACTGGCGACCGAACGACGAGTTCCACACGATGGGCAGGGAACGACGCGAGTAGCTTTCCGTGACGAACGGACGTCGGCACGCGAATCGTGCCGTCCCATCGCATTAAAAATCGACCGCTCCACCGAACTCGTTGTACGAACGGGGGTGGAATCGAACCACCGGGGCCACGAAGTGGCCGCCACCGACGCGGGGTCGATGGTGCTTCTACCAACAAGCAACCCGTTCTCGTCCCGGAGTCCCCCACCGGAGCGCGGTATGGCCGTGCCGGGAAGCGGGCACGACCTGACTGGCGTGAGTATGCCGTGGAACACGACGTTGGGCAGCTGTGCTCGAACGTCGCGGAGTGCGTGGCGACCCGGTCGCACCCTACGACGCTCGCAATTCATCCAATGGCCGCATCCGGTATTGTTATACGGTCCCTACTGTCGAATAATCCGACCGAAGCGCACCACGACTGACGACGGTGACGTGAAACGGCCCGACTCGTTGCGACTCGTGTTGGTTTCGAACGGCATCGAATTCGGTCGTTGGCACTGTTTTATGAATACTCTACTACCCTCGGTCGGATACAAACCGTTCGAGGATCGAACGGACGCCGCAAGCTTTTGTTTGACCGTCGAACGAATCGTCCTTTCGAGCGTGAGACGACCGAATTCGATTGTCTCGGAATGGATGTGTCCGGCAACGAATCTGAACCCCCTATGCCGTTAGTGCAAAAAACAGGGCACACGGGGGCTGTTCTCGCCGATTGGGAAATAACCTCAAAGACATGCGATTGGACATCGAACGGTCTTCTATGAGTCGCTCTGAAGAGTTGGCTGCGTTCAAAGCATCGCTCGGAGAACTGGTGGAAGAAGCACCCGAACTCGAACAGTTCGTCGGGTTCGTCGAATCCGCCGAAACGACGACCGTCATCGACCACAAAACCAAGGAGCTGATGTCGCTCGCCATCGGCGTCGTCACCCGGTGCGACCACTGCATTCTCTGGCACACCGATGCCGCACTGGAGGCCGGTGCGACCCACGAGGAAATCATCGATACGCTGAAGATAGCCGTCGTAATGGGAGGCGGCCCGGCAATGACCTATGCGATTGTCGCGTACGAGACCCTCCAAGCACTTGAGGCCGAACGGGACGAGTAAACCCGCCTCCACGTTCGATCATGATCCGAATCGTCCTTTCGGGCGTGAGGCGTCTGAAAGCGGGAACCACGGAACACTGATATTTGTCGATAGCGAACAAGTGAGACACGTCTGTGTATTGTGTGAAAACTGAAAGCGGAAACTACGAATACGATCCCACTGTGGGGGAGAGACCGTTGGACCTATCGAGTAACCGTCTTAGGGGATTTGTCTTACTCCGGTAGTTGCCTGCTCTGTTCTGTATCGATTACTGCTTCTCCTCGAAGGGTTCATCTCGCTGTTCGAACACTACCGTGAGCCTCCCTGGTCTCTGTCGTTGGGCGGCATTGTGGATCCCCTCGAAATGCTCTAACATCTCCGTTGAATCACTCGTTCCGGCACGGACCGTCCGTGACTCCTCTCGGAGCGTGTCGTACAGTCGATTCAGCAATCTTTCGACGGCATGTGCATCGTCCTTCGACGTAATCTCGAAGGTGGCCTCGTACTCATCCATACTGTCGCATAGGTTCTTTCGAGGGATAGGGTTATCCCAAACGGGCTCTCTACCGTACCGTCCGTCAAACAGCGATAGTTCTCTCCGGGAAGTTCGACTGGAGAAATGAAGTTACGTCGTATCGCCGTGTGGCGACGGTACGAAACGTTAGTTAGTTGCGGACGACGTTCGTCGCGCGGGGGCCCTTGGGGGCCTGTTCGATGTCGAATTCGATATCGGTCCCTTCCGTCAGGTCTTCGCCGCCAACGTCTTCCATGTGGAAGAACACGTCGTCGTCGGAGTCGTCAGTCGAGATGAAACCGTAGCCGCCAGTGTCGTTGAAGAAATCAACCTTACCGTTTGCCATTACAACTAAACAGAGACCCACCACACGGATATACCTACCGCATTCGTTTTTTAATCCGGGAATTATTTAGACAAACATCCAGAATAGAGGAGTTTCGATCTTTATTTGACCAATTGAGTGGTTCTGTGGAGAAGACACACCGAATTCACCAGAACGAACGGTTCCTTCTACTGAACCCATACTTCTCGATCGGCGAGGCCTACTGGTCGGGTCATGAATCTCGGTGGAAAGCACTCAGTTGTTCGACTATCGAACGAAAACAACGGCGCTGCAGGCACCCGTTCGGCTGTCGAACGACTTGTCCTTCCAGGCGTGAGGCGGCCGAGTTCGGCCGTCTCAAAATCGCCATACTTGTGGGACAATTTAATTATATGTATTTATTATGGAACATGTGTGGTGTAGGTCGGTAGTTTTCGCTTATCGTCGGATTCTCTCTAGATGTAACCGTTCTATCATTTTGGCTTGAAGAGTATGCAAATCACTACCGAGTGTGTTTAGCAGACCCAGCGATGCAAGTAGTTTTGACACTCATTGACATTATGAGCTTGAGAACCACTACTGCTATATATCTATCCAGTCTTTGATGGAAATATGGCAGCCGAATCAGACGATACTAGTTTATATCGTCAACAGCGTTTCATAAGTGGACTATTGGGTGTCGTGCTGACAATATTGTATGCTTATCTTTCCAGCTATGTTGGGAGTAAGTTGACAATTATACTGGTAGCCTTTCCACTAGCATGCATACTACGAACCTTCCAACAAAGATCTTGGAAAAGATCCTTTATGAATGCGAGTGCAATTGCTCTGGGACTTCTTTTGCCTGCCTACCTCAATATATTTTAATCTAGTCTAGAAATCCTTAAATAGTGATCAAGAAAATATACATCTGAATTGTAAACAGACGTAAGTTTCTGAAACTCAGTTCAACTGGAATTGCGGGAACAAGTGCATTTAGTGGGATGGCCTCTGCAGCGGAACATTCTACACCAGACGAAATTATTAGTAGCTCAAAAGTAGTGGAAGAAACCGATGAATATACAATTAGAAGAACTGAAACGGAAGGCGGAATCGTATACACTCGATTCAATAAAATCAAAGGGACTGTTGAGGTGTTGCCAGATTATGGTACGGAAGCATCTGCGTCTACATTCTCTCAAGAACGAGTAGGTACAAGTGCCACAACTAGCGGAGTTAAGGTTATTGAAACATCGACTCCCTATTATATTGAGATAGAAAATCAATGTCATATTAAGAGATGTGGTAGTGGTTATGACCACATAATTTCTGGCACCTCATTTAGATTTGTGGGCTGGGCGAACACAATTGCTAATGCAGTACTTGCAAGTGCTGTTCTTAGCACCCTTACTGAAAGACTCCCTGCTCTCGCAGTTTCTGCGATTAAGAACCATGAAACAGTGGCAAATGCTTTTGTTTCGTTATTTGCAGGCGAAGTTGCAAATAATTCGTACTCGTTTGCAGTATATGACTATGATTTGGGTGGTTTCGGGATCTACTCTCCTGCAATCGGCGGTGGATTTGCGAATGTATGGAAAGCTCGGAAAAATGCCCTTATCCCACATCCAGCTTTGCTTGGTGCAGGTATGAAAGACACACATTTAGGGAGTAACTGCTGAGGCTCCCGTTCCCCCGGCAGAAGTTATATTTTGACCAATATTTATTGCGAGGACTCGGGGCTCTGTAGGGTATAAAAACCACCTAAATTTTGTGAAACACTGATTAAAATAACAATATTTTAATATATAGTAGTCTCTCGGTGAAGAATATTTGCACTCTCGCTAGAACTAGGTAATCCAATGTTTTACAGATGGACCTAAGAAAACCAGTAGTTTCCTAACATACTATTGCCGATCTACTGACTTTGGATGTGGTTTAACTGTAAGAAGGCTTCGACCCCCGTTCAGTTCCTAAACGAAATCTACTCGACCAACAGGGGTCGATTTGTAAGGAATCCACTCACGTCTATTGGATTTGTATCGTTCATAAACATGGGCGCTGCAGGATTTGAACCCGCGGCAACTTGGTCCGAAGCCAAGCACTCTGTCCAGACTGAGCTAAGCGCCCGTACTCACTCGTACTGCCCCCTACTTTTTAAACGTCGTGGTTTCGTCTCGCGGAAATCTCATTCCGACCATTTATACGGCGTGGACCGAGTACGTCGCCGTATGAGTATCGACGGGCGTGCGAAGGGACTGTTCGAACTCACACGTCCGGGGAATACGTTCGCGGCGGGCGTGCTCACCTTTATCGGCGCGTTCGTCGCGGGTGGCGTCTTCACCGATTCGCAACCGGTACAGGTGGTCGCGGCCGTGGTGGCGACGTGGTTGGCGACGGGAGCGGGCAACGCCATCAACGACTACTTTGACCGGGAGATCGACCGCATCAACGCGCCGGAGCGACCCATTCCGCGCGGAGCGGTTTCGCCGAAGGGAACCTTGATATTCAGTATCGTGTTGTTCGTCGGTGCCGTGGTCGCGGCGCTCGCGTTGCCCGTCTTCGCCATCGGCATCGCGGCGCTCAACCTCCTCGCGCTCGTGGCCTACACGAAATTATTCAAGGGTCTGCCGGGAGTCGGGAACGCCGTCGTCGCCTATCTCGGGGGCAGCACGTTTCTGTTCGGCAGTGCGGCGGTTGCGGCCGACGCGGGGAGCGTCGGCGTTCCGGTCGATCAAATCCGAACCGCCGCGATTCTCTTTTTGCTCGCCGCGCTCTCGACGTTCACGCGAGAGATAATCAAGGACGTCGAGGACATGGCTGGCGACCGAGAAGAGGGGTTGAACACTCTTCCGTTGGCAATCGGTGCACGTCGTGCGACGGCCTTCGGTGCGATACTGCTCGTCGTCGCCGTCGCCGCGAGTCCGCTGCCGTATCTGTGGGGCGTGTTCGGGCTGCCCTATCTGGTGGTCGTCGTTCCCGCGGACGCCATCATGCTCTATGCCGCCGCTGAGAGTTTCGGGAACCCGACAGCCGGGCAGAATCATTTGAAATATGGTATGTTCCTCGCCGCTATCGCGTTCGTCATCGGTCGGATAGCCGTTCTCTTTTGAGTGTTTTCGACGGATCAGATAGCAATCAAAAAGAATATAAGCGGAACCCAATATATTAATCCCAGATGATACAGGGGGAGAAAACTGGCGTTTCGCTCACCGTTCCCCCGTTTCGCTATCGAATCGAAGGGTGCAACCGTGTACAGTGAGGGTCCACGATGTACGACTTAGGTGGGGCGTTCGCAGGGAGAGACATCAATCCCGGGACGAATCTGCTCGTCGCAGGACCGCCGATGACCGGAAAGCGGCGTCTCACGTTCGACATGCTCGCACACGGCAACCGTGCAGGTGATGGTTCGATACTCGTGACGACGAAAAGTGCGGGTGAACAAGTGCTCTCGGAGTACGAATCGCGCCTCGATGGCCCGGACGCTCCCATCGGTGTCGTGGATTGTGTTTCGAAACAACAGGGAATGGCTCCGCAGCGGACCGACGGTATCGAATTCGCGTCCTCGCCGGTGGACATGACCGGCATCGGAATCAAACTCTCGGAGTACCTCCAGCGATTTTACGATTCAGGCGTCCGTTCCAACCGCATCGCGTTCGATTCGCTTTCGACGCTCCTCATGTACTCGGATCTCCAAACCGTGTTCCGGTTCCTCCACGTCTTCACCGGTCGCGTCCAGAGCGCGGAGGCCCTCGGACTGTTCGTCATCGACTCCTCGGCGCACGACGCGCAGACGATGAGCACGCTCCGGCAGTTGTTCGACGGCGAAATCGAAGTTCGGGAAGACGGGGACGACGGGTCGGAAATCCGGTTGAAGGGCGTCGGTCCGACGACCGAGTGGCGGCGAGTGTAGCTCGCAGTCCGGCGACAGAGCCAACGCTTTTGCGCGCTGGTCGTCTCAGTTCTCCCATGCCAATCGAAGGAGACGACGAACTGCGGGACATCCTCGAACTCGACACGGTGGCGGTCGTCGGCTGCTCTTCGACGCCCGGAAAGGACGCCCACGAGATTCCGAAATACCTCCGCGACCACGGCTACGAGGTCATCCCGGTCAACCCCTTCGCGGACGAAATCTTCGGACGGGAAGCGGCCGATTCCCTCGCCGATGTGGACGAGGAGATAGACATCGTGGACGTGTTCCGGCCGAGCGAGGAGGTTCCCGAAATCGTCGATGCCGCTCTCGAACGGGACGACGTGGATACCGTCTGGATGCAGTTGGGCATCCGCGACGACGACGCGGCGAAACGCGCGGAGGACGCCGGAAAACGAGTCGTTCAAGACCGCTGTATGAAGGTCGAGTACGGCCGGTTGATGGGGTAAGGGGACGAACCCCATCGAAAACCCGCCGAATCGCTGTTTCCCTTACTTATCGGGTTCGTAGACGTACAGACAGTCGTTGCTGTAGGACCGACCGAACTTATCGGCGTCCTCACAGCAGAGGACGCGACCGTCGTCCATCACGTAGATGTTGTCGACGTTGATGAGGGCGTCGTCCGCGATGTCCGCCGGGTCGCTCGCGTCGGGGCCGACGATGACGGGTTCGAGGGTCGAAACGTTGTAATCGTCTTCGAGTTCGGCGCGGTAGACGACGCCGCCGTCCACGCGGTCGAGTCGAACGTCGCCGAGCGTGTCGGCGAGCGCGTCGTTGAGCGCCGAGATGGCGAAGTAGATGTAGTCGCCGGGCTGCGCACCGTCGACGCTATCGACGCCTTCGGCCTTGTTGAACTCGATGGTCGCGCCGACTTCCTTGGCCGCCGCACGGGTTTCGAGGAAGGGAACCTTCCGGAGTTCCTCGTCCACGCCGTTCGGCCCTTCGTTCTCGTACTGCTCGGCCCACTCGACGATCTCCTCGTTCGTGATGTAGTTCCGGTTGCCGTTTTCGACGACTTCCGTATCGGCCTCTTCGAGCGCCGTGTCGAGGTCGTCTTCCCAGTCGGTGTCGGCGTGGGTGTCGAGGTAATCGACCTGTGTAACGTCGTCGTACTCGGCGATCCATTTCTCGACCTCGTAGTTCGCGGCGTGACCTAGTTCCAACCACTCGAATTCGAGGTTCACGTCGGCGGGCGGGTTCTTCTTCGCCGCGTCCGCGTTGGTCACCTTCGGTGCGTACAGGGTTCCGGCGACGTTCATCGGGTCGCAGTAGCCGTCGATCTCCTCGTCGGCGACGAACTTGTAGATACCCTTGCTGTCGCCGTCGGAACAACCGTACACGGTTCGTTTGTCGCTCTGTATGTCTGGAGATTCCCACGACGCTCGGCCCATCACGTAGTATTTGATGGGTTCCGGCGTCTCCGCCGTCGGCTCGCGGAAATCGACGAAATAGCCGTAGCGGTACGGGTTCGGGTACACGTCACCGATGGGGTTCGTCGTGTTCCGCTCGTCCTCCGCGGACTGGTCGACCGGTGAGGCAGTCTGGTCGATGCGTTCGGCACCGAGGTAGTACGCGAGGAATTCGAGGCCCGTGAGCGCCCAGTAGCCTTGGACGCCCCACGACTCGTCGCCGTAGTACTCGTCGATGGCCTCCTGAATTCCGCTCGGATTCGGTCGGTTCCAGAACTGACAGCCGCCGATGAGGTTCTTCCCGCTTCCCTTCTCCACGATGTCGCCCACCGTCGCGGTCAGCGAAACGCGGGGTTGCGCGTAGTTCTCCTCCGCCGAAATCATCGTGTTCCACGGACTGCGGTCGCCGTAGCAGTTGATTCGCGTCCCACCGAGTTCGCGCATCGGTTCCGTGTTTGCGAGGTTGATGGCGTTCTCCAGGTCGGCGGTCCAGCCGCCGTCTTCGTCCTGACTGATGGGTATTCGGGACACGTTTCCGGGGCTGTTTTCCCAGTTGGTGAACAGGAACCCTTCGGTACCCTCCTCGTCGGTCGGAATGAACTGATTACAGTCGGGATTGGATGCGGGGTCACCGTACTGCGTCCCGGCGAAGTTGTCCGGCGTGATGTTCCAGCCGTCCGGCGTTTGGGTAACGCCGAGACGTTCGGTGTTCCCGTTGATGCGGTCTTCCTCCCGTGCGAGGAACGTGAATTCGCCGCTCGCGCTTCGAACCATCCCTTTCTCCTCGTTCGTTTGCGGCGTCGAAAGCCCGGAGAAGTCGTCGTTGCGTCCGTCCATCGAAAACCGGAACCCCTCGAAATAGCCGATGCCGGACCTGTTGTACGGCGCGGGGTTGTCGCGGCTCGGATGTTGAAGGCTGTACAGCGGCGTTCCGTCCTCGAAGACGAACGGGCCGGTGACCTCCGCGCCGAACGCGGTGGACGAAAAGCGTTTGAGGCTGCCCTTTACGTACGGTGCACTCGGTGTGTCGTCGTCCTCCGGGGGTTCGGTGCTCTCGATTCCGATAACGTTCGACGAAACGCTCGCGCCCAGTGTCGCAGCGACCGATGTGGCCATCAGTTTGCGTCGGGTGAACTCGACCATGCGAGCGTCGATTTACAGTAAGATAATATGTAAATTTATAATATATGTATGTGGTATATTGGTTCGGCACGACGTCTATGTACGCATTTCTCCGACATTGTTCGAAGTTTTAAACATTCGTCCCTCACCCGCCGAGAACGTGGTGCTTTCACGGAACTCGGCGAGCGTTCGGCCGAGTCTCCCGCTCTCCCTCGCTCTATAGTTCTCGAACTGGTTTGATATCGTATGGAACTCCGGTGTAATGTGGGTGGTGATGGGGGCCTCCCACGGAGCTATTCACTCCATCCCCAACCGAAAACAGAACGTTCTCCGAGAGACGAGCGAGTTCTCCTACTCCATCCCCATCTCTTCCGCGCCGGTGCGTATCTCTTCGGCCCGCTTCCGAACCGTCGAAACGTACCGTTCTATCTCCGGAGGCGTTTTGCCGTAGAACGAGGCGACCCAGTTGAGGTCGGTGTACGGTTGGGTGAGGAAGTACGCGGACAGCGTATCCCGACCCGCCTGGATTATCTCCGGCGGGACGCCACGTTCGCCCGTTCCCGCCTCCTCGAACCCGTTCACGTCGAAGTACACGTCCGCGTACAGTTCCGCCAACTCGGGGTCCTCGAACCGAACTCCTTCGTGGTTCGGCGCTTCGAATCGGTAGCGGGCGCTCCCATCCTCGGTCGGTATCGTGACGATTCGGACTCCCAGTATGTACTCCCTGTATACCGTCTCGGAGGGAGTTGCATTTCGATCAGTCTGTGACATGGATAGTTGGTCGTGGTCGCTCGACCGCCACCGAGACCGATAGTCGTCGGTCCTCGGATGTAGAGGCCCAAGGGGGAGCGTCGTTTAGTAGTTTGATAATTTCACTATATACGGCTCCGTACCTTGCATCCGCAAAAGTCGGTCAGCGCCTCTCCGTCTCCATGTACCTCTCTAACCCCGCGCTTATCCCTCCCACTCGGCGAACGAGCGGTAGATTCCCTTCGAGAGGTAGCGCTCGCTGGAGTCGGGGAAGATGGTGACGACCGAGTTTCCGGGAGCATCGATTTCGCCGTCCCGAATCTTCTCGGCGACCTGCTGGGCCGCGATGCTCGCTGCCCCGGCCGAGGAGCCGACGAGGTGGCCCTCCTCGCGTGCGAGCCGTTTCAGTTCGTCGTGGGCGGCTTCGTCCGGCACTTGGATGATTTCGTCCACGAGGTCGGGGTCGAACAGTTCGTTGGTCGTCGGGTCGTGCGTCCCGATGCCCTCGATTTTGTACTCCTCCTCGGGCACGTCGGCCCCCTTCGTCGTGGAGTAGAGCGACCCTTCCGGTTCGACGGCGGCGACGTAGGTATCGGGGTGCTGGTCGCGGGCGTACTTCGCCATGCCCATCAGGGTTCCGGCGGTCCCACACCCGGCAACGACCGCGCCGATGTCGCCGTCGAGGGCGTCGTAGAGTTCCGGTCCCGTCGTCTCGTAGTGCGCCTCGACGTTCAGCGGGTTGCTGAATTGCTGTGGAACGACCGCGTTCTCGGTTTCCTCGGCGAGCTGGTGGGCGCGCTCGATGGCGCCGCCCATGCCGTCCGCGGTCGGCGTGTTGATGACCTCCGCGCCGAGCGCGCGCATGAGCTGTTGCTTTTCGAGGCTGAACCGTTCCGGGACGACGAACACGGCGTTCACGCCGAGTTGCCCGGCGGCGATGGCGAAGCCGATACCTGTGTTTCCGGCGGTCGGTTCGATGACGGTCCCGCCGGGTCGGAGTTCGCCGCTGTCGAGCATCGCCTCTATCATGTACTTCCCGATGCGGTCCTTGACGCTCGCGCCGGGGTTGAACGATTCCACTTTCGCGTACACTGGTATCTCGTCGGAGGCGGCCTGAACACGAACGAGCGGGGTTCGGCCCACCGTGTCGAGGACCGATTCGAGCGGTTCCCGATGTGTCGTCATGTCGCAAAAATTGACGGGAGGGCTGTTAGTCGTTGTTATGTCTTCCGACTCGGTGACTCACGTGCTCGCTTCGACCGTCTCGTCGGGCGAGTCGTCCTCCGCTTCGCCCTCGTCGTCCGCCTCGGCGGATTCGACTTCGGACAGCACCTCGTCTACGTCGATGCCTTCCTCGCGGGCCAACGCCTCGATGAGCGCCTTCTGGTGTTCGTTTTCCGCTTCGAGTCGCTCGACGCGCTCGTTCGTCGTCTCCAGCGTCTCGCGCATGTCGACCAACTGCTCGCGCATCTCGTTGAGTTTAGCGTACAGTTTCTCCGCGGTGTCGGCGACTTTCTGAATCTTCTTGGCCGTGCTTCCGAGTCCCATATTCCCCCATTCGTTCCGGAGTAATGTGGGTTTTCCGACTCAAGCAGGACGTTTAACTCGGTTCCACGGATGGGTATGCACATGAGCAAGGCGCTGAAAGCCGGTATGGTGTCGTGTCTGGTCGTAGTTGCGCTCGTTTCCCTGCCGTATTTCGTCGCTCCGGCGACGGCGGTCAGCGTCTACTACGATACGATTCCCGTTCCTGTCGAACTGCTCGACGTTCTCCTCTCTCTCGTCGCGTTCATCGCGTTCGGGTCCGCACTCCGCGGCCGGTCGGACCCGGCGACCGTCGCGGGCGTCACCCTCGTCCTCGGCGGCTTTCTGGCGGGCATTACGCTCTGGTGGGCCGTCGTGACCCCCGCGTCCACGTTGGTCGAAGCGGCACGCATGGACGCGTTGAACGGGTATCGCTGGGTGATTTTCCTCGCGACGCTTGCCGTCCCCACAAGCGCGGGTTGGTACGCCCGAACCGTGCTGTAGTCGTCCCTTTTGGGTCCACAGCGATGTGTTACTCCCCGACAGTCGGCCTATAACAAAGTAACGTGACGGTGCAGGTGGTGGCGTGTCGCCGAACGCTCTCTCTCGCCTGTGGTCGCACGTCTCCCCCCCGTTGCTGATCGCCGTATTAGGAGTGATGCTCGGCGACGTGATAACGACCGGTATCGGTTTGGAACTCGGGCTGAGCGAGGGGAACCCGTTCGTCGCCCACCTCCTCGCCGAGATGGGACTGTTCGGATTGCTTCTTCTCAAAGCGGCGACCGTCCTCCTCCTCGTGGTCCTCTCGGGATGGACCCAGCGGTCGCGTCGGACGTTTCGACTCGGAAGTATCGTCTATCTCGTCGTCGGACTGCTCGTCGTCGTCTCGAACGTCGTGGCCATCGCCACGGTCGGGTGACTTCCGGGCCAAAGTCGAAGCCCGACGCCATTCCGAACCCGAAAGGCCCTTAAGTCGGAGTGGAGTAGAGGGAAGTGGACTAGGTTGGGCAGTTAGGCCCTGCTCCCCGCCCGCGCTATGGTCTTGAGCGGGAACCAAACTCCGGGTACGTCCGGTCAGACCGGGCCGGGCCCCGAAAGCCAACGCAGAAGCCTCGTCCGACGGGGCCAGCGGTCCGTGGCGAACACTCGCAGGGGTGTCCCGTCGCGGTTAGTCGGTGGCAATCCGTCAGGCACGGAAGTGAGCAGCGGACCGCCGAACAGCTGTCGCTCGTCGGATCGCGGGGTGGAGGAGGCAACCGGGATTCCCCGGTCCGGAACGCCGGGCAACCCCGGCCGTCCACATTCATATCGCATTCTCACCGCCGAGTCGAAACGCCGTCTCGAATAGAGATGCCGTCCCGAATACAGATGTCGTCTCGGTTCGACCGAACCCTATCCGTTCAGTCGTGACGACCGAATCCCCCACGAATCGAGCATGCTATCGACGAAGGCCCGCGTCCAGCGAGCGCGTTTTTCGGGTTTCACGTCGTCCTGCGTGACCTCGAAGAGACACGACGGCACGTCGCGGTCCGCCCGCATCTTGTTGACGAGCATCGGCGTGGTGTCGTATTTCGTCTCGCTCACGGGCGTGTGAACGAAGTCGTAAACCGGTTTGTAGCCGGTGACGTACTCGTCGTTCAACCGTCCGACCGCCGCATCGACGCTCGTGACTATTTCGTCGTGTTTCGAGCGGAACACGTTCTGTCCGACGCCCTCGTCGCCCTCGCGTCGCAAGATTCCCTTGGAGCTGTGAAGGTCGATGAACAGGTCCGGGTCGTACTCCTCGATGGCCCTCCAAACCGCCTTCGCGAGCGCGTTCGTCGGCGGCTCCCCGATGGGGAACTTTCTGTTCAAGTCCATTCCCGGCGGCCACTCCCGACGTTCGTGGCGCACGCCGCGAACGTTCGCTTTCGGGAGGACGACGAGCGTTCCGGCGTCGATGTCCCACTTCCTGATGGCGTCCGCTGCCCAGTATCCGCTCTCCTCGTTGCCGTGCATTCCCCCTCCGACGAACGCGGTCGGACCGGGAGACCCCGAGCGAATCTCGTAAATAGTCGTCTCCTGTTCCGTCCCGTCGCGTATCGTCGCCGTCGAGACGGTTTGTTTTCCCGTCGCGGTGGTTGTTTCCGTCGTCGCCGTCGAGTCCGCCGACTCCGCCCCGGACGATACGTCCGTCGTCCGGCCGTTCGCGTCCCCGTCCGAGTCGCTTCCAGCACACCCCGACAGGAGGACCGTGCCACCGATCGAAACGGAACCGACGGTAGAGAGGAAGGTTCTTCGACTGCCGTTCATACCGAAAAATAACGCCCGGTCTACTTCAACGCTGTTCCACGACCGTCGGAACGACGGGCGACGATGGCCGCCTCAGTCTTCCGACAGCACCGCCAACTCGGACGGGTTCGAAATCTCGATTCCCCCCGCGAGGTTGCGGTAGGGGTACGGGATGTCGATTCCCTCCTCGTCGAAGCGCTGTTTGACCGCGGTGACGTACTCGCCGCGCGTCTTCACGAAGTCACTGCGCTTCGGGTCCGAAATCCAGAAGCGGGATTTGAGCCCCACGGAGGAGTCGCCGAGTTCGGTGAGCCGAACCGACGGTTCGGGGGTATCGAGGATGTCCGAGTGGTTCTCGGCCTCCTCGATGATGATCTCGGTCGCCCGGTGGATGTCGTCGTCGTAGCCGATGCCGAAGAGGAACTGGATGCGGAGTTTGTCGTTGGCGACGGGGTTCTTGATAACGCCGTCGGTCAGCACCGAGTTCGGCACCGTCAGCAGTTCGTTGTCGAACGTTCGGACGCGGGTCACGCGGAGGTCGATGTCCTCCACGATACCGGAGTAACTGCCGTCGTCCCACTCTATCCAGTCGCCGATTTTGAACGGTTTGTCGGTGAAGATGAACACACCGGCGACGAAGTTGGCGATGAGGTCCTGTAACGCGAAGCCGACTGCCAACGTCGCGGCGGCACCGATGGTGGCGAACGCAGTGAGGAAGTTCCCGAGCTCGGCAAACCCGAACGCGAGTGCGACTGCCACGAACAGGACGACCAACTGCGTTATCTTTGTAAGTGGTTTCTTGACGCTATCGTCGTATCCACGCCTGTCGAGTAGGCGTTTTACCATCGGTATGACGACGATTCTACCGAGCAGGTAGAGGGCGATAAACGAGACGACGAAGTAAATTGCTTGTGTCACGACCCCCGCGTTATCGCCGAAGATACCACTGAGTCCGGGTAGCGGTTCCATCAGTGGTACACCGCCGTGTTCCCACGCGTTTCGACGAGTTCGGCGTTCACCTCGTCAGCCAGTTCGTCCGCGAGTTCGTCGGTCGAGGTGCCGCCGCGGGCCGCTCGGAGGAACTTCACCTTCACGAGCTTCTCGTTTTGCAGTTGGTTCTTCAGTTCCTCGGTGACGGCACCGACGCCGCCCTTGCCGACCCACACCGTTACGTCGAGGTCGTGTGCCTCTTTGCGCAGTTCGTGATTACTCATAAGTAGCGGATAGTTTGGCGCGACCACCTTTAAAGCTTGTAACCAACACGTCCGGTCAGATTTGGGGAGAGTGTGAATATCACGCACCCGCTTGCGGGTTTCAACACCTTTGTATCGTATGAATCCCGATGTTCGGATATGACTTCGAAGGTCGTCGTGCTCGGTGCTGGCTACGCTGGTGCTGGCGCGATACAGCAACTCGAAGAAGAACTCGATGACGCTGACATTACGTGGGTGTCGGACAAGGACTACCACCTCGTACTGCACGAATCCCACCGTGTTATCCGTGACCCGCGAGCGAAGGACAAGATTACGCTCCCGATTCACGAGATCAAGTCCCCGAGCACGCGCTTCGTGCAGGACACCGTTGTGGACATCGACACGGACGACCGAACGGTCGAACTGGAAGACGGTGACGACCTCGAATACGATTATCTCGTCGCCGCGCTCGGCAGCAAGACGGCCTACTACGGCATCCCGGGCATGGCGGAGAACGCTCTCACGCTGAAGAGTCTGGACGACGCGCTCGAAATCCACGACCAAGTGAAGGAGGCCGCCAAGACCGCCTCCCGCAACGACCCGGCGAAGATCGTCATCGGCGGGGCCGGACTGTCCGGCATCCAGAGCGCCGGTGAAATCGCGGAGTACCGCGACAAGCACCGCGCACCCATCGACATCTACCTCGTCGAGGCACTCGACGAAATCATGCCCGGACAGGACCCCGAACTGCAGGGGACGGTGAAGAAGTACGTCCTCGAAAAGGACATCAACATCCTGACCGGCGACCCGATTACCGAAGCCACCGAGGACGAGATTCAGTTCGACGAGGGCGACGCCCTCGACTACGATGTGTTCGTCTGGACCGGCGGCGTGACGGGCCGCGACGCCATGGACGACTGCGGACTCGACAACGAACACAACCGCGTCACCACCGAATCCAACTTCCAGACCAGCGACGACCGCGTGTTCGCCATCGGCGACTGTGCCATCATCGACCAGGGCGAGAACCCGGCACCGCCGACCGCCCAGGCCGCGTGGCAGGCCGCCGAAGTCGTCGGCGAGAACGTCGCCCGCGCCATCTACGGCCAGCCGCTCAAGACGTGGACGTACAACAACAAGGGGACCGTCATCTCCATCGGTGACGAGGCCGTCGCTCACGACGTCAAAGTCGCCGGGATGGACTTCCCCATCAGCACCTTCAACTCCACGCCCGCGGAGGTCCTGAAGAAGGCCATCGCGGCGCGCTGGATCGCCGACATCTCGTCGTACAACCGCGCCATCAAGGCGTGGAGCGTGCTGTAATCGCGGGTTCGCCGCCTCGAAAAATCAGTTTTCCAGATTGCTACGGAATTCGAACGTCGTGTTCGAGCGTTCCGATTCCCTCTATCTCGACTTCGACGGTATCGCCGTCTTCGAGCGGCGCGACCCCCGACGGCGTGCCGGTGATGACGACGTCGCCCGGTTCCAGCGTGAGGTAGGTCGTAATCTCAGCGATGAGTTCCGGGACGGAGAAGATGAACTGGTCGCGCGAGGACTCCTGTCGCACCTCGCCGTTGACGCGGAGTTGCACGCGGGCGTCCTCCGGGACGTCCTCGGGCGACGCCACGACCGGCCCGAGCGGGCAGGAGTTGTCGAACGCCTTGCCGCGAACCCAGTTCTGCTCCAAATCCTGGTCGTCGCGGTTCGAGATATCGTTCACGCATGTGAAGCCGTCAACGACGTCCATCGCGTCCTCCTCGGCGACGTTTCGACACTGCTCGCCGATGACGACGCCGAGTTCCGCCTCGTGGTCGATGCGCTCCTTTCCGGCCGGGAGCGTGATGGTGTCGCCGTGGGACGCGACGGTGTTCGGCGGCTTGAGGAACAGTAGCGGACGCGTGGGAACGTCCTTGTTTCGCTCGGCCGCGTGGTCGGCGTAGTTCAGACCGACACAGACGACCTTCGACGGTTCCGTCGGTGCGAGGAGTTCGACCTCCTCGGGCGCGTAGCTGTCGCCCCCGAATCGGAGTTCGCCGTCGCGCCATTCGCCGGTTCTAACCGACCCTGCCGGGTCGCGGAATCGGACTCGATGCATACGCTGGGTGTCGTATTCGGGAGGCAAAACGGTTCGGACTCCGGTAACACCCCACCCGCCGCCAACATCTTTTAAGACGGTTTAGGAAGTATCCCAACGTACACCATGGAGCTTACTTGGTACGGACACTCGACATGGCACGTCACCGTCGGCGACACGGAACTCCTCATCGACCCGTTCTTCGACAATCCGAAGACGGACACGGACCCGGAGGAGTTGGACCCGGACTACGTGCTGCTCACGCACGGGCACGCGGACCACATCGCGGACTCCGACCGGTTCCGCGACGCGCACTTCGTCGCCACGCCGGAGGTCATCGGCTACGTGACCGACGAGTACGGCGTCGAGGACGGTACCGGGATGAACATGGGCGGCACCTTCGAAGCCGATGACGCCTACGTCACGATGGTTCGCGCCGACCACACCAACGGCCTCGACACGGGCTACGGTGCCTCCGGCGGGATGCCCGCGGGCTACGTCATCAGCGACACCAAGCCGACCCAAGTCTCCGACGAGGAGAGCGAGACGTTCTACCACGCGGGCGACACCTCCCTGATGACCGAGATGCGCGACGTCATCGGTCCGTTCCTCGAACCCGACGCCGTCGCGGTTCCCATCGGCGACCACTTCACGATGGGACCGTGGCAGGCCGCCGTCGCGGTGGACTGGGTGGACGCCGACTACGCGTTCCCGATGCACTACGACACGTTCCCGCCCATCGAGCAGGACCCCGAGGACTTCGTGCGCGAGGTGGAGGCCACCGGCAACGACGCCGAAGTTCACGTCTTGGAGGGCGACGAGACGTTCGACCTCTCCGAAGAACTCTGGTGACGGGAATCGAGAGTGGACGGGACGGTTTTTCGTTTTCTTCGCTGAGTTCGAGTAGGAGAGAGGATACGGGCCGATTTCGATGGAGGAGAGACATGAACCGGAGAGCACCAGTTTTCGAAAGCCCCCGCCGGTCGCGGTCGCTCGCCGACATCTCGATGCAAACCGCACATCGAGAGCGGTCACCGAGACGACCACGATAAACGCGACCGGGCGGCCACTTTCAATCCACCCAGACACAGCGACCGCCCCGCCGCCGCACCGCGTACTCACGGCGCTGCCGTTCGTTTTCGAGGTTTCTCTGAAACCTCGCATGCCACTCCCTCCCCAACCGACTCCTTCGCATGCGCTCAGTCGTCCCTCGCGCTTTCCAGCAGGCCCTCGGATGTGAAATCCTCGGCCTGCTGACGCACGCGCCATGGCGGTTGACTTGTTTCACACCGACTATCTTGCACGGTTCTACACGTTCACTCCGACAAGCGCGGCCGGAAGAACAAGCCTTAGGAGTGTTGCGGCGAACGTGGAAATTGCAATGCCAGAAGTCACTACCACGTCGGAAGCAGGATACAGCGCAGAGAACGAGGTCCGCGATTTCTCCGTCACCATCGACGCGACGGGCGAGGACGCCCCGGACACGCTCGAAACACTGCTCGCCGCGTACGGTTCGTGCTACGTTCCCGCCCTTCGCGTTGGTGGCGAACAGCGCGGCGCTGGCGACCTCGGCAAGATCGAAATCGACGTGAGCGGCGACCTGAACGACGACGACAAACTCGACGCCGTGGCGTTCGACATCAAGTGGGAAGCCGAGACGGACGACGAGACGGCACAGGACGTCATCGACCGCGCCTTCGAGCTCTGCAAGGTTCACGACGCGGTGAAAGAGAGCCTGCACGCCGAGACGACCGTCGAGACGGGCGCGTTCTAACGCCGTCTCGAACCCCGAAAGGGAAGCGTTAAAAGTCGCGCGGCGGAACGTGGGTGTATGAGTCAGACCCAAAAACAAGCGCGAAAATGCGTCTCGTGCGGGATTAACATCTCCGGCACGAACGCCGCGTCGTTCAAATGCCCCGACTGTGGGCAGACGATCTACCGCTGTGCGAAGTGCCGAAAACAGAGCAACCTTTACGAGTGCCCCGACTGTGGGTTCCTCGGACCGTAAATCATGGGAAAAGTAGCAGCTAAAGTCAAGGTAATGCCGCAGAGCCCGGAGATCGACCTGGACGACCTCCAAGAGAAACTCGAAGATTCGCTCCCCGAGGGTGCGAAAATCAACGGCTTCGAACGCGACGACGTTGCGTTCGGTCTCGTCGCGCTCCTGCCGACGGTCATCGTCCCCGACGATGCCGGTGGCACGGAAGCCGTCGAGGAGTCGTTCTCGAACGTCGATGGCGTCGAGAGCGTCGACGTGCAGAACGTCGGTCGGATATAATTCCACTTTTCGTTTCGTTTTTCTCACTCCGTGAGCGACCGGTACGTCGCCTCGACGTCGGCGTCCTCGACGAACCCGCCGTGATAACAGAGGACCTGACTCGTCTCGAAGTCGGCGAGCGTGCCGACCGACTCGATTGCTCGCTCCAACTCGGGCGTGAACCGCTCGTTTGGCCCGACGAGGCCGTCCTCGTCGGCGACGGTGGCGTCGGCAGCGATGAGGAGGTCCGCCTCGGGAAGGACGAGCGAAACGTGGCCGGGCGTGTGACCCGGCGTTTCGACGACGCGCATCGGTCCGGCCTCGGTTCTGAACGTGACGCCATCGACGACCTGCACATCGACCGGAACGGGGGGATAGCGGTCGCCCCTCGATTTGATTGGGTCCTCGTCGCCCTCGATGGCGGGCGTGTCACCGGTCGAAGCCACGACGGTCGCGTCGGTTCGGGAGAGGAGGTCCTCGGCACCGCCCGCGTGGTCGCCGTCCTGGTGGGTCAGAAGCAGCGTCTCCACGTCGTCCAGCGAGAAGTCGTGGTCGGCGAGTGCGTCGGCCAAATCGTCCGTCTGACCGGGGAACCCCGCGTCGAGGAGAAGCAAGCCGCCTTCGGTTTCGACGCCCGACGGGTAGATAACTGTCTCGCGGTCGCCGCGTTCGAAGGTCAACGGAAACGCGTACACGTGGTCGGTCAGTTCCATGCACGACGCTACGTGCTCCGGTTTGGAGTACTGTTGGGCTCCGGCATTCGATTCCGCAACCGCGGAAAATAGAGGGGTGACTACTTCAGCGCGGCGTCGAACGCCTGTTGGAGGTCCGCCTTCAGGTCGTCCACGTGCTCGATGCCGATGCTGGCGCGGATGAGGCCGTCGGTGAGTCCGGCGGCCAGTCGTTCTTCCTTCGGAATCGCGGCGTGGGTCATCGTCGCGGGTTGTTCGATGAGCGATTCGACGCCGCCGAGGCTTTCGGCGAGGGTGAACACCTCCGTCTCGGACACCACGTCGGCGGCCTCCTCCAGCGAGGCGTCGAGTTCGAAGCTGACCATACCGCCGAAGTCGTTCATCTGCTCCGCGGCGAGTTCGTGGTTCGGGTGCGATTCGAGGCCGGGGTAGTACACGGTGTCCACCGCGTCGTGGTCGTCCAACCAGTGGGCGATGTCGCGGGCGTTGTCGCAGTGACGGTCCATCCGCACGCCGAGGGTCTTGGTTCCGCGGAGGACGAGGAAACAATCGTGCGGGCCGGGGGTCGCGCCGACGCTGTTCTGATAGAAGCCGATTTGCTCGTCCAACTCGGCGTCGTCGGTAATCAGCGCGCCGCCAACCACGTCCGAGTGCCCGCCGAGGTACTTCGTCAGCGAGTGGGACACGATGTCCGCACCGAGTTCGAGCGGACGCTGGAGGTACGGCGTGGCGAAGGTGTTGTCCACGGCACAGAGCGCGTCGGCGTCCGCCGCGATGTCGGCCATCGCCGCGATGTCCACGACGTTGAGCAGGGGATTGGTCGGCGTTTCGACCCACAGCAGTTCGGTGTTCTCGCGCACCGCGTCCGCCACTTCGTCGGGGTCGGTCATGTCCACGAAGGAGAACTCGACGTCGTAGTCGGCGTACACCTGCGTGAAGATTCGGTGGGTGCCGCCGTACACGTCCTCGCTGGCGATAACGTGGTCGCCCGAGGAGAGCAGGTTGAGGACGGTGTTGATGGCTCCCATCCCGCTGGAGAAGGCGCGACCGTATTCGCCGCCTTCGAGGCTGGCCAGATTGTCTTCGAGGTCGGTGCGCGTCGGGTTACCCGTCCGGGAGTACTCGTAGCCCCGGTGGTCGCCCGGCCCGTCCTGCACGTACGTCGAGTTGGCGTAGATGGGCGTCATCAGCGCGCCCGTCTCCTCGTCGGGTTCCTGTCCGGAGTGGATGGACCGCGTTTCGAACCTGAAATCGTCGCTGTCGGTCATGCGCGAGGGGACGAACCGGAGGAGGGTTATCCTTTCGCCTCGCGCTCAGGAAGAAGAGGCATGTACCGGGACCACGTGCCGTGCAACATGGACGAACGCGCGCTCGGAACGACGGGCTACGACGTAACGGAAGTCGGAATGGGAACGTGGAACATCGGGTCGGACTGGGGCGACGTGTCCGACGAAGCGGCTCACGAGGCCGTTCGTGCCGCCATCGACGCCGGAATCACGTTCCTCGACACGGCGGACGTGTACGGCGACGGACGGAGCGAACGCGTCATCGCCGACGTGCTCGCGGAGTACGACCCGGACGAGCGTCCCACCGTGGCGACGAAGGCGGGACGGAGGCTCGACCCGCACGACGCGTCCGGGTACACGGAATCGAACCTTCGGGAGTTCGTGGACCGAAGTCGGTCGAATCTCGATACGGACGCGCTCGATTTACTCCAACTGCACTGCCCGCCGACGGACGTGTACTACCAGCCCGAAACTTTCGACGCGCTGGACGTCCTGAAAGCCGAGGGGGGAATCGACCACTACGGCGTGAGCGTCGAGCGCGTCGAGGAGGGACTGAAAGCCATCGAGTATCCAGGCGTGGAGACGGTGCAGATAATCTTCAACCCGTTCCGCCAGCGCCCCGCGGAACTGTTCTTCGACGAGGCGGCGCGCCGCGACGTGGGAATCATCGTCCGCGTTCCGCTGGCGTCCGGGTTGCTGACCGGGAACCTCTCGGCCGAAACGGAGTTCCCGGAGAACGACCATCGGAATTTCAACCGCGAGGGCGAGGCGTTCGACCGCGGCGAGACGTTCGCGGGTGTGCCCTACGAGCGCGGCCTCGAAGCGGTGGACGAACTCCGACCGCTGGTACCCGAGGACGCGACGATGGCGCAGTTCTCCCTTCGGTGGATTCTCGACCACGACGCCGTTTCGACCGTCATTCCGGGTTCGACGGACCCGAAGCACGTTCGGGAGAACGTCATCGCCGCCTCGCTCCCGCCGCTCACGACGGAGGAGACGGAGCGCGTCAGGGAGGTCTACGAGGAGTACGTGGCCGATGCGGTCCACCAGCGGTGGTGACGGGCTTCCCGGTTGGGTGACCGCGCCCCCGGTCCCGTGCCAAACCGACCCGCGAGGTTCGTGTCTCGGCGAGGAGGAACGTATCTTTTATAACCGTCACTGAACAAGAGCGTCATACGACTATGCCGAGCTCGAACGGACCGTACAACACTACCCGCGAAAAGTTGTCGAACAACCCCCGAGAACGTGGTACGTCCCCACCACAGCGCGCCGTCCAGCAGTACGAGAACGGACAGAAAGTCCACCTCAAAATCGACCCGAGCGTCCGCAAAGGTCGCTTCCACCCGCGATTCAACGGTCGCACGGGTGAGGTCGTCGGTAAGCAGGGCAAAGCGTACAAAGTCATCATCAACGACGGCGGCAAGGACAAGACGCTCATCACCCAGCCCGCACACCTCCGCGAACAGAAGTAAGCTATGACTATCTTCAAGGAAAAGCTCGACGAGGAGTATCTCACGACGCCGGAGGCGAAGGAACTCCTCGCGGACATCGAGCGCGAACGCGCGCTGGACGAGACCCGCGAGATGCCCTACAACCTCTCCCGAGCCATCGAACACGTCAACCGGTTCGCCGTCCTCGACGCCGAGGAGTCGCGCGAACTGGTCGGGGAGCTGCTCGAACTCGAAAAAGTGGACGAGGCGACGGCGTACAAGATCGCCGACCTCCTGCCGAAGGACCGCGACGAACTGCGAGCGGTCTACGCACAGGAGCGGTTCACCCTCTCGGGTGACGAGCTGGACGAGATACTGAACGTCGTGGCGAAGTACGAGTAGCTTCACCGATTCTTTAAGTTGCTCGTCATCGTATTCGAGTGCAATGAGTGAATCCGAGACTGACAGCGAAGCGTCGGCTGTGGTGCTCGACTTCCTGCCACACGGTCGTGCGGAAGACGACCGTCCGCAGTACCAGAAGGAACCGGTCGCGTACGTCCTGACTGAATCCGATTTCCATCTCCTCGAACTCGTGCTCGAACAGGGTGCAAGCGTCGGTATCGGCGATAGCATTCCAATCGAACCACCCGCGGCCCGCGAGAACGTCACCAACGTGCGCGAAGTCGCGTACGGTGACCTCACCTCCGCCGCGCAGTCAGAACTCGAACACGCCGTCACGGACATCGTGGACCGCGACGAACGGCGGTTCGTCGATTTCTACAACGACGCCCAACCGATAACCCTCCGTCTCCACCAGTTGAACCTCCTCCCCGGCATCGGGAAGAAACTGCGCAACCACGTGCTCGAAACGCGGAAACGGAAACCGTTCGAGAGTTTCGACGACCTCGAAGACCGCGTGTCCGGACTTCACAACCCGGAGGACGTTCTCGTGGAGCGCATCCTCGAAGAGATCCGCGAGGACGATTTGAAGTATCGAACGTTCGTCCGCTACGACTGACGCGATCGGGGTTTCGATTTTCGCTCGCTTCCCGCTCGCTTTCCGCTCTCTCGTCTCGCTTCGACGAGTGCTAACCAACGCCGGTCGGAACTCGGTGGGTTTACGCCGCTCGCTCCGGTAGACAGGATAACGATGGAACGCTCGCCACCCGAGGAAGCCGGTACGAGGGACCCCGACGCGCTGATTCGACGTGCGGGCGTCCGGGGCGACCCGAACCGCGACCAACACTTCCTCGTGGACGACCGAGTTGTGGACAGAATACCGACGTACGCCGACGAGATGAATCTGGAGCACGTCCTCGAAATCGGCGGGGGACCGGGTGTCCTCACGGACCGCCTGCTCGCGGCCGCGGACCGCGTGACGGTTATCGAGCGCGACCCGACGTTCGCCGAGTTTCTCCGCGAGGAGTTCCGTTCGGAGTGCGACGACGGGGGGTTGACGGTCGTGGATGGTGACGCGCTGTCGGTCGAACTCCCCGACTTCTCGGCCTGTATCGCCAACCTTCCGTACGGCATTTCGAGCGAAATCGCGTTTCGACTCCTCCCGCTCGGAAAGCCGATGCTCCTCATGTTCCAAAAGGAGTTCGCAGAGCGCATGGCCGCCGAGTCTGGAAGCGACGATTACGGGCGACTCTCCGTGACGGCACAGCACTACGCCGACGTGCGCGTCGTGGAGACGGTCCCGCGCGAGGCGTTCGCGCCGCAACCGGAGGTCGAGAGCGCAATCGTCAGGACGATTCCGCGGGAGCCGGAGTACGAGGTGGACGACGAGGCGTTCTTCCTCGACTTCGTGAAGGCGGTGTTCACCCAGCGTCGGAAGACGATTCGAAACGGGATTCGGAACACGGCCCACATCTCGGGGCTCGACGACCCGGACGCCGTCGTCGATGCGCTCGAATCCCCGGACGACGACGTGTTGGACGAGGACATCCTCCGAAAGCGCGCCGGGAAGGTGTCGCCCGTGGAGTTCGCCGCGATGGCACGGGTCGCAGACGAGTTGGGCCGAGGTGGTGGTTGATGGAAGGACTGCCGCTCGCCCAGACGGAGGGGTTGTTCAGACAGATCGGTCGGATCAGTTGGTTCGACATGCGGGTTTTTACCACCGCGTTCGTCATTCTTGCGCTCATCGCGTTTTTCGCCGTGGCATGGTACGCCCGTCCGCGTTTACAAGAGCGAGTGCCCAATTCGCTGGCAAACGTCATCATCATCAGCCTCGTCATCGTGTTTCTCTTGCTCGCGGCGACGACGCTCGCGTTCACGTGGGAAGTAATTAACTCGGGTATCAGCCTAGTAACTGACTTCGGCGTCGATTACGACACAACCGTCAGAGTCGGGTCGACGGCCGTGGTGCTTGCCGCCTCCTACATCGTTGCCGGGGTCATTCGACAGGGGATTCAGCGGGTGGTCAGAGGGCGCGACGCGTTCTCGAAACACCAAACGCAGGTGATGGTCCGCGTCGCGCAGGTCTGCGTGTACGTCGTCGGGTTTACCGCAGTCCTCAGCCTCTGGGAAGTGGATATCACCGGCCTCCTCGTCGGTGCGGGATTCCTCGGAATCGTGGTCGGTATGGCCGCCCGGCAGACCCTCGGGTCGCTGTTGGCCGGGTTCATGCTGATGTTCGCCCGGCCGTTCGAAATCGGCGATTGGGTGATAATCGAAGAGGAGGAGGGAATCGTGACGGACATCTCCATCGTCAACACGCGAATTCAGACGTTCGACGGCGAGTACGTGATGATTCCGAACGATATCGTCGGCGGGAGTACCATCATCAACCGGAGTCGGAAGGGGCGATTGCGGTTGGAGGTGGACGTCGGCGTCGATTACGAGGCGGACGTCGAGCGGGCCGGGGCCGTGGCGAAGGAGGTGATGCGCGAACCGGACGACGTGCTGGCCGTGCCGTCGCCGCAAGTCGTGACGAAGGAACTCGGCGATTCGGCCGTCGTGCTCGGGCTTCGCTTCTGGATAGACAAGCCCAGCGCCCGACGGAAGTGGCGGGCGAAGACGACGGTCATCAACGCGGTGAAGGAGGCGTTCGACCGCGAGGGAATCAAGATTCCCTTCCCGCAGCGCGAACTCTCCGGCCGCGAGGAGATGGGCGGGTTTCGGGTCGCGGAACGGGAACGGGCGCGTGAATTCGGTGCGACCGCGGACGGCGGAGCGACCGACGGCGGAACGACTGATGATGGCCCGACCGACGGACATGTGAACGACGGCGGCCCGGGATCCGACGACGGAGGCGACGAACGATGACAGACCTCGCGGAACGACGCGGAACGGAGACGAAGGTGTACCAACCGGCTGAGGATTCACACCTCCTCGCCGAAGTGGCGGCCGAGGAGATAGCGGGAGACGAGTTGGTCCTCGAAGTCGGCACGGGGTCGGGCTACGTCTCGGAGTACGTGGCCGAGGAGACGGGTGCCCGCGTCGTGGGAGCGGACGTGAATCCACACGCCTGCGCGAACGCACGCGAGCGCGGCGTCGAGGCGGTCCGGACGGATTTGGTGTCGCCGTTCCGCGACGGGGCGTTCGACGCGGTGCTGTTCAACCCGCCGTATCTGCCGACCGACCCCGACGAGGAGCGCGACGACTGGATGGAACGCGCCCTCTCCGGCGGCGAGTCGGGTCGGGAAGTCATCGACCCGTTCCTCGATGCGGTCGGGCGGGTGCTCGCACCGGGTGGACGTGTGTTCCTCCTCGTCAGCAGTCTCTCGGGCGTGGAGGAGGTCGTCTCGCGGGCGGGGGAGAACGGATTTAGCGCCGTTGCGCTCCGCGACGAGTCGTTCCCGTTCGAGACGCTGACGATTCTGAAACTCGTCAGATAATTATCCACAGTTATTTTCCCGAACGGAAAATATTAAACACCGGCATATCTTAGCCCCCCGTACATGACTGAGCGAATCGCCACGACGACGGGGTTGTTCCCGCTCCCGGATTGGGCGAAGGACGACCTCTCGGACCTGAAGGGTCACCAGAAACACGACCTCATCTCCGGCGACGAGGGGCCGGAGGTGACCGCGGTGTACGACGACGCTCGTTCGGAAGTCGTCGCGGTCCAGCAGGACGCCGGACTCGACCGAATCGCCGAGGGACAGCTCCGCTGGGACGACATGCTCGCGCATCCCCTCACGGTTCACGATTCCGTCGAAACGGGGGGCATCGTGCGGTACTACGACAACAACAACTTCTATCGCGACCCGGTGGTCGTGGACGAACTCGACTTCGACGGCGACGTGGCCGCGGAACTGGAATCCGCCGCGGAACTCGCCGACGACGTGCAGGCCGTTCTCCCCGGTCCCTACTCTCTCGCCGACCTCGCAACGGACGAATACTACGGCGACGACGAGGAGTTCCTCGCCGCCGTCGCGGAGTTCCTCGCGGGCGAAATCGAAGCCTTCCCGTCCGTCGAAACGCTGTTCCTCCTCGAACCCTCCCTCGTGGTTAGCCCGCCGGAAGACGGCGAGGACGCCCGGGCGAGCGAGGCCATCGACGCTGTTGCGAACGCGACGGACGCGGACGTGGTGGTACAGCCTTACTTCGGCTCGCTCACCGAGAAGGTTCACGCGCACGTGCTCGACGCCGACATCGACGCCCTCGGCTACGACCTCGTGACCGACCACGAGGGGTGTCTCTCCAACATCAACGAGTTCGGGACGACGGACTCCGTATCCCTCGGTCTGGTCGATGGACAGAACACGCTGGTCGAATCGGCGGAAACCGTCGCCGAACGTGTTGACTGGTTCGAGGAGAACACGCCGGTCAACGAGTTCGAGACGGAGTATCTCACGACGAACACGGAACCGTTCTACCTGCCGTACAGCAAGTTCGAGGAGAAGACGGCCGTGCTCGGCGAAGCCGCACGGTTGGAGGAGGTGGAAATATGAGTGGCGGGTCGCCACGCGACTCGAAAAACGAGCGGGGAGGAACGACCCGCGAGTCGCCAGACGATGCTCGAAACCAGTTCCGTCCGGAGGACCACGACAACGACCACTTCATCCTGACGACCATCGTCGGAAGCTACCCCAAGCCGAAGTGGGTGGATCGCTCGCGCGAACTCTACGAGGACCCGGACGCCGACTTCGACGAGGACGCGTGGGAGGAGGCACAGAACGACGCCTCGCGTCTCATCACGAAGGAGCACGAGCGCGCCGGATTGGACGTCGTGGTGGACGGCGAGATGCGGCGCAACGAGATGGTCGAGTACTTCGCCCACCGCATCTCGGGCTACGAGTTCAACGGCCCAGTGAAGGTGTGGGGTCACAACTACTTCGACAAGCCGAGCGTCGTCACGGACGTCGAGTACGACGAGACGTGGCTCGTGGACGAGTACGAGTTCACCAGCGAGGTGGCGGACCGTCCCGTCAAAGTCCCCATCACCGGCCCGTACACGCTGGCGAGTTGGAGTTTCAACGAGGCCTACGACGACGAGGAGTCGCTGGCCTACGACCTCGCCGACTTGGTGAACGAGGAGATAAAGAAACTGGTCGAGTCGGGTGCGCGCTACATCCAAATCGACGAACCGGCGCTGGCGACGACGCCGGACGACCACGCCATCGTCGGCGAGTGTCTGGAGCGCATCGCGGACGGAATCTCCGTGAGCGGAGCGAACGGAGGCCAGTCGGACGAGTCCGACGCCGTTCCGGAGGACGTCTATCTCGGCCTGCACGTCTGCTACGGTGACTACTCGCGTATCTACCCCGAGATGCTGGACTACCCGGTGGACGAGTTCGACCTCGAACTCGCCAACGGCGACTACGAGCAACTCGACGTGTTCCGCGACCCCGAGTTCACCGCGAACCTCGCGCTCGGCGTCACCGACGCCCACACCGCCGAAGTCGAGAGCGTCGAGGAAATCAAGGAGAACATCAAGAAGGGACTCGAAATCGTTCCCCCCGAACAGCTCACCGTCAGCCCCGACTGCGGCCTGAAACTCCTCCCGCGCGAGGTGGCCTACGGCAAGATGGCGAACATGGTGCAGGCGGCGCGCGAAGTGGAAGCCGAGTTGGATTCGGGAGAAATCGACGTTCGGAACGCGCCCGTCTCCGCCGACGACTGACGACGGACGTTCCGTTTCGAAGCCAACCAGCGGTTCGGTTTTTCGCCGTCTCCGTTCTATCTATCCGAAAAAAGTGGTGAGCGACGTGTGTGGTTCTACCAGTTGTAGGCGTGGTGGCCGCCGCGGTGTCCGTGGCCGCCGTGATGTCCACCGTGTCCATCGTGGTCGTCATCACCGTGGTGTCCGTGACCGTCGTGGCCGCCGTGGTGTCCGTGGCCGCCGTGATGTCCGCCGTGGTGTCCGTGGCCGCCGTGATGACCGTGGCCGCCGTGCCCGCCACGGGCGTATTCGAATTCGACGCTGACCGGGACGCGGCCCCCTTCGCCGGGGTGGGCCGCCCACGTCGATGCGGCGATGACTTTCTCGAAGTTGCCGTTGCGGAGGAAGTGATGGAGTTCCTGCTCCTCGTCGTCCGAGAAGGTCCGCATATCGAGCTGTTTGACCTTCGCTTTGCCGTTCTCCTTGATGCCGATGAAGGTGAACTGGTACTCGATTTTATCGCCGGTCGCTTCGCGGAGGCTCATGAACGAATCCGTCGCGTCGGTCGGGACGCTCTCGCCGCCGACCTCGACGTTACGGACGTACATTCCGGGTTGGGTGGTCGCCCAGTCCGTCGCGTAGCGGAACGCGATGAGAACCTCACCCTCGCCTTCGTACTCGGAGAGGTCGAACGACTGTTCGACCCACTCGCCGCCGGTGGTGCCGGTGTATCCCGGCGCGTTCTCCTTGATGGTCGGATGCGCGTCCGGGTTCGGCGAGTCGTCGGTGCGGTTCGATTCGAGGCTCTCCCACGTCTCGCCGCCATCGGTCGAGACTTGCACGAAGCCGTAATCCCAGTTCTCCTCGATGTCGTAGTACGTCTCGAACGACAGCGTCGAATCGCCGTTCGAGAGGTCGGCGCTCGTGATGGCGAACCGGTCGAGGAGGGTTCCGGACCCGGAGTACAGCACTTGTCCCTCGCCGGTGACCGGGTCGGTCGCGGTCTGCCACTGGGTGCCGATGTAGTCGGTTCCCGAGAGCGTCACGTCCGTTATCGGGCCTTTATCCGACGTATCGACCTCCTTGTAGTTGGTCCCCCACGCACCCGCGGTGCCGACGTCGTTCGACGTGTTGAGGTTCAAATCGAGGCCGTCGATGTCGTACTCGTCCCGAACGCGGCGCTCGGACGAATCGAGCACCGCGGCGGTCGAGAAGTCCTGGTACAGCCCGTAGAAGTCCGTGTTCGCACCGGTTTCGTCCAGGGTCTTCTCGACGCCCTCGATGCCGTTCGCCTTCTCGTGTGCGAGGTTACTGATGAAGTCGGTTCCGTACCTGTCGCTCAGGTACATCTGGAAGCTGAACGCGATGCCGTAGTCCGAGAGGACGTTGATGGCACCTTGGTCCTCCCAGTTGGTCAGGGAGTTCGAGGGCATCTCCTCGTACGCTTGGACGTGCCCCTCGGAGACGCCGTAGCCGGTGACGACCTCGGCGTAATCGGACATGCCTTCGTTCACCCACGTCGTCTCGTCGCCGTCGAGGTCGTTGTGGACGAGGTGTTGGTACTCGTGCGCCAGCGTTCCCTCGTACCCTACCTCGTCGTTCGTCTCGTTGACCTCGTTCCAGCCTTTGGCGTCGAGCGTGACGACGTTACGGTCGGTGTATTTCTGGATGGTCGGCGAGTAAAACCCGGCCGTGTAGATGGGGTACGACGCGTTGTAGTAGTTCTCGTCGCGGACGTTGTCCACCAGCAGGACGGTCTTCCCGGACCCGTTTTCGGTGTGGTAGTAGTCGTCGGGGACGGCACCGAGTTCCTCCAACAGACCCTCCGTTCCGTTGCGGGCGTCGGGGGTGCCGAACACGTCCGATTCGGTCTCGTACATGTTCTCTTCGAACTGCGTGCGGAGCGCTTCGGCCTGTTGCTCCGAGATGGTCGGGTCGGTCCGCGAGTCGTTCTCGGGCCACGCGAGGTCACGAGCGACCCATATCTCGACGTGGTCACCGATGGACAGCAGCGTGAAGTTCTTGAAGTAGTAGCTGTCGTTGTCGGAGCCGAGGTACTGCTTCGTCGTTCCGATGACGTCCGGGTCCGTCTCGTCGTCGGACGGGTCCATGACGATTGACGAGGAGTCCTGGGCGAGGATGGACATCCCACCGGACGCCGCACTCCCCTCGTCAGTCGTCGTGAACGACGAGGGGGCCGAGTCGAAATCGACGGGTTTGTCGAGCGACTCCTGTGACGGCTCGGCCTTCTGGAGGCCGTCGCCGTCCGTGGAGTTGTTCACGGTCGTCTTCGGTTCGAAGACGGTCGGTTGAAGCGTGTCGCTCGTGTTCGGTTGCGTTGCGACGGCACCGCCGACCCAGACGGCCGACGTGGACAGTACGACTAGTAAACTCAACAGCACCGCTTTTAATTTCATCCGATGTTTCCTGTTAACTCTACCCACATAATTATTTCTACACTTAACTAAATTATTTAATCTAAACTATTACCATAATAATCGGACACATATTGGGATTGGGGAGTTCCCTAAGTTGCTCAGACAGGAAGAACGACTACTCACCATCGACTCACTCTCCGTCGAATCGCCGTGCTGTCCTCGAACCACGACCCGGGATAGGAGCCGTCACACGCCGAACAACCGAACTCCGAAGAGGGCGACAAGCAACGCACCAACTACGAGTCCGACTTCGGCGGCCCGCACGGACACCCGTCCGCTCCCGTACAGGAGTCCCGTGACGAGGACCGCTGCGACGCCCATCGTACAGCGTGGCGAGGATAAAGATGATTTTCTATCATTTGAAAATTCGAACACGCGAGAGTGGTTCTCGATAGAATACACTTTCTGAAACAGGAGCGTCTTCGGAATCAACCGATTTCCCTCCTGAGACTAGCTCCCAGAGAACACAATCCCGGCAGTTTTTATTACCCCGGGGCGTAGATGCTTGCAGACTGGGCAACTCGCGGGTGTGCGGTCCCGCCGCGCGCGAGTGCCAGACCGACGTGCTGTAAGACGCCGGGGTCTGACGCTCGCGGCCCCGCGAGTATTTCAGTGAGCAACGCAATCGCCACGCCGCGTGGCGTTTCAATGCTTGAGGAAAGCAAACTATGGAAATCGAAATTGCAACAATTGGCGGCTACGAAGAAGTTGGGCGGCAGATGACTGCCGTTCGCGCAGGCGACGACGTGGTTATCTTCGACATGGGGCTGAACCTGTCGAAGGTGCTGCTCCACGATAACGTCGAGACAGAGAAACTCCACAGCCTCGACCTCATCGACATGGGCGCGATTCCGGACGACCGCGTGATGTCCGATTTGGAAGGCGACGTGAAGGCCATCGTTCCGACACACGGTCACTTGGACCACATCGGTGCCATCAGCAAACTGGCCCACCGGTACAACGCACCTATCGTCGCGTCCCCGTTCACCATCGAACTGGTGAAACAGCAGATTCAGGGCGAGGAGAAGTTCGGGGTCGAAAACGACCTCATCAAGATGGAAGCCGGCGAGACGATGCAGCTGAGCGACGACGTCGAACTCGAATTCGTCAACGTCACTCACTCCATCATCGACGCCATCAACCCGGTGGTTCACACCCCCGAGGGTGCCATCGTCTACGGCCTCGACAAGCGCATGGACCACACGCCGGTCCTCGGCGATCCCATCGACATGAAGCGCTTCCGCGAAATCGGGCGCGAGGGCAACGGCGTTCTCGCCTACATCGAGGACTGTACGAACGCGGGTCGCAAGGGTCGCACGCCGAGCGAGTCGGTCGCTCGCCGCCACCTGAAAGACGTACTGTACAGCATCGAAGACTACGACGGCGGTATCGTGGCGACGACGTTCTCCAGCCACATCGCCCGCGTCAAGAGCCTCGTCGAGTTTGCCGAGGACATCGGACGGACGCCCGTCCTGCTCGGCCGCTCGATGGAGAAGTACTCGGGCACCGCGGAACGCCTGAACTTCGTCGACTTCCCCGAGGAACTCGGCATGTTCGGCCACCGAAAGTCCGTCGACCGGACGTTCAAGCGCATCATGAAGGAGGGCAAGGAGAACTACCTCCCCATCGTGACCGGTCACCAAGGCGAACCGCGCGCGATGCTGACGCGCATGGGTCGCGGCGAGACGCCGTACCAGTTGGACAGCGGTGACAAGGTCGTCTTCTCGGCCCGCGTCATCCCGGAACCGACGAACGAAGGCCAGCGCTACCAGTCCGAGCGACTCCTGAAGATGCAGGGCGCACGGATTTACGACGACGTGCACGTTTCGGGCCACCTCCGCGAGGAAGGTCACTACCAGATGCTCGACGCGCTGCAACCCCAGAACGTCATTCCTGCCCACCAGAACATGAAAGGCTTCGCGCCGTACGTCGACCTCTGTGAATCGCAAGGCTACCGACTCGGCAAGGACCTTCACGTAACACGTAACGGCAACCTCATCCAACTGGTGGAGTGATATGACTGACGCGAGTACGGAATCACGTGAAGAACTCGTCATGCAGACGGTCGAGCAGCGCCGCGAACTCGTCAACGCGGCCATCGAGGAGGAACTCCCGATAGTCGAACCGGAGCGTCTCTACGAGGCGTCCCGCTACCTGCTCGACGCGGGCGGGAAGCGCCTTCGACCGACGGTCCTCCTGCTCGTCGCGGACGCGCTGGCCGACGTCGAACCGATGTCGGAAGCGTACCGGAAGTTCCCGGCGCTCGACGGAACCGAACTGGACGTGATGGCCGCCGCGGTGAGCATCGAAGTCATCCAATCCTTCACGCTCATCCACGACGACATCATGGACGACGACGACCTCCGTCGTGGCGTTCCGTCGGTTCACCGTGCCTACGACACGGAAACGGCGATTCTGGCCGGTGACACGCTGTACTCCAAGGCGTTCGAAATCATGCTGGAGACGGACGCCACGCCCGACCGCTGTGTCACCGCGCTCGACGTACTCGCATCCACCTGTACGAGAATCTGTGAAGGCCAGGCGCTCGACGTCGCCTTCGAGGAGCGTCCCGACGTCCTCCCGGACGAGTATCTCGAAATGATCGAGAACAAGACGGCGGTCCTCTACGGTGCGGCGGCGAAGGTTCCGGCCGTCCTCCTCGGTGCGGACGAGGAGACGACGGAAGCGCTGTACCGCTACGGTATCGACGTCGGACGGGCGTTCCAGATTCAGGACGACGTGCTCGATTTGACCGTGCCGAGCGACAAACTCGGCAAACAGCGAGGTAGCGACCTCGTGGAGAACAAACAGACAATCATCACGCTTCACGCCCGCAGTCAGGGCGTGGACGTGGATTCGTTGGTCGAAACCGATGACGTCGGCGACGTGACGGAAGCGGAAATCGACGAGGCAGTCCAGCGTCTCGAAGCGGCCGGAAGCATCGAGTACGCCACGGAGAAAGCACAGGAACTCGTCCAACGCGGCAAGGACCACCTGAGCGTGCTCCCGGACAACGAATCGCGCTATCTGCTCGAGCAGATAGCCGACTACCTCATCGAACGCGGTTACTGAGCCACGTCGATTTTTACGGACGCGACGACGCGGAGAGCGCCAGCGGTGTCGCTCCGGAGCGCACGGATTCGCGGGAGTTTTGAGACGGGCGGGAATAGGGACCAGTAATGGACGACGAGTTGCGGACGCGAATCGAGACGGAGGCGGAGAAACACGCGCTGTTCAACGCGTTGAAACACGACAGCGACGCGGACGTCGGTGCCATCATGGGGTCGCTGATGGGCGAGAATCCCGACTTCCGCGAACACGGCGGCGAAGTGCCGGGTATCGCCGGAAAGGTCGTCGCGCAGGTGAACCAGTTGGACGCCGAGGGACGACGCGCTCGCCTCGAAGAACTCGACGCCGAACTCGTCGAAGAACTCGACGCGGAGGACGAGGAAGACGACCAGGTGCTCCCCGACCTGCCCAACGCCGAGGAGTACGACGAGATTCGGATGCGCTGTGCGCCGAACCCCAACGGCCCGTGGCACATCGGACACGGGCGAATGCCCGCGGTCATCGGTACGTACAAGGACCTCTACGACGGCGAGATGCTGGTCCGCTTCGACGACACGGACCCGGAGACGAAGCGCCCGGACATGGACGCCTACGACGCGATTCTGGAGGACATCGACTACCTCGGCTTCGAACCGGACGAGGTTATCAAAGCCAGCGACCGCCTCGAAATCTACTACGACCACGCCCGCGACCTCATCGAGAAGGGCGGCGCGTACACCTGCTCCTGTTCCGGCGAGGAGTTCTCGAACCTCAAAAACGACGCGAAGGCGTGCCCGCACCGCGACAAGGACGCGGAGACGACGTTGGCCGAGTTCGAGGACATGATCGAAGGGGAGTATTCGTCCGGCGAGATGGTACTCCGCGTGAAGACGGACATCGAGCACAAGAATCCCGCCCTGCGCGATTGGGTGGCGTTCCGAATCATCGACACGCCCCATCCGCGTCCTGAAGCGGCCGACTACCGCTGTTGGCCCATGCTCGACTTCCAGTCCGGCGTGGACGACCACCTGACGGGTATGACCCACATCATCCGCGGCATCGACCTGCAGGACTCCGCGAAGCGCCAGCAGTTCGTCTACGACTACTTCGGTTGGGAGTACCCCGAAACCATCCACTGGGGACACGTGCAAGTGGACGAGTACGACGTGAAGATGTCCACCTCGACCATCAAGGAACTCATCGAGAAGGGCGAACTCGACGGCTGGGACGACCCGCGTGCGCCCACCCTCCAGAGCGTCCGCCGTCGCGGCATCCGCGGCGAAGCCATCCGCGAGGCGATGGTCGGTCTCGGAACGTCCACGAGCAACGTCGATTTGGCCATGAGCACCATCTACGCCAACAACCGCGAGTTGGTGGACGACGACGCGCCGCGCTTCTTCTTCGTCCGTGACAGCGCCGAGCAGAGCTCGGCTGGCGACCGGACGTCGTCCGGTAACGGAGTCGAATATCCGCTCATCGGCGACTATCCCGAGGCGGCGGAACCGCCGGTCCATCCCGACCACGAGGACAGGGGCACGCGCCACATCCCGGCGGGCGAGGCCGTGCGCATCGAAGCCGACGACATCCCGGACCACGGCGAGCGCGTTTGGCTGAAGGGACTCGGGTGCTTCGAGCACACCCGCGACGCGCTCCAGTACACGGGCGACGACATCAGCGCCGTCCGCGACGAAGGCGTGGACGTAATCCACTGGGTACCCGCCGAGGGAACCGTCCCGGTCCGCATGCGGACCATGGACGGCGACGTGGAAGGCGTCGCGGAACCCGACTTCGCGGAGACGGACGTGGACGACATCGTGCAGTTCGAGCGCGTCGGGTTCGCGCGAGTGGATAGCGTGGCGCGAGACAGCGAGGAAGACGCCGAGACGGTGACCTACTTCGCCCACGAGTAGACGACCGCGCTTTCCGCTCGTTCCCGACCCTTCACCACCGACACGGCCACGCGGACGGACCGACTCGCTCCTTCTGCGACACTCTCGGTACCCCCTTGTTCCTCCATTACTCCCAGTCCACACCCTCCAGCGGTTCGGCGACCACGCCATCCTGTCGCGCCAGCACCCTCGCGTGGCTCGTGCAGACGACACGGTTTTCGGCCCACGGGATGTGCAGTCGAACTGCCGCCTCGTTTTCACAGTCGTTTTCGGCACATTCCATCGGGAATCGCTACGCGTTGAAACCACATGGTCGTAGCGATGGTGTTTTTGGCACATCGAAACGAGTTTTATAAAAGGGTTTCAAGAATAACCCCGCGTTTGAGGGCGGCTGCGAAACTCATTTCGCTATGGATGTTGCCGAACTGGAGGAGGGTGCCGATTTTACGTACGACATCTCCCCCGACGAGACTATTACCGAGGGAATCGTCACCGCGACGGCAGCGGTGACGAACGCTCGAACGAACGACATGCCACCGCTCTACGAGACGGTCGATACCGACGCGCTCGACGAGCTGTTTGCTGATAGTTGGAGTGGACGCGCGAGAAACACGGGACGGGTTACATTTACCTATTGTGGGTACGAAGTGGTCGTTCTTAGTAACGGCCGCATTCTCATCGAGGCGACCTCTCGATGAGCGTGTTCGTTACGGAAAATGGAGGCCAGTGAGGAAATGAGCGTCATCGCCGAATTTACGATACCCACCGAGCAGTTCGCGCTCTCCGACGCCTTCGACGCGATTCCGAACATGGCCGTCGAAATCGAGCGCATGGTCGCACATCCCGCGAACCGTATTCTCCCCTACATCTGGGTGTGTGGCGGGACGGCGACAATAGTCGAGGAGGAACTTCGTTCCGACCCGACGACGGTTGCGGTGACGAAACTCACCGAAATCCCGTACGGGTCGCTCTATCGCGTCGAGTGGTCCGACGAGACGAAAACGACCGTCGAGGACGTACTGAAAAGCGACCCCGTCATCCTCACCGGAACCGCCGCGAAGGAGGGGTGGGATTTTCAGATGCGATTCGAACACCGCGACCACATCTCGAAGCTTCAAGCCGACCTGACGCATCACGACGTGACGGTCGAACTGAAGCGGTTGCACACGCCCGAGACGCCGACCGTCGACGGGCAGTTTCTCCTCACGGCGAAACAGCGCGTGGCGTTGAACGCCGCGCTCGACGCGGGCTACTTCGAGGTGCCGAGGAAGACGAACCTGAGCGAACTCGCCGAACAGCTCGACATCAGCCAGCAGGCGTTATCGAAACGACTGCGACGGGCGCACCGGACGGTGAGCCGTCACATCCTCACGACCGGGCCGGACGAAATCCTCGACGACCGGCAGGATTAATCCGAGTAGTGTCGTTTCTCCTCCATCGCGGCGTCGTTACCGTACGCGTCCACGAGCGGTTGAAACGCCGCGCCCAACGCGCGCATCGCTTCGCCAGCGGAGTGAAAGCCGAGTTCATCGGCCACTGCTGGCCAGCGGTGGGCTTGGAGGACTTTTCGAACCAGCAGGCGTTCCTGTCGTTGGGACAGCGCGTCCGGGTCCGCGGGGTCGACGAGTTGTTTGACAACCAATCGTCGGAACGGGGCGGGGCCGTGGTCGAACTGTCCCGGCCCGTAGGCGCTGGCGGCGACCAGTCGCCACTCCCAGTCGGTGAGCGACGTCTCCACGTCCGCGTCCGTCGTCCGGAGGGATTCCCGTACCACGTCGGGGTCCATGTCGGCGAGCGCGTCCGAGAGCACCGAGGCGATTCGCGCCGCGAACCGTCGGGCGTGGCGCTCGTACAGGTCGTTTCCGGACGGCGAAATCGGGTCGAACATGAGCGCGGAGTACTCCCCGCTAGCGTCGTTGCGCGTCGTGGAGAGTTGCACCGTCCGGTAGCCGTTCTCCCGCCAGAATCGGAGCAGTTCGGGCGTCGCGCCGAACCCCGTCCCGAGCCAGTCGAGGTCGGAACACTCCCGGCGAATCTCGGCGAGCAGGCGCGACCCCAGCCCCGACGAACGAACGGCGTGGTGGGTGGCGATGCGCATGATTCGCATCCCGACCGGGATTCCGGCGTCGAAATCCCGGAGTTGTGTGGTCAGCACGTCGGGGAGCATGTTGCCCTTCACGCGCCCGCCGTCGTACATGTGTTCGCGCACGTCGGCGGGGAGGTCTCCCTCCCGCGCCAGAAGGGCGACGCTGACGACGTGGCCGTTCCAGCGGAGCGCCCGCACCGCGACGTTCGGGGCGTCGAGCAGTCGGGCGAGATCTGCCGGTTCGGTTCGGTAGTGCGCCAACACGAGGAGGCCGAACGTCTCGCGGAGCAGGTTCTCGTCGGCGAGCAGGTCGTCCGCGTCGAGCGCCAGGTACTCGGTTCCGTCGGGCGTCGCCTCGGTCACGAGCGGGTCCACCGCGGGTCGGGCGTCGAGCGCGAGCGCACGAAACGCCCAGACCTCGATTGGGTCGCCCGGCGCGTATCGGATGGGTTCGGCCAGCGTCACGTCGGTCACGTCGTGGTCGCTCTCGTCGAGTCGGTCGCGGAACCGCACCGAGAAGCCCCGCCCGGCACCCTCGTAGCCGTGAATCGTCGTCGTGAACGCGACGCGCGAAAAGCGAAGAAACCGCTCAAGCATGCGAACAGGAAGGGCCGCGGCCTCGTCCACGAACACGACGTCGGCGTGGTCGCGCTGGCGGCCCTCCGGTCCGTCGTGTGAATTACGTTGGCCCTTCGGCCCAACGCGCTCGTTCCGTTGGCCCTTCGGCCCAACGCGTTCGATAACGTCCGTCGGCTTCTCGTACCGAACGGTCCCGCCCGAATTCGCGGTGATCCGGGTCGGCGGGTCGTGGTCGGTGTCCGCGAGTTCGTCCATCGAATCAAGGAGGGCGGCGGCGCGGACGAACACTTCACGGGCGCTCCGGTAGCTTCGCGCCGTCACGAGGACGTCATCGCCTTCGGCGGCAAAACACGCGGCGGCGATTCCGGCGGCGCTCGACTTTCCGCGGCCCCTGTCGGCCTCGGCGACGACCGCGGTGTTCGGGTCGCGGAGCGCCTTGAACGCGCTGACCGCCGACAGTTGGTCGTCGGTCAGACAGGCGTCGGCGGCGGCGCGGGGAAATTCGTCCAGTACCGCGTGTTCGGGTGCTCCGTCGTGGTTGCGCGCCTCGTGGTCGGTGTCTGCCAGCCGGGGTGCGGGGTGTGTCAGGCCGTCGTCCTCGACGGTCTCCGAATCCGCGTTCACGATGGCGATGCCGCGGTGGTCGCGGAGGAGGGAGACGAACCGCCGTCGGAAGTTGCCGGTCACGTCCTCGACCCCGAACGGGGGGACCGCGAGGGTCGCGTCGAAGTCGTCCCGGCGGGTCGGCCACGCGTCGAGCGGCGGCGTGAGGAGGACGAACAGACCGCCGCCGTCCACCGCGCCGACGACCCGGCCCAGCGCGTTCGGGCGGAGTTCGTCGTGGGCGTCGAAGACGACCGCTTCGTGGGTCGTTCCGAGGAGTTCCCCCGCCCGCCGCTGGCTCACCCGCTCACAGTCCACGATGCGTCGCGGGCCGACTTGCGCGGTCGCTTTCTCGGGGATTCCCGCGGCGGAGAGGACGTTCCGAGCGAGTTCGTACCCCTCGTCGCGGTTTCCCGCGAGGACGAGGAGGCGACGCTCGTTCGTCCGTCGAGCTTCTTCACGGAGCGATGTCGCCAGAGACGAGACGTTCACACCCGTGGTTGGTCGGTCCGCCGCAAGGATGTTTCTTTTCGGTGTAGAACAGTCAGGAGTCGGGCGAGGTGGGGTTACGTGATGGCGTCAACCCGCTCGCATTTAGCGCGGGGACCTCGCCAAATAAGCGAATAGGTGCCTTCCGTATATGCTTTTTGGCCATTGTCAATGGGTGACATGGTGTGGTGACTAGCCGGAAAGCGTCGCACCGGCGTAGAGCGAGACGACGAGGAATATCCACACCGCGTCCACGAAGTGCCAGTACATCGTGACGGTGGTGACGGAGGTGTCCCGCTCCGACGAGAACTGTCCGTACGCCGCCCTGACGAACAGGATGCACATGAGGACGATGCCGAGCGAGACGTGGAGGCCGTGCAACCCGGTCAGGCCGAAGAAGGCGCTTCCGAACACGCCCGAGGTGAGCGTGAACCCTTCGTGTGTGATGAACAGGTTGTACTCGTAAATCTGGCCGCCGAGGAAGACGAACGCCAACAGAATCGTCAGCGCGAGGAAGGTGATGAACCGGTTCCGTTTCCCGCGCAGGAGCGACATGTGCGAGTAGTGGAGCGTGAAACTGCTTGCGATGAGGATGAGCGTGTTGATGAGAACGAGGGAACTCATCACGTCGGGGATGGTCTGGCCGGTGGGCGGCCACGTTCCGACGCGGATGAAGAAGTAGTAGACGAATCCCGCTCCGAAGGTCGCCACTTCGGTCCCCAGAAAGAGCGTCATCGCCCATCGGAGCTTCGTCTGCCCGCCGCCCTCCCGGTACCAGTAGTGGTCCACGAAGCCGTGGTACAACCAGCCGTACAGCCCGACGAGGAACACGACCGTCCCGAGGACGAAGACGACCGGGCTGGCGATTTGTGGCACGTAGGAGTTTCCGCCGTGGCTCAACACGTAGAGCCCCGCACCGACGTACAGTCCGACGACACCCACCGCGGAGACGAAGGGCCACCACGACGCCTCACCGAATCCCTTCGGCCAGTCCTCGGGTGCCGGAAGGTGATGGTCCTGTTCCTCGGTCGCCGTCTCTGTACGCATTGCTGTCCCCCCACTCATGAACGCGTGTACGTGTTGGAGCCACAAAACGGGTGTTCGGATTCGTCGGAAACGTTTTTGACGGGATTTTGTCCCGTTCCCGGATGAACTGAAACTGTTTTGTCATTCGTCCCCTCGGAATCGGTGTGCCCGGTCCAGTTTTCCGCTTCGAACGTCGCTCGGATTCGAGCGCGAAGGCCGACTTCGAGAGCACAGCTTCTCGCGGGGAGCGTACCACGACACGCTGTTTTACGGACTCCCCCGCGACGAGTGGGACGCCGATTTCGAGTGTCGTGAATAATCGGCCGAAATCGGGGGATAGGAGCGTGTGCGCCACCGTGCCACTCCGTCGTGGATTTGAAAGCGTTTTTATGGGGGCACACTCTACTGGAGTGTACAACCTACGCGGGGTTGATGATGCTCCTAGCCGTACAGGACTCATCCGGCAGGGGAGCCTGAGCCAGCGCGTAGGGAGGTGAACAACCTATGCCAGTATACGTCAACTACGACGTCCCAGCCGACCTGCAGGACCGAGCGCTCGACGCGCTCGAAGTCGCACGGGACACAGGAAGCGTAAAGAAAGGAACGAACGAGACGACCAAGGCTGTCGAGCGCGGCAACGCCGACCTCATCTACGTCGCGGAAGACGTTACGCCCGAGGAGATCGTCATGCACCTGCCCGAACTCTCCGACGAGAAGGGCATCCCCTTCATCTTCGTCGAGACGCAGGACGACGTCGGTCACGCGGCCGGACTCGAAGTCGGCAGCGCCGCCGCCGCCATCGTTGACGCTGGCGAAGCCAGCGACGACGTGGACGACATCGCCTCGAAGGTCGAGGAACTTCGGTGAGGTGACTCACGATGAGTGCTGAAGAGACCGGACAGGAGGACTCCACCTCCGCCGAGGTCATCGAAATCGTCGGTAAGACGGGGATGCACGGCGAGGCCATGCAGGTCAAATGCCGCATCCGCGAAGGCAGCAACCAAGGGCGAATCATCACTCGCAACTGTCTCGGACCGGTCCGAGAGGGCGACGTGCTCCAGTTGCGAGAGACCGCACGCGAGGCAGACTCCATCGGAGGACAATAATGCCACAGACGCGAGAGTGTGATTACTGCGGAAACGACATCGAGCCCGGTACGGGAACGATGTTCGTCCGCGTAGACGGAACGACCATCCACTACTGCTCGGCGAAGTGCGAGAAGAACGCCGACCTCGGCCGCGAACCGCGCGACCTCGAATGGACCGAGCAAGGCCAAGCAGAGAGTGGTAACGAATGAGCGAACGGACCTTCGTGATGGTCAAGCCCGACGGCGTTCAGCGCGGCCTCATCGGGGAGATCGTCTCCCGCTTCGAGGACCGCGGTCTGAAGATGGTCGGCGGCAAGTTCATGCAGATCAGCGAGGAACTCGCCCACGACCACTACGGTGAACACGAGGGCAAGCCGTTCTTCGACGGCCTTGTCGATTTCATCACCTCCGGCCCAGTCTTTGCGATGGTCTGGGAAGGGCAGGACGCAACGCGACAGGTTCGCCGCATGATGGGCGAAACCGACCCAGCCGAATCCGCCCCGGGCACCATCCGCGGCGACTTCGGTCTCGACCTCGGCCGAAACGTGATTCACGGTTCGGACCACGAGGACGAGGGCGCGAACGAGCGCGAAATCGACCTGTTCTTCGACGAGGACGAACTGGTCGATTACGAGAAGATAGACGCCGAGTGGCTGTACGAGTAAGTCACTGACGCGTTGCGGTATTTTTCTGCACCCGACGACCCAGAGCGGAGCAACCGCTTTCGATGGGGCCTCGAATCAGTCACGTCTGGAGAAACGTGACCACCTGAATTGCTTTTAGCGCTCTCGAAGTGACCAAAAAGCAGATAATCGAAAGCGAGAACGACGTCGTATGGGACACTGTATCGCGTGCGGCGAGGACCTCATCGAAGTCGTAGAGAGCGAGACGGACGCGAAGTTCAGCGACGCGACCGTCTGGGAGTGTTCGGAGTGCGGTGCGATTCTCGGCGTGTCGGAATACGGGGTGTAGGAGGGAGGCGGAATCGTTGGAGACGCCTTGGGTTAGTTCGTTCTTGCGAGGGCAGTAGCGACGAGGACGGCCCAGAAAGCCCCCGTCTGCTCGCTTCAAAATGATGTGAGTGATTTTGCGGGGACTGGAAATGACGTGGATGATTTTGCTGGGATTGCAACGACAGACGTCAATGAAGACCGCCCCGCACCGCAACCGCTCACGCGCCTCCCCAGCCGATTCCCTACGGTGCTCCCGATGGTCGCACCTCCGGTCATCCCTCGCGCGGGTGCGCTGCCGCGCGCCGTCGCGCGCCGTGCAGTTGATTCGGAACCCGTAGCCCGTCCGGTTGGACGGGCGGGGGGCTTTCAAAGCGGTCCGTTTCCCAGTTCCTGCAATCCCACTGGCTGGATGCGCAGGCTCTACGAAACCCAAGACATCCACCTCCATTTCGAGGCAATTTTTGCCGCAACACTCCCCGTCACGACTGGTGCTACCGAAGGTCATACCGGAGGGGGTACCATGAGCGATACCGAATCAAGCGAAAGCGGAGCGCACGAACACCACGAACATCACCACGACGTCGAGGGGCCGGGCTATGCGACGCCACAGGCCGCCATCGAGGAGGCGGAGCGCGAGACGGTTGCGTACGTACCGTCGTTGTACGTCGGGACGGACGTCGATGCACCCGACTTCCTGTCGGTCGTGGACGTGAACCCGGACTCGGACACGTACACAGAGGTCATCGACCGCGTGGAGATGCCGAACAAGGGCGACGAACTACACCACTTCGGCTGGAACGCCTGTTCTTCGTCCTGCCACGTCGAGGGGCTGGAGCGACGCCACCTCGTCGTTCCCGGCCAGCGGTCGTCGCGGTTGCACATCATCGACACGAAGGACCGCGAGAACCCGGAAATCGTCAAAGTCATCGAGCCGGAGGAGGTGTACGAGTACGACCTGTCCGCGCCGCACACCGTCCACTGCATTCCCGACGGGGAAATTCTCATCTCGATGCTGGGGAACGAGGACGGCGACCTGCCGGGTGGCTTCCTCGAACTGAACGACGACTTCGAAATCGAGGGGCGCTGGGACCCGCCGGGCGAAATCGAGATGAACTACGACTTCTGGTATCAGCCGCGGCACAACGTGATGGTCTCCTCGGAGTGGGCCGCGCCGAAGACCTACTATCCCGGCTTCGACTTGGAAGACGTCGAGGCGGGCAAGTACGGTCACAAACTCCACTTCTGGGACTGGGAACGGGGACAACTCCAGCAAACCGTCGATCTCGGCGAGGAGGGGATGATTCCGCTGGAAGTCCGGTTCCTGCACAGCCCGGAGGCGGCCCACGGCTACGTGGGCGCGGCGCTCTCGTCCAACATCTTCCACTTCTACGAGCGCGAGAAGGAGTGGTTCGCGGAGAAGGTCATCGACATCGAACCGCGCGAGCACGAGGACTGGGACATGCCCGTGCCGGGTCTCATCACCGACCTCCTCGTTTCGATGGACGACCGCTACCTGTTCTTCTCGAACTGGTTGCACGGCGACGTGCGGATGTACGACGTGAGCGACCCGTCGAACCCGCGCCTCGCCGACCAACTCTGGGCGGGCGGGTTGTACGGCCCGCGCCACCCGACCGGCGAGGACGACAGACCGGTCGTCGCGGGACCGCAGATGCTCCAACTCAGCATCGACGGCGAGCGCCTGTACTGGACCACCTCGCTGTTCTCCACGTGGGACAACCAGTTCTACCCGGAGGAGGGCGAGAAGGGGTCCGTGATGCTCAAGGCCGACGTGAACCCGCGGAAGGGGACGATGACGCTGGACGAGGATTTCCTCGTGGATTTCGGCGAGATGCCGAACGGTCCCGCCCGGGCGCACGAAATCCGGTGGCCCGACGGCGACTGCACGAGCGACGTGTGGCAGTGACGGAGCGCGACGGAACGGCCGCCGAACGCGACGGCGACGGCGACCGCCATCGCGTCGAACTTCGGTGGCGCGGGGGCGGAACGGAAACCGTCCGCGCCGCGGCCGCCGAATCGGTGCTGGAAGCGGCCGAGCGAGCGGACATCGGCCTGCCGTTCGGCTGTCGAACCGGCGCGTGTGCCACCTGCACCGGTCGTCTTCTGTCCGGGAAAATCAAACACGAGCGCGAACCCCGGGCGTTGAAAACGGATTCGCTGGCGGACGGCTACGTCCTGCTCTGTATCGCCCGCCCGAAGACGGACTGTCGAATCGAAGTCGGGACCGACGTTCATTCGGACCTCGTGACGAATCCGTGGAAGTAGGTGGAGCGCGGCGGGGCCGTGGGGGAGGCGCGGAACGTTCGGCGATTGCAACGGAATTAAATCTACCACTCGTTTACAATTGGGTCCGAGGCGGTGGCATTTATATCGGCGAGGTCACACGTTGTGGTATGGATGACGATATCACGCGCCGTGCCCTCGTCGGCGCGATACTCGGGGGAACGGCCGTCGGTGGGTCGCTCTCGCCCGTTCGGAGCTACCTCCGGCGCTTCGCCCCCTTGAGCGGGTCGGCGTGGGAGAGCGCGACGGACGACGTGAACGAGTCCGTCGAAAGCGAGTACGGGTCGGCGAAACTCCGCTACGACGAGGACGGCGTGCCGAACATCACGGCCGAAACCGAGACAGGACTCTACTTCGCGGTGGGCTACGCGCAGGCCCGGGACCGGCTGTTTCAACTCGACCTACAGCGTCGGTTGATGCGCGGTCAGGTTGCCGCCGTCGTGGGCGAACTGGCGGCCGACTCCGACGAGTTCCACGTCCAGATGGATTTCGCGGGCGCGGCGGACGCGACGTGGGACCACATCGCCGATTCGGAACCGGAGGCGGCGGAACCCGTCCGGGCGTTTTCGGCGGGCGTGAACGCGTACATCGAGAACGAACCGCTCCCGCTGGAGTTCGGCCTGCTGGAGTACGAACCGGCGCGGTGGACCCCCGAAGACACGATGCTGTTGGAAAAGCAGATTTCGTGGACGCTGACGGGGAGCTTTCTCACCCTCCGGCGCGCCAAGGTCGCCTCCGCGCTCGGCCCGGACGCCGCGACGGACCTCTACCCCGAGCGACTGGACCACGACTCGCCGATTATCCGCGGGAAAGACGAGGGGAAGACGAACGAGGGAACGACGGCGAACGATATCTCCCGACGGAACGAGGCGACCGACTCGGAAGCAGTCGGAGCGCCGTTGCTCGATTGGCTCGGCGGCTTCGAGCGCGACCACGGCATCGGGTCGAACAGCTGGCTCGTCTCGGGGAAACACACGAAGAGCGGGGCCCCAATCGTGTCGAACGACCCGCACCTATCGCTGATGGCTCCGCCGGTCTGGTACGAGATGAACCTCGAACAGGGCGACATGCGCGTCCGCGGAGTCACGTTTCCGGGCGTCCCGTTCGTCGTCATCGGCGAGAACCACGCCGGGGCGTGGGGGTTCACCAACGCCGGTGCGGACGTCATCGACTTCTACCGGTACGAAACCGACGGGAATCGGTACCGCTACGATGGTGAGTGGCGCGAGTTCGAAACCGAGGAGCGGGAAATCGAGGTCGCCGACGGCGAAAACAGGACGGCGACGGTTCGAAAGACGGTCCACGGGCCGGTCCTCGAACGCGAGGGCTACCGGGTCGGCGTCGCGTGGACGGGCCACACGGCGACGAACACGACGGCGGCGATCCGCGAGTACGCCAGAAGCGACGGCGTTGAGGATTTTCGCGCGGCGACGAGGGGATTCGACGAACCCACGCAAAACCTCATCTACGCCGACCGGGACGGCAACACGCTCTACTACGTCACCGGGAAGATTCCCCGCCGAACGGTGGACGGCGAGGAGGTCCGCGGCGACCGGATTTTCGACGGCTCCGCTGGAGAGGGCGAGTGGAAAGGGTTCGAACCGTTCGGCGTCTCGTCGTGGGAGGGGTTCGTCCCGTTCGAGGACAAACCGCACGTCACCGACCCGGACCTGATAGCGACCGCGAACCAGCGAATCACGGACGACCCGTACCTCTCCGAGGGGTACTCCAGCCCCTATCGCGGCCAGCGAATCTACGAACTGCTGGACGAGAAGGCGAAAGCGGGAGCCATGGACGTGAAAACGATTGCGGAGATTCAGGACGACACGCTCGACAAACGGGCGGAAACGCTCGTTCCGACGCTACTGGACGCCGCGGGAGGGGCCGACGGCCTCGAATCGGCGGTTCAAACGCTGTCGCGGTGGAACTACCGGATGGAACGCGATTCGGAGGCCGCCTTGCTGTTCGTCCACTGGTTCGACGCCTTCCGCGAGGAGGCGCTTTCGGACGCCTTCGATGAGGCCGGGTTGGACGAGGACTACTACCCCCGCGATTGGGTGCTGGCGCACCTCGACGGCGAGCGCTGGTTCGGAAGCGAGGGGCGACAAGTGGCGATGGTCCGCGCCCTCCGAACGGCGTCGGAGAAGGTCGCGGAGGGCGACGACGAGGTGTACGGGGATTACAACACGACGGAAGCCATCACGCATCCGTTCGACCAGTCGTTCCTGAACTATCCCGTGCTTCCGACGGACGGGTCGAGTCACACCGTGAACAACTACCGGAAGGACTCCGCGGTCGGCAGCAGTTGGCGGATGATCTGCCCGATGGGAGGCGACTCGAAGGCCATCGTCCCCGGCGGCAACTCGGGCGATTACTTCTCGGACCACTACCACGACCAACTCCGCCGATGGGCGAACACGAAGTACAAACCCCTGTCGCACGAGATTCGCGGCGACCTCGCCGTCGAATTCGGAGGTGACGAATGAGCCGAGTGAACCGACTCGACGCGCTCCGGGCGAATCCGACCGCGAGACTGTCGGTCGTCGCCGTCGGTGCGGTCGTCGGCCTCGCCCTCGCGTGGACCCACTGGCTCGGCCTGCTGGTCGGCGGCGCACTCGTCAGCATCCCCGCGCTGACACCGAAACGCGGCGTGCTCGCGGGATTCGGATTCGGCGTGCTCGCCCTCCTCCTCTTCTCCGGACTGCTCGCGCTCCACGGGTCGTTCAGCCACGCCCTCGGAATGGGGCAAATCACCGCGCTCACCGCGGCGATTCCGCTGGTTCTCGGAACCGTCGGTGGGCTGGCTCGGTCGTTGGCGTAGGAACTCCTTCTCACCCACTCAGGCTCGCGCCAGCAGTTGTACCCACGAGTCGGTCGCATCGACGCTAACCGATTCGACCGTGAATCCCGCGTTTTCCGCCATCGACCGCAACTCCTCGGGTCGGTAGAGCGTGAAGCGCCGTCCGTCCTCGTCGTACACGTCGCCGCTCATCTCGCCGTCGCCGTGTTTAACCGAGAGGAGGCAGACGCCGCCGGGTCGGAGCACCCGACGGAACGTTTCCAGCGTGTCGGGAGCGTCCTCCCGCGGGACGTGGAGAAACGACGCACAAGCCCACAGGACGTCGAAGGAATCGGACTCGAACCCGAGCCGACGCATGTCCATCCGCGCGAAGTTGGCGGCAGGGGCGACCTCCCGCGCCGCCCGGAGGAAGTTCGGCGTGAGGTCGATGCCGACGACCTCGTGACCGCGCTCCGCGAACGTCGCCGACTCCCACCCGGGACCACAGCCCACGTCCGCGATTCGAGCGCTCCCCTCGGCCACTCCCTCGACGGCCGTCAGAAATCGCTCGGCTATCCCCTCGACACCCGTTCGGTCCGCGTGCAGTTCCCGATACTCGTCCGCGACCGATTGATAGGTCGCAATCGTCTCCGGGTCCGTCATCGTTCGGTTCGGATGACGGAAAGCATCGGTTTAGTTGTCACTGTTGGGGGAAGTAATCCGGATACGGCAGTTACGACTCGAAGAAGCGATAGTGGAAGAATGCACCGGACGGGATTTGAACACCGAACGGACAGTCCTGCTCGGTCGTCCGTTCGTGGCTTCGCCACTCACACTCCCTGCGCGGGCCGTGTCCAGTCTAGTTCGAAGCCCTCGTGAATTCCCTCGCTTCGAAACCGAGCGACACAGCACGCTGGTCGCTCGGGGAGTAGCGCTCGGAAAATGCACCGGACGGGATTTGAACCCGTGCCATGAGCTTGGAAGGCTCAGGTCCTGCCACTAGACCACCGGTGCGTACTCTCACTCCGTTCCGAGTACGCACCGAGGCTCGCAAATCCGAAGGATTTGCTCACCACCGGTGCGTTCGAATACGAGTGTACTCCTGAATTGTGCCCCCCGGCTTAAGGGTGTTACTGTTTTCGCCCGCGGACGACGGCGTAACAGTTCCCGCTGGAGATGGACACGTCGTCGGAGACGAGGGCGCTCTCGTCGAGGTCCTCGCGGAACTCGTCGGGCGAGTAGATGTGGTAGAACCGCGGCACCGTCTCCCCGCCGGGGAGCGTCCAATCGACGGTCGTGTCGAAGCCCTCCTCGCGGTCGAATTTGTCGTGAGCCGTGCTCCACGCGCTGACGACCGCGGTTCCGTCGGGTGAGAGCACGCGGGCGAGTTCGTCCAGACTGCCGACGCGGGCCTCGCGGTTCGGTAGGTGGTGAAGCGTGGCGACGTAGACCGCGAGGTCGATGGTGTCGTCGTCGAGCGGAATCCGGGCCGCGTCGCACTGCACCAGTTCGAGGTCGAAACCGCGTTCCGTTGCCCGTTCGCGGGCCTCGACGAGGAGGCCCGCGCTCACGTCCGCGCCGATGACGCGGCTGGCGTGTCCGGTCAGCAGTTCCGCGTGCCTGCCGTTAGCACAGCCGAGGTCGAGGGCCGTGGTGCCCGCTCGACCGTCGAGGAACGATTCGACTTCGGGCCACGCGTACTCCCGCGTCTTGGCGAAGTGGCCCGCGATGCGGTCGTAGGTCGCCCGTACGTCGTGACTCGTCGGGTTCACAGTCGAACTCTCGCGCCGGGGGGTAAATCTCCTACGGGTAAACCAGGAACTCGATGAGTAGGAAGGCGACGTAGGAGATGGCCAACATCGCCGTCGCGTGCTTCGCGCCGTCGCGTACCGTTCCCTCGCCCATCTTCCCCGCGACGAACCCGGAGACGACGGCTTGGACGAGCGCGGTGTGGAAAAAGACGATGGTGTAGGCGTGAATGTCCACCGCCGCGGCGTTCCCGAGGCCACCGACGCCGACCGGACCACCGGCCGCGTTTCCGGCGGGAAGGTCCTGGAGCGCGGGAACCAGGATGGCCGAAAGCGCCCCGATGATGACGAGGAAGACGAAAAACGAGAGGTAGATAATGATGAGGTAGGTCTTCATCTCGTCCTCGCGCTGGCGCTGGAGCCGTCTCGATTCCTGTGCGTCGTCCGCGGCGATTCGAAGGACGCGCCCGATGTCGCCGCTGGCGTGCATCGCGTTCGTCACGAGCGAGACGACCCGCGTGACGGTCGGCGTGTCGATTCTGTCCTCGACCCGTCGGAGCGCGGTCGCGGCGTCGGTTCCCCACTCGATGTCGCGCGACATGCGCTCTAACTCGTCGTTCAGCGCGCCGAGGTCGCTGTTCGTCACCCGTCGAACGCTCTCGACGACCGTCATCCCCGCCTCGTTGAGGCTGGCGAGTCGGTCGAGCATGTCGGGAACGGCGGCCTCTATCGCTTTAACCCGGCGACGGTACGCCCACTGAACGACGGCGTACGTCCCCAAGACGAACAGCGCGGCTTGTATCACGACGCCATCCACGGACGCGGGCGTCGCCGTCCCCGCCGCGAGGTCGGGGAAGACGCGAAGCACGACGGAGAGGAGTGCGAGCGGAACCGTCACGTACAACAGCGTATCCGGGTTCCGGCGGACGGTTCTGAACGGGTCCGCGAGGCCGTCTCGAACGTCCTTGAATCGGTCGTAGGCCGCCAATCGTTCGACGTTGGTCGGGGTGGTTCCGCCGTCGCTCACCGTGCGTCCGGCGTCCGGGTCGGCGACGCGCCGGACCGTCGGAACGGTGATACTCGGCGTCGTCCTCGACTCGCGGCTGATTCGAAGCGATTCCGTGATGCTGTCGAGATACACGACGAATCCGACGTTACCGAGGGGGATGAGCAGATACGCCATCAGATAGAGGAAGTCGAGCGTGTCGGCGACGCCCATCAGCCCCATGATGACGAGGATGGTGATGAGCAGGAGTGGACCGACGACGAACAGCGAGACGTACCCCTCTGCGAGCACCGAGAGCAGTTCGAGAAACGCCTCCTGTTCGGCTTTCGCGTCCCGTTGATAGCGCTCGTACTGCTCGCTTAGATACGTCGGAAGGCTCTGGCCGCTCTGGAGGACGCTCGCCAAGTTCTCGCCGAAATCCTCGAACTTCTCGCTCGGCGACTGGCGCGACATCTGCTTGATGGCGGTCAGCACGTCGAGTCCGAACAGGTCCATGGCCTTGACGCCGACCCCGACCTCCGCCGCCGCCTCGCCGTACACGTCGCGGTTCCGCGCCAGCGTCCGCATTATCGCGGGCATTCCCATCCCGCTCCGGGAGAGCGCGTAGGTGAACGCGACCGTTCGAGAGAGGCTACCGTCTATCTTCCGGGCGCGGGCGTTCCCCCGGTAGGACGGCAACTCCCAGCGAAGCCAGTACGTCAGCGCGCCACCGAGGAGGCCGACCGTCGCGCTGCTGAACACGAGCAGGACGAACAGTTCGCCGAGAGTGAGCGAGGGGACGACCACGAGATTGGCGAGAAACTGCAACCTCGCCGGGAGTTCAGCACGGAGCGTCGCCGGGGAGACCGAAAGGACGGCCAACACGAGTCCGACGACGTAGATACCGATGATGCTGCCGGAGATGGTGGCCAATGTGGTGTACACCCACGTTTTCGACGCGTACAGTCGGTACGTCTCTCCGACGTGCGCCGCCCGCAACAGCTCCTCGCGGCGGTTCCGTTTCCGCCCGCCGTCGCGGACGTAGCTGCCGAAGAGCTGTAGCGAAACGCGGGTGACGGTTCGGTACGCCGTCCTGCTGACTGGCGAGAGGGCGACGGGCGCGAGAAACGCGAGCGCGAGGACGAGCGGGACGAAGTTGAGCAGACCCATCAGTCGAGCTCCGCGACGGCCGAGTCGGTGCTTTCCCTGACGTTCGAAACGACGGTCTCCGGGTCGGCGTAGTACTCGTTGACCATCGCCGTAAAGCGCCGATAGTCGGAGATGCCGTTCTCGCGGAGATACTGGAGGACGAGCTTCCTGTCGCGGAGTTCGGTGAGCAGTTCTGACTGCGACCAGCCGTGGTCGCGTCGAATCTCGTCTAGCACGCCGCTGTCGCGTTTGCGGAACGTGTCTTTGCTCGGCTCCCACGAGAACGTGGTCGTGTAGTCCAGATCGCCGGTTCGCTGGTCGATGCCGTTGATTTCGGCGAGCGTCTGCGTCCGCCGCAATCGCTCCTCGCCGACGTAGGTCAACGACTGAATCGAGAGGATGTCGAGCGATTGTATCATCGCCCGCGGCACGTTGATGGGTTCGTTTTCGAGGCGGTTGATGACCGTCTGCACCGAGTCGGCGTGCATCGTCGAGTAGGTGGTGTGACCGGTGTTCATCGCCTGAAAGAGCGTCATCGCCTCCTCGCCGCGGACCTCGCCGACGACGATGTACTCGGGGCGGTGACGGAGGGCGGACCGGAGCAGGTCGTACATCGTGATGTCGGTTCCCTCGTCCAACCGGTCGCGTGTCACGGACGACAGCCAGTTGTCGTGATACAGCGTCAACTCCCGCGTGTCCTCGATGGTGAGCACCTTCGAGCGCGGCGGGATGAACATCGAAATCGCGTTCATCGAAGTCGTCTTGCCGGACGCCGTGCCGCCTGCGAAGATGAGCGACTTGTTGTTCTCGATGGCGAGCCAGAGGTAGGCCATCTGGTCGAGGTTGAAGGTTCCGTAGTTCACCAGGTCCACCGGCGTAAACGGTTCGTCGGCGTACTTTCGGATGGTGAACGCCGACCCTCGCGGCGTCACTTCCTCGCCGAGGGCGAGTTCTGCGCGGCTGCCGTCCGGGAGCGTCGCCTCGACGACCGGTTCGCCGACGCTGACGTGCTGGCCGGACTGCTGGGCCAGACGGACGACGAGGCTGTCGAGTTCGTCCTTCGAGTAGACGACGTTCGTCCCGATGTCGTTGTACGTGTCGTGGTAGACGAAGATGGGGAGGTCGTAGCCGTCACACGAGATGTCCTCTATGTGCGGGTCGTTGATGAGCGGGTCGAGTTTACCGAACCCGCGAAACGAGCGAAAGAGGTAGTAAAACAACCGGTAGTAGGTCGCGGCGTCCACCTCGACGCCGTACACTTCGAGCAGTTCGCGCAGTTCGTCGCGGAGGACGGTTTCCGCCGTCTCGTCTCCCATCTCGCGGCGATAGATGAGCGACTCGCGCAGGTCGGAAAACAGCCGCTCCAGCAGTTCGACTTCGACGTCATCCAACTCGGGTTCGACGACGTGATACAAGTGTTCGTTCGCCTCCGGGTCGTAGTTGATGGAGACGAACGCGAACGGCGCGTTCACCCAGTATCGCTCCACCTCTTCGTAGCCCGGCACTCCGGTGAACGTGATGAGCGACCCGTGGGTCGCCGGGTCGTAGTCGCCGACCGGGACGGTCGAACCCCGAAGCATCTCCGCCGTGCGCCGAATCGTCCGTCGCCACTCACGGACGCGAACGGTCAGTTCGTCTATCGCTAACCCCGACATGTTTGTTCCCTGTCTCTCGTGCGGGTGTTTCGAACGTCGGTCCCCGACCGACACGCGTCCGCACGTGAGAGACGTGTGTTCGTCACGCTCATTGGGGTGGGAGTACTTAAATCAATGGCTGGACAATTTCAGTTTCGATAGATATGTGGGGAGAGAGAAAACATTGGTGACATAATGGTCTCGTTTCGATATATGGCGTTACGTTCATGAGACGCGAGAACGTAGGTTCGCGTACGGAATGAGGCGCGATTATTTCACACTGAACGTCGAAAATATCGACTGGGTTGAAGCGGACGGGACGCCCCGCAAGCCGACGGTAATCATCGATTTCGAGGGACCGTCCGCAACGCTCCGTGAGCGACTTACCGGACCATCCGACGAACTCCTCGATGCGAGCGAAACGGACGTTACTTTCCGACTCCAAGCCAGTCTGGACGACCCGACAGCGACGGGCGTGGTGAGCGTAACGAACCGAACGACGGGCGATTTCATCCTCGAACTCAACGAGGACGCGGACGACGTGCTCCGATTCATCCGGGCGGCCCGTGCGTACGGCGACGAAACGGACGAGTCGAACGGACGCTATCACGTCGATATCGCCATCAACGGCGACCACGTGGTCGAGTACGACAAGAGCACGTTTCTCGTCTACAACAGCGAAGGCAATCTGTTGCGCCAACACAGCCTCATCCCGAGCGGCGTCGAACTGTAACCCACCCTTTTCGCGCCTTCAGAACCACGGAGCGATGACGCCGGTCATCACCGCGACGATGTAGAGGCCCGCGATTGCTGCAAGGACGATGATGAGTCCGATGAGGTAGTCGAACAGTCCGTTCGGCGTCGTCAGCTTTGGCATGTTCATGTCAACCGCTACGACCTTGGTCGGCATATCGTTATTGGGGGGTAAAACGGAATCGCGGGAACCTAAGTACCAGCGTGCGAACCCCCTCCGTATGAATTTGTTCGGAACTGCGGGTATCCGTGGTGATGTCGTCGAGCGAGTGACGCCCGAACTCGCTCTCGCCGTCGGACGGGCCGCGGGACGACAGGCGGAAGAATTCGTCGTCGCCCGTGACGGACGCGAAACGGGCGCGGCGCTCGCCGCCGCGATGGAAGCGGGACTCGAAAGCGCGGGGGCGACCGTTCGCCGTGCGGGACAACTTCCGACCCCCGCGCTCGCGTTCGCCTCGCAGGGTCGTCGCGGCGTCATGCTCACCGCGAGTCACAACCCATCGACGGACAACGGCATCAAACTCTTCGACGACGGACAGGAGTACGACCGGGCCGCGGAACGCGCCGTGGAAACCGGCGTCGAGGACGAGGAACCACCCCGTCCGTGGGACGAGTGGGGAAAGAGCACCAACGAGGACGTCATCGACGCGTACCGAGATGCGGTTATTGAGTACGCACGCGAGTACGGTGCGCCGCTGAACGGCGTCCGCGTCGCGGTCGATTGCGGCAACGGGATGGCGAGCGTGGCGACCCCGCAAGTGCTTCGGGCGCTGGGCGCGACCGTCATCTCGCTCAACGCGAACGTGGACGGTCACTTCCCCGGCCGACCGAGCAAGCCGACGCCCGAGACGTTGACCGACCTGCGTTCGTTCGTCGCCTCGGACGATTTCGAATTCGGCCTCGCCCACGACGGCGACGCGGACCGTATCGTCCTCGTCAACGCGGACGGCGACGTCGTGCACGAGGATACCGTCGTCGCACTCCTCGCGGAACACTACACGTACGCCAGCGACGCCGAGGACCCCGTGGTGGTGACGACGCCGAACGCCTCGGCGCGAATCGACGAGCGCGTCCGGGCGGCCGGTGGTCGCGTCGAGCGCGTTCGCCTCGGTGCGCTTCACGAGGGCATCGCGGCGGCCCTCGAAGAGGGCGACGACGGCACCGAAGTGGTGTTCGCCGCCGAACCGTGGAAACACATCCACACCCAGTTCGGCGGTTGGATAGACGGCGTGGTGAGCGCGGCGGTGCTCTCCCGACTCATCGCGGACGCCGGTGGTGTGGAAGCGCTTCGGGCCGACGTGACCGAACGACCCTATCGAAAGGTGAGCGTCGATTGCCCCGACGCGGCGAAGACCGAGACGATGGAACGCGTCGAGACGGCGATTCCCGAGCGGTTCCCCGACGCGACCGTCGAAACAGAATACGGGGTCCGTGCGGAACGGTCAGATGGCTCGTGGGTGCTCGTTCGACCGAGCGGCACCGAACCGTACGTCAGAATCTACGCCGAGAGCGAGACCGTTGACGAACTCGTCGCCGAGACGAAAGACGTCGTAGGGAACGCCGTATCCGCTGCAAAAAAGTAACCGTCAATAGCCTCCTGTCCGTTATTTTTCGACCTTTCAAGCGTGAAGCGACGCGTTTATCACAAATTACCCGTCTGGTTACGCATAGATGACTAACATTGACAAACGGCGTCGAACATTGATGAAAACTGGCGGCGCGCTCGGTATTGCTGGCCTCGCGGGGTGTATCAGTAGCCCCAGTGACGATGGCTCCGGCGACGGAAACGACGACGGAACCGACAACACGTCGACCGACGGAACGGACGGTGGCTCCGGCGACGGGGAGGACACCACGAACGTCGGGATGGTCTACGCGACGGGCGGCCTCGGCGACAACTCGTTCAACGACATGGCGAACATGGGAATCAAGCAGGCGAAAAAGGAGTTTGGCGTTCAGTTCCAGAACGCGGAACCCGACTCCCCGACCGACGTGGAGAGCCTCCAGCGCCAGTTCGCCCAGTCCAGCAACCCGGACTACGACCTCATCTGCTGTATCGGCTACGTTCAGACGAACTCCCTCATCAAGAACGCGGGACAGTACCCCGACCAGAACTTCATGCTCGTCGACAGCGTGGCGGAGACGGACAACGGCGACCTCGTGAAGAACGTCGCCAACTACGTCTTCAAGGAGCAACAGGGGTCGTTCCTCGTCGGCCACCTCGCGGGACAGTTGACCCAGATGGACTTCAGCGCGGGCAAAAGCTCCACGAAGTCCGGGAAGAAGACCGTCGGCTTCGTCGGCGGCAAGGAGGTTCCCCTCATCAAGAAGTTCGAGGCAGGCTACAAGGCCGGTGTCGCACACGCGAGCGAGGACATCGAGGTCAAGACGGCGTACGCTGGCACGTACAGCGACCCCGTGAAGGGGAAGGAAGCGGCGCTCTCGATGTACGAAAACGGCGCGGACATCGTGTACCACGCGGCTGGTGGTACCGGAACTGGTGTCTTCAAGGCCGCGAACCAGAAGGGTCGGTTCGCCATCGGTGTGGACAGCGACCAGTCGAAGGCCAAGGGGACGGCGAAGTTCAGCAACGTCATCCTCGCCAGCATGGTGAAGAAGGTGGACGAGGCGGTCTACCGCTCCACGAAGAACGTCATCGACGGCGAATTCAAGGGCGGCAAAGTCAACACTCTCGGCCTGGAGCAAGGCGGCATCGAGGCCGTGTACGGCGCCGACCTCGGGTCGGAAATTCCCGACGACGTGAAATCGAAGGTCAAAGAGTCCCGCGAAGCGATCATCAGCGGCGACATCGAAGTTCCGACGACGGTCGAGAAGTAAGCGCAAACCCGCGCGCTTATACAAGTAGGACGGAAATCCAGATTAAGAATGAGCCGGGCGGTACATCTCGACGGCATTACGAAACGATTCCCGGGTGTCGTCGCAAACGATAACGTCGATTTGACGATAGAACCGGGGTCGGTTCACGCACTTTTAGGGGAGAATGGTGCCGGAAAGACGACGCTGATGAACGTGCTCTACGGTCTGTACGAGCCCACGGAGGGGCGCGTCGTCGTCGACGGCCAGCCACGCGAGTTCGACTCGCCGCGAGACGCCATCGAGAGCGGTATCGGTATGATCCACCAACACTTCATGCTGGTGGATACCCTCTCGATTGCCGAAAACATCGTTCTCGGAAACGAACCCCGAAAGTGGGGTGGATTGGCGATGGACAGGGACCGCGCCGTACGCGAGGTGCGCGAGCTAAGCGACCAGTACGGGTTCGACGTGGACCCGAACGCGCTCGTCGAAGACGTGAGCGTCGGCGTCCAGCAGCGCGTCGAAATCCTGAAAGCGCTGTACCGCGGCGCGGACGTCCTCATCCTGGACGAACCGACCGCAGTGCTCACGCCGCAGGAAATCGAGGACCTGCTCACGGTGCTCGACGAACTCACCGCACAGGGAAAGAGCATCATCTTCATCACGCACAAGCTCGGCGAGGCCATGGACGCCGCCGACCAAATCACCGTCCTCAGGGACGGGAAGAACGTCGGCTCGGTCGATACCGAGGGGACGACCCGCGAGGAACTCGCAGAACTCATGGTCGGCCGCGAGGTGTTGCTCGAAACCGAGAAGGAACCGGCCGACCCGGGCGACGTGATGCTCAACGTTTCCGGGCTTCGAATAACGGACGAACGCGGCGTCGAACAGGTATCAGGCGTCGATGTCGTCGCCCGAGAGGGCGAGGTGTTCGGCATCGCGGGCGTCGACGGAAACGGCCAATCCGAACTCATCGAGGCCATCACCGGCTTGGCCTCGCCGGACGAAGGTGCGATTTCGTTCAACGGGCGCGACATCACGGGGATGTCCCGTCGTGACCGAATCGACGCCGGGATGGCCTACGTTCCCGAGGACCGCCACGAACAGGGCTTGGTCATGGAGTTCGACCTCGTGGAGAACGGGCTGCTCGGAAGCCAGCATTCGGAACCGTTCACGCACGACGGGCGGATCGATTGGGACGGCACGCGAGCCCACGCCGAGGACATCATCGAACAGTACGACGTTCGGCCGCCCGACGCGGACGCGTCGGCGGAATCGCTCTCCGGCGGAAACCAACAGAAGTTCATCGTCGGTCGGGAGTTCGCCCGCGACCCGTCGCTCGTCGTCGCTGCCCACCCAACACGCGGCGTGGACGTCGGCAGCATCGAGTTCATTCACGACCGACTGCTCGATTTACGGGCCGAGGGAAAGGCCATCGTCCTCATCTCCTCGAAACTCGACGAAGTACAGCAGCTCTCGGACCGACTCGCAGTCATGTACGAAGGTGAAATCATGGACGTCGTCGACCCGGACCGTGTGACAGAAGAGGAACTCGGCCTGCTGATGGCGGGCGAGCATCCGGCGGACACACCGAGTCTCCGAGGTGAAGCACAGTGAGTTCGTGGCAAGACCGGGCGGAGCAGGGTCTTTCCAGGCTCGTCGAGGCGTCCGCGGTCGAGCGGGTGCTCATCAGTCTCGCGGCGCTCGTCATGTCCATCATCGTCGGCGGGTTCGTCATCCTCATCTCGGGATGGGTCGCGACCTGTTCCGACCCCTTCCTCGCGCAGCAGGTGCTCATTTCGATTCCGGGAACCGGCGGCTGGGGCGTCCAGTTCCCGATACCGGGGTCGTTCTGTTACAACCCGATTCAGGTGTACAAGTACCTCTTCGTCGGGTCGTTCGCGAACCCGCAGACGTCCACTCTGTTCCCGCCGGACTTCATTCTCGATAAGTTCAGTCTCGCCGTGACGCTCCGGCAGACGAGCATGCTCCTGTTCGCGGGATTGGCCGCCGCAGTCGCGTTCCGTGCCGGGATGTTCAACATCGGTACGCAAGGTCAACTCGTGCTCGGCGCGCTCGGGTCGGCGTTGTCGGTGCTGTGGGTCGCTCCGTACGTTCCGGGCGGACTCGTCGGCAGTCTCATCCTCATTCCGCTCGGGTTGGTCGTCGGGGCGCTCGTCGGTGGCGCGTACGGCGCGATTCCGGGGGCGATGAAGGCGTACGCGGACGCGAACGAGGTCATCACGACCATCATGCTCAACTTCGTTGCGACGGGCATCGCGTTCGTCCTCGTCTCGGAGTACTTCAAGAACCCGGCGAGTCAGACCGTCGAAACGCGCCCGGTTCCGGGGGCGGCGGTGCTGTCGCCCATCGTGTTCCCGAGTCAGGCGTCGTTCTCCATACTCGTGCTCGTCGGCGCGCTCGCCCTCGCGGTCGGCATCTACCTGCTGTTGCACCGAACCGCGTTCGGATACGACCTCAGGACGAGCGGAATTCAGCCGGAAGCCGCCGAATACGGCGGCGTGGACGCGAAGCGAACGATGGTGTCGAGCATGGCGCTCTCCGGTGCTATCGCCGGTATCGGCGGGACGGTCTACGTCCTGATGATCCTCGGTCGATGGCAACAGGGAGTCCCGTCCTACGGGTTCGACGGCATCACGGTGACGATTCTCGCGGGCAACAACCCGCTCGGCGTCCCGCTGGCGGCGCTGCTGTTCGGAATGCTGAAGAGCGGAAGCCTCGCCATCGACTTCGCGCTCGGCGTTCCGAAACAACTCGTCGGCGTCTTGCGAGGGCTCATCATCCTGTTCGTCGCCATGCCGGAGTTCTTCCGGATGATCGGCAAACGGGTGACGACGCCGGAACCGTCGGGGGCCGTCGCCGCGGATGGCGGGTCCCGAATCGAGGGAGGTGAAGACGATGAATAAACGGCTCCGAATCGCCGGAGCTTCCGTCGCTATTGCGGCGGTTCTCGCCGTTCTCGGTCTCGTGTTTCCGAACAGCGCACTCGGCAAAATCGTCGGTACTATCAACGCGAGCTACGTGAGCGCGGCGCTCCGATTCACCGTTCCCATCGGTTTCGCCGCACTCGGCGGTATCTTCGCCGAGAAGAGCGGCGTCACCAACATCGGGCTCGAAGGCCACCTCATCATCTCGGCGTTCACCGGCGTCGCGGTCGCGGACGCGCTGGCCGGGTCGGGAAGCGCGACACAGACGACGCTCTGGCTCGGATTCTTCGCGGCGGTACTTGCGAGCACGCTCTTCGCACTCCTGTTCGCCGTCGTTTGTATCGAGTTCAAGGCCGACCAGATCATCGCCGGACTCGCCGTTTGGCTCATCGCGTTGGGGCTCGCGCCGTTCGCCAGCAAGATTCTCTGGGGAGGTATCAACAGCCCGAGCGTCGGAACGCTCTCGAACTGGCGTATTCCGCTTCTCGCGAAGATACCCGTCATCGGGCCGATCCTCTTCGACGCGAATCCGACGGTGTACATGCTCCTCCTCGCCGTGCCGCTAACGTGGTTCGTACTGAACGAGACGGCGTTCGGCCGCTGGGTGAAAGCCAGCGGAGAGAATCCGATGGCGCTCGATACGGTCGGCGTCGACGTCCATCGCGTTCGCTACGCGAGCGTGCTCATCTCCGGTACGCTCGCCGGAATTGGCGGCGCTGGGCTGTCGCTCGGACAGGCGGGACTGTTCAACGGGAGCGGTGCCACGATGGTCGATGGCCGCGGTTGGATCGGCATCACCGCGTACCTGTTCGGGAACTACAACCCGCTCGGGGCGTTCGGCGCGTCGTTCCTCTTCGCGAGTCTCGACGCGCTTCAGTTGCGACTCCAGCAGGTCGGTTTCAGCGTTCCGAGGGAACTCATCGGCGTCATCCCGTACGTGACGGTCATCATCGTGCTGGTGTTCGTCGGACACACGCGAACCCCGGACGCCGCGGGCGAACCCTACGAATCCGGCGAGGAGTGAGGCGGCGGCCGGTCGTTCGCCACGACCGATTTTTCACGGAGTCCGTTCCGAAGTCGTTCGATTTCTCGTCGCCGGTCGATTCCGGTTCGATACCACCGTACAGAGACAGCACTCGGCGTGGTGCCGAGCAGGGCGCGGACGATAGCGACGAGGAGACGAAACACGACGGGGTTGGTTCCGTCTTGGTATAAAAAGACTCGGCTGTCGGTTGTTATTTGACGCCCGGAACCGCACGTCCTCCATGGACGAACTCGTCGAGCAGGCACGCGAGATTCAGGACCGAGCGCACGTTCCGTATTCGGAGTACCCCGTCGGAGCGGCGCTTCGAACGGCGGACGGTACCGTCTACGTGGGTTGTAATATCGAAAACGCGAACTTCAGCAACTCCCTCCACGCGGAGGAGGTCGCCATCGCCGAGGCGATAAAATCGGGCCACCGTGAATTCGACCGCTTAGCGGTCAGTTCCGCACGCCGGGATGGCGTGACGCCCTGCGGGATGTGCCGACAGACGCTCGCGGAGTTCTGTGACGACGACTTGGTGGTCGTCTGTGACCACGGCGACGACGTGACGGAGTACACGCTCGGCGAGTTGCTTCCGGACACGATAACCGAAGACATGCTGGGCTGAGGGTGAAAGACACGTCGGAAAGGGAATGGGAGGGGTGACGGCAACGGGGGACGGTGGGAATTTCGCCGCCCGAAACGCGAAGCACCTATTTTCGCGGCGCCAAACGTGGGTGGTATGGAAGACAGCGAAGACCCGAACGCGGACGTGCAGTATCACATCGAAGTCGGGGAAAACGACGTTGCGAACGCCGTTCTTCTCCCTGGCAATCCGGAGCGCGTCGAGAAGATAACGCAGTTCTGGGACTCGGCGGACGAGAAGGCGTTCCACCGCGAGTACCGGACCGTGACGGGCGACTACGACGGGACGTCGATCAGCGTCACGTCAACCGGTATCGGCAGTCCCTCGGCCGCCATCGCCGTCGAGGAACTGGCGCGAATCGGCGCCGATACGTTCATTCGCGTCGGGTCGTGCGGCGCGATTCAACCGGAGATGGACGTCGGCGACCTCGTAATCACGACGGGTGGCGTTAGACAGGAAGGGACGAGCGACGAGTACGTCCGCGAGGATTACCCGGCGGTCGCGGACTACGAGGTCGTCGCGGCGCTGGTCGCCGCCGCGGAGCGACTCGATTACGACTACCACACCGGAATCACGATGAGCGCGGACAGTTTCTACGCGGGGCAGGGTCGCCCCGGTTTCGAGGGATTCCTCGCGGAAGGCGGCGACGAGTTGGTATCCCACCTGAAAGCCGCGAACGTCAAGAACATCGAGATGGAGGCGAGCGCGATTCTGACGATTGCGAACGTCTACGGCCTCCGCGCGGGTGCCGTCTGTTCGGTGTACGCGAACCGCGAGACGGGCGAGTTCAGAACCGAGGGAGAACACCGCGCCGCGGAGACGGCTAGCCTCGCGGTGAAACTACTAGCCCGAATGGACGAGATGAAAGCGGAGGCCGGTGTGGACCGCTGGCATCCGGGCCTCTCGCTCGACTAATTCGTTTCGTCAAATTGCGTTTCGATAACCGTCTGGTTGACGCGGTAAATCGAAACTAACCCGGAGCGGTACACTCGCTGGATGCCGGGGAATCGGTTGAACGCCGTTCGACCGTAGCGATTTCTCTCCCGCGGGCCGTAGTAGATGTACCGAACATCGTATCGCTCGAGTTTTTCGGCGCGGGTTTTCCACGCCGTGTTCGGGCTGAACATCAGTTCAACGTCCTGTTTTCGTTCGGCGTAGGCCGAATTACCGCGGTAAATCCGCTCCTGATACCACCCGACGACGGTCGGAAGACCGGTGAGCGAGGACGCGGGACTCCCCCAGACGTAGGGGTCACCGGGTGCGGAAACGATGTGCGGACGTCCGTCCCTCGCGTCGAGCCACTCTATCGCACCCGCCTCGCCCGGATGGACCGTCGAGACGAACGCCAGTCCGTCGAGTGTCGGGTCGTCGGCACGGTGGACTGGATTATCCGACGCGATATGCTCGCCGAGGCCGAACACGCCATACACGGACGTGGACAGCACGAGAAGCGCGGCAACGAGTGCGATGCCTTGGCGGAGTGACGGCGGAACGTGTTCTTCGTGAACGGTGGGGACGGTCGGTATGGCACCCGCGAGCAGTCGGGACAGTGCGACGCCGCCAGCGACAGCCCAGAGGACCCACACCTGCATGTACACCTTGAACACCGTGTTGAACCGGCCGGGGATGGCGTTGTCCTTCACGTAGACGAACTCCACGAGCAGGACGAGGCCCGCACCGGCCACCAACAGCACCGTTTCGAAGCCGAAGCCGTCGTCGAGGCGAAGCAGTAGCCACCCCCCAACGAGGAGCGGTGCGACCAGCAACAGGGCTGCGACGCCTCCTTGCCAACTCAGGAGGGCGAGTAGGAGGACGAGCGCCCCTGCACTTGTGACGGTCCGACGTCGCCACCGCGTGTTGGTCGCGAGGTACAGCGCGAACAGACCGAGGAACGTGCCGTGAACGATGAGCAACTCGACGGCGCTACTCCGGTCGGGGAGGAAGCCGAGACCGCGCGTGCCCGCCGTCCCGAACAGCACGTTGACGACGAACGGTGCCGCCCACACGAGCGCGAGACCACCGACGGTGGTGACGATGACCAACGAAATCACGATACGGCCGAGTTCGTCGGCGAACGGCGACCGTTCGGTCACGGCAACTAGTCGTTCACCGCCCGGAACGAGGGTCGCCGGATTGGTTTCCGCGAACACGAGCGAGAGCCAGACGACCCCGAGCGCGGTCGGGAAACTCCAGAAGCTGATGGTGCTCACGAACGCGACGACGGGCGGAAGCACGCCGAAGACGAGGAGTCGCCGCCATCGGGCGTCGGAACGGTAGACGGCGTAGCCGAGTGCCGCGACGAACAACAGAAACGGTTGTCCCATCATGTGGGCGTGAAGGTCGCCGTTCAGGTACGCAAAGAAGGGAAATTCGTTTATCGTATCGACCATCACGCGGCTGGCTTCCCAGTAGTAGAAGTCGGTGGGGGCGAGCGGAACCGCGGACGGGTTCATCTCTAACGGTTTGGCGATGGCGTCGAGGAGCGAGCGGGGGAAACTCCCCGCGAGCAAGCGCATCGGGGTGAACAGGTTTCCGGCGAATCCGACGAGAAAGGCGGCAGCGGCGGCGGCGAGGCGGCGAGGCGTCCCGTGTCGCTCGGCTATCGCACCCGCCAACCCGTAGGCGGTGGTGATGAGCATGCCGTAAAACCCCGCGAGTGCGAGGTTGTAGCTGTAGCGGGGCGGCGTTCCCGAAAGTTTCGTCAGAATCGCGGCGATGAGGTGGCCGCCGTAGTAATACCGAATGGGCTCACCCGCGAACCACATGTCTTCGGGGGGGAGCGCGGGCGCTCGCATGATAGACTGCAAGAGACCGAAGTCGAGGAACTTCTCGCCGCCGGTCGCGATGATTCCCGGGTCGATGGCGCGAACTCCGACGAGAAAACAGAAGGCGACGGTGAACACCACCATCGCTTCCGCGTACTCCTGCAGGTCGATTTCGATTTCGCGCCGTGTCAGCAGTACGGAGAGCGAGGCGAGCACCATGACCGCGACGAGAACCGTGATACCGCTGAAAACGAACTGACCGAGCCAGTACGTCACAATCGTCACGACGGAGAGGCTCACGGGGAGCGCGAACGTCGCACCCCGGTCGGGGAATCGTCGAAAGAGTGCCGCTGTGATCGGTAGCCCTGCAAGAGCGAGAACGTAGTAGAGGACTAGCCAGAACGCAACGAGCGCGAACTCCATATCCGAGTCAGTTCGGGCACTGCAGTGATATACTTCTTGTGGTCTTGTTCATTGATAAACATGTGTTTTTCGGAGTGTAGTCGCGGTACGAAATCACATAGGGCGGCCGAATCATAACCCTTAACTAGGCGACGGCAGTACAAACTGGTAGCGGGATGGGATAGCCAGGAGATTCCGGCGGGCTCATAACCCGCAGATCGGTAGTTCAAATCTACCTCCCGCTATTTTCAGACGACTCGTTTACAACAGTAGTGATGTTGAGTATTGGCCAGCAGTAGTGCCGTCCGGTTCGTCATTTCTCCGATTAGTTTCGTTATTTCGGACTGAGCGGTTCGCTATCGGCCAATCTCGTCGGATTCCCTCAAAATCGGCCGGTGCCATCCAACTTATTCGTTCGGCTCCGGTAATACCGTTCATGCCATCCGCACTGTTCGTGGTGAGCGAAGAGGGATATTGGGGCGAGGAATGTATCGAACCGCTGCAGACGCTGGACGAGGCCGGTGTCGAAATAACGGTCGCAACCCCGAGCGGCGGCAAGCCGGTCGTGGACGAACGGTCCATCGACCCGGAAAACGTCGGCGAGGAAACCGCGGAACGGGTTCGTGAAGCGGACGAATCCGACCCTCGGCTTCAAAACCCGGTGCCGTTGGCGACGACGAGCGCCGACGACTACGACGCCGTCGTGTTCCCCGGCGGGCACGGAACGGAGTGGGACGTGAATCAGGACAAGCACGCCCGGGCATTGCTCCGCGACGCGGTGGAAACCGGGGACAAGAAAGCACTCGTCGTCTGTCACGCAGTCGGACTGTTGGCGTTCACCCGCGACAGCGACGGTGGGTTCCTCGTGGACGGACGTTCCGTCACCGGGTTCCCGAACGAATGGGAGGAGGGAATCGTGGACGATGACGATTGCATGCCCGACGGTCGGAAACTCCCGTACTGGGTCGAGGACGAAGTGAAAGCGACGGGCGGAACGTGGGACGCGGAACTCGACGCCGAGACGAGCGTGCAAACCGACGGCGACTTGTTGACCGGACGCGGCCCCGGGTCGTCGCATGCGGCGGCGGTGGCGCTCCTATCCGCGCTCGGTATCGAGTAATCTCCCGACGAAAGCGCGTGATTTATACCCGATTCGTTCTCAGTTGACACGAGATGATAGGAACGCGTAGCGTACTGGCGGTGATGGCCGGTGGCGTCATGGTAACTGCTATCGTCGCCCTTCGTTCCGGTCGAAAGTCGACGGGACTGTGGTTATTGGCTGCGGGATTCTTCATCGCAAGCCTTTGGTCCGGCCTTAGCATCGCTTGGACGAGGAACAATCCCGGAATGCTGTCGTCCGATTCACACCTCCTCTTGGGGTCGACGGCAGTTGCCGGGACGATATATTATGGGATGCTCGCTCGGGAAGCGACAAGTGACTAGTCTAGTTGGATCAATACCATAACGATTCTTTTGCAAGAAAGATAGTGGCTAGTTTTGCGGCGTTTTTAGACTCTATGAAGCTCGGAAAACTAAAACCTTCTGCCAATCAGTAACTTTAAATACATCTTCTACAAGTCTTTGGTATGCCACGGCGACGCAACCCGAGTGGTGCAGACGACAGCCGAAGGAACTTTCTGAAGGCGAGTGGGGCCGGCGCAGTTGCTCTCTCCCTTGCTGGCTGTTCCGGAAATGGTGACACGAACGACGAGAAGACGTCTGACGACGGCGGTGACGAGAACACGACGACTGAAGCACCGAGTACGAACTCGCTCAGCCCTGACGACATCGAACCCGGTGGAACGCTTCGATACGGGATGGCCGAAGCGCCGGACAGCCCGAACATCATGCTGGCAGGCAGCGTGTACTCCGCGGTCGCTCTCGCCCCGGTTTACAACTACGGTGTCAGTCAAGACCCCGTGACGTTCGAGGTTAAGCCGAGCGTCTTCACCGACTGGACCATTAAAAACACCGGTAAGGACAAACCGGATGTTTACTTCAACGCCCGAAAGGACGGCCTCGAGTGGAACGACGGTGAGAAGTTCAAGATGGAGGACATCCTGTACTCCTTCCAGTTCCAACTCGACAACGAACCGGGACAGTACTCGGTTTGGAACGATTACGAGAAGATCGAGGAGGCGAAAAACGACTGGGACTTCCACCTCAAACTGTCTCGACAGGTTGGTACGTGGGACGCGGACGTCCTCGGCGCGCCACCGATCATTCCCAAGCACAAGTGGGAAGGCGTCGATTACAAGAACTACGACCCGACGACGGAAAACGAAGAAGGTCCCGTCGGAACCGGGCCGGGTAAACTCGTCCAGTGGAACCCGGACACCTCGATGCAGGTCAAGTTCCGCCGCGATTACATCGAGAACACCTACGCGCTCAACAAACTCGACTGGATCAAAGAGCACGACACGCTCATCCACGGCGGTCCGTTCCTCGACGGCGTGAACTTCAAGGTGTACGGCGGAACGTCGCCACTCACGCAAGCGTTCCTGAACGGCAAGGTCGATACCCACTACGGAAGCCTTCAGACTTCGAAAATAGCGAAAGTCAAGAAAGCGGACGACAAGGGCCTCGTAAAAGGGTACGACAGTGGTTTCTCCTACTACGGTTTCAACTGTCGTCGCGCCCCACTCGACGACGTGGCGCTCCGACAGGCGATGTCGTTCATGTACGACGACGTGTTCTGGGTGCAGACGCTCAAGGGCGGCTACGTTATCAAGGGCGACTACGCTCAATCGCCGGGTTACAAAGGTGTTCGACCGGAGACCGTCTACGACGGCGAACTCCTCACGGACCCGCGAACGAACGCGTTCGACTTCCGCGGAAAGAAGGGCAAACTTCCTGACGTCGCTGGCGTTCGTAAATTCCTGACGAGCGGAAGCGTTATCGACGGCTCGAAAGGTTCCTACGTCGGGAAGGACTTCCCGGGGACGTTCTCGGGAGTCAACGCAAGCCAGTCGAAGGCGAAGTACAACTACACGTTCGGCTCCGTCAAGTCCAAGAACCTCAAAAACGCGAAGGTAGAGGTGGACAAGGAGATCCGCGTGGATGGAAAGACCATCCCGGAAATGATGGACGGCGACGCTATCAACCTCTTCATCGACCCGCCGAACGAACAACCGCAAGAGGCCAAAGCCATCGAACAGTGGAAAGAGAACATGCAGCGGGTCGGTATTCCGGTCAAGACCGAACCCGTCGCGTTCAACACCATGACCGGAAGGGTGTACGAAACCGAGGAGTTCGACGTGTACCCGATGGGTTGGGGCGGAACCAGTCCCTACGGGACGTCGCTTCACTCGTTCTTCCACTCCGACAACGCCGGAGAGGACACGGAGAAATTCGCGTACAACTCCACGGGATACGGTGTCTCGGGCGGCAGCTCCGACAAGCTTCTCTCCGACGCGTACAGCGAAACTGACCCCGAGAAACGTTCGAAGAAGTACGCGAAGGCGATGGAGAAGATCTACCTCGACATGCCGTACATGCTTCGTGACTACGAGAAATACCGCTGGCCGGTTAACTCGAAGAAGTTCGACGGGTTCGTCGAGAACATCGTCGACCCCGGATACGCAAACTGGGATTACGAGTACAGTAGCATCTACCTCAAAGAGAACCTAAAGAAGTAACCCCGTCTTCGACCCTCGACGGTGGTTTTTTGCGGTACAGGTCGGGAAAGTGGTGGTTGAATTTGATACGCAGTCGATACGAGAATCACTACATTGATAATGAATGTGTGCCATGCATGGCATAGATACGCAAGAGTAAACGATATGGTAAACAGCATACCGAAATCAACGGATGACAAAATATGACAAGGATTAGCACCCGTTATCTCGCAAAGCGGCTGATAGTCTCCTATCTGACGTTGCTCGTCATAATGACGATTTTGTTCGTGCTCATCCGGAGCATGCCGGGGACGTTCATCTCGCAGATGATCACGCCTGAGATGAAACCGGCACAGATCGCACGACTTCAGGAGCAGTGGGGACTCAACGAACCGCTGTGGCGTCAGTACGTGGACTTCATGATAAACTACCAAACCGGTAACTTCGGTCGCTCGCCGACCAAGCAGGTTCCGGTCTGGGACATCATCATTCGACGGTTCCCGCGGACGATCATCCTGTTCGGTGCGGGATTCGTCATCTCGTACACGGTCGGCCCGCTCGTCGGCATGTATCTGGGTTGGTGGCGAGGCACGAACAAGGACAAGTTCATCTACACGTCGGGGCTCACGATGTACTCCATGCCCGCGTTCTGGATCTCGTGGCTCTTCATCTGGCTGTTCGACTACAAGCTGCAGTGGTTGAAGAGCGCGTACATGGTCGATCAGTTCGGGGTACAAGATTGGACACCAATGGTGGCGATGGGTAGCATCTTACACCACATCGCGCTTCCGCTATTCAGCATCGCGTTCGTCGGGTGGGTCGGGTCGATGCTCGTCATGCGGCCGTCGATGAACAACGTCACCGGGGAGGATTACGTCTTCCTCGCACGGGCGAAGGGACTTAGTGAGCGGACCGTACTGATGAAGCACGCGGCTCGGAACGCGTTGATTCCGGTCGCGACGCAGGCCATCGTCGGTCTCGCGTTCCTCGTGGACGGCAGCGTCATCATCGAGCAGGTGTTCAGCTGGCCAGGTATCGGGGATATGCTGGTCAGCGCGGTCTTCGCGCAGGATTATCCGATCACGCAGGCGGCGTTCTTCCTGCTCGCCGTCATGATAATCACGATGCGACTTGTCACGGACATCGCATACACCTTCCTCGACCCGCGGATTAAGTTTGGAGGAGAATAACGAATGTCAACACAATCCGAAAACGCTTCAGCAACGAACACGCTCAAAGAGCGATGGGAACCGCGGATCGAACGCTTCAAACGAGGATGGAGTCGGTATACCCACCACAAGATGGGTGTTATCGGGCTCTTCATCCTCGTCGTCTACGTTCTCTGGGCGCTGTTTCCGTCGGTGTTCGCACCGCACAATCCCTCTTGGCGTCTCTTCGTCGGAAACGACCCGTCCACCCGCTTGACGCTCCAGCAGAGCCAACAGTTCCCACATCCACCTGCGTTCGGTGACCCGGGCTTCATCCCGCTTGGGACGAACAGCACTGGTCAAGGGGTATTCTCCCTACTGGTGTACGCCGCGAAAGACGCACTCTACATCGGGTTTGCGGCCGGAATCCTCTCCAGTCTCGTCGGCGTTCCGCTCGGACTCATCAGCGGATTTTACGGGAATACGTGGATCGACGAGACCATTCAACGCATCGTGGACGTGATGTACGGAATGCCGTTCCTTCCGTTCCTCATCGTCCTCGTTTCTATCCGCGGCGTCAGCCAGACGAACATCATCCTCGGTATCGCGATCACGTCGTGGCTCAACAACTGCATCCTCATTCGCGGGGAAACCCTGTCGCTCAAGGAACGGGCGTACGTCGAGTCGGCACGAGTCGCGGGTGCGAGCGACACGCGAATCGTGTTCCGGCACATCCTTCCGAACGTTATTCCCCTCGCGTTCGTCTTCCTCGCACAGGACGCGGCGGGCGCGATCATCGCACAGGCCTCGCTCGCGTATCTCGGTCTGGGCGACTTCACGAACAACTCGTGGGGAATAATGATTCAGAATGTCAAATCAAAGGGGTACGTCTTCGACGCACCGTGGTGGCTCATCCCGCCGGGGCTGGCGATTACCTCTATCGCGGCGGCGTTCTACTTCATCGGATTCTCGGTGGAGGACCTTGCTAATCCACAGGAGTAAACCATGTCATTACTAGAAGTAAACAATTTGTGTGTTCGCTACGACGCCGGTGACAAGCAAGTTCACGCTGTCGACGGCGTTAGCTTCAGTGTCGAACACGGCGAGACGTACGGTCTCGTCGGCGAATCGGGCTGTGGGAAGACCACGCTGGCGAAGTCGCTGATGCACCTACTCGACTCGAACGGGTACATCGAAAGCGGCGAGGTGTGGTTCGACGGTACGCTTCCCGAGTGGGAGGACGAACACGGCAACGTACGTCGGGAAATCATCGACGACGACCGGTATCCCGTGCGTTCGGACGGAATGACCGACCTCGCACAGCTCGACAACCAACAGATCCGGGATGTGCGCTGGCGAAATATCGCGCTGATTCCACAGAGCGCGATGAACGCGCTCAACCCGGTGTACAAAGTCGGCGATCAGATCGTCGAAGCCATCTTGCGTCACGAACCGGATACCCCACCCGAAAAGGCACACGAACGTGCACGTGACCTCATCGAGCGAGTCGGTATCGACCCCGACCGGGCGGACGACTACGCCCATCAGTACAGCGGTGGGATGAAACAGCGCGCCGTCATCGCCATGGCGATGGCGTGTAACCCGGACATGCTCATCGCGGACGAGCCGACGACGGCGCTCGACGTCATCATCCAAGACCGTATCTTGGAGGAGCTAGAGGAACTCCAAGAGGAGTTCGACGTCGCCATTCTCGTCGTCAGCCACGACGTCAGCGTCATGGCCGAGATTTGCGACAAACTCGCGGTCATGTACGGCGGAAAGATGATGGAGAGCGGCCCGATGCAGGACGTTCTCGTCGATTCGGCCAACCCGTACACGCTCGGACTGAAGAACTCGTTCCCGACGGTCGAAGAGGTAGACCAAAACCTCATCTCGATTCCCGGGTCGCCGCCGACGCTGCTCGACCCGAGTGACGGGTGTCGGTTCGCACCACGGTGCCCGTTCGTCGTGGACGAGTGCCATACGAGCCACCCGCCGATGTACGACGCCGAGCAGGCCGAAACGGGAAAACGAACCGAGGCGAGTTCGCCGCACACCCACCGGTCGGCGTGCTACCGCGTTGACGAACTCGAAACGATGCGCACTGAGGCACGCAAGGAGGAAAAATGGCAACAAACGACGCAGACTCACTAGTAGAGATACAGAACGTCTCGAAGTTGTTCGACCTGTCGCAGAGCGCAATCGACCAACTACTCGGACGCGAGGCACAGCCGGTTCGGGCGGTTCAGGACGTCGACCTGACCATCAACAAGGGCGATATCATGGGTATCGCGGGCGAATCCGGGTGTGGGAAGACCACGCTCGGGAAGCTGTTGGTCAAACTGTACGAGCCGACGAGCGGGAGGATTCTGTTCGACGGACGCGACATGTCCGAACTGCTCCGTGAGGACCAACAGGAGTTCCGACAGCGCGTGCAGATGATCTTTCAGGACCCCTTCGAGAGCCTGAACCCACGGATGACGGTGTTCCAGTCGGTCGTCGAGCCGCTCAAGATAAACGACATCGGCGACGGCTACCAAGACCGACGTGAGCAGGTCATTCAGGTGCTAAATGACGTTGGTCTGTCCCCCGCCGAGGCGTATCTGAACGAGTTCCCGAAGGAGCTATCCGGCGGTGAGCGCCAACGGGTCGCTATCGCACGTGCGCTGGTCGTGAACCCCGACTTTATCGTCTGTGACGAGCCCGTCTCGATGCTCGACGTGTCGATTCGCGCGGGCGTGTTGAACCTGATGAAGGAGTTGCAGGACGAGTACGGGTTGACGTACGTGTTCATCAGTCACGACCTCTCGCTGATTCGGTACATGTGTGACCGCACCGCCATCATGTATCTCGGGAATATCGTCGAGCAGGGGCCGACCGACGACGTGGTGAACGACCCGAAACACCCCTACACGGAGGCGCTGTTCGACGCGGTGCCGGAAATCGAACCGGGTGCACAGCGACGACGGGCGAACGTCACCGGCGAGGTTCCAAACCCGCGGAATCCGCCGTCCGGTTGCAAATTTCATCCCCGGTGTGCGAACATCATCCCGCCCGAGGACTGGTCGGGAAGTCAGGATGCGTTCCGGCGTGGATTCAACTTCAAACGCCGCGTTCAGACGGGAGATCTCGAAGTCGAGGATATCGCTGAGGGTCACGCGGATCAGCGGTCGGCGGTCGATGCCGTCCTCGAAACCGGTCTCTCGCTCGAACTTCCCGAAGAGCATCAAGCCGATGGCGAGCGAATGGGAACGGTAGACGTTGATTCGATCGACATACCGAAACAGGCAGAAAACGCGCTTCGTTCGGCCACGCGTGACCTCCTCGACGGAAACGAGGAGGACGCAATGGAGCAACTCAACCGGGAGTTCAGCTCGATTTGTGAACGAAGCTCCCCGGAACTTCGCCAGTCCGGAGAGCAGACGACCGCGTGTCACCTTTACGACTCGTCGCCGTCGAACAGAGAGGCGATTGCACCGGACGCCTCGGACTGACGTTCGGAATTTCGTTCCGACTCTTTTTTGTTAGAAACGGAAACCCTTACGGCAATGACATTCATACCAAGTGCTATCTAATGTCAAATCCAACCGCTCGCTCCGCACTTCGACCGGAGCGGCCCCTCCTCGTGGCTGCCGTCCTCCTCACCGCCCTCGTTACGGCGTGGTTGTTCGTCCCGACCATGGTAGGACACATCGCAGCTATGAACGTCGGTTCCGTCGACGTAACGACATCGGGGGCGACCGTGACCGACGGTGGACAGCACCTCACGACGACGCTCACCATTCACAACCCGACGCGACGGGATATCGTGTTTTACAGCGGCTTGATACACGTCTACGACGGTGAGACGCAGTTGACGGACGGGACGACGACACCGTTCGGTGAGACGACCGTTCCCGCGAAGGAGACGGTAACGTTACAGGTCGAAATAGGTTTGGATCCCGACCGCACTGCACGAGCGAAACGAGCGATACGCTCCGACTCCGCGACGTTTTCCGGCAACCTCCGCGGGAGAATCGGGGAGAAGGGAATACACGTCTCGGTCAACACCGGAGGGTCGGAGCGATGACGGAGACGGAAACGGGCGGGAACTCCGAGACGGAAACCAACGGATGGACGACCGACCGCCGCCACGGAAGCGTCTATCGGCGACGGCTCGCGTTCCTCGGGAAAAGCGTGACCGTCGGTGTCATCGGTGGGATGGCCGCCTTCACGTACAGCTTAGCGGACATGATGACGGTTTCGATAGACCCCGTGTTCGTCCTCGTCCCGCTCGCCCTCTCGGGCGTGTTCGCTCATCTCGTGGCGTACGATCTGCACGAAAGCATTCGTGTCGGACTCGTGGGATTCTTCGTCGGGGCTATTACCTTGGTCGGGTCGTGGGTCGCACCGCTTTGGATTCTACCGTACACGTCCGGTGCTCGTGACATCCTGCTTCCGAAACTGACGGGAACCGCCGTTGTCGCCGCGATCATCGTCTACGGTGCGGTGTATCTCGGTGCGTATCTCTCCGCGTTGACGGTCGGTGCGTACGTGTCAACGTGAAACCGTGAGGGTTTTGTCCCGTCCATCGGTAGGTGCGTTCGTGTCGAAAGACGTACCAACCCGGGAGCGTTCAGTTCGTGAGCGGGGTACCTTCGCAAAACACGGCGACGACCCGACGTTAGCCAGTTACCTCTCGTCGCTCTTTTTCATCCTCTCCGTTCCGTCGTTCATCGTGTTAACGTACGCCGGACACTGGTACGGGCTGTACTCCTACGGTGCCATCATTCCGGTGTTTGCGGGACTACTCGTCGGCTCGATAGCGCTCGTGTTCGCAATCATGCACGTTCTGACCCGTTAGAACGTGCTGTTGCGAAGCGTCATGTAGAACATGACGACCATCGCGGAGACGAGGAGAACGAACTCCAACTGCGTTGCCGACCGCTGACGTGAGACGACGAACAGGACGAGACTCGACCCCCCAAGCAGTGCGACGACGAGGAACAACAGCAACGATAGGTTGGCCTCGTCGGACATCCAGTAAAAGAGCCGATTTCCGAGGTCGTCCATGATGGTTCAGAAGCGCAAGCCCTCGTAGACGCACTCGACCGGTTCGAGGACGAGTTCGAGGGCGAGCGCGTAGGTCGTCAGCGCGAGTTTCGAGTCGGCGGTGAATTCGGTCTCCGCATCCCGCCATTCGGCGACGCTGGCAGCGAACCTGACGTGTGAATCGTGAATCGTCATGAGCCACTCCGTCGGTAGTTCACCGGGCGTCCCCTTATGCGTCACCCGAAAGAGATATTTGAACGTAGCATCCGTCCGGCCGCTGATATCTTCGCCAGCTTGTAGTTCGGGCAGTTGTGGTGTGCCGAACAGTTGGACGAGTCGATACAGCGGAACGCCGATATTGTCGGTCTCGGCAGCGTCCGGGTCGCCGCTGAGGTACGCGACGACGTTTAGGTCCTCTCGTTCCCGAACGTTGTCCTCGACGAGTACGTCGCCGTCGTCTCGACGTGCTTCGATTTCGGACCGCGAAACGGGTTCGATGAGGAGGTCTTGGAGGTCCTCGAAGTCGGGGGCGTCAGGATGGTTTCGAATATCCATACGTTCGTTAGTACGCGAAGTAGTGGAATCCACGCCAGCCAGCGTAGCCGACCGCGAAGACGACGATACCGGTCACGATGACGACGAGCGATTCGCTCTGCGTCATCGTCTCGCTCATCTGTGGAACCAGCTTGAAATACAGCGATAGTCCGAACAGGAGGAAAATGTAGCCGATAACGGCTCCGAGCAGAGCGACGATTATCGACAGCAGCCCAATCGGACCACGCAACGACTTCGGGACGCTAGTCTTCAACGCCATGGTTTGTGCTAATGGGGCACAAGCATAAACGTTCTGCAATGAGTTCACTCGCTTTTATTCTCGTTCCCGCTCGCGGGCTTCGAGGTTCGCCATGCTCTCGTCCGAGAGCGGGGACATCCGCTCGTCGAACTCCTCTCCACCGTCGTCGGGTCTCGCCGCCGCCTCCCGCCCCGCGAAGTACGAGTTGAGAAACTCCTCGTGGTGCTCGCGCAGGGTGTATCCCAGCCAGATGAACGCGAGACCGGGAAGTAACCGAAGGACGAACGCGGGCGACGTCACTCCGTACGCCCCCAGCACGACCGACCCGTGGATGGCGTCGCCCACGAGCAACGCGCCAATCACGAGCGTCGTCGACGAAACCATCGAGAGGAACTGGCGGGAGAACATGTTATCCGTCGCCGTGTTCGTCGATGATGACGACTTCTCCGTCCTGTACGTCCACGTTGATGAGCGTCTTCACCTGGTAGTCGGTGTCGTCCAACTCGTTCGCGCCCACCTTCTTGATGACGGCACACACGTCCACCACGTCCGCGCCGATGTATTCGAGTGCCTGAGTCACGGCCTTCATCGTTCCGCCCGTGCTGAGCACGTCGTCCAGCAGCAGCACGCGGTCGCCCTCGTCCACGTTGTTGATGAACATCTCGTTCTCCGAGTAGCCCGTCTGCTGGGACAGCGAGACTTCCCCGTCGAGTCCGTACTGACGCTTGCGGATGACCACCAGCGGGATGTCGGTCATCAGCGACACGGCGGTCGAGATGTGAATCCCCATCGCCGCGGGGGTGACGATTTTATCGACGTTCTCCAAGTCAGCCTTGCGGATGATCTTGATGACGATTTCGCGCAGAAGCGTCGGTTCGAGCATCGGAATCCCGTCGCTGATGGGATGGACGAAGTAATGATAGCCGTCTTTCTCGATGATCGGGGCTTCCAAAAGCGACTCCTTCAACTGGTCCATGATGGGGGTATTCAGTCCATCAGTAAAAGATGCCGGAATCGCGCTCGCAACGTCCGACGGGATGGGTGGCAGTTCCTAGCAGTGGCGTATTACGCCCTCAGTCCCGCTCGTTCACTTTCACCCCGGATAAGGCGTACAACTTTTACACTGTACCTCCTCCGAAGAAATGCGGGTGGGAGAGACCCGCGACAAATCGATTGCCAACCCCCCTACCCTACCCCAGCAGGGTTCGATTTGTTTCCATCCTTTTCCCGAGAAGGGATTCAGGTTTTCAAAAATGAGAACCTGTTCAACGCATACCAAATATGTCCAAAATAAAATAAAGGAAATCAGTCCCTTCAGTTAGATGTGTAAGTGGCGATGACGTTTTTCTCACCGTCAATACTTGCGGTAACAGTTATCTTGTCTCCTGCACTGCAATCCGTTGTAGTAACAATATCTCCCACATCGTTAAAGGATGCAGAAGATATATCACTACAAGAACCAGTCGCATTGAGCGAAAAGCTAGCCACATCGTTTACATTGCCCATCGATGTCAACTGAATATCGACCGCTGTGGCGTTCTGGTCGAACGACACACCTGCTTGTGCATTCTTGCTCACGTTGTTCCCCAGACCCATCACGAACGTTCCGATGACGGCCGCCAGAATGACCGTAATGGCGACCATGAGGATAACGCCGATAACGGGACTTACGGCTCGTGTTTCGGACAGCTTCGCGCTGACTGTTTCTTTGAGTGTCATGTTTTGGTTTCTCCTTCGACGCGCGGTCGCACCGTCCGAACGCAATTCGGTACGTATGCATTCCGATAATTGTGCACAAATGTCTGATACAGGATAGTTACGAACCTGATTTCTATTTGCTTTTTTCGGACGGTATGCGCGTTATAAGACGCTTTGCTACTCTTACCTAATAAAGATATGGCTGTATATGTCCATTCAAAAGACTATGATAGTTCTCGTAAAATTGAATGTATGCCTGAAAGCAACGACTGAGAGATATATTTCTGAGTGGCACTTTTCGATTCAGGAGGAGATAACGACATCGACCCACCTCGAACGCGTCGTCCATCATGGTGGGCGTGTCCGCACGGTTCGAAATCGCTGTTTCCTCCCGACGCGTCGGAAGGAGATACCCGCAAGGACCACACGCTTTGAGAACTGTTAAGGTAGGTCCATCGCCAATTCCGAGTGTGCAATCACCATCGAACCCGACAGCCGTTGTTGTGCTTGCGCTGGTGATGCTTCCCTTCGCGGCAGCGGTGGTGACCCCACTCGTCTACCGCGTCCTCCGCGAGCGGACCGCCTACTACGCGGCGGCGGTCGCGCTCGCGTGCTTTGGGATGGTCGCAAGCCAACTCGGCACGAGCGGCTCGGTTTCCTACCAGTGGATTCCCTCGCTCGGGGTTTCGCTCCAGTTTTACGTGGACGGACTCTCCTTGCTCATCGGCTTCCTCGCCAGCGGGGTCGGCGTGCTCATCCTCACCTACTCGGGTGGGTACATGCACGGCGAACCGGGCAAGGCGAAGTACTACACCGCGCTGTTGGCCTTCATGGGGTCGATGCTTGGGGTCGCCTTCTCGGCCGACCTCATCTCGCTGTTCGTCTTCTGGGAACTGACGAGCCTCTCGTCGTTCATCCTCATCGGCCACTACACGGACCGGCGGTCGTCGCAGTACGCCGCTCGGAAATCCATGCTCATCACCGTGTCCGGCGGGCTGTTCATGCTCATCGGGTTCCTTCTCATCAACCACGTCGCGGGGACGTTCGCGATGTTCGGGCCGAGCGGAATCCTCTCACCCGAAAACGCGGCGATGACGAACGAGCAACTCCACGCCGCGGGACTGTTCGTTCCCGCGCTCGCGCTCATCGCCGTCGGCGCGGCGGCGAAATCGGCACAGGTCCCGCTTCACATCTGGCTGCCGAACGCGATGGAAGCGCCGACGCCGGTTTCGGCGTTCCTCCACTCCGCGACGATGGTCAAGGCGGGCGTCTACCTCATCGGGCGATTCCGGCCGTTGTTCCTTCCCGAGGGAGTGCACGTCATCCCCGACTGGATGTTGCTGTTCGCGGTACTCGGCTTGGTGACGATGACGATTACGGCCATCCTCGCCGTCGCGGCGACGGACATCAAGGAACTGCTGGCCTACTCGACGGCGAGCCACCTCGGCCTCATCGTCGCCGGATTCGGGTTCGCCTCCGAGTACGGTGCCGAGACGGGCGCGTTCCACATTCTGAACCACGCGATGTTCAAGGCCGCGCTGTTCCTCGTCGCCGGTATCATCGCGCACGAGGCCGGAACGCGGAAAATAAAGCATCTCGGCGGGCTGTGGCGTGACTTACCTATCACGGCGGCCATCACCGTCGTCGCGGCCCTCGGGATGGCGGGCGTGCCGCCGTTCAACGGTTTCTACTCGAAGGAGTTCCTCTTCGAGTCGGCCTACCACGCGGCGCACGTCCACGGCGGCCTCGCGTGGCTGTTCCCCGTCGTCGCCGTCTTCGGGAGCATCTTCACCTTCCTCTACTCGATACGGTTCCTGATGCTCTTCTTCGGCGAGAAACCGAAGGGGTTGGGTCACGTGCATCGGCCGCCGCTGACGATGTTGGTTCCCCCGGCGATCCTCGGAACCATCGCGGCGCTCATCGGACTCGGCGGCGTAACGGACACGTTCGGCATCGCGCCGTCGGCGCTCAACGGCTTCGTCGGAAGCGTGGTCGAAAGCACCCTTCCGCCCGCGGCACACGCCGAGGCCGCCGAAGCGGTCCACTTCAGCTACCACCTGCCGACGTCGGTCACGCCGGCCGCGACCATGAGCGCGATAACCATCGCCGTGGGACTCGTCGCGTATCAGTACTACGACGACCTCCACCGGGGCATCAACCGCCTGCTCACGGTCAATCCCCTTCGCGCGAACTGGTGGTACGACAACGCGGTGTACGGCCTGAACGACGCGAGCGTCGAGACGATTCCGCACGTCCAGACCGGCCTGCTTCGAACCTACGCAACGTGGTCGCTGACGGCGGTGACGCTCCTCGCGCTCGGCGGCTACGCGGCGGCGGGCGTCGCCCTCCCGAGTTTCGGATTCGCGGCGGGTATGACGCCCTCGCTCGCACTCGTTCTCGGCGTCGCCGTCGTCGGCGCGTTCGCGGTCAGCATCGCCCCGTCCCACATCTCGGGCGTGCTTACGCTCTCGATTCTCGGGTTCATGGTGGCGATATTTTACATTCTCGCCGACGCCCCGGACCTCGCGCTCACGCAGTTGGTCGTCGAGACGCTGACGCTCGTCATCTTCCTGCTCGTCTTGGACCGGCTACCGACGTTCTACGGCGAGATAAAACGCAGTCGCGCCGTTCGGGACGGCGTCCTCTCGCTGGCGGTCGGAACGACCGTCTTCGTTACGGTGTTGGTCACGACGGTAGCGGACCCCGCCAACTCCATCGCACAGACCTTCCTCGATTACGGCGTGACGGTGGAAGAGGCGGGCGGTCACAACATCGTCAACGTCATTCTGGTGGACTTCCGTGGCTTCGATACGATGGGCGAGATCTCCGTCGTCGCAATGGCCGCACTCTCGGTGTTGACGCTGATCGCCATGCGGGAACGAGGTGAAACCCAATGACGACGATAATCACGCGGACGGTTACACGCACCGTCGTCCCGCTCATCTTCCTCACGTCTGTCGCGTTGATGTTGCAGGGACACAACCACCCCGGCGGCGGATTCATCGCGGGCGTCCTGACGACGACGGCGTTCGCCCTCATCTACATCGTCTACGGGTTGGACTTCCTCGAAGAGGAGATATTCCACCGACTCGTTCGCGGGCCGATAGAACACCTTCAACACGGCATCGTCGAGAACTACCGGACCCTGTTCGCGTTCGGATTGGCGCTCGCCGCCGGAAGCGGTCTGGTTGCGATGGCCTTCGGTGACGCCTTCATGAACCAGACTTACGAGGTGTTCCACTTCCCGATTTACACGGAGTTCGAGGTGGCGAGCGCGGTGGCCTTCGACACGGGGGTCTACTTCGTCGTCGTTGGCTCGCTCCTGACGATCCTCTCGGTGGTGGGTTCCGAATGAGCGAAGCCGTGAACCCCCAGTTGATACTCGCGATAGTTCTCGGGGTGTTGTTCTCCCTCGGGACGTTCCTCGTCCTCCGACGGGACGTGATTCGCGTCATCTGGGGAGTGACCATCATCAGTCAGGCCGCCAACGTCTATCTGGTGACGATGGGCAAACTCGGCGGAAGCGTCCCCATTTTCGGCCACGGGAGCCACGGCGGCGGTCACATCACCGACCCGGTCGTGCAGGCGCTCGTCCTGACGGCCATCGTCATCGGCTTCGGGACGACGGCGTTTTCGCTCGTCTTGACGTATCGCGTCTATCAAGAACACGGCACTATCGACCTCAACGAATTGGGTGATTCCACATGAATCAACTCGTCATCGAACCGCTGCTCGTCCCGCTCGTGACGGCGATTCTGACGCTCGTCGTTCGACGGTATTCGACCGTCCAGCGCGGCGTCAGCGTCCTCGGTGGGGCGGCGTACGTCGCCGTCGTCGCGTTGCTCTGGACCGACGTGGACCCCTTGGGCGCGGCGCGAACCATCCCGTATCAACTCGGTAACTGGCCCGCACCGTTCGGCATCACGCTCGTCGCCGACCCGCTTTCGGTGTTCATGCTCGGACTCGCCGCCATCGTCTCGTTCGCCGCGCTGGTCTTCTCGGTGCAGTACGTGGACGAGTTCGGTCAGCGGCTCTCCTACCACCCGCTGTATCACTTCATGTTGGTCGGCGTGAGCGGTGCGTTCCTCACGGGCGACATCTTCAACCTCTTCGTCTGGTTCGAGGTAATGCTCATGTCGAGCTACGTCCTGGTGGTGTTCTACAGCGGGCCACAGCACACCCGCGCGGCGCTCCAGTACGTCGTCCTCAACCTCATCGGGAGCGCGGTCATGCTCCTCGCCATCGGCGGCATCTACTCGACGACGGGGACGCTCAACATGGCCGACTTGGCGCACCGACTCGCCAACCCGGCGGCGAACAGTATCACTCCGCTTCCCGTGTTGGGTCTATCGGCGCTCCTGTTCACGGTGTTCGCGCTGAAGTCCGGGCTGGCACCGTTCCAGTTTTGGGTGCCCCCGGCGTACAGCGCCGCACCCGCGCCGGTGTCCGCGATGCTCGCGGGCGTCGTGAAGAAGGTCGGAATCTACGCCATCATCAGGCTGTACTTCACCGTCTTCTCGTGGCTGTCGATTCCGGATGGACTGGGCCTACCCGGTCTGTCCGGGACGTCCGCGCTGGGCTTTTTCGCCCCCGTCATGTTCATCATGGCGACGGCGAGCATCCTGCTCGGCGGCCTCGGCGCGGTCGGCCGCGACGACATCGACGGGTTGCTCGCCTACTCCAGCATCGGACAGGTCGGGTTCATCGTCCTGCCGCTCGCAATCGGCGCGACTGCGGGAAGCGAAGAGATACAGATTCTCGCGGTCACGGCGGCGCTCATCTACTCGCTGAACCACGCACTGGCGAAGGGCCTGTTGTTCCTCGCCTCGGGGTCGGTGTTCTCGTCGGTCGGTTCGACGCGCTTTGCCGACCTCGGAGGGCTGACCCGCAAGGAACCGGTCCTGTCGGCCGTGTTCTTCGTCGGGGCGCTTTCGCTCATCGGGATACCGCCCCTCTCGGGCTTCTTCGGGAAGTTCCTCGTCTTCCGTACCGCGGGTGACGCGGGCGCGTCCGTCGCGCTCGCCATCGCGTTGCTCGGCGCGATTCTCACCATCGCGTACTTCTCGCGGGCCTGGAACCGCGGATTCTGGGGCGCGGTGAGTCCGATGGTCGAGAACGGCGCGAAGCCGACCGGCGTGGTCGTCCTCGCCGGACTCGCGGCCCTCGTCCTGCTCGTCGGTATCGGGTTCGACCCCGTGCTTCGGGCGGCGGAGGCGGCGGCCGGTGCCGCGATTCACAGACAGGAGTACATCCAAGCGGTGCTCGGAGGTGGGGCCGCATGAAGAAGTGGCCCGTCATCGGCGTCGTCCTCGCGGTCCTCTGGCTGTTCGTTCGCGGGGTCGCGCTCGAACCGACGCGGATAATCGGCGAGTTCCTCATCGGACTCGCCTTCGGGATGCTCATCGCGTTCATGTTCCGGCGGTTTTACACCCTGGACATGAACCTCACTCGAACCGTGCAGGCGCTCCCCTACGCCGGGTTGTACATCGTCGTGTTCATCAAGGACCTCATCCTGGCGAACATCGACGTCGCCTACCGCGTCCTGTTGCCGAGCATGCCCATCGAACCGGGCGTCGTGGTCGTACCGCTCCGCGTGCAGACGGACGGGGCGATTACGACCATCGCAAACAGCATCACCCTCACGCCGGGGACGATAACAATGGACTACGACGAGGAGACGAACGCGCTCTACGTACACAGCATCGACGCCACGGACACGGACGGCATCGTCGACCCGATTCGAACGTGGGAGGACTACGCCCTCGTCATCTTCGACGAGGAGGGGAAACCCGGCGACCCGGTTCCGGACCTTCCGATGGCCCACGCGAGCGGCGAACCGACCGAAGGGGGTGTCAAGCGTGGCAACTGACCCCGCGATATTCTCCCTCGCCGTGCAGGTCGGCCTCGTCATCGCGAGCGGCCTGACCCTGCTCGCGGGCTACCGCGTCATCAAAGGGCCGACGGTTCCCGACCGAGTGGTCGCGCTCGACACCATCGCAACGAACGTCGTCGCCATCGCGGCCCTGTACGCACTCCAAACCGGCGAAGGGTTGTTCGTCACGGTGAGCCTCGTCCTCGCCATCATCGGGTTCATCAGCACCATCGCGGTCTCGCAGTACGTCATCGAAGGAGATATCGTCAAATGAACCTCGTTCAGGAAATCCTCATCACGCTGCTCATCGCCGTCGGGAGTTTCTTCCTCGTGGTCGGCACGGTCGGCCTCATCAGACTCCCCGACGTGTACAACCGGATGCACGCGACCAGCAAGGCGACGACGCTCGGCTCGGCTTCGCTGTTGCTCGCCGGATTCGTCTACTACGGCCCGGAAGGTGCCGGGCTCACCTCGCTGGTCGGCATCATCTTTCTGTTCCTCACCGCGCCGACCGGCGCGCACATGATTTCTCGCTCCGCCCAGAAGATGGGCATCGAGTTCTTCGGCGACGCCGAATGGCCCGGCGACGAGTAGTCGGTTACTCGCTCGCCGTTCGGTAGTCGTTCACCCGTTCGAGGGCGTCCGTCGTTTCTTCGGCCAACAAAGACACCAGTTCGCCCGCCGAGCGGACCGTCTCGGTCACCCCGACGCTCTGCCCCGCGTAGAGCGGGAGGGCTTCCACGTCACCGTCCATGCCGGGAACAGCGAGCGAGTCCTCGTATCGGCGGACGGGGTGTTCGTCCGCGGCTTCCGCGACGATATCCCCGTCTCCCGGTCGGTCGGTTTCCGGCTCGCCCGCGGCCATCCACTCCTCGACGGTCGAATTCTCGATGACTCGATGGGGAACGTCCGGCCAGCCGTCGTCGAACAGGGTGGAGTGGACTGTCTCCGTCTCGTTCGCTTCGAGGACGCGACTTCGATACGTGCGGTGGACGTTCGCCTCCTTCGTAGCGAGAAACCGCGTTCCGAGCCACGCGCCGTCCGCGCCGAGCGAGAGGGCGGCCGCGATTCCCCGTCCGTCCGCAATACCGCCAGCAGCGACGACCGGCGTGTCGGGAACCGCGTCCGCGACGCGGGGAACCAACGGCATCGTCGCGACGTCGCTCTGAACGTGGCCGCCCGCTTCCCAACCCTGTGCGACGACGATATCGACGCCGTTTGCGACCGAATTTCGCGCTTGCTCGGCGCTGCCGACGGACTGAAGGACCGTTCCATCCGCCGCGTGGATTCGGTCCACGAACGGTGCGGCGTCGCCGAACGAGAAGGAAAAGATATCCACACCTTCGTCGAGGCAGGTTTCGACGTGGGCGTCCGTTGAGAACTCCGACGCGGATTCGTCCGCGACGATGTTGACCCCGAACCGGCCGTCGGTTCCGGTTTCTATTTCCGCGAGCAGTTTGCGGGTAGTGGATTCGTCACACCACGTCACCGCGAGCATACCGAGCGCACCCGCGTCGGCGACGCCGGTCACGAGCGGAGGACATGTCGCGCTTCCGATGGGGGCCTGCACGATTGGAACGTCGATTCCGAGCGCGTCGGTGAGCGGTGTCGAGAGCCCTGCCATAGCAACAGTTCGCACCACGAACGGCGGGCCCATGGTTCTGGCGACCGTGGCAGTCTGCTGGTTCTCTCGACGGGGAAATCTACCGGTTTCGGAGATCGTCCCCGTCCACGGTCGCTACGTGTCGTCCGTCATCTCCCGGGCGAGCTCTTCCGCGACGTGGAGTCCGAGTTCCGCCTTGCTCCCGCCGTACTCCCGAACGCTGTTTTCGCGGACGAACAGGGTTCTGGTTTCGTCTTCGCCCATCACGCTGGCGTCGTTCGCGACGACGAACGAGAGGCTCGCTCGTTCGAGTGTCTCACGGGCGGCGGCGACCATCGCGTCGTCGTCGCCGCTGGTCTCGGCCTTGAACCCGACGATGGGGAGGTCGGGGTGGTCGTCACGAACCGTGTCGATGAGCTTCGGCGTCGGCCGTAAATCGAGGGTGAGGTCCTTCCCGGACCGGATTTTCTCGTCGGCACCGTCGGCGGTGTAGTCGCTGATGGCGGCGACGGAGACGAGGGCGTCCGCCGGGAGTCCGTCGACGTGTTGCTCCACCGCGTCGAGCATCTCGGCGCTGGTCTCGACTTGCTCGACGGTCGCGTAGGGGACGCCGGGGCCGTCGTGAACGAGCGTGACGCTGGCTCCGTAGACGTAGCAGGCGCGGGCGACCGCCCGCCCCGTCTTCCCCGAGGCGCGGCTCGTCAGGATGCGAACGGGGTCGACCTCCTCGCTCGTCGCGCCGCTGGTGACGACGACGTGTTTTCCGTCGAGGAGGTCCGGCGTCGTCGCGCGGGCGACGTCGAGCGCGATGGCGTCCTCGGTGGCGATTTTCGCCTTTCCCTCCTCGATTCGCGGAGAGACGAACTCGACGCCCCACGACTCGACGCGCTCGATGGCGTCGAGGACGCCGGGGTGGTCGTACATCGGTTCGTGCATGGCGGGTGCGATGACGACCGGAACGTCGGCACCGAGCGCGGTGGTCGCGCACGTCGTGACCGGCGTGTCGTCGACCGCGCCGGCGATTTTCCCGACGGTGTTCGCCGTGGCCGGGGCGACGAGGAGGACGTCAGCCCACCCATCGCGGCCACAGAGTTCGACGTGTTCGACCCGTCCGGTGATTTCGGTCACGGCCGGATTCTCGGTGGCGAACTCGACCGCCCACGGGTGGATGATTCCCTGCGCGCTCCCCGACATCACCGCGCGGACGTTCGCGCCGCGCCTCCGCAGTTCGTGTGCCAGTTCGACCACTTTCACCGCCGCGATACTTCCCGTCACCCCCAACGCCACGTTCACTCCGGTCAGCATTACCCGGTAGTGGGCGCGGTAGCCCGAAAAAGGTCACTGGTTCGACCCTTGGCTCGTCCGACTCGCGCTCGCCCGCCGGGTCGCCTCCGCGACGAACTCATCGGAGAGGGCGTCGATTTCCCCGGCCTGCACCCGCCAGAGGTCGGCGTAGAGGCCGTCGCCGTCGAGCAGTCGTTCGTGGGTGCCGCGTTCCACGATTCTCCCGTCCTCGATGGAGAGGATGGTGTCCGCGCCCTTCACCGTCGAGAGGCGGTGGGCGATGATGAACGTCGTTCGGTCCTCGGTCAACCTATCGAGACTGCGCTGGATGAGCATCTCCGTCTCGGTGTCCACCGCGCTCGTCGCTTCGTCCAACACGAGCAGTTCGGGGTCCGCGAGAATCGTCCGCGCGATGGAGATGCGCTGGCGCTGACCGCCCGAGAGTTTCACGCCGCGCTCGCCGACCCGCGTGTCGTAGCCGTCGGGCAGGTTGGTGACGAACTCGTGCGCTTCGGCGGCTTTCGCGGCCGCCTCGATTTCGTCGTCCGTCGCGTCGAACGCGCCGTAGGCGATGTTCTCCCGCACCGTCCCGTCGAACAGGAAGGTGTCCTGTCCGACGTAGCCGATGTGTTCCCGAAGGCTCTCGACGGTGACGTCGCGCACGTCGTGGCCGTCAACGCGAATCTCGCCGCCCGTCACGTCGTAGAGGCGCGGGAGGAGTTTGCAAATCGTGGACTTCCCGGCCCCCGTCGGACCGACGAGACCCACCGTCTCGCCGGGGTCGGCGGTGAAGGTCACGTCGGAGAGGACCTCTTGGCCGTCTTCGTAGGCGAAGTCCACGTGGTCGTACTTGACGCGGCCCCGAATCGAATCCAGTTCGACCGCACCGGGACCGCTCGTGATGTCGGGCGAAATCGACAGCAGGCCGAAGATGCGCTTGGTCGATGCCTTCGCATCCTCGTACCGGTCCACCACCTCGCTCATCTGGGTGAGCGGTTCGACCATGCGCTGGGTGAACAGGAGGAACGTGACGAGTTGGCCGACGTAGAGCGTGCCCGAAAACCCGAGCGGCGGGTCGGTGAGGAACCACAGTCCCCCCACGACGAACGTGGCGGCGAAGGCGACGGACGTGAGCAACTGCATGCCGGGACGGTAGACGAAGTTCATCCGGAGCGCCTGCCAGTCGCGCTTGAAATACTCGTAGGAGGCGCTCCGAACGCGCTCGTCTTCGAACGACTCGGTTCCGGAGGTTTTGATGACCTCGATACCGCCGAGGTTGTTCTCCAGTCGCGTGTTCAGGTCTCCAACCGACGACCGAACGTCCGCGTAAAACGCCTCGACGCGCTTCATGAACCACCACGTGAACAGGGCCGCGACGGGGATGATGGAGAGCGTGACGAGCGCCAACTGCGGGTTGATGGTGAAGAGAAGATATCCGATGCCGATGATGAGGACGAGCAGTTGGATGGCACTCCCCATCATGTTGTCGAGGAACAGTTCGAGGCGGTTGGCGTCGTTATTGAGGATGCTCATGAGTTCCCCGGTCTTGTGGTCGTCGAAGAACGTCATGTCGAGGCGCTGCATCCACTGATACGTCGCCGTCCGAACCTCGTGTTTGACGCGATGGGAGAAGAGGTTCAGGCTGGACGAGCGGGCGAAGTTGCAGACCGCGGCGAGGACCATCGAAACGCCCATTATTTCCGCCGAGAACCAGAACTGGTCCATCCGCGTCGTCGGAATCCACGCGTCCGGAAGGAGCGGCAGGGTGTACGCCCGCTTGCTGTAGAACACCGCGTCCAGCGCGACGCCGAGGACGAGCGGCGGGACGAGCGAGAGGAATCTGGCGGCCATGCTCGTCGCCAACCCGATGGCGAACCAGTGGAGGTGGTCGCCGCCGTATTCGGTGAACAGCCGAACCATCGGCCGCTCCACTGACTCGCCCAACTCGTCCGGGTCCACCTCGTCGGCGCTCATTTCGTGAACGCTTCAAAAGGGATTCATAAAGAGCCACGGGTTTCGGCAGACTGGGAAACGCAAGACATAGCGTTCGCCCGTCCCGAGAATCCACCCATGTCGTGGAAGGTGCTCATCGTCGCCGGGGTGTTCGAAGTCGCGTGGGCCATCGGATTGGAGTACTCCGACGGCTTCTCGAAGTTCTGGCCCTCCGTCGCCACCGTCGTCGCGCTCGTCGTCAGCATGGCGCTGCTGGCGAAATCCCTCCAGACGCTCCCCGTCGGGACCGCTTACGCCGTCTGGACGGGCATCGGCGCGGTTGGTACCGCGACGCTCGGCATCGTCCTGTTCGACGAACCCGCGGACCTCCTCCGGGTCGCCTTCATCGGCGTCATCGTCGTCGGCATCGTCGGCCTGCACCTCTCCTCCGGCGGGCACTGAGATGTGGACTCGTCGAAAGGAACCGAACACCCCCGGCGCGCGCTGGCGGGACGACGCGGCCGAGCGTGGCCGCGTCGTTCCGGTGAAGCGTGCGAGTGGATGACTGAGCGAATGCGAAGGAATCGGCTGGGGAGGGTGTGGCTGATGCGGTTGCGGTCGCGGTGCGGAAATTCATTGCCGCTCGGTAGTTGTAGTCACAGCGACAACAGAATCTTCTGACACCGAGCGTGGCGGGGGCTTTCGAGGTCTGCTTCTCAGTAGTTTCGATTCAGTCGCTCGCAACTGCAACACGTAGCGAGCGTGGTGGGGGCTTTCGAAAACGTAATCACGTACGTGTAGCGCCCTCAAAAAATTCGTCTCGTGGGAGTCCTCGAAGACTTCTTCACGACTGTATCTCCGCCGAAATCCCTTCTTCTCGTCCGACTCGGGTCAGTTCATGTTCTCGACGAAACTCGGGTGGGGGACGGGGCGCTCGTCCTCCCACTCCTCCAGATAGTCTCGAAGACGGTCGTGGGCCTTCCGCGCGCGGCGCTGGCGTTCGTCCTCCGAAATCTCCTCGCAGCCCTCCGGGACCTCGCGGTCGCGGTTGGTGAAGTAGCCCTCCGGCGTCACCCAGTCGTGGTAGAAGTCGGGGTTGGCGTCGTGGACGACGGTGATGCCGACTTGCGACCCGTGGCCCGCCGAGACGATGGCTTGGTGGTACTGCTCGGCGATTCGTCCGGCGGCGTAGACGCCCTCGACGTCGGTTCGGCCGTCGTCGTCCACCGGGACGTAGCGCTTGCTCCCCGAGTCTTCGAGGTCGAGGTCGAGTCCGTCGAGGTGCGAGGCGTCCGACCACGAGGTGACGACGACCCGTTCGGCGGAAATCGTCCCGTCGCCGTCCTCGCCGCCATCGTTGCTCCCACCGTCGATTTCCGCGACGAACGCGCCGTCGTCCGCGCGGTGTACGTCCGAGACCTTCGCGTCGAGGCGCGCGGACCCGGCGCGTTCGGCCTGCTCTTGGAGCATCAGGGAGAACAACCGCGAGTCGATTCCGGCGGGGAATCCGGGGAAGTTCTCCAGAATCGCGTTTCGATAGAGGATGGAAACGCCGTCGTTCACGACCAGCGTGTCGAGGTCGGCGCGAGCGGTGAACGTGGCCGCGGAGAGGCCCGCGACGCCACCGCCGATGATGAGTACGTCGTAGTCCGTCATGGTCGGAGGTTGTCGGTGCGGTGGTATAAACGACTGGATTGGGTACGTTCGTGCAGGTACCTCGCCGGAATGTTTACTTTCAGTCGAACAGAATCGAAACGCGTGGACCACCTCGAACTCAGTACCGTCGTCTACGTGCCGCCGGAGGAGGCCTACGAGTTCCTGCTCGACTTTCCGGGCTATGCGAACTACTCGAAACACCTCACGCAGGTCACGCACGAGGGTGACGGTGGGCCGGGAACCGAGTACGACATTCACCTCAAGTGGTGGAAGGTTCGGTACACCGTCCGCTCCGAGGTGACGGAACTCGACCCACCGAACCGCATCGACTGGAAGATAATCAAGGACATTCACGCCCACGGACACTGGCGCGTGGAGGAAGTCCCGGAGGAAGCGCCGGAGGGCGAGGAGACCGCCTCCCGTGTGTGGCTCTCCATCCACTTCGACGCCGACTCGGCGGATTCGGGGATGCTCAACCTCCCCGCGTTCGTCTCGCTCGGGTGGGTCGTGGGCAAGGTGAAACCGCTCGTGCTCTCGGAGGCCGAAAAGGTCGTCGAACGCATCGTCACGGACTTGGAGGGCGAACCGCGGCCAGTCGACCTCGAAATCCACGAGAAACCCAACGCCGTCTGATTTTCGCATCGACTCACTCGGCCTGTACGAGCAGGACCCCGGCGAGCACCGACGCGCCGCCGAGCACCGTCACCGGCGTCACCGGTTCGGCGAGTATCGCCGCGCCGAGCAGGAGCGTGACGACGGGTTCGATGGTACTGACGATGCTAGCGCGACTCGCCCCGATGCGGCCCAGTCCCGCGAAGAAAGTAAAGATGGGCAGCGCGGTTGCGAGCACGGCGATGGCCGCGACGATGAGCCACTGGCTCCCCGAATCCGGGACCGAGAGCGTCCCCGTCGCCGAACCGTAGACGAGGTACGCACAGGCCGCCGCGGGGAGGACGTGGGCCGTGAGCAGGTCAGCGGGCACGGCGTCCAGCGCGACCCTGCTCGCGGTGATGTAGCTCGCGTACACCACCGCGGCGGCGAGGACGACGACGATGCCGCGCGGGTCGGCACCGGCCGGGTCGCCGCCCGTGATGAGCGCGACGCCCGCCAAGGCGAGAACCAGCGCGACGCCGGTTCGGCGCGTGATGCGCTCGTCGAGGAAGAGCGCGGAGAGCACGACGACGATGACGGGATAGGTGTAGAGCAGGATGCCGACGAGTCCGGCGGTCAGAAACGAGAGGCCCCAGAAGTAGAGTCCGCTCATGGCCGCGTAGCCGAGCGCGCCCAGACCGAGGCCGACGAGCAGGGTCCGTCCCGAAAACCGTCGGAGTCGTCCGCGCACCGCGAGGCCCGCCCACACCAACGCGGTGGCGAGTACAAACCGGAAGAACAGCACGGTCGGAATCGACAGCCCCGCGCCCGCGGCAAGCTTGCCGAGGATTCCCAGCGTACCGAACCCGACGGCCGAGACGATGACCAACGCGGTTCCGAGGCGGTCGCTCATTCGACCGAGATTTCTCGCTTGCGGATAAAGGAGATTCGAAAGCGGTGAATCGACCGCGACGCGACCGGTTTCAGACCAGGCTACGCCCTTCGAGTTCGCTCGACGGGTAGTCGAGTTCCATCAGGTCGAGGATGGTCGGGGCGATGTCGAGGAGGTCCGTGTCCTCCGGGATTCGTGCGTTCGGGTCGTCCACGAACAGCGTCGCGTTGTCGAAGCTGTGCATGCCGTTGCGCGGCCCGACGCCGAACACGTCGTCGTGGCCCTTGAATCCGGCCTTCAAATCGAAGCCGTGGTTCGGGATGGCGACGAGGTCGGGTGCGATGTCCTCGTGGTCGCCGTCGAACGCCTGTTCTTTCTCCACGACGCGCCAGCAGACCTTGTTGCCGTCCGGCCCTTCGAGGTTTTCGAGCTTCTCTTTGAGTTCGGCGCGCTTCTCCTCGTACTCGTCCTGCGGGACGCTACCGCGCGGTTCGCGGCCTTCGAGATTGATGTAGAACCGACCCGGAATGAGCGAGTAGGCATCGGTGTCGTCGCTGATGTCGCCGAGTTCCTCGTGGTCGTCGTCCTCGTAGGAGAGCCAGCCTTCCTGTTCGAGCCACGAGTTGAAGTGAACCTCGTAGTTGAGGCTGGTGAAACCGTGGTCGCTGGCGACCATCATCGTCACGTCGTCCGGCAGGGAGTCACGGAGTTTCCCGAGGTACTCGTCGAGCTTTTTGTAGAACTCGATGAACTCCTCTTTGTACTCGCCGTCCTCCTCGTAATCCTTGAACAGGAAGTGGTTCACGCGGTCGGTCGTCATGAAGACGCCGAAAAAGAGGTCCCAGTCGTCCTGGTCGATGTAGTGCTGGAACGACTCGTAGCGCGTTTCGAGCGTCTCGTGTGCGTTCTGGATGAACTCGGATTTGTCGTCCTTGTGTCCCAGCTTCGCGTTCGCGTCGATGGGATAGTCGATGGACTCCAAGTAGTTCCGCATCTCGTCGGGGTAGGCACCCTTGTCGACGCCGGGCGAGAGGAATCCGGAAACCATGCGCTGGACGTTCCGTTGCGGTGGGAACGTGACGGGGACGTTCATCACCGTCGCGTCGCGGCCCGCGTCGGTCACGCGGTCCCAGACGCGCGTCGCCTGCACGTCGCGTCCCATCGGGACGTAGGTGTCGTACGAACCGTTTTCGCGGTCTTGGAACCCGTACACACCCGTATTTCCGGGGTTGACGCCCGTCGTGAGGGCTGGCCAGCAGGCGGAGGACTCCGGCGGCACGATGCTGTCGATCGCTCCGGCGCTCCCCTCGCTCGCCAGCGATGCGATGTTCGGGAACTCCGAGGCGTTTTCCTTGAGGAAGCTGTACGGCACGCCGTCGATGCCGAAGAAGGCGACCCGCGGAGCGTCGTCTCCACGGAGCCTATCGAATAGACCCATACGCCGCTCTACCACAGGCGACTACAAGAACCTTCGTTTCCATGCTACAACCTCTCAAGTTTTCGTTCACGAACTTTCGAACGCGGTGAACAACGCCTTCCGGGTGCTCGTGTCGATGAGCGAGTCCAGCGTGTTCGTGTGCTCGCTATCGACCCGTGCGAAGATGCCGAGCGACACCCGAGCGGTCGCGGCGTCCGCGTTCCCGCCCGTCGTCTCGCTCGCGTCGAACGCGCCGGTCAGGATATCCTCCGCGCTGGTTCGGACGTCCTCCGCGCGACAGGAGATGACGATGGTTTCCTCGTGGAGGCCGAACACGGCGGCCGTCGAGACGCCTTCGAGTCGCAGGAGCGAATCAGCGGCCTCCTCCAGCGCGCTCACCGAGGGGACGACGCCGACGTTCGCCACGGCGAAACTCGCCCGTCGTTCCCGACTCGCTATCGCCTCGCCGAGCACGTCGAAGGTGTCGCTGCTGACGCCCGGCGAGCGCAACTCCTCGATTCGCCCGAGGTCGGCGTAGGCGTGGAGGAACCCGGCGGCGTCGTAGTCGTTCGACCCGTTGGCCCGCCGGAACTCGCGGGTTCCGGCGCGGATACCGTACAACAGCGCGGTCGCCACGCGCTGGTCGGGAACGAATCCCATGTCGCGCACGAGTTCGGTCACGACCGTCGATGTCGCGCCGTCGTCCGTGCGCGTAATCGTGAGGATGTTCTCCTCCGCGGTCGGTCGGTGCCGGATGACGCCGACGACCGGGGGGTTGTTCGCCAGTCGGGGAACCGCACCGCCGCCGCCGATTGCGATTCCGCCGTCGCAGTTCGGGAGTCCTTCCCCGTTTTCGTCGAGAATCGTCACGTCGATATCGAAGATGTTGCAGAACGCCTTGCTGTCCTCGCCGGTTATCTCGCCCTCCGCCGCGATTCGCGCCGCAACGCCCCAGTCCTTACAGAGGGCTTGTACCCCGACCGCCGCCGCCAAGGAGTCGATACTCGGGCTTTCCGGGACGACGAGCGCGACGCGGTTCTGTCCGGCGACGACCTTCCGGAGCGACCCGGCCGATTCCGGGTTCTCGGTGCCACCCCACGACCGAAACTGAACGGCGTACAGCACGCCGCCGCCGGAGAGGAGCAAGAGAACGGCAGTGGCGACCGCTGGCATGTTTTCGGCGACGAATCCGGCGAGCATTGCTAACGCATAGCTCCTTCCACTCGTATATAATTTCGGGTGTATTCTATGGCATCTTTATGTGAGGTTGGTTCCAGAAGTAACGAATTCGGACGTAATCGGCCGGTAATCGACGGGTTTCAGCGGTTCCAAAAAAGTCGGGAACTGTTCGAAAAGCTGAACGGACTATGGAATCTAGTTGAAATTTTCGTCGTACAGCTCTTGGGAGTGTTCGATGGCGTCGTACGCCGCCTGTTTGTCCTCCCAGCCCAGCGTCTCGACTTCCTTTCCGGCTTCGAGGTTCTTGTAGGTGGAGAAGAATTCGTCGATCTCGTCCTTCGTCTGCTGCGGGATGTCCTCGACGTCCTCGATGTGGTCGAAGCGTGGGTCCTCGATGGGGACGGCGATGACCTTGTCGTCCTGTTCGCCGTCGTCGTCCATCTTCATCATGGCGACGGGGCGGGCCTCGATGACACAGCCGGGGAACGTCGAATCCTCGACGAGCACGAGCACGTCGAACGGGTCTTCGTCGTCGTAGTACGACTGCGGGATGAACCCGTAGTCACCGGGGTAGTGGACGTTGCTGTGGAGCACGCGGTCCAGCATGACACCGGGGATGTCCTTGTCGTATTCGTACTTGTTCCGGTCGCCTTTGAGACACTCGACAACTGCGTAGATTTCCTCGGGAGCGTTCGGCCCCGTTTCGAGGTCTTCCCAGAGATTCGTCATGGGTCGCTTGGAACTCGACGGGAAGACCAAAAAGTCCTTTCGGCATGGGTGTAAACAAGTGACTCGTACCCGTGAAACCACTCATAAGTGTGACACCCTTCCGCAATCCATGAGTGGCAGTTGGGTATTAAAATCGAACGAAAGAACGGAGAAACACCAAGAAACTTGAGAAGGGTTAAATATCTCGGTTACATATTTCGTCGTGTCAAAGCCAATGTCAGAGGCACAAACACTCACCGAAAGCAGTACCGCTCGCGACCTCACCGCGTTCCAGCGTAACATCCTCATCGTCCTCACCGAGGAACCGATGTACGGGCTCGCTATCAAGCGCGAACTCGAAAGTTACTACGACGAGGAAGTGAACCACGGCCGCCTGTACCCCAACCTCGACACGCTGGTCGAGCGCGGACTGGTCGAGAAGAGCGAACTCGACAAGCGGACCAACCAGTACGGTCTGACCCAAGCCGGTCTCGAAGCCGTCGAAGACGCGTTCGCGTGGTCGCTCTCGAAGTTCATCACCGACGACGCGCGTGCCGAAAAGGTCCGCGCACTCATCGAGCAGTCCGACTAACGCACTCGAACACGAGTTCGACCGATTCTTTTACCGTTTTTTTCTGTTCCGAAGTCGGCCACGCATTCCGCGGGAAGTACTCCGTCAGAAATTCGTCCACTTCGTCGTTCGTCGCCGACTCGACGGGTCGCGCGTAGTGATTGCCCATGAAGTCCGCGAAGGCCTCGGCGTTCGCGCCGTGGACGTCGCCGTATTCCTCTCGAACTCGCGCCGCAACGGCGCGGTTGTGCTCGTCGATTTCGTCCCAATCGTCCGGGTCGCCAGCGCCCGTCAGCGGGATTTCGACCGCGCGGTCCGTGTCCTCGATTCGCTCGACGCGAATGGTTCCGTCCTCGACCCACTCCTCGGGATGGAGGACCAGCACGGTTCTGGTGTCCTCTTCCCGAATCCGTGCGACGAAACCGTGGGTTTCGAGCAGCTGCGTCCGTTCCGTACGATATTGCTCCGCCTCTTCGCCCTCGCGGTCACGCGCGAGGTGGGTCAATCGTTCCGCCTCCGAAACCGTGTCGTCCGGCAGTTCAGCCATTGTCTAACGCCTCGTTTGCCAATTTGTCCGCGCGTTCGTTTACCTCTCGCGGAACGTGCTTCAGGGACCATTTGTCGAACTCCTCCAACAGCTCCCGGACGCGAACGCGGCGCTCGCGGAGTTCGGGGTTGTTCGTCTTCCACGCACCCGTCACCTGCTTGACGATGAGCTGGGAATCTCCTTTCACATCCACGGAGTCGAAACCGTAGTCGCGGGCCGTTTCGAGCCCCTCGATGAGCGCCTCGTACTCGGCTTGGTTGTTCGTCGCGCGTCCGATTCTCGTTCCGCCCTCCGCGGCGATTCCATCGCTCGTCACGATGACCCACCCGGTCGCGGCCGGGCCGGGATTTCCGCGACTGGCACCGTCGAAGTAGAGGTAGGCGTGCCCCCCCGCATCTCGAAGAATCGCCTCGATGTCCTGTGGATTCGCCCCCTGAATCACGAGCTTGTCGTCGTATGCGATGGCGACGGCGTCGCCGTGTCTCGCCCGCCACTCTTCGTACTCGGATTTGCCGTCCGAGACGATGACCCCGGCGTCGGCGAGCGTCCGGCGTGCCTCGTCCACGTCACACTCGATGACTGGCATTGCCGACACTCGTCCGTGTTCGAGTAAACAGGTTCCGGTCTCGCGGGAGTGATATGTGAGCGTGTGTCAGATATATATAGGTTTTGCCCAAGGGTTTAAATGTTTGGGAGTTACTACTATAAAAGTGCGATGACACGGTCCACTCGCCAGCGGGAGCGCCAACTCGAAGGGGAGCAAACGGCGAACGAACGAGAGGGAGAGCGTACTTGTCCTGAATGTGGGTCCGAAACGTTGATCAAAAGTACCGACCGTGCCGAACTGGTCTGTGACGACTGTGGGTTGGTCGTCGAGGAGGAACGGATCGACCCCGGCCCGGAGTGGCGTGCTTTTAATCATCAGGAACGACAGCAGAAGTCGCGCGTGGGAGCGCCGACGACGCAGACGATGCACGATAAGGGATTGACGACCACTATCGACTGGAAGGACAAAGACGCCTACGGTCGGTCTATTTCTTCCAAGAAACGCAGTCAGATGCACCGCCTGCGTAAGTGGCAGGAGCGCATCCGAACGAAGGACGCGGGCGAGCGAAACCTCCAGTTCGCCCTGTCCGAAATCGACCGCATGGCATCCGCGCTGGGTGTCCCGCGGTCGGTACGAGAGGTCGCATCGGTTATCTATCGACGGGCACTCAAGGAGGACCTCATCCGTGGTCGCTCCATCGAAGGCGTGGCAACGAGCGCGCTGTACGCCGCCTGTCGAAAGGAAGGGATTCCACGAAGTCTGGAGGAGATCTCCGAGGTTTCGCGGGTCGAACGAAAGGAGATCGGACGAACGTATCGATACATCTCCCAAGAACTCGGTCTGGAGATGAAACCGGTCGACCCGAAAAAATACGTTCCGCGGTTCTGTTCTGAACTCGAACTCAGCGAAGAGGTGCAGTCGAAGGCCAACAACATCATCGAAACCACCGCCGAAGAGGGATTGTTGTCCGGTAAATCGCCCACCGGCTACGCCGCCGCCGCGATTTACGCCGCCTCACTGTTGTGCAACGAGAAGAAGACGCAACGCGAAGTCGCCGACGTGGCACAGGTGACGGAGGTCACCATCCGCAACCGGTATCAGGAACAGATAGAAGCGATGGGAATCCACAGCTAACCGCGTCATCCTTCCGTTTTTGTCCCGTTCGAGCGACAGCCAGCGCGTTCCCGGCGGCCGTTTCCGTCCGATTGCCGAACGTTGAAGCCCCTCGCTTCCCTACGTTCCGTGGATGCGGTTGGACGAGTATATCGACGATTTGCGCCCGGACGAGGAGGAGCGCCGCCGCCGTCTGGCCGAGGAGAAGTCCTACGAGATTCTGGACTACGTGGACGACTTCGAGGACCGGTTTTCCGAGGTGGCGCAGGGCGATTCGCTCTTCGGAAGTACCTCGCCCTCGGTGTTCGTCGGCCGGTCGTCCTACCCGAACGTCTCGACGGGAATCCTCTCGCCGGTCGGCGCGGAGGAGAACGCCGCGGAGTTCGCCACCAGCGGCGATTGGTACCAGCGCGGCCTCGGCATCGATAACGTCCTCCAGTACCGGACCGGCCTGCTGAACTCGAACCGCTCCGCGAAGGTGAACGTGGACGACGTGTGGGACGGGTTCGTCGGCGTCCAGCGCGAAATCGCCATCGCCGACCGCCCGGTGGACGTGGAAATCGGCTTGACCGAGAAACTCGACTTGGACGTGAACGTGGACGACATCGCCACGCCGACCGGCCCGACGGCCCGCGCGTCCTCGGCGGATTTGACCGAGAACCCGCACGTTCCCCGCGCCGTGAAGAAGACGCTCGAAGACGACGACTGGCAGGCCCAAGGCGCGATGAACTACCTGTACCGCCGCGGGTTCGACGTGTACGACATCAACACCATCCTCTCGGCGGGGGCGTTGGGTCAGGGGCAGAACCGGAAACTCGTCCCGACGCGCTGGTCGATTACCGCCGTAGACGACACGGTGGGACAATACCTCCGCGGACGCATCCGCAACGCGCCGAGCATCGACGAGACGCAAGTGTGGGTGAACGAGTACATGGGCAACCGCTACTGGGTCATCCTCGCGCCGGGGCAGTGGGAGTTCGAACTCGTGGAGATGAAGGCTCCCGGAAGCATCTGGAACCCCTCGCCGACCGGCGACATCTGGATGGGAAGCGCCCACGAGGGATACGAAGGCAGAACGAGCTACGTCGATGAAACCGCCGGAGCGTACTACGCCTCGCGACTCGGCGTGCTGGAACACCTCGAAGACATCGGCCGACAGGCCAAGGCCCTCGTCCTCCGCGAGGTCAGCGACGACTACTGGGCACCCGTCGGCGTCTGGCAGGTGCGCGAGAGCGTCAGAAACGCCTTCGACGGTCGGTTCGGGGAGGCGGAATCGTTCCACGGGGCAGTTCGGGAAATCGTCCCGCAACTCCCGATTTCGATGAATTCCCTCCGCAGGAAATCCGAGATGGTCTCCGGTGTGCAGGCCAACCTCTCGGATTTCGCCCCGTGACTCACAACCACCCCGCTCTTCGGAAGTAGACGACCAGAATCGCGCTCATGAGGAACATGCCGAGCATCACCGCCGGATACCCGTAGGTCCAGCCCAGTTCCGGCATGTTGAACGGACCGTCTTGGAAGTTCATGCCGTAAACGCCGACCACGAGCGTCAGCGGGAGGACGATGGTGGCGACGACGGTCAGCTTCTTCATCACCTCGTTGGTCGAGACCGAGAGCATGTTGAGGTAGATGTCGCGCGCGCCGCCCGCCAAATCGCGGTACGTTTCGGTCAAGTCCACGAGTTGGACGAGGTGGTCGTACACGTCGCGGAAGTACTTCTCCGTCTCCGGGCGCACCTCCTCGGGGTCGCCGCGGGCGAGATAGCCCACGGCCTCGCGGGTCGGCCACGCGAGTTTTCGGAACGCGAGCAGTTCCCGCCGGACGCCGTTTATCGACTCCAGCGTCTCGATGCTCGTGTCGCTGATGACGGCCTCCTCGACGGCCTCTATCTGTTCCTCTATCTGGTCGAGCGCCGCGAAGTAGCCGTCCACGATGCCGTCACAGACGCGGTACGCCGTGAAGTCCGGCCCGCGGCCGACGATTCGCCGGTCGCCGTCGAGCGCGGCCCGCCAGATGCGCGAAACGGCGTCGATGTCGTACTCCGAGAGGGTGACGAGCCAGTCCTCGCCGACGAACACGCCCACCGGTTTGACGCGGGTCTCCTCCTCGAAGGTGGTTTCGCCGCGGGCGAGTTCGACCGTCTTGAGCAGGACGAACGTGTAGCCCGCGAACTCCTCCGTCTTCGGTCGAATCTCGTTTCTGATGTCCTCGACGGAGAGGTGGTGGATGTCGAACGCTTCCGCGACTCGTTCGAGTTCGAGGGGCGTGGCGTCGCTCGCCCGCACCCAGACGGTACCGGATTCGACGCGCGCGGATTGGAAGTCCTCGACCGTCTCGACTTCGCCGTCGGCGAACCGGAGCGATTCGACGGTCATTGGACGTCCTCCGGTTCGGCCGCGTTGGCGATGGCGGCGAGCGTGATGCCGACCATGATTCCCGTGATAGAGAACGCGCGCCCCGGATACGGCGCGGAGAGACCTATCAGATACCCCACCACCCCGAGGATGGTCAGGCCGAGTCCCGAAACGAGAGTTCGGTTCATACCGTCCGTACCGACAGAAGGGAGAAAAAACGTTGCCCGATTAGCCGCCGTGTTGGATACCGGAGAGCAGGCTGGAGACGCTATCGGATTCGTCGAGCCGCTTCGGATACACCGCGAGCACGACGATGTAATCGCCGTCGTGTTTGAACTTCGTCGCCTGAATCGTTACGTCCACGTTCGCGCCGTGCGAGCTGGCGGTTGCGGTGAATTCGGAGACCTTCGTGTTCGTCCCCAGCACCGTCACGTTCTCCGACCCGACGGTTCGGATGTCGTGGATGTTTCCGTATCCAGATACGAACTTCTCCACGAGGTCCCGGTTGTCGAACTTCGACAGCGGGTTGAACGATTTGGACGCTATCTTTACGTCGGGACTGCTGACGACGACGAAGGTCGCCGCCGTTCCTTCCGCGACGCCATCGATGCCGACGGTCTTTTCGTACTGTGCGACCCAGTTCGTCACCTTCACCTCGCGGCTCTGGCCCGCCGCTTCGAACGTCCGTTTCGCTTCGAGGGATTCGACCTTCGCTTTCTCGTAGCCCGTTTGCGACAGCGCGTTGTCGCCGACGGTCGCCTTCGTGGCGCTGACTTCGAGGGTGTCGCCGAGGATAAACCCGAGACAACCGCTCGTGAGGACGAGCGTCGCCAGTAACGCGCCTGCAATCAGTTTCCGGTTCATGTCTATCCCCGATACTCAACCCCCCAGTATAAGTCCGACGGCTACGGGAGCTTGAACGAAGGGCCGGAGTCGGAATCCTGAACATCGACGCCGAGCGCCTGTAAGTCGTCGCGGAGCGCGTCGGCGCGGTCGTAGTTCCCGGCGTCCCGCTCGCCCTCGCGGAGGTCGAGGACGAGTTCCACGAGGTCTTCGGCGAGTCGAACGTCGCCGCCCGCCTCTCCGCCGAGCGAGAAGCCCAGCACGTCGCCGCCGAGTTCCTCGAACGTCTCGACGGCCGATTTGAGGCCGTCGTAGTCGTACTCCTCGTGCGCATCCGCGTGGCGGTTGACCGCCGTCACGAGGTCGAGCAGGGCGGCGAGCGCGCGGCGGGTGTTGAAGTCGTCGTTCATCGCGTCCGCGAACTCCTCGTGGGTCTCGGTGACGGCTTGGCGCAACTCGTCGTCCTCGACCTTGGTTCGCGCGTCCGGGCCGTCGAGGGCTTCGACGGCGCGGTCGTAGCCGTCCGAGAGTCGGTCCCAGCGTTCGACGGCCTCGTTCACCGTTTCGTCGCTGAACGTCTGGCGGTTGGCGTAGGACGTAGAGAGGAGGAACATCCTGACGGCGTTCGCGCCGATCTCCGAAATCGCGCCGCGAACGGTGGAGTAGTTGCCCAAACTCGAACTCATCTTCTCGCCCTCGGTTTCGAGCAGGCGGACGTGGAGCCAGTAGCGGGCGAATTGGTGGCCGGTCGCGGCCTCGCTCTGGGCGATTTCGTTTTCGTGGTGCGGGAACACGAGGTCCTGTCCGCCGACGTGGATGTCGATGGTCTCGCCGAGGTGTTCCATGCTCATCGCCGAACACTCGATGTGCCAGCCGGGACGTCCCTCTCCCCACGGGGAGTCCCACGTCTGACCGGACGGATGGGACACCGCGTACTCCGTGTCGGGGTCGCGGTGTTCCTCGACGGCACCCTCGCTCACGCCGTCGGCCTTCCACAGGGCGAAGTCGCCGGGATGACGCTTCTCTCCGCGTTCGTCGCCCTCTCCCTGCGCCTCCATCTCCTCGACCCTCTGGTTCGAGAGTTTGCCGTAGTCCTCGAAGGTCGTGACGTCGAAGTACACCGAGCCGTTGGATTCGTAGGCGTAGCCCTTCTCCACCAACGTCTCGATGAGACCGGTGATTTCGGGGAGATGCTCGCTGACGCGTGGATACACGTCGGCCCGTTTCAGGTTCAGGTCGCGCATGTCGCGGATGACTTGCGTGATGAAGGTCCGTGCGACGTCGGCCTCGTCGTCGCCGAGGTCGTCCTCGCCAACGCGCGCCGTGATTTTCTCGTTCACGTCGGTGAAGTTCTCGACGTGGTGGACGTCGTAGCCGAGGTGTTCGAGCCATCGGTGCATCACGTCGGTGTGAATCCACCCGCGCGCGTGGCCGAGGTGCGCGAAGTCCGAGACGGTCAACCCGCAGTAGTAGAGGAGGACGGAATCGGGGTCGCCGGGTTCGAACGGCTCCCGCTCGCCCGTGAGCGTGTTCGTTACGAAGAGTGTCATAGGGAACGGTAGTGCCAGCAACCGTTTTAAATCGTCGGAAGCGACACCAACCGCCTCAATCGCCCCGTTCGGGAACGGCGTCCAACGCATCCTCGACGAACCGGACCGCGTTCGCGCCGTCGCGGCGCTCGACGACGACGACGACCAGCGACTCCGCGACCCCGGCCGCGACGACATCGACGTCCTCCGCCACGAGTCGGGAGAGGACGGAGGAAAACGCCACGCAGTCCACGTCACCGGCGGCGATGACGCCGGTCAACGACCCCGAATCGGGGGCGAACCCCGCGTCGCCGACGACGAGGAGCGAATCGGCGAGGTCGTCCGCTCGACCCAGGCCGCTCCGCATGGTGACGCGGGCGTCCCGGGAGCCGATTTCGTACGTCGGCAGTTCGTCGGCGAACCGCGAGAGCGCCGTCGAAACCGCGTCGGTGTCGTCGCCGACGTCTATTTCGTCCGCGAGGAACCGCGCGGCGGCGGTGTAGTTCACCACGTCCGCACGGAGCGCTTCGAGGAGGAACGGCCGTCGCCGAACCGCGTTTCGGGTGGCTTCTGCGAGTGACATTACCGACCAGCACGAGGAGTGCGGGAAAAAGGAATACGATTACCGGACGAGGAAGTACCCCGCGACGCCGATACCGACCAGCACCGTAATCGCGCCGAACAGCGCGAGGACCCAATCGACGAGGACGCCGACGCCGAGAACGAGCACCAGCGCCATAATGCCGAGGACGACGAGCGGGATGTTTCGCGCCAGCTCCGACGCATCGGTATCCGATTGAATCGGTTTCTGTCGGGGTTTCGAGAGGGACTCGTCCACCGGTATCGAGTCTTTCTCCGGGTCTATTTCGGCAATATCGACGTCCACGTAGGCCGTTTCGGCCCCGTATCCGGTCACGACTTTCAGCTTTCCGCGGGCGGGACCGTCGTGAACCGTAATCGGCACTGCCTCCGTCGAGTTGGCCTCGATGTAGTGATTCGTCGCGGACAGGGATGCCACGTCGGAGAGCTCGTCGTCCAAATGGAGGTGCACGTGAATCGGCGCACCGTGGTTTGCGAGCGAAACGCTGAACGAGTCGTCGGTTTCGAACGACGGTGCTACGTCGATGTGGTGAAGTCCGTCGCGGTTGATGTGTGTTAACAACGTTTCGGACACAGTGCACCTCCCTCTTGGGTTAGAGTAAAATACTCAACTATTAAAAGATTCAGGCCTCTCGCATGTCGGGCGGCAGGAGGTTCGGGATGCCGTCCTCGATGGGGTACTCCTCGCCGCACTCGGTGCAGGTGAGCGTCCCGAAGATTACTTCCTCGTCCTCTTCCTGTCGTGCGTCGAGTTCGAGTTCCTGTTTGTCCAGTGGACAGCAGATGATATCCATCAGGGATTTCTTCATGCCCGAGTCCACGAAGGGGGAGGCAAAAAGCGTGACGGGTTGTGCGGTTCGATGGTAGCGACTCGCGGTACCACATTCGTTCGACGACCGACGGCAATACTGATAGACGATCGTCATATGGTCGTCGTTTCTCTCGACGCGTGAAGGACGCGTCCCCGAACCGTCCTCGAACCCGTGGAGACGGGTATCCGAACTGCAGAACCGTGAAGGAACGTCGCACCGTACTCCAAACGGCGTGACCGGTCGATATCCGAACGACGTTGATACTGTCTCTCGACTGAGTACTTCGCTCTTTAAAATAACCAACAACACATAATATTCAATATTATATAATAGTAAATAATAGAAATTTTTAATACTATATTATAGAATTGTGTTGATGGAGGTGAGAAATGATGTTTGGATTTGGTCTTCAGATCTGGTGTGACTACCTCGGCTGCTAACAGGGTACCGTTGATACGATTATTTGGGGATTTTTTGACAGCGACACCAAAATGAAAATAGAGTAGCGAGAGCTCCGAGCGAACGGTAACTGTACCGGATACAGCGGGAAACGGAGAGAGGCGTCGATCAGTTCTCGAACGGGTGTTCGAGCACGACGGTATCCTCCCTGCTCGGGCCGATACCGACGGCGTAGATGGGCGCATCGAGTTCGTCGCTGATGTATTCGAGGTAGGTTCGCGCGTTCTCCGGAATCGCGTCGTAGCCCTCGTCAGCGACCTCACTCCAGTCCACTTCCGGCCAGCCGTCGAAGGAACGGAAGTTCGGCTCACAGCGACCCCAGCGCTCGGTCGTGGCAGGAATGGTGAAGATTTCCTCGCCATCGACATCGTAGCTGTATCCGACTTTCACCTCGTCGAGGCCCGCCAGCACGTCGATGTGATTGACGGCGAGACCGGTGAAGCCGCTCGCGCGGGCGGCGTGTCGGAGCATGGGCATGTCGAGCCACGCGACCCGGCGCGGTCGGCCGGTGACGGTACCGTACTCGCCACCTTCCTCGCGGATGTACTCGGCGAGGTCCTCGTTTTCGCCCGCCCCTTGTTCGTCGTAGTCGGGCGTGTCACCGACGACGCCGCCGAGTTCGGTCGGAAGCGGGCCGCTCCCGACGCGCGTGAGGTAGGCTTTCACGATGCCGATGATGTCGCCGTCGCCGATGACGCCGGGACTGAGACCCGTTCCCGTGGCGGCCCCGCCCGCGGTCGGATTCGAGGAGGTGACGTACGGGTAGTTACCGTGGTCGATGTCGATGAGGGTACCCTGTGCGCCCTCGAAGATGACTTCGTCGCCAGCGTCGAGGCGGGATGAGAGGAACTCCCCGGCCTCGACGGTCATGTTCTCCTCTTTCAGGCGCTCGCCGTAGCGCTCGTACTGTTCGTGGAGCGCATCGACGTCGAACGCTTCGCCGGTTTCGACGCCGTCGGATTCGTCCGACGAGCCTCCAATCGCTTCGCTCATGGAGACGCCGTATACCTTCTCGGCGAGTGCTCGCTTTTGAGGGACGACGTATTCGAGCTTCTCGCGGAGGAGTTCGGAATCGAGTAGGTCGCCGACGCGGATGCCGCGTCGACCGGCTTTATCCTCGTAGGTCGGGCCGATACCCCGACCCGTGGTTCCCACCTTGCGGTCCGAATCGCTTTTCACGTCTTCCTCGATACCGTCGAGGACGCGGTGGTACGGGAGGATGACGTGCGCGCGGCGCGCGAGTCGAACGTCGGGGTCGAGTCCCCGCTCGCGGAGCGTGTCTATCTCGTCGAACAGCGTGTCCGGGTTCACGACACAGCCGTTCCCGAGGACGCCGACCTTTCCGCGGACGACGCCGCTGGGAACGAGGGAGAGCTTGTATTCGTTGCCACCCTCGACGACGGTGTGGCCTGCGTTGTCGCCGCCCTGATAGCGAGCAACAACGTCAGCGGACGCGCCGTAGAGGTCTACGACGCGGCCTTTGCCTTCGTCGCCGAGTTGCGAACCGACGATGGTTACGGTCATACCGGAGGTGATTTCTCCCGCACCTCGTAAACCGATTACGGTCTTCGAAGCAAGATGATGCACGAACGTGTGCATTTCGGTGGCGACTGAGCGCCGATTCTAGCAATTTCGACGACATTCTGACGGACGATTCGGAAGTGTTAACTCGTCTCAAGAGAAAGATTCGTTCTACGTTTCTGCTTGCGATGCGGACAATAACCTTTAAAAGGCTCTAAGACAAGTTAACACATGCCATGATAGATCGACTGGAGAAGGAAGTCGATATGCTGGAACGCCACTTGCAGGTCCTGAAAATGGTCATTGAGAACGAACCTATCGGCATCGTGAAGATGTCGAACGAGACGGGATACCCCCATCACAAGGTTCGCTACTCGCTGCGAGTTCTCGAAGAGGAAAACCTCATCTCGCCCTCCAATCAAGGTGCGATCACGACCGACCGTACCGAGGAGTTCGTTTCCGAACTCGATGAGAAACTCTCCGAGATTACGAACAAACTCGACTCGATGAAGATCGGCGAGAAAGCCGAAGCCGAAAACTAGAGTTCCGGAACCGTAACGTGGAATTCACCGTTTCGTGATTCCACCAGACACAGATGATATCCTCGTTTGCGGGATAGCTTGACGAAACTCTCTCTTTTTTCCCGCGTTAACAGTCCACCGCTGGTCGCATCCTCGGTCGTCTCCAACGCGGCCGGTTCGAAGAAGCTCTTCGTGACCTGGAAGGCCGCGCTGAGTTCGTCGCTCGCGCTGGAAACGCTGCTGGCCGCGTCCACCAGCGACCCCATCATCTCGCCGGTCGCGGGGTCGCGCGAGTCGTTGATGTTGGCCACGACGAGCGGGTTGCCCATCCTGTCGCGGAGAATGACGTCGAAGGGGAATTCCGTCTCCCCACCCTCCTCGTCTTCGGTGACCAGTGCTCCGTGTAGTTCGACGCGGTCTATCTTCTGAATCGCTTCGAACAGGTCCTTCAACCCGCGCTGGTGTCCCGTCTCCAGAATCTCGTACAGGAGGTCGACGACGAGCCACGAGACGAACTTGTACTCCATCGAGTCGTGAAGGAACGCCTCGAACTCCTGTCCATCGACCGCGACGCCCGCCGTATCGAACTGCGTGTGATGTTCGAGTTGCAGGTTCGACTCGATGGTATCGCGGCTGGCTTCGCCCGCCGCGGCGTCGGACAGGGTGCCCTTCCCCTTCGAGCCGTAGCGGACGAAGAAGTTGGTCTGCGTGAGCGCCTGTTCGGGGGTCAACTGGCGTTCGGCGGTGACGCCCGGACTCTGTTCCCGAAGCGTTTCGAGTTCGTCCGCCAGCTCGCCAACCCGCGCTTCGAGTCGGTCACGCTCCGATTTCAGTTCGTCGCGCTCCGCTTCGGTTTGTGCGAGTTTCGACTGGAGCGCCTCTATTTTCTCCGCTCGCGCCGTGAGTTCGGCCTCTATCTCCTTCGCCCTGTTCGACTGCCCGCGTCGGGGCGACTGTTGCGGCGTGGGTTGTCGCGGTGCGGATTGGCGTTGTGGCGTCTGCCGACCGGCCCGTCGCTGTTTGACGCCCGCGTCGCGGGACTTCGACGAACTGCTTTTCTCGGGGTCCAGCGACGGAATCGTCGTGGTCTCCTGCCACTGCTGTTCGTCCGACAAGGGGTCGGATACCCCACCACCGTTATCGCTTTCGGCATCCTCGGCGCTCGACGCGTTCGGCGTCGGTGCCGATTGTGTGCTCGCCTCCGCCGACTGGCCGGCCGTCGGGGTCGCGGTGGTCGAGGGCGTCGGCTGGCGGTTGGCGTCGGCCTCGGTCTCCGTGGTCGGTTGTTGGCCGGGTTCCGTTTCGGTCGGCGACCGGGGTCCCTCGCTCGCCGTCGATGCGGGGGACTGCTGGGCTTCGTCCGTCGATGGTTCGGGGTCGCTCGTTCCGTCCGGTTCCGCCGACGAACTCGACTCGTCAGGCGCGGATGGCGCGGGTGACTGCTCCGGCTCGGGTTCCGGTTCGGGCGTTTTCGGCTCCGGGAGTTCGATGATGTCCACGTCCGCCGCGACGACCTCGTAAATCCCCACCTCGTCGTTCGCCCGCTCGAACGCCTCGTCTCCGGTGACCAGTTGTTCGCTCTGTCCGACGTAGGCGGCGCTCATCGACCGCCCGGCGTGGTAGACCACGTAGTAGTCGCCGCTGAGAACGTTCTCGCTGAGTTCGATGTACCCCGTGAAATTGTTCGACGCGAGCGTCTCGCTCGCCTCCTTGAGGGGCGTATCGTTCGTGTAGTACTTCGCTTGCGTCTTTCCACCTCGCTCTTGCATGCTGAACAACAGCGGAAGCGAGGGGTGTGGGGCGTCGAACAGCGTCCCGTCGGCATCCTCGAACGTATCGAGTGCGCCATCAAACACGCCGATGACGCGGCCGTTCAACATGAACAGCCACGCCCCGCCCGCTTTGACCGCACCGGAAAATTCCTCGTCGGCAAGCGCGTGGAGCGTCTCCAGCCCACCGGAGAACGGACGAGAGCTCCACTCGGTTATCTGCTCGACTATGCGCGCATCCATATTACGTCAAAACGGAATCCCCCTCAAATAGTTTCGGGTTAGTCGAGTCCACGCATCAAGTACGGGGTGAGAAAAGGCGAGAGAGCTTTTGTGAGACTCCGTTCGAACGAGCGTCTCGGGCGGGGAGTGGTCGTGCCGTTCGAATCATCGAACCGGTGATAACGTCGTTCGAAAATCAGATCTTTTGTTCGGCGTCGTCGGCGAGCTCTTCCATGCGCTTGCCGATACGGCCCGCTTCGCTGAACTCGTCGTCGCTCATGACGTCGGCGAGCGAGTTTCCGAGAACGAAGACGGCGTGTTTGTGTTCGCTCTTGGACTTGTGAACGTGCGAGGGGTCGACGTCCAGTTGGTCGTATGCGTCGAACGCGCCGGTCGGAACGTCGTCTTGTTCACGGAAGTACTCCATGATGGTCACCATCTGCTCGTGCAGCTCCAAAAGCTCGTCCTTATGCATGCACGGCCATTAGAAGTTAGTCGGTTTAAGAGTTTCTGAGAACTATTCACACGTTGAGGGCACAGTCCGTTAGAAGACGTACTCGTCTTCGTGACCCATCATCCCCTCATCTTCGAGTCCCGGTTCTCTATCGTTGTCCATCGGTCCACTGGTCTTGTATGCCTTGAGACCGGTTGCGAGCAAGTCCTCGACGGCTTCCTCACGGTTGACGAACTCGCCCTGGTCGACCATCTGGGCGATTTGCATTTCGAGGTGCTCTGGGACGGTAATCTCTACCTTTGGCATTGGAACAATTGTGGGCTTCGGGAGGGGTGTTCTTAAGTCTGACGGGTAGATTGTACCGGTATTGAAAACACTGTTTCTGAATCCAAGAAATCAAATTTTCTTAAAAAGAATCTACATTTGTCATTCCAGAAAACTACCCGGCCGTGGGGCCGGAGAAACGAAAACTTGTCTGTCTGGACTCACCGATTGCCGAACATCTGGTCGAGCGAGTTGATGATGCTGCTCGGTTTCAACGACTCCATTCGCTGCTCCATTCGTTTCTGGTTGAAGTAGCTCGCGAACGCGAGGATGGTCGGCGGCCAGAGGCCGATGAAGAGTCCGCGCTCGCGGTTCCCCCTGACGAAGAACTGGTGCCACGAGAGGAGCACCGATGCCGCCGACGCGAGTATCGCGATGTCGCTCGTCGATTCCTGTGCCGCACCCATCACCGGGCGTTCTCGGGCTTCCGGCTGTTGCTCTGTCTGGGACATGCGACAGTCCGTTGTGTCACGTCGGTCTTTGTTATTCAGTCGGTACCGAGCGGCGAATTCGCCCCGGTCGAGGATACGACGGTTACCCGACGACTAGCCCGACCTTACCCCCGCAGCTGGCCGCGGTCGGTACATCTACCTTTCCCGCACCCCAGCGTTCGACCATGAGCGTTACGGACAAGACGGACATCCATCGTGAGTTCGACGGACAGCGATTGCCGCCGGGACAGCGCGAGACGAGCAAGTTTCCCGTCCTCTCGAAGGGGAGCACCCCGGAGTGGGACCCCGAGACGTGGGAGTTCTCGGTCACGGGTGCGGTCGAGAACGAACGCACCTTCTCGTGGGAGGAGTTCCGGGACCTGCCGAACGAGACGCAAAAACAGGACTTCCACTGCGTCACCGGTTGGAGCAAGTTCGACTGCGCGTTCACGGGCGTCACCTTCCCGACGCTCGCGGAACTCGCCGGAGTGGACGAGGACGCGGTTCACGTCATGTTCTCGGCCCTCGACGGCTACACGACCAACCTCCCGCTCGCCGACTGTCTGCGCGACGACGTGCTGTTCGTCTGGAATTACGACGGCGACCCGCTCCCCCGCGAGCACGGCGGGCCGCTCCGGGTGGTCACGCCGCACAAGTACGCCTACAAGGGGGCGAAATGGGTGGACGGAATCGAGTTCCTCACGGAACCGGAGCGCGGGTACTGGGAGAAACGGGGGTACTCCAACACCGCGAACCCGTGGAACGAGGAGCGATATAGTTAGGCTGAAGGGTCAGCGTTCCCGAGTTTCCATTAAATGCCACCGCACCGTGACGGTCAACTGTCGGCGGGTTCTCCGCTCGTAACTCGAACGTGCCGAGTACCCGACGTTTCGTTTCGCTCGTTTCTCGCCGGTCGGGCGGCACCGCGTCTCTATTGGACGTCGTCTGATGGACTCGAAATCACCGCGAGCGGCGCGGTTGCCCGTCTCACCGCGGACGGTGAACGCCGATTCGACGAGATTCGAGAACGCGCCGACGAACTCTTCGAAGCCGTCAACCGGGACGACGGCCCCGACGCCGCCCGTCCCCGTCTATTCGGTGGGTTTTCGTTCAGCGCGGAACACGAACCCTCACCTCCGTGGGAGGGATTCCCCGGTGCGGAGTTCGTCTTGCCCCGCGTCCAACTGACGCGAACCGAGCACGAAACGTGGCTCTCCGTGTCCGCCCGCGATACGGCGGAAGCGACCGTCGAAGAGACGCTCTCCGAGATACGCGCGGAAATAGAGGCGCTCCCGGAGATGCGCCCCAGCGGCGACTCGCCGGGCATCGAATCGACGCACCCCGCGACGGCACGCGACGAGTGGTGTTCACAGATACGCCACGCGACCGAGCGAATCCGGGAAGGGGAGCTGAAGAAAGTGGTTATCGCAACCGCGTTGGAGGTCGAACTCGCCGAATCCGTCGATGTGCCGGACATCCTCGAACGGTTGCGAACGTCGTACCCCGAATGCTACCGCTTCCTCATCCAACCCTCTTCGTCGGGCGGCTTCTTCGGCGCGCCGCCGGAACGCCTCGTCTCGCTGCGCGGACAGACGGTCGAGACCGAGGCGCTCGCCGGGTCGATAGGTCGGGGAGAGACGCCGGAGGAGGACGACGAACTCGCCGCGGAACTCGCCGACAGCGAGAAAGTCCGCGAGGAGCACGAACTCGTCGCCAAAACGATCCGCGAGGGGCTCGAACCGCTCGCATCGTCGGTCACGGTCGGCGACCGGCGATGCAAACGACTGTCCAACATCCAGCACCTTCAGACGCCGATTTCGGCCGAACTCGACGGCGACGAGCACGTCCTCTCGGTGGTCGAGGCCCTGCACCCGACTCCGGCCGTCGGCGGACTGCCGCTGGCGGACGCCATGCGGACCATCCGGGAGACGGAACGCTTCGACCGCGGGTGGTACGCCTCGCCGGTCGGGTGGTTCGACGCCGACGGCGACGGGGAGTTCGCGGTCGGCCTCCGCTCCGGCGTGGCGGGTGACGGCCGCGTGACCCTCTTCGCCGGAAACGGTATCGTCGCCGACAGCGACCCGGAAGCGGAGTGGGACGAAGTACAGCTGAAATTCCTGCCGATTCTGAACGAACTCGAATGACGTATCCCAACCGAAACACGCTGTGGGCCGAAACGTTCGTGGACGAGTTGGCCGCCGAGGGCGTCGATGCCGTCTGCCTCGCTCCCGGGAGTCGCTCGACGCCGCTGACCGTCGCGTTCGCCAAACACGACGACATCGAGGTATTTTCCCATCTGGACGAGCGGTCGGCGTCCTTCTTCGCCCTCGGCCGGGCGAAACGGACCGGAAAACCGACCCCCATCGTTTGTACGTCGGGGACTGCGGCGGCGAACTTCCATCCCGCCGTCATCGAAGCGGACAGGGCGCGGGTCCCGATGCTCGTGTGCACGGCCGACCGACCGCCGGAACTCCGCGATAGCGGCGCGAACCAGACCGTCGATCAGGAGAAACTGTACGGCGACGCCGTTCGCTGGTACACAGACGTGGCCGAACCGGAAGCGACCGGGCGAAAACTCCGCTACCTCCGGACGACGGTGGCCCGAGCGCTCGGGTCGGCAACCGGGACGCCGCCGGGACCGGTCCATCTCAACTTCCCGTTTCGAAAGCCGCTCGAACCGGTCGAAGTCGAGGGCGACGTTCCCGACTCGTTCGAGGCCGACAACCCGCTCGCCGCCGAGGGTCGTGACGGTCCGTTCGTCACCGTCTCACAGGGCGTCCCGGAACTCGATTCCGACGCGCGCTCCCGACTCGTCGATGCCGTACGCCACGCCGAGCGCGGTCTGTTGGTGGCCGGTCCCGCAGACGGACCGACCCCGGAGCGCTCCGCGCTGGCGGCGCTGGCCGACGCGACCGGTTTTCCCGTGCTGGCCGACCCGCTCTCGGGCCATCGGTTCGGACACGACGGTTCCATCGTCGGCGGCTACGACTCGTACCTCGTTCCGGACGTGACCGAGGCGTGGCCCGACCCCGACGTCGTGATTCGGTTCGGCGCGTCGCCGACCTCGAAAACCCTTCGTCGATACCTCGAACGTACCGAAAGCCGACAGTTCGTCGTGGACCCGGCGGGCGGCTGGCGCGAAGCCACCTTCACCGCGACGGACCTCCTCGTGGCGGACCCGACGCGGTTGGCCCGCCGCCTCGCCGACGAACTCGACCCGCAAAGCGCGAACGAGACGTGGATGGCACGATTCGAACGCGCCGAGTCCGCACACTGGTCGCTCGTGTCGGACTCCGCGGAGCACTTCGAAGGCAACCTGCTCGCGTCCGTCGCAAAGCTCGTTCCCGACCCGACGACGCTGTTCGTCTCCAACAGCATGCCGATTCGGGATTTGGACCGGTTCGCTCGCCCCCGCTCCGCCGACGTGACGGTGCTCGGTAACCGAGGGGCGAGCGGTATCGACGGTATCATCAGTTCGGCGCTCGGTGCCGGAAGCGGGACGGACGACCCGCTCGTCCTCGTCACCGGCGACCTCGCCTACTATCACGACATGAACGGGTTGCTCGCGCTCGAACGCTGTGGGGTGGACGCGACCATCGTCGAAATCAACAACGACGGCGGCGGCATTTTCCACATGCTCCCAATCGAATCCTTCGACCCGCCGTTTACCGACCAGTTCCGAACGCCGCACGGACTCGATTACTCGGCGACGGGCGACCTCTACGGACTGGACTTCGAACGCGTCGAGACGCTTCCCGCGTTCCGGGACACGTTTTCGGACTCCCTCGATAGTTCGGGAACGAACGTCATCGAAGTCCGCACGACCGCCGAAACGAGCCACCGGATTCGGGAGTCGTTACAGGACCGCCTCGTCGCTGAACTCTCTGCCTAGTTTTCGCCGAAGATACTTGAGAAAGGTTGTGGAGTTACGTCTGTGAATGCACCGGTAGATTGTTTTCGTGAGCGAAACGGCCACCGAGTCGAAGGAACTCGTAACCTTCCTTCGGGAACACGTCGGGACCTCCTTCGAAGCATTCGCGGTGCAAAACACGTCCTCGGCCGCTGTCTCGACGTGATGAGGTAAGTGACGCGCGTCACCCGCACGTTCGAGTGAGTTCTCTATCGCTCCCGCTCCCGGTCTCGTTCCCGTTCCTGCCGCTCGGGTTCGTCGGTTCCTTCGAGTTCCGTTCGTAGTTCCGCCACCTCGTTTTTGAGTTCGTCCACGTCTTCCTTCGTCGCCCTGCTCCCGCCCGCCCGACGGTAGAGCAGAAACAAGCCACCGAAGATGGTCAACGGTATGCCGAACAGCATGATGGCCGTGATGAAAATGACGATCAGTTCCGCACCACCGGGAACCGGACCGAACAGGGGAATCATACTGCCCGGTTGACAACCGAGCGGCAAAAGTCTCGTGGTCACACACCCACGATAAGCGGCCCTATCAGCACCCCCATCAAATGCACGCGCCGACAGCCCAGTCGCGGCGGGAGCAGGCCGAGAACGGCGCTGCAGACGAACAGTCCGATTCCGATGACTCCGGCGAACAGGAACGAAGCCGCGACCAACAGACCGAGGACGGCGACCGACAGTCGTCGGTAGTCCATCCCGCCGACCGTTTCGAGGTAGGTGTCGCCGAGCACGAGGACGAGGACGAATCCGACGACTCCGGCGACGGCGGCGCTGACGAGGAGTACCGGAAGGTCGAGCGGTGCGTTCGTCTCCCGGAGGGCGACCATGACGCCCGTTCGAGGCGTGTCGAGCGAGACGAGGGCGAAGAGCGCGAAAATCGTGTTGGCGGTGTTGACGCCGCTACTCGCCACGATGAACCCGCGCGCCTCGGTGCGGTCCGGGACCAGCGTGAGCGCGAGAACGGCGGCAATCGCGCTCGAAACGCCGGGCAGATAGCCGACGATTGCTCCGGCGAACGACCCCGCGAGCGCCGTCATGAGAAGCAGGGGTCGTGGCATGGTGAGCGTCGTCCCCGCCTGTTTCGGGACGCCCGCTCCACCCATCGCATCGAGGAGGACGGGCGCGCCGAACAGTCCCGCGAACAGCGGCGTGAGGACGCTCCCGACGCCGAGCGGCGCGGTCGGCGACAGCGGGAGCGACAGGATTCCGAGCACCGCGCTCGCGGAAAACGCCACGACACCGCCGATTTGCCCCCGTCTCGTGGGTTCCGTGAATACCAGAAACCCGGTCGTTCCGAGGAGGAACAGCGGGAGGTGGCCGCGGAGGAACGGATACACGTCCGTCATCACCATCGTTACCGGGATGGCGAGCGGAACCGCGACGGCCACCGCGAGTCCGCTGCCCAGCGCCGACAGTCGAATCGCCTCCCGTCCCTGCCCCTCGATGACCAGGCGATGGCCGGGGAGCGCGCTCGCCGCCATCACCGGGTCGGGGACGCCGAGCGCGAGCGCCGGAACCACGTCGAGAAACGAGTGGACGACGCCCGCGGCGAGGATGGCCGCGCCGACGAGTTTCGGCGGCCCGGCTATCGACGTCGCCACTGACGCCAGCAACAGCGCGAGGTTGTTGACGTGAATTCCCGGCGTCAGTCCACTTATCGTCCCGATTCCGACGCCGCCGAGAACGAACGCCACCGTCGTCATCGTCGTCGCCGGGTCGAATAGGAATCGCGTTCCGAACGCCTCCATCGGGGCGGAGTGGTCCCGTCTTCGTATGTAAACGTTAGCAGTGGCTGGCGGGGAAGCGCGCGAAAGAAAAGTTTCGAGTTGGGAGCGTCGCGTTTAGCCGAAGAGTTCGCCGAGGCCCTCGCCACCGGCGTCCTCGTCTTCGTCGTCCTCTTCTTCTTCCTCTGCGGCTTCCTCTTCTTCGGCTTCGTCGGCGCCTTCGTCGTCGCCTCCGGCGGGAGCGGCGGACGCTCCACCAGCGGGGACGGCGGCGGCCTGTTCGACTGCCTCCTCGATGTCCACGTCTTCGAGTGCGGCGACGAGCGCCTTGACGCGGGATTCTTCGACATCGACGCCTGCAGCGTCGAGGACGTCCGTGAGGTTTTCTTCGTTGATCTCTTCGCCCGATTCGTTCAGGATGAGTGCAGCGTAAACGTATTCCATTGTTAGTTATCCGAACATAGCGCCGAGGCCTGCTCCTGCGTCTTCGTCGTCGTCATCGTCGTCATCGTCTTCAGGCTCGGCTTCAGTTGCTTCTTCGTCAGTCGATTCTTCTTCCTCGGCCGCGCTGTCCGTCGCCGGGGCTTCGACACCGCGAAGCTCCTCGGGCAGCGCGTCCTCGTCGTCGATTTGTGCGGCAAGTGCGCGCAGTTGCGCGTCTGCCTTGCTCACGAGGTCCGGCACGACGTCCGGACTCTCGATGGCGGCCTGCAGACCGAGGCTCTTGGCCTCGCCGGTCGCCTTCGAGATGAGCAGGGGCGCGGTCTGCTCGGTCGGGTACACCGCGTTGACCGAGAGGTTGCGGGCAAAGGCCGCAGCCGTCTCGATGTCCGTGCGATACTCGTCCACGTCGATGGCGAGCTCGTCCGACTCGAACATGACGCCATCGGAGTAGACGGCGCGCAGGTCGAGACCGACCTCTTTCGGCTCCATGCCGAGTTCGGAGAGCACGTTCGCGAGCTCTTCCGAAACCTCGTCACCTTCCTCCGCGACGAGGCTGTCCTCGGTCACGTGGATGGAGCCGTCCATGATCCGTGCGGATGCACCGGCCTGCTGGAGTTCGCCGACGAACGGTCCGGGGTCGACACCCGTGTCACCCTCGGGGATGAGGATGTCGTTCGGGGCGATTTCGCCAGCCGAAATCGGTGCCGGGCTCTTCGAGGCTTCCAGTTCCTTGTACAGCCCGAACGGGTTGTCGTTCGTGCCGATGAGGCCGATTTGCCCGGAGACGTACTCTTCGAGGTCCTCGAAGCCAGCGCCGACCGAATCGAGCGCGCGCTTCACCAGCGTGTTACGGCTGACGCGGAGTTCCGCGCTTCCGTGAAGGCCGCGGCGCATGTTCTGGAGCTGTTTGCTCGGAATGCCGGTGATGTTGACGACGCCGACGCTGTTGTAGCTCTCGACGAAATCCGTCAGCTCAGCGACTTCCTCGCGCTTCCACTCCGGAATGGTCTCTGTCTTGCGTTCGGCTTCTGCGGACATTCTAGGCTACCTCCACCGACGGTCCCATCGTCGTTTTCACGTAGATAGTATCCACGTTGAGCGGGCCTTTCTCCAAGTTGGAGTGCAGACGCCGAACGATAACGTCGATGTTCTCGGAGATGTCCTCGGCGGACATGTCTTCTGCGCCGACGAGCGTGTGGAACGTTCGTCGGTCGCCGCTCCGAAGCTGGACCGTGTTTTTCATCCGGTTGACGGTTTCGACGACGTCGTCGTCGGGTTGCAACGGCGTCGGCATCTTCCCGCGCGGACCGAGGACGGTACCGAGGTATCGACCGATGTCTTGCATCATCGACGCCTCGGCAATGAAGAAGTCCGTGTCGTCCGCGAGGTCTTTTGCCGCGTCGTTGTCGTCGCCCAAGTCTTCCAAGTCGTCGCCCGAGAGAACGTCGTCCGCGACGTCCTCGGCACGAAGGGCGGTTTCACCCTCCGCGAAAACGACAATCTTGGTGTCTTGGCCGGTTCCAGACGGGAGTACGACACTCTCGTCTACACGATTCGACGGATCGTTTAAATCTAGGTCGCGCAAGTTGATTGCGAGGTCCACCGTTTCGCGGAAATTCCGCTCAGGGGAGTCCTCGAGTGCGCGAGAGACTGCTTGCTCTATCTCATTATTTGCCATCGTTCACCTCCGTAGTACGCAGGAATGCTCCTACGGGTCAGTGAAACAGGCCATGCCTGTCTCACCCGAATTTGACGCATGCGGAACTTAAACCCGTCGAACCATTTCGGAACGAACGGCCGTTCGAGCCGTCACTGGTTTGCGGTTTGGGGTCGCATCACGAAGGGACAACGATGGTGACGATGACGTCGCTCACCGGTGTCGTGGCGCTCGCGCTCGCGGCCGTTCACGTGAGCGCGGGACACATCCGGTCGTTTCGGGTGATTCCGCGGAGCTACTGGCTTTCGATGGCCGGCGGTGCGTCGGTCGCGTACGTCTTCGTCCACGTCCTCCCCGAACTCGAAGGCGGCACGATACTCCAGTCAGTGCCGCTCCTCGCCGGATTCTTCGAACGTCACGTCTATCTCGTCGCGCTCGTCGGATTCGCGCTGTTTTACGGGTTAGAGCGCCTCGCGCGGGAATCCGGTCGCAACGCGGACGTGCGACCGGAGACGAACGCGAGTATCTTCTGGATTCACATCGGGGCGTTCACGGCGTACAACGCGCTCATCGGCTACCTGCTCGTTCATCGGGAACAGCCGGGCGTCGTCGGGTTGGCCTTGTACGCGACCGCGATGGGACTGCACTTCGTCGTCAACGATTACGGCTTTCGGGACCACCATCGGGAGACGTACGACCGAATCGGTCGGTGGGTACTCGCCACTGCCGTCGTAGCCGGGTGGGGCATCGGCATCAACACCCACGTCGACGAAGCCGTCGTGAACACCCTCTTCGCGTTCCTCGCGGGGGGAGTCATCCTCAACGTCATCAAGGAAGAACTGCCGGAAGAACGCCGCAGTCGCTTCTGGGCGTTCGCGGTCGGTGCCGGTTGCTACTCGGCGATACTGTTGTTGGTATAGGGAAGAAAAACCGAGTTACGCGGAGAGAGCGTCGTCGTACTCGCCGTCGTCGACCTTGGCTTTGAACTCGCGTGCGTCGTCACCCTCGACGGTGACGCCGAGTGAGGCGCACGTTCCGACGACTTCCTTCGCCGCGTTCTTCGTGTCGTAGGCGAGGAGGTCGGGTTTCTTCTGCTCCGCGATTTTCTTCACTTGGTCTATCGAGAGGTCGGCGACGAAATCCTTCTGGGGTTCGCCGCTACCCGTCTCGAATCCGGCCTCGTCCTTGATGAGCGCCGCCGTCGGCGGAACACCGATTTCGAGGCTGAAACCACCGTCGTCCTCGACGAAGACGGTGACGGGGACTTCCGTCCCGTCGAACGCCGCCGTCTGCTCGTTGATCTCGTTGACGACTTCCTGCACGTTGACCGCGGTCGGGCCGAGTTCCGGTCCGAGTGGTGGGCCGGGATTGGCCTGTCCGCCGGGGACGAGTACTTCGATCGTATCTACCATACGTAACCGAAATCTCGCTGGAGTTTTAAGGATTTTCTTTTCCGGCGTTGCCGAACGGTGGATACCGGCGTCGAGAATGTCAACCGTTCACTCGGGGACCGGCCGCGAAAACGAGGACATCGCCCACTCGACTACGGCAAACTTACGCCGCGTCGTCCCAAAAATTGGCTCGCGTTCTTTATTTCGACGGGGCTCCCGATGAGTCGGTAGCGTTCGTCGTCCAGCGGGACGATGGTCAGCGTGAACTCCCCTTCGAGTTCGTTCCGAATCCCGCAGAGAGACTCCCGGTGGAGGATTATCTGCGTGCTGTCGCGGAGATGAGCGGGATTCGGCATGTACCTACGTGTGATTTGGCGAGGCGAAACCTATTAACGTGTCGAATCTGACGACAAAATCCCCCTGACGAGAAGGAACAAGCTTTTCGGCGGCCACGGCCGACGTGTTGCTAATGGGACTGGAGGAGGAAATCGAAGCACTCCGCGAGGAAATCTCGGACACGCCGTACAACAAGTCCACCGAGAGCCACATCGGTCGGCTGAAGGCGAAACTCGCGGAGAAAAAGGAGAAGCTACAGAACCAGTCCTCCGCCGGTGGCGGAGAGGGATACGCCGTCGAGAAGACGGGCGATGCGACCGTCGCGTTCGTCGGGTTCCCGAGCGTGGGGAAATCGACGCTGTTGAACTCGCTCACCGCCGCGGAGAGCGAAGTCGGCGCGTACGAGTTCACGACCCTCAACGTGAACCCGGGGATGTTGCAGTACAACGGTGCGAACATCCAACTCCTCGACGTTCCCGGCCTCATCGAGGGTGCGGCCCACGGACGGGGCGGCGGGCAAGAGGTCCTCTCCGTCGTTCGCGCCGCGGATCTCGTGGTCTTCGTCCTCTCTGTCTTCGAAATCGACCAGTACGAACGGCTTCGGGAGGAGTTGTACGAGAACAAGATTCGGCTGGATTCCACCCCGCCCAGTATCTCCATCGCCAAAAAGGGTCGCGGCGGAATTCGGGTGACCTCCAGCGCGGAGCAGGACATCTCCGAGAACGTCATCAAGGAGGTCCTCCGCGAGCACGGGTACGTGAACGCGAACGTCACCCTCCGCGAGAAGGTAGATATCGACCGCCTCATCGACGGCATCATGGACAACCGCGTCTACATCCCGTCAATGGTGTCGGTGAACAAGGTGGACCTCATCGAACACGACTACGCGGAAAAAGTCCGCGGGCAACTGCGCGACCACGACATCGACCCCGACGAGGCCGTGTTCATCAGCGCGGAAAAGGAGAAGGGACTCGACGCGCTGCGGGAGAAAATCTGGAACGAACTCGGCCTGATGCGGATATACATGGACAAGCCGGGTCGGGGCGTCGATTACGAGGAACCGCTCGTCCTCCCGCAAGGGAGCACCATCGAGGACGCCTGTCACCACCTCGGCGGCGAGATGGAGCAACGCTTCCGGTTCGCTCGGGTCAGCGGCCCGAGCGCGAAACACGACGAACAGCAGGTCGGAATGGAACACGAACTCGCAGACGAGGACGTGCTCCGACTCATCCTTCGAAAGTGACCCCCGCCGTCCCTTCTACCCATCTCGCTCCGAAATGGCGTCGGCGACTCGCCCTTCTCGCGCTGTTTTTCGTCCCGTGGACGGTCCTCGTCGCACCCAGCGGCACCACGCTGGTCTTCCCGTGGGGGCTCCTGAACCCGACGACCTACCACGTTACGACGCTTCCCGATTACCTGTTCGTCCTCACGTCCGGCTTGCCACGGCAACTCCTCGCGTGGCCGCTCAGCGTGTGCCTCTATCTCCTCGCCGTTCTGAGTTCGTTCGCCGGGCGGTTCGAGGACCGTCGGGTGACCGGTTGGCTGCTCGTGTTCGCCGGTGTGACGCACGTTGGATTCTCGCTTCGGTTCGTTCATCGGTCCGGGTTGGTCGCTCCGCTCGGGCCGGTCTGTCTCCTGCTGTGTGCGTGGTGGTTTTACTGGCCCGACCTTGGAAGAATAATAGAGTAGTTCGCACGCGTACGCATTGCGTGCGATGTTCCATTTCCAGTATTCATTTTTCCCCGCCCGGTTTCCGCGAGCGGTACCCTTTTCGCTTCGGAGCGGGTGGTTTCGGACGTATGAGCGGGACATTCGACCACGTGATGATGCGTGTAGAGGATTTGGACGAATCGCTCGACTGGTACGAGACGCACCTCGGGTACGAGGAGAAGGGCCGCTGGGAGGCGGACACGTTCACGAACGTCTACCTCGGACCGGAGAACGTCCACGACGAGGGTGCCGTCCTCGAACTCACGTACAACCACGACGACCGGTCGTACGAGATGGGCGACGCGTGGGGACACATCGCGGTGCGCATCCCGGAGGACGAACTCGAATCGTCGTACCAACAACTGATGGACGAGGGCGTCGAGGACTACCGCGACCCGGAGTCCTGTGGCGGACGATACGCCTTCGTCAAGGACCCCGACGGCCACGAAATCGAGATCGTAAAGCGCGACTACGGCGAGAAGTGGAGCATCGACCACACGATGATTCGCGTCGAGGACGCCGACGAGGCGCTCGGCTTCTGGACGCGCAAGTTCGAATACGAACACACCGGTCGCTGGGAGTCGGACACGTTCGCCAACTACTTCATGAAACCCGAGGACGCCGCCCGAGAGGCGATGGCGGTCGAACTCACCTACAACTACGACGGCCGGTCGTACGAGATGGGCGACGCGTGGGGGCACCTCGCGGTGCGCGCTGACGACCTCCACGACACGTGGGAAACCCTGCTGGAGCGCGAGGCGGACGACTACCGCGACCCCGAATCGTGCGACGACAGGTACGCGTTCACCAAGGACCAAGACGGCCACGAAATCGAGATTATCGAGCAGAACTGAGCGGTTCGAGGCCGAATGCGGTTTTTTTCTCGGAGGGACGATCCAGCCGCAGAACACCTGCGCATTCCGAATATATAACTAAATATTCAGTCACAGTTTTCATTCATAATCGTCACAGAGTCATGTTTTCGTTCGATTTGGTTCGTCAACCCTACTTAAAGAGTGGAATGATGAACCGTCTCATTAATCCCTCATTGTCATAACTCGGACGGGAGCCGAACGCCGTCATTGGTCGGTTTCATTACCGTTTCGTGGAAACTCCAGTACTGCCCATATTGTCCGAATTAGGGCGCGTGAGTACGTAACGGCCGATTACCAGACCACAAAGCATTTATAATAATGGACTAACGTTCTTCCTGTACCCCTACCCATGGTGGCAGATGGAGTACCACTTCCCTCCCCGTGCGATACGGGTTGGACGAAATGTCTATACGGTCGTGGGAAAGGAACTGTCGCCGTACGAGAAACAACTAACGAGAAAGCATGACAGGAAACAATACAAAGGTTCGCAGCCTCGCGCTGACCGCGATGCTCGTGCTGTCGGTCTTCGCCGGCACCATGGCGTTCGCGGGCTCGGCTGCTGCGGCCAGCTCGGCCGACGCGACGATTGGCACTGACTCGCCGATCTTCCAGGGCCAGACAGTCAATGCTACTGGTTTCAACAGTAGCACGGATGTAACGCTCGAAATCAAAGACGGCGATGGCTGGACGTACGAGGACGAATACACCTCGGACGGCAGCGGAAACATCACGTTCGACACCGCCAACCTCGAGGGTCGATACCGTCTCGTCGAAGGTACCCACGAACAGAAGTTCCAGGTCGTCGAACAGTCGCTCGACATGAGCGCCAGCGACGACACTGTGAAGAACGACGGTTCGGACTCTTCGATCACCTTCACGCTCGACCACGCCAACCGTAACGACTTCGATGTCTACGCGACGTCCGATGCGGCGTTCGGCGAAGACACGAAGATGAACGTCGGCACCTACAGCGACGATGGTGCCAAGAACTCGCTCGACTTCACTGGTGTCGACGCTGGTACGTACAACATCACGCTCCACGTGAACGACACGACCGCGAGCCAGACCTTCGAAGTCACCGTCAAAAACGCTGGCGACGTCAGCGCCTCCTTCGGCGAAACGTCCTACAGCGTCGCGCGCGGTGACGTCGTTCCGGTGACGGTTGACCTCAAGAACACGAACGATGCGACGGTTCAGGTCGGCAGCGACGACTCGAACTTCAACATGTCCGTCTACGTCAAGGATGGTTCCGATGACGCCAACGACGGTCAGGTCACGTTCTACGTGAACACCTACAAGACGACCAGCGGCACCGCTAGCGACGTCATCTACGGCGACGGTAGCGGTGACACGGTCACGCCTTCGTGGGTCACGCCCGCAAGCGGCGGTCTCGACAAGCCCCTCGCAGTGACTGGTAACGACATCTACCGACTCCGCGTCGACGCCAACGGCGACGGCACCCCGGACGGCGCTTCCGCGCTTTCGGTTTCCTCGCGCCACACTGGCAACGCACAGACGTGGATCGCACCCAGCGACCTCGACGGTGCGGACAACGCAACGGAACTGACGGCTCTCGCTACCCAGCGTAGCAGCGTCGCCTACGGTGACCACGTTGTCGTCCAAGTCAAGGACACCAACGGCATCTTCGGCGCTGTTGACACGCTCAACAGCGGAGAGGACCTCACGGACATCCAGGGTCTCTCGCTCACCTTCGTCGAGCAGAACCCCGAGCAGAACAAGGATGCTGTCAAATTCAACACGACGGCCGACGGTGTCTCGCTCATCTCGGACAGCGACAACCAGACGCTCTACGCCGTCGTCGACACGTCCAAGCTCGCTGACAACAGCGGCATTGAGGAAAGCAACGTCAAGGGCGACTGGAAAGCGACCTTCAAGGTTGCTGAAAATTACGGCGTCTCGCCGGACGACGACCAGACCGTCAGGACTTCGTTCTCGGTCGAAGAGGCCACTGTCGAAGTGAACGGTGGCGACGACGTCTCCGTCGCTCCCGCTGACAACCAGACCATCTCGGGTACGACCAACCTCGCGCCCGGTACCACGGTCACCCTGCAAGCCAGCTCCGGTGCCTTCTTCGAGAACCAGCCTGACCTCACGGTCGGCGAAAACGGCGAATTCTCGGCGATGTTCGACTTCAGCAAGTACGACAACGGCACCGAGTTCAGTGTCAAAGCAATCGCTGGCGACCACACGGGATCGGTCGACGGCATGCTGAACCAGAACGCTGGTACGACCACGACGACGACCACGACGACGACCACGACGACGACCACGACGACGACCACGACGTCCTCGGAGACGACCACCTCGTCCTCGGAGACGACCACGTCCTCGTCCAAGACGACGACCTCGTCGGAAGAATCCACGACCGAAAACGATGACGGTCAGCCCGGATTCGGCGTCGCTATCTCCGTCGTTGCACTCCTCGCGGCCGCGCTCCTCGCGCTCCGCCGAGAGAACTAAATCGGACACCGAGTCTGATTTCGACTGACGAAACCTACTTCATTTTTCGCGCACTCGATCCGTGAGCGGCGGCGCTATCGACCGCCGAAAAATCGAGAATAAGACCGTTCTATACGACGTCGAGCAGGTCGCTCGGCGCGTCGGCGAGCGATTCGAGCGCGTCGGCTTCGATGTGGTGGAGGTCGCCCGGGACGACGAGCAGATGGAGCGGGTCGCCGAAATCACGCTCCGCGAGTTCCGAGAGTCGGTCGGCTTCGACCAGCGGGTCGGGGCTTCCGGCGCGCGCGACGACGACGGCGAGCACGTCGTCGTATCCGTCGGCGAGCAATTCCGCCGCGTGGCTCGCGGTCATGTACTCGTCCTCTCCGGCTTCGTCCTTTTTTCTCGGATTCCAGCCGACTTTGATGTCGAGGTAGACGAGTGTGTGCAGGCCTCGCTCGCGGTTGTCGTCGAGAACATCGGTCACGCTCGCTGGGAGTCCGTCCGCACCGTGGGCGTACTCGAACGGTAGCGTGGTCGCTTTCCCGAAGCGGTAGTTCTGCAAGCCGGTGAGTCCGCTCGCGGCGGACTCGGCGGTCGGTGCGTGAACCACGCGAGTGTCGATACCGCGGTCTTCGGCCCGGAGTCGGAGGTCGACGTGCGTCGTCGAAATCATGGTGTCACCGGCGGTGAGGAATGCGGCGTCGCCCGACTCGGCGGCAGCGAGGATGTCGTCCGGGTGCTGTTCGACGCCAGCGCGGTCTCGAACCTCGATGTCCGTGTCGTGAAACGCTTCGAGGTCGGTCACGTCCGCTCCGATGAGCTTGCTGGTGTAGAATTCGGCGAACACGCGGTCGGCGTCGGCGATGGCGTCGCGGCCCTCGACGGTGATCGAACGCTCGTCGTACAGGCCGAGTCCGATGAAGGTGAGCATGTGCGCTCTCCGTGTTCCGGCCGGTTAAAGCGCGCGAAGTACGCCGTTCGAAAAATTCAGCGGCTCATCGCGTCGGCTCAGTAAGGCTGACTCGGGAGGTGCTCCATCGATTGCGTTCCGATTCCCTGGGACGTTCCCTGCGTTCCGTACTGCTGGCCGAACCGCCGCCCTCCGGTTTGCTGACCGGACTGCTGTCCACCGACCTGCTGGTCGGATTGGTGGGTACCGGTGGTTTGGAGCGCAGAGAGTCCCTTCTCGATGGTGCCGAGCGACTGTTTGGCGTTCTCGATGGTGGCCTGTACCTCGGGTTCACCCGTGTGCTGTTGAAGCTCCTGTAGGCCCTCTTGGATGGCTTGCACGGAGCATTGCCCGATAGTGTGACTGACCGGTGACTGTCGGATGATGAGTTTCTTCTGTAACTCCGCGAGTTCTTGAATATCGTCACAGACGTTTGCGACGCGGGGCAATCCGCGTTGAACCGCCTTCACTTTGGCCCACTCGGCCGTGGTCGAGACCTTCTCCAAGTCGTCCACAGCGAGGCGAACCTCACTGGGAACCGATTCTTCGTATCGCTGGCGAATCTGTTGGCCGAACTGCTCGGCCTGCCGGTGCTGCTGTTGCATCGGTTGCTGTTGCATCGGTTGCTGTTGCATCGGTTGCTGTTGCATCGGCTGTTGTTGCGTCGCCTGCCGGTGCTGTTGTTGCATCGGCTGTTGTTGCATCGGTTGCCGACTCGATTGTCGTTCGAACTGTTGCGTCTGTGGCTGTCGTGTCTCTTGCTGGTACTGCTGACCCGTCGGTCGATACCGTTGTGACTGTGACTGCTGGCCGATGTCGAGTTCTTGTGTCTCCGGTTGCTGTAGTCGTTGTGTCATGGTTCTCTACCGGTCCCGAATTGGAACCAAGCCGCGGTACTCCGACGCCGGGAATAAACCGACGACTCCGTTTCGAATCGTTCAGCTACGCCATCCGACAGCAATGATGACTCGAACGGTTCGACTCCGCGACGGCACCCGATTAGCGGCCGCCGTTTAATAGATAGGGAATGGACGGTTGCGATAGGAAATCGACAGTTCCCCGGCGTACTCCCACAGTGGAGAGTCGATTACTTTGCGACACGCTGTCAAGCGGTGGTGTGGGCAAGTGGCCGTTTGCAACTCGAAACTGTCCGTTGGTTCGACAGGGCCGTCCCCTCGCCGCGACCCGAAGCGTCAGCGTTAACGCCCGCTTCCGGTAACGATGACGTATGGAAGTGCCTTGCGTGCGCGTCGAACGGGAAGAGGGGGAAGCGGCGCGCCGCGAACTCGCCGAGTCGGATTTGATCGTGGACGAGGTGGAGATCGTCGTCGAAGACGGGTGGCTGTACATCCCCGTCACCGACCCAGACGCGATTCCACCGACGTTCGAGGTCGTCACCCGCGACCTCCCGACGCGGACGACACAGCAGATGCCCGCCGACATCCTCGGCTTCGAACCGAGTTACGAGCGACTGGGTGAAATCGTCCTCATCGACGAGGACGACCCCGAACTGGCGATCGAAGTCGCCGACGCGGTAGTCGCCTCGACCCTCCCGGTCGAGACGGTGCTCAACCGCGCATCGAAGGTCAAAGGTGAGACTCGCGTGCGCGACTGGGACGTGCTGGCCGGGAACGGAACCGAAACCGTCCACCGCGAGTACGGTTGTGAGTTCCTCTTGGACGTCGCGCGGGTCTACTTCTCCCCTCGACTCGCCACGGAGCGCCACCGCGTCGCGGAGCAGGTGGAACCGGACGAACGCGCCTTCGACATGTTCGCGGGCGTGGGGCCGTTCGTGATTCCGTTCGCAAAGCGCGGCGCGACGGTCGTCGGCGCGGACGTGAACGATGTGGCAATCGACTACCTCAACGAGAACGCCCGCCGGAACGGGGTCGAAGACCGCGTGACGGCGATTTGCGGCGACGTTCGGGAGACGGCGACGGAGTACGAGAACTGGGCCGACCGCCTCGTCATGAACCTCCCGCACAGCGCGGACGAGTTCCTCGACACCGCCGTCTCCCTCGCGGGCGACGAGTGCGTCGTCCACTACTACGACATTCAACACGAGGACGACCCGTTCGGCCCCGGAGAGGCGGCAATTCGCGCGGCGGCGGAACCGGAATACGACGTCTCGGTCGAAACGCGGCAGACGGTGCGGTCCTACGCGCCGCACGAACTCAACGTCTGTCTGGACGTTCGATTGACGCGGTAGTTCGTGATGAATTAACGCCGGTGCCCGCGGCCATTTCGCAACCCTTATGCACTCCGTGGTGTCTACGTTGTAATGCAGTTGGAAGCCCCATGCTGGTGTCCGACGGAGCGTAGCGACGTCGGGTACGGGACACGAGCATACGCGAGTGTGCCGGTGTAGCTCAGACTGGCTAGAGCGATTCCTTCGTAAGGAATAGGCCGAGGGTTCAAATCCCTCCACCGGCTTCCTTTTCGAAAAACTTCACGATGAGCGGAGCGGATTCGTGGTGGGTTTGAATCAGTGAGTGAAGCGAACGATTGAACGGGACGACCGTGAGCCGTGGGCGACCCCGAGAATGGAACCCACTAACTCTTCGACGTCACCCGATTTCCAGTTCACAGAACGAGAGATTCCAACTTCCTTCCTCGGCCAGTCGGCGACCGTTGACCGTCCAGTCTCCACCCGACCCGCCGATGGGCCGCGCCGAGAACCAGTACTCCGAGGTCAATCGGGAGAGGGGGAAACGGTCGGTCGGCAGAAATCCGTGGTCGGCGAGGAGCGACCGCGGAAGCGTGGTTCCCGCGGCGACGATCACGTCGGCGTCCCGGTGTTCGTCGATGATTCGCCCGAGGAGCACGGAGAGCGCCCGTTCCCGTGCCGTTCCGCCCGCGACCGGAAGCACGTCCGAGAGGTGGACGATGGTTTGGTCCGTTTTTCGTTGTTCGCCAACGACCATGGCGACGGGGCCGTACTCGCCGCGATATACGTAGGTCGTGTACTCGTAGCGAGGGTTCAGGAATCGCCACGCGAGGAACGTCTCGTCGCGGACGGCGTGGGCGCTCGCGGTGCGCTGTGTGGCGGCGATGTCGGCGAGCATGGCCGGACGGAGGTCGTCGTAGCGGTCGATGACGGAATCCGGGGCTCTCGACGTCATCCGGTCGCGCCCTGCGAGGTACCCTCGAATCGCGGGGAGTGCGGCGCTCGCAACCGGCGAATCGCTCAGCGCCTGCGGGTTCTGTACGCGGTAGTGTTCGGTGAAGTTCGTCAGAACGCCGTCCCGGAGCGAGAGCTTGTCCGCCAACTTCTCCAGTCCGGCTTTCACCGCCTCGTTCGGGAATCCGACGACGATGGACGGCTCCCGCGGGCCGTAGTAGTCGTAGACGTGTTTCGCCATGCGGGTGAACAGCCCCTGTCGGCGATGGTCGGGGTGGACCATCGGGTCCACCTGCACGAGCGCGAGTTCGCGCGTTCCGCCGACGGAGAGCGGAACCGGGAGGCTCGGCCGTGCACCCACGACCTCGCCGTCGCGCTCCGCGACGCAAATCGGGACGTGTGACAGGTAGGGGTTGTCGCCGAACTTCCAGTCGAACCACTCGCCGCGCCCGCGGCGGTCGCCGAACACGGTTTCGTATAGCGCCAGCACACCCGCTCGGTCGTCGGGGTCGTACTGCCGGACGACGTACGACCCGCTCTCTCTCGCGTCGGGGTCTGCCATCTCGTCGGCCATCGGGGAGTGGACGACTGCGGCCGACGTAAATCGGGACGGTCGTTCACTCGCGTAGGCGGACGCTTCGCTCACGTGAACGTGGTACGGAACACCTGCTTTCTCGGAAGAGGTGGCGTAAGTCGTCCGTTTGCTGGGGGTTCCGATGAACGATGCTCCGTACTTTTCCCGGCGTGTCGCGGGCGTGTTCGCATGGAAGCCGACTCGTTTTCGGTCGCGGCACGGTCGGGGAACGTCGCGCGACTGTACGACGAAACCGCGGAGTGTCACGCCGAGAAACTCGCGCTCGAAACGGACGGGAAACGGTACACGCACGCCGAACTCCGGGACCGGTCCGCTCGATTTGCGGGCGGATTGCAGGCCCTCGGGCTCCGTCCGGGCGACCGAATCGCGCTCTTTCTCCCCAACTGCCCCGAGTTCGTTATCGCGGCCCTCGGTGCGCTCAAAGCGGGGACGCCGTTCGTCCCGATGAACCCGCAGTATCGAACCCGAGAAGTCGCCTATCGTCTGGACGACAGCGACGCCACGGCCGTCGTGGTGGACGAATCGCTCCGCGAGACGGCCGCGGACGCGATACGGGGGGTCGAAACGGACCCGGTGGTCATCGGTCGCGGGGATTGGGATGGAGAGGACGGAGACGGAATTGCGGACGCGGACCGCATGTTCGCGGACGTGGACGGCGAACCGGTCCTCGCCGAACGAACCGACGGCGACGTCGCCATGCAACCGTACACCAGCGGGACGACGGGGACCCCGAAGGGCGTCCTGCTCACCCACCGGAACCTCCGAGCGCAGTCGTTCATGGGGTTCGAGCGAACCGCCCTCGACGCCGACGAGGAGCGGTTTCTGTCGGTCCTTCCGCTGTCGCACATCGCCGGGTTCGTCAACCGGACGTGGCAGCCCCTCGTTCGCGGGGCGAGCGTCTTCCTCCGCGATTCCGAGTCGTGGGACCCCGAGGCGGCCATGGCGACCATCGAGTCGAAGCGAATCACGAAGTTCGGCGCGGTCGCCGCGATGTACGTGGATATCGTCGAACACGACTCCTTCGGCGAGTACGACCTGTCGAGTCTGGCGGAGTCGATGGAGGGCGGCGCGACCATGCCGACACCGGTACAGGAGACGTTCGAGAACGGCGTCGGGGTCGAACTGTTCGAGGCCTACGGGCTGACCGAGACGGGCGGCGGCACGCACGCCGGAATCAACGCGACGTTCGGGCCGCGTCCGGGCACCATCGGGCAACCGTTTCGCGCGACGGACTGTGCGGTCGTGGACGAGGACGGCGAGACCGTCTCGCCCGGAGAGGCGGGCGAACTGCTCGTTCGCGGCCCGCACGTCATGAAGGGCTACCACGAGCGACCGGAGGCGACCGACGCGGCGTTCACCGACGACGGCTACTTCAAAACCGGCGACATCGTGCGCCGCGACGAGGACAACTACTACGAGGTTCTCGGGCGGAAATCCGACGTCATCGTCACCGCGGGCTACAACGTCTATCCGGGGGAAGTGGAGGAAGTGCTCTACGACCATCCCGACGTCGCGGAGGCGGCGGTCGTCGGAAAACACGACGACCGTCGCGGCGAAACCGTCGCCGCCTACGTGGTTCCGGCGACCGGCGTGTCTCCCAACGCCGACCGACTGCGAGAGTACTGCCTGGAGACGATGGCGGCGTACAAACACCCGCGCGAAATCGAGTTCGTCCGAACCCTCCCGCGAACGACGAGCGGGAAGGTCCAGCGGTTCGAACTCGGCGGACGAGCGGACGACTGATGCGGCGTTGCGGTCGCCGAGAGGGGCAAACGGGCGTCCATCGACCGTGGAAGATGCGCTCCGACCTGCAGGCGTCCCCTATTTTTCGGTAGGCCGACCTTACAATCGGTCGCGGAAATCACAGCGAACAACCATCTGATTTTGTTATATTTACTCGTTCGGGCCACATTAGAACCGAGAAAGAACGATTGTATGGGTTCTCGAGTATTATTTCACAGTTTGATTTATACCAATGAACTGCGCGTAATCGGCAGAACTATCCGCTCCCCTTTTTCTCGTTGCCGTCGAGGGGTCAGACACCATGAGAGTAGCAGCACGGAGACTTCTCGCACCCCTGTTGATAGCCGCCCTCCTCGTCAGCACCAGCGCGGGCGTCGCGCTCGCGGCCGGGAACGCATCGGACAGCAACGTCACGAAACTCGGCAATCAGGACATTACCATCAGCGACGCGACCGTCACCATCTCGGATACGAACATCGCCGGACCCGGATTCCCGAATCTCACCATCGACAACCAGCGGTACACGCTCGACTCCTCGACGATGACCATCGACGGTCTCCACGTCTCGTTCAACGGGCAGACCTACGAGATATGCCACGTCGACATCACGCTGAAGAACCTCGGCGTGACGCTCGACAACGTTCAAATCTCGGACAGCAACTGAGCGGTGAGCGAAACTCCGCTTTTTTCGGACGCGTGTTACCTCGCCGAGCCGTTTTCCGCCGTCGAATTCCGGAGCCACTGTCGGTACTCGTCCTTGGGGAGCACGCGGACCTCGGTCCGCATGCGCGCGTGGCCCGAGCCACAGAACTCGGCGCAGTAGCCGCGGTACGTTCCGGGTTCGAAGACGCGCGTGTGGATGACGGTGGTTCGCTTGGGGAACACGTCCTGTTTGACCCCGAGTTGCGGGACGAACAGCGAGTGAATCACGTCCGCGGAGGTCATCCGAACGTAGATGTCGGTGTTCGCCGGGAGAACGAGTTCGTCGCGTGTCGTGACGTTCGTCCCCGGATAGCTGAACTGCCACCCCCACTGGTAGGCGAGTCCGCGGACCGTCACCGAATCCGTCGAGTTCGCGGCGTCCGCGAGTCCCATCCTCGCGCCGCCCGTTCCAGCGCCACCCGACCCGCCGCCCGTCGGTTGCGTCGGCGTGATGTACGGATTCGTCAGCACGGTGAACGCCGCGACGCCGACGAACAGCAGGATGATGGCAGTTGCGATGGTCCACGTTATTTCGAGCGGCGGGTCCTCCGCCGTCGGTAACGGGTCGTCGTTGTTCCGGAACTTGAACACCGCGTAGACCAGAATTATCTCGACGAAGAGCGTCAGCGGCAGCGCCACGTACGCGAGCTGGTAGTTCAGCGAGTCGATGAGCCGTTTGTTGACCGACTGCGCGGCCGCTGGTTGGACGGCGGCGATTCCGACGACGAACAGGCACACCAGCGCCCCCCACCGAGATGCCCCCCTGCGGCGAAGTCGCATCGTTCCCGAGTCAACAGACGTGCGGATATAACTATCGTGCGCTCGGTGAACTGTGTTTCATGTGTCAATTCTGTCGGACAGGAGGCGGCCTGCGGCTTTATCATGGTCGCCATTGACACGAGTGAGTATGCACGGGGGGAAGGGGACCAGCGAAGCCCATCGAGAGGTGGTTCCGCGATGAATCGGGCGATAGTCGAGTTCACGGCGCTCTCGCTCGTCGTCCTCGGGTGTTGGGTTCTCTCGCGGCTGTCCCATCGACAAGCCGCGGAACCCGACGGCGGGTATCCGGCGCGACGCGAGTTCGATTTCGACCTCGGTTCGATGTGGAAGTCCGTCGTCCACTGGACGACGACGACGAATCACCGCGAAATCGGGACGCTGTACATCATCTTCGGGACGTTCGCGGCCCTCTGGGGCGGTATCGAAGCCATGATGATGCGGACGGAACTGCTGACGCCGAACGCGAGCATCTGGTCCACGGAGACGTACAACGCGCTGTTCACCTCGCACGGCATCACGATGCTCTTTTTCTTCGTCACGCCGGTCTTCTTCGGCATCGCCAACTACTTCTTGCCCATCCTCATCGGCGCGGACGACATGGCGTTTCCGCGCCTCAACGCCATCGGCTTCTGGCTGTTGCCGCCCTCGTTGCTCCTCGTTCGCGGGGGGCTTCCGTCACAGGTCATCGGCCAGTTTCTTCGACTGTTCGACGTTCACGGTCCCCTCTTTCAGTTCTTCTGGACGCTCCGCGACCCGGAACTCGGATGGACGCTGTACACGCCGCTTTCGACCCAGAGTTCGAACCCGCAGATAGACTTCCTGCTCCTCGGGTTGCACCTCTCGGGCATCGCCACGACCCTCGGTGCCATCAACTTCATCGTCACCATCCTCTACGAACGCGCCGAAGACGTAGGGTTCGACTCGCTCGATATCTTCTGCTGGAACCTCCTCGTGACGAGCGGGATAATCATCTTCGCCTTTCCGCTGCTGGGGAGCGCCGCCATCATGCTGCTGTTCGACCGCGTGTTGGGAACCACGTTCTACGCGCCACAGGGCGGCGGGGCGCTCCTCTGGCAGCATCTGTTCTGGTTCTTCGGGCACCCCGAAGTGTACATCATCTTCCTCCCGGCGACGGGGCTGATGAGTTTCATCCTGCCGAAGTTCGCGGGCCGGAAGCTGTTCGGGTTCAAGTTCATCGTCTACTCCACGATGGGTATCGGCGTGCTCTCTTTCGGCGTCTGGGCGCATCACATGTTCACGACGGGTATCGACCCGCGCCTCCGCGCGAGTTTCATGGCCGTCTCCATCGCCATCGCCGTACCGAGCGCCATCAAAGTGTTCAACTGGATAACGACGATTTGGTCGGGGCGGGTTCGGCTCACGGCGCCGATGGTTCTCTGTATCGGCAGCATCGGCACCTTCGTCGTCGGCGGCGTGACCGGCGTCTTTCTGGCGGTGATACCCGTCGATATCGTCCTCCACGGCACCTACTACGTCGTCGGTCACTTCCACCTGATACTCATGGGCATCATTCCGTTCATGATGGTCGCCGCGAGTTACTACTGGTATCCCATCCTGACGGGGCGGATGTACGATCGGCAACTCGCGCTGTTCCAATCGCTGTTGCTCGTCGTCGGGTCCGTCGTCACCTTCGGCACGCTCGTCATCATGGGGCTGTTGGGTCTCCCGCGGCGCTTCGCCATCTATCCCGCGGAGTTCGCGTCGTACCAGCGCATCGCCACCATCGGCGCGTATCTCCTCGGCATCTCGGTGCTGTTGTGGCTCTACAACATGCTCTGGTCGTACTGGAACGGCACCCCCGTCAAGACGGCCGACGTGTGGGGGCTGAAACGCACCCACCAGTTCACCCGCGAGTGGCAGTGGTTCGAACGACGGCTGGAGGAGAAGTACGGCATCGAACCGACGGAACCCGAAATAACCCGTCCGGCCGCGACGAGCGTCCCCGGCGAGGGCAGTCCGAACATCCTCGTCGGCGTCGAACCGCTGATAAACACGATTCCGCGCATCGCGGGCGCGGCCGCAATCGGCGGGTTCATCGGAACGATGCTCATGTCCGGCGTGCTGTTCACCGCGACGGTGCTGGGCGTGTTCGACCTCGTGTCGTTCTCCGACCTCGCGGGATTCGTCGGCGAACAGGGCGTGGTTATCGGCTACCTCCTCTTCCTCATCGGGGGAATGACGACCTGGGCGCTCCTGTTCGCCGTCCTGGCGGAGTACCTGCCCGGAGGTCCGCGGATCATCACCGGATTGGCGTTCGCGACGATAATCTCGGTCGGGTTCGGACTGGCCTTCTACACCGGCCAAACCGGTCTTCACCTCCTCGCCTACGCCGTCTTCGTCCTCATCGCCCACTGGTTCTACGGGTTCGGACTGTCCGCCACGTTCGAGTACCTCTCCGAACGGTGGGAGGTGGCCTGATGGACCCCGACGACCGACATCCCGAACCCATCGACGAGGAAAGCTCGCTCTCCGAGACGTTGCTAACCTACGGCGCGCCGTTCTTCGGCACGCTCCTCGTCGCCGTCGGCATCGCCGGGGGAACGCTCGGCGGGTACGCCGTCGTTCAATCCCAACTCAACCTTTGTGGCAATCCGACCATCGTCGTCTACTCGCCCGGCGCGACCGACCAGCTGACGGCCGCGACGCGGACCGACCCGCTCCGGGAGTTCGGCATCGACGAACTCGCGCCCGCGGAACGCCGGGCGTTCGAGGACGCGCTCGAAAATCCGCGGGACACCGGCGAGGTTCGCGGACGGTTCGTCCACCGGCGAGCATTCGAACGAGGCGTCCTCGTCGCGTCCGGCGGGACCACCCGGTACGTGACCATCTCCTCCGCGAACCCGTGTCTCGGGGTTGACCCGCTCCTGTTCCCGCTCGGCGTGGTGTTCGTCCTGTTGGGCGCGCTCGGAATCCTCACGCCGCCGCTCTACCGAAAGCTCCTCGAACGCGAGGAGCGGGCACGCGGGACGAATCGGTGATTTCGGCGTTCTTCGACCCGATTCCGAACCCGGAGGCGTGCGTATTTCGTGCTCCCCGTCGTCCGTTCATCGGGAGAGAACCATGACACAGCAATCGACCGGCCACGTCTCGCGGGTCACGCATTTCGCGCTGATAGTCGCGGACCAGGAGGCGGCCCTCGACTTCTACACCGAAACGCTCGGCTTCGAAAAGAAGGAGGACAGCGAGATGGGCGAGGACAGGTGGCTCACCGTCGCCCCCGCGGGACGGGAGGGCGTCCACATCATCCTCCGGTCCCCGGAGTGGTTCGACGGTCGGGACGCCGACAGATACGAGGAGTTGGTCGGCCACAACCCGATGATCGGCTTGGAAGTGGACGACTGTCACGCGACGTACGCCGACTTGCGCGAGCGCGGCGTCGAGTTCGCGTCCGAACCGCAGGAACGCGAGTACGGCGTCGAAGTCATCGCGTTCGACCCGGAGGGCAACGAACTCCTCTTCGTCGAACCGGCGCGGGCGTGACGGCTCTCACCCCGTCACGCTCGACCCGACGTACAGCACGACGACGAGGAATATCCACACCGCGTCCACGAAGTGCCAGTACATCGAGACCGTGCTGACCGACGTATCCCGTTCGGAGTCGTACTGGCCGCGAATCGCCCGACCGAGGACGACGAACAGCAAAATTACGCCGAGCGTGACGTGCAGGCCGTGCAAGCCGGTCAGTCCGTAGAAAGCGCTCCCGAACAGCCCCGAGGTCAGGGTGAACCCCTCGCGGACGATGAAGTCGTAGTACTCGTACGCCTGCCCCGCGACGAACCCCACCCCGAGGACGACGGTGACGCCGAGGAGCGCGAGAAACCGCTTTTGCTTCCCCTTCCGGAGCGCGATGTGCGAGTAGTGAAGGGTGAAACTGCTCAGCACGAGGACGGTCGTGTTGACGAGCAGGAGCGATGTCAGCACGTCGGGCAGTTCCGCGGGCGGCCACGTGCCGACGCGGACGAAGAAGTAGTAGGTGAACACCGCGCCGAACGTGGCGATGTCGGTCAGCAGGAACGACACCATCGTCGCCTCGTAGGAGTACTTCTTCTCCGTGCTCGTCCCGTGTTGCCAGTAGTCGCGGAGGTAGGCCTGGTCGAGCCATCCGCCCAGTCCGCCGACGAGCACGACAAAGCCGAGGAGTGCGAGAACGACCCCGACGATTCCGGGGAACACGTCGGAGACGCTGCCCAGTATCGTCAACCCGAGTCCGAGGTACATGGTCGCCGCACCGCCCGCAGCGATGATGGGCCATCGACTTCGGTGATGCGCCGATTCGTGTTCGTCCGCGGACGCCTCGGTCGCCACTGGGTCGGCCATAGCCGATAGAGACACACCGCGGAACGGCAAAAATTCGACGGCGACGCTACAGCAGGTGTGCGCCGGAAAACGAGACGGTCGTCCGGTTCGGGAGCACGTCCTCGACGCCCACTGCGAAGACGGTTTCGCCGAGCATCGCCATGCTCGCCGCGCCGCCCACCGTCTCCACGTCGGCCACGGTGTCCCGAACCGTGTCCGTGGGGAGTTCTATCTCCCGTGCGAACGACCACGCGTCCCGCGTGAGGCGTTCCAAGGACGGCTCGCGCGGCAGCGAATCGAGCGTCTTCCCGCCGACGCGTCCGATTCGCGCCATCAGGTCCGGATTACCCAGCGTCTCGCTGGTCGCCATCCCGCCGAACGAGACGTACTCGATGGCGTCGGTCGGTTCCCAGCGGCGGCGACCCGACCCGTCGCTCATCAGCGCGCCGCCCGCCGTCTGGATAAACACGTCGCCCAATCCGGTTCCGGCGTTCACCTCGGCGACGTGCGAGGCGTGTACGAGGTCCTCCCGCGAGCGTCCGAGTCCGAACTCCGCGTTCGCCGCGAGCGCGGTCGCGAGCGTGGCCGCGCCGCTCGCGCCGAAGCCACACCCGATGGGAATGTCGTGTTCGAGTTCCACGCGGGCGGTGCATCCCAACTCGTCGAGCACGCCGGAGACGGGTTCGAAGTCGGTCCCCTCGCCGTCGAGCAGTATCTGGGTTTCGTCCGCCGCCCGCACCGACGCGACGACCCCATCCTCGATAGCCATGCTCGCGCCTCTCGACTCGTCGCCCGACTCGGCCGGTGCGAACACCGCCGTCACGCTTCCCGGAGCGAACGCTCTCATACTCGTTTCAAGGCGAAAACGGCCCTTCAATCTCCCGTCTGCGGAACGAAGCGCCGGAAACGGTCACGCGAGCGGATTAGAGTGTGTCTAAGCTCCGGGGCGGTCACATCCCGCCGTCGTCGAATTCGAGGGTGACGTCGAGGAGGTCGGAGAGAACGTCCGGGAACGAGACGACTTCCACTCGCTCTTCGTCGTCGGGGAGGTGAACGATACCGGCGGCGACGAGCCGCGGAATGTCGGTGTGGTGGAGTTCGGTGTAGATGTGGACGTGTTCCTGCCCCGAGAGGGGTTCGTCCCGGTCGGCGTCCATCCACCCCGCCACGTTGTCCGCGAGACGCGTGACCGTGGTCTCGTCGTGCCGCCGGAGGTGGTACAGCGCGTACCGTCTGCGCGGTTCCGTGAGAATCTGCAACAGTGCTCGTAACGAGGTTTCGTCGCCGTCCATGTCTTCGCCTACCGACGCATGCGTTTCCAGCGGGACGTAATAAAATACCGGGAAAGCCCGCGTCGGGCAAAGTTATAGTCCCCGCTCGGAATGGTAGGGTATGGTCGACTTTCTGCCCTCCACCGTCGATTCCGTCGCGGACGAGGACCGCGACCCGCGAGTCGTCGGCGTCGACAGCGAGGACGCGGACGCGTTGGTCGCCGCCCTCTCCTCGCAGACCGGACGCGATATCCTCGCGGCTCTGTACGAGGAACCGGCGACCCCGGCAACCATCGCGGAACGCGTCGAGACGTCGCTCCAGAACGTCCAGTACCACCTCGGAAAGTTGGAAGACGGCAACCTCGTCGAGGTCGCGGACACGGCCTACTCCAGCAAGGGGCGCGAAATGAAGGTGTACGCGCCGACCGCGGAACCGCTCGTCCTCTTCGCCGGGAACGAGTCGGATACCGTCGGACTGAAATCCGCCCTCTCGAACCTGTTCGGCGGCCTCGGCATCCTCGGGCTGGCGAGCCTCGTCGTCCAGCGACTCGCCACGAACAGACCGATCATCGGACCCATCTTCCAGATGGGGTCGAGCGGCAACGCCGACAGCGGCGAGAAGGTAGCGACGACGACGGCACGAAGCGCCGACGCGGGCGGCAGCGCCGGAAACGCGGCGACGACGACCCACGCACCCGCCGACGGCGGAACGACCCACGAGGCGGCCCGGACGACGGCGGAAGCCGCGACGACGGTCGCGGACAAGACGACTACCGCGCTGCATGCGAGCACGACCAGCACGACGCGGACCATCGCCGAGAGCGCGTCGGGTTCCGGTATCCCACCCGGAGCGCTCTTTTTCGCCGGTGGCGCGCTGATTCTCGTGCTCGCTTTCTTCGTCTGGTATCGCCGGGAGAAACGGAGCGGGCAACGCTAAGCCTCTCGGGGTCGTCTCTGAGGACGGCCGATGTTCGACCGAAGAACCGTCCACTGGGCCGGGACACGCGCCATCGCGTTCGGAGCGGCGTTGGTCGTCCTCTCGCTTCCGCTCGTCATCGTGGGCGTCGCCGACGTTCTCGCCGACGCGGCGTCGATTACGACGGCGATAGACGTGCTGATTCACCTCGCTCCGGTCGAGGCGGTACACCGAGACTCGTGGACGCCGCTCTCGCTCGGACTTCTGGGCGTCGGAATCGGGTGCTGGTCGCTCGGCGTCGGATTCTTGTTACAGGGCCGAACAGAAGGGTAGAAAAACCGACGGATAGCGGTGCGGTGGCAAGGAGATGGTGTGGCGCGAGGTGCTGGCTGGTAGTGGTTGGTGGTGGATGATGTTCGATATGTTACGACAACGCCGTGTGCGCCACAGTTCGTGGCTGGCACGGGCGATAGAAAAACGTCACTAGTTGTACTATATACGTCCCAATAGCGGACGGTACCCGCTTCGACGCGTGTCAACACCCGAAATCATTTGTTCCTGCTTCGTTTTCGAAGGGGTATGGACGTATTCGAGCGACTCGAAGCCCTCCTGCAGCAATTCCGTCGAAACGTGGGTGCCGAAACGGTGTACGGAACGCCGATACAGGTCGGCAACCGAACAATCATCCCGATAGCGAAGGTGAGCTACGGGTTCGGCGGCGTCGGCGGTTCGGACGGCAGTCGAATGGGCGGCGGTGCGGGGGCGGCCCCAATCGGCGCGCTCGAAGTGTCGCCCGAAGGGACGCGATTCGTGCGGTTTTCGGAGTCGCGGCGAACGCTCGCGGCCCTCGGTCTCGGTATCGCCATCGGCCTGCTCGTGCGTCGTCGCGTCTGAGAACCCGACCGTCCGGTCAGCGGGAGAGTCCAGTCGCCGGTCGAAAGACGGCGAAGTCGAAGCGGTCTATCTTTCTGAGGCCGACGAACAGGAGGGCGGCCACGACGACCGGAATCCAGTGTTCGAAGTAGAGGTTCATCGCACCCCAGAGGATGACGAAGCTCACCATGTCGTCCAGCATGAACTCACAGGAGTCGAGTCTGTCGCGGAGCGCCCGCCAATCGAATCCGAGTTCGACGAGTCCGACGGCGACAGCGCCGCTGACGACCCAGCCGAGGTAGTTCGAGAGCGGGACGCCGTAGTACGCGCCGCCGTCGGCGTACGCCCAGAACCGGAGCGCGACGGCCGCCGGGTCCAACACGAGGTCGATGACGACGACGACGGCGAGCGAGGCCGCAAAGCGGGCGAGGCGGGAGTCCGCCCGCGGGCCGAGCAACAGGAGACAGAGCAGGTAGCTGTTCAGCACGAGCGGGAAGAAAAACACCGGAAGCCCCGCCGGAACCGTCCCGAACAGCATCGGGCCGAGTTCGAGGACGTAGTGGAACTTCCCGTACGGGAACCCCGTCGTCACGCCGAGGAACTCGATGGCGTACGTGTAGGCCGTCAACAGGAGGAGCGCGATACCCGCCCGTCGGTCCACGAGCGGCGTCAACCCGGCCACGAGCGGCGAGCGCATGACGAGCGTCCCGAAGATGATGAGGAAGGGGTTCCGCGCGAGCCACGCCGGGAGCCACGCCTCGTACCCCACCACGAACAGCGCGGCACCGATGAGCGGAAAGACGACCGCGATGGTGAACCGGTTCTCGCGGACGAGCGCGGAAAGCCGCGCCTCCGCGGCGCGTCTATCCACGGACGACACCCCACAGGCCGCCCACGGTCAACACGGCCCCGACGGCGGTGTTGATGGCCGGATACCACCAGTAGGCCCGTGCGATGTCCACGTCGCGGGTGACCCACGCGACGACGAGCAGGGGGTACGCCAGCAGGAGCAGTCCCGCGCGGACGTCGAGGAGCGCGAACACCCCCGCCGCGAGGAGCCAGCAGACGGCACAGTAGGCGAGGGTTCGGGACTCCCCGAGCGCCGTCGCCGTCGTCCGAATCCCGGCGCGACGGTCGGGTTCGATGTCGGGTATCGCGGAGAACGTGTGCATGCCCATCGCCCAGAGCCACCCGCCGACCACGGCGAGGAGTGGGGGCTGACTCCCGGCGAGCGCCGCGTAGGCCGCCGCGCCCGGGAGGACGTACAGCCCGTTCGAGAGCGAGTCGATGAACGGCGTCGTCTTGAACCGGAGCGGCGGTGCGGAGTACTCCGCGCCGAGGAGGAGGAAGCCGACGAGCCACGGCCACGCCGCGGACGGCGTGACGAACAGGAACCCGACGCCGAGCGCGGCACAGACCGCGACCGCGACGGGAACCGCTCGGTCCCCTCGATACCGCGACTCTCGTCCCTCTTTCTTCGGGTTCTCCTCGTCCACGTCGGCGTCGAACACGTCGTTGATGCCGTAGAGGAAGACGTTGGCCGGGAACAGGAAGTAGACGAACAGGGCGACCGAGACGGGGGAGAGGAGGTCGCCGACGGTCGATGCGCCGTAGGCCAAACCCACCAGTACCGGCCCGGCGAGATAGAGCCAGAATCGCGGCCGCGACAGCGTGAGGAAGGAACGGATCATCGTGTGTCGGTACTCGACGTTAGTGGTCCTCGACCATGGCGTCCGCGGTGTGTTGGCCGCTGATGAGGCACATCGGGACGCCGATGCCGGGCGTTGTGTACGACCCGGTGAAATACAGGCCATCGACCGTCGGCGACCGGTGGCCGGGGCGCATCGGCCCGGTCTGCAGGAGCGTGTGGGCGAGGCCGAGCGCGGTTCCCTTCGTGCTGTTGTAGCGGTCGGCGAACTCCGAGACGGAGAAGGACTCCTCGAAGACGATGCGGTCGCGGAGCGAGACGCCCGTGTTCGCCTCGATGTCGTCCAACAGTTTCTCGCGGAAGTTCTCGCGTATCGCCGGGCCGTCGGGCAGTCCGGGCGCGATGGGGACGAGCGCGAACAGGTTGCTGTGTCCCTCGGGCGCGACCGAATCGTCGGTCTCGCTCGGAACGCAGAGGTAGTAGGCCGGGTCGTCGGGCCACGACGGGGTATCGAATATCCGGTCGAAGTGCTCGTTCCAGTCCTCGGGCAGGACGAGCGTGTGATGGGCGAGCGGTTCCACGTCGCCCTCGACACCGAGGTACAGGAGGAACGCCGACGGCGCGTAGGTCCGCGACTCCCAGTAGTCGGCGTCGTACTGGCGGGACTCCGGTGGGAGGAGTTCCTGTTCCGTGTGGGCGTAGTCCGCGTCGCTCACCACGAGGTCGGCCGCGATTCGCTCGTCGCCGCTGTGGACGAAGAAATCGCCCTCGTGACCCGTGATATCCGTCACTTCGTAGTCGGTTCGGAACTCGACGCCCAGTTCCTCGGCGAGTTCGACGATACCGTCCACGACGCCGCCGAGACCGTTTTCCGGGTAGTAGACGCCGAGGTTGAAATCGACGTGGCTCATCAGGTTGTAGATGGCGGGCGTGTTCTTCGGCGACCCACCGAGGAAGACCAGCGTGTACTGCATTATCTGCTGGAGTCGCGGGTCGTCGAAGTACTGCTCCACGTGGTCCTGCATCGACCCGAGGAGGTTCAGCCCGCGGGCGTTCCGCGCAACGTCCATCGAGACGTAATCCCGGAACCGGGAGCGGTCGGTGTAGACGAAGTGCTCCATTCCGACGCCGTAGTTCCGTTCGGATTGGTCGAGATAGCGCTGGAGCGCCTCGCCAGCGCCCGGTTCGAACGACTCGAACAGCTCCTTGTTCTTCTCCAACTCCGGGAGGATATCGACGAAATCGACCCCTTCGGTTCCGTTCTCGCTCCCATCTCCGTTTTCGCTCCCTCGCCCGTCGCCGTCCTTGAAGAAGATACGGTAGTGCGGGTCGAGTCGCTCCAGTCGGTAGTAGTCGCTCGGCGTGCGGTCGAAGTGACCGAAAAAGCGCTCGAACACGTCGGGCATGAGGTACCACGACGGACCCATGTCGAACCGGAAGCCGTCTTCCTCCAGTCTGCTCGCGCGGCCGCCGAACTGTTCGTTCTTTTCGAGAACCGTCACGTCCGCGCCCGCGTCGGCGAGATAGCACGCAGTCGAAAGCCCGCCGAAGCCGCTCCCCACGACGACGACGGTGCTGTCCGCGAGATTCATACCGGATATGGGGGCGCGAAACTGATAAAAACGACTCCCCGACGTGTTGGGTTCCGGTGTGGATAAGGTCGGTTTTTCGGTGGTTTAGCGGGCGTATAACAAAGGTGGCGGAAGTCATAGAAACGGATGCGCCCCTTCCTGACTCGGGCGCGTCAGTCAGTGTGAGCACGCGTATCTCGGCGGTGCCGGAGGCTCTGGCGGGAGGTTGGCTTCCTCCCAAAGTGTCACCAATCCTCTCACGTAAGTTCTCATCCCGAGATACCGTAGACCCCACACTGCGCTATCTCCCTTGCTTTCGATACTATCATTCGGTAGACTTATGTCCGCGTGCCCCACCCTGAGTAGCAACAGAGTCGAACCTACGTGGAACTTGACGCATTCTTTCTGTTGTTGGGTGTCGCCGCGCTGTCGTTTCTCGTCGTCGTCTCGCTCTACGTCGTCTGGTCCCGAATCGTGGGGCTCGACCCGACGGTCGCACAGAAGTTCGCCTCGTTCACCGGCATCAAGCGGTTTCTCACCGCGCTCGTTTCGGGTGCCCTGCTGGGAACCGCGGCCGTCATCGCGCCGTCCGTGCCGGTCGGCATCGCGGCCATCGTCATGCTCGCCGCGAGCGCCTTCGCCGCGCTGATGCTGTTCGAACTGGCACAACGGCGCTACGCGAACCGGTCGTGACGGCGTAAGCGTCCCTTGTACGCGGACAAACGGCGACGGAGAGTGTGACACAAAACCGAGATTCCGACGGCGGTCACACCGCGTCGGCGACCGCCGAGAGGAGGTCGTCCGGGGACACCACCGTTCCGCGCTCGCGGAGCGACCGGTACCGAACCGCCGCCTCGCTTCCGGCGTAGTTCCTGTCCTCGAAGGGTCGTTCCTCCACGACGACGACCGATTCCGCCTCGGCGGCGGCGTCCAGGTTCGCCACGTTGCCCGTCCCAATTTCGACGTCGGCGAGGACGGTCACGTCGGCCTCGCGGATGCGCCGCTCGACGACGGTTCGCGCCTCGGGGCCGATGGGCGCGAAGGGCTCTTCGGCGACCGTCTCCAGTCCGAGGTGGCGGGCGGTTTCGAGGTCCGAGTCGCCCTCGTTCAACACGCCGACGGACACCTCGTGGCCCGCCGCCGAGAGCAGGTAGAGGAGACGTGAGACGGTTCCGCCGCCGCCGATGACGTGCACCCGACCGCTCCCATCGTCCTCGCGGTCGCCATTGCCGTCGGTTCCGGCGGTTCGCTCGGGGAGCGCGGTCACGTAGGTCGAACCGGTCACGGGGTGTCTGGAGACCACCGCGCGAGTGTCGAACGCCTCGCGGAGGGTCTCCTCGGCGAGTACCTCGGTGGGGGTTCCGTCGGCGAGCACGGACCCGTCCGCGAGCAGCAGGAGTTCGTCGCAGTAGTGGGCGGCGAGGTTCAAGTCGTGAATCGCGGCGACGACGGTCTTCCCGTCGGCGACGAGTTCGCGGACGAGTTCGAACGTGCGGACTTGGTGATTGATGTCGAGGCTGGCGGTCGGTTCGTCCAACAGGAGGACGGGGGTGTCCTGTGCGAGCGCCCGCGCCAGTAACACGCGCTGGCGCTCGCCGCCGCTGACCTCGGTGATGGAGCGGTCGGCGAACGCCGACACCTCGGTTCGGTCCATCGCGCGTTCAACCACATCGGTCCTCGTTTCCCCGTCGAATCCGTCGCTCCCCGCGGGTTTCGCGCCTATTTCGCTCCCGAATCGGGTCCGGTACGGGTTCCGACCCATCGCTACCACGTCGCGCACGTCGAAATCGAACGAGAGCGAGGTGTCCTGTGGTACGGTCGCCACGCGACGGCTGGCGGCCTTCGAGGAGAGGTCCTCGATAGCGTCGTCGTCCACGACCACGCGGCCCGAATCGGGCGAAAGGACGCCGTTGGTCGCGCGGAGGAGGGTCGTCTTGCCCGCCCCGTTCGGCCCGACGAGGCCGACGAAACGCCCTTCGTCGATGGACGCCGACACGCCGTCGAGGACCTCGTTTTCGCCGAGCGTTATCGAGACGTCCTCGATTCGAATCACAGCGAGCGCACCTCGCGTTTGCGGAGCAGATAGAGGAAGAAGGGCGCGCCGAGGAAGGCGGTGACGATGCCGACGGGGAGGTCCACCGCGCCGACGGCGGAGCGAGCGACGGTATCGGTTGCGACCAGAAAGACGGCCCCGGCGAGCGCGCTGGTGGGGAGCAGGATGCGGTGGTCGGGACCGACCAGCAGGCGCATGATGTGCGGGACGACGAGGCCGACGAACCCGATGACGCCGGACACCGAAACCGCGGCGGCGGTGACGACGCTGGCGACGGTGAGAAGGAGGCGCTTCGTCCGCTCGACTTCCACGCCGAGGTTGTGGGCGTCCTCCTCGCCGAGCAGGAGAACGTTGAGGTCGGCCGCGAACGCGAGGAGGACGGCGAATCCGAGGACGGAGACGGGGAGCGCGAGGCCGACCTTCGTCCACGACGCGTTGTGGAGGTGACCCATCAGCCACAGCACGGCCTCGCGGAGGCTTCTGCCGCTCCGGAGGAGGAGGAAGGAGACGACGGCACCGAGGAGCGTCTGTACCGCGACACCGGCGAGGAGGAGGGTGGCGACGGGGGTTCGCCCGTTCTGCGTCGCCAGCAGGTAGACGCCGAAGGCGGCGGCGATTGCACCGCCGAACGAGAAGAGGGGGAGCGCGAAGGGGATGGAAATCGAGAGCGCGATGGTCGCCACCGCGCCGACCGCCGCGCCGGAGGAGACGCCGATGATGGACGGGTCCGCCATCGGGTTGCGGAAGAAACCCTGCATCACGACGCCCGCGGTTGCGAGGGCGAAGCCCACGACTCCGGCGAGGGCGATTCGCGGCAGTCGAAGTCGAACGACGATGACCTCGGCGGTGTGTGGAACCGCGAACGAGAAGACGTGACCGTACCGAAGGTCCAGCGCGGGAACCCCGATGGTCAGTCCGCCGGGTACGACGAGCGCCTGCTTGCCGAGTCGGACGCCGGTCGGCACCGCCACCGCGTTGAGAATGGCCTTGCCGACGACGACAGGCGAGAGCGAGGTCGGACCGATGGCCGCGCTCACCAGCACGACGGCGACGAGCGTCGCCGCCAACCCCGCACACCACGTCGTCACGCGCGTCCCGTATCGCATCTCTTTGAAAGTGAAGTTGCTTTAGGTAAATATTTATTGAATACGCTCGACGGCCGATGTATGAGACGCGTACTGCTGTCGGCACTGGTGCTCGTCGCCGCGGTCGTCGGCTCCCTCGGAGTCGGCCTCGGCGCGGGCGTCGCCGGTGCACAGGAGACCTGCTCGTTCCCGGTCACGAAGACCGACGCGACGGGCACGAACGTCACGATAGAGGAAGAACCGAGTCGGATCGTCACGCTCTCGCCGAGCGCGGCCCAGACGATGTGGAAGATCGGCGGGAAGGAGAAAGTCGTCGGCGTCTCGAAGTACTCCGCGTACCTCGACGGCGCGAGCGCGAAGGCGAACGTCTCGGGTTCCGGGATGACGGCGGCCGTCCCCGAGAAGGTCGTCGCGCAGGAACCCGACCTCGTTCTCGCGCCCAACGTCATCTCGGACGAGACGGTGAAGAAGCTCCGCGATGCGGGGCTGACGGTGTACAAGTTCCGCGAGTCGAAGTCCATCGACGACATCTACGCGAAAACCGAACTCACGGGGCGACTCACCGGCGAGTGCGACGGCGCACAACGGACCGTCTCGTGGATGAAAGACCGCATCGAAACCGTCCATCAGGCCGTCGAGGGCGAGGACAGCCCTAAGGTCATGTACGTGATGAGCGGCGGGTACACCGCCGGGTCGGGAACCTTCATGGACACCATCATCACGCAAGCGGGCGGAACGAACGTCGCGGCCGAGGCGGGAATAAAGAGCTATCAGCCGATCAGCAGCGAAGTCGTCGTCGAACAGCAACCCGACTGGTTCATCCTCTCGGCCGGTTCGAAGATTCCCGACGATTACGGCGAAACCCCGGCCGCGAAGGAGAACCGGACCGTCTCGCTGAACCCGAACTACGTGAGCCAACCCGCCCCGCAAATCGTGACACCCATCACGAAACTGGCGAAGACGCTCCACCCGGAGGCGTACGCACAGGCCAACGTCACCACGACGACTGAAACCACGAACACGGACACGAGCGGCACCGACTCGAAAACGACCACGACTACTGCCGCCACGACGACGGAATCGAACGGCCAACCCGGACTCGGCGTTCCCGTCGCCGTCGCCGCCGTCGCGCTGGTCGGACTGCTGGCGCGGCGCGACTGAGCGGTTCGAAATCCCCCGACTTTCCCTGCTGCCCTCACCGTGACCGCCAAGGTAATCTACTAAAGCGTAGTGAAAAGTACTGATTGTTGTTGTACTACTACTGAATCCTCTGTTCTCATACTATTTTATACTATTTTACACTGTTTTCTACTGCTCTCTACTGTTTTCTGCTACTCTACACTTCCATCTACTTTCTTCCATCTTCATATACTGTATTCTACTATTCCGTATCGTCCGTAACGGAAGCGGACCCACGACCGACATCGGTTCCCGCCTCGGCGTGACACGAAAAGGCGTTTAACGCGGGACTGTGGAGAGGTAGGTATGGTCGAGATAGTCATCTGGCCCGCCTACATCGACGCGGAGTTGACCCGCGGCGAGGGGCGGCGGGTGCCCCAGGAATCCGCCGTCGAGGACCCGACGGTGGACGAGATCGCCCGAGCGGTGCAACAAGTCGGCTACGATACCGTCATCGAACGCGACAAAGCCTACTCCCGCGAGGGGTGGACGGCGCGCGGTCGCGTGTTGGTGCAGAACGCCGACGACTCCTCGAAGAACGACCTCATTCAGGCCGTCGCCGCGTACGTCACGGCCATGCGCAACTGATGCAGCGGTTGGGACAGGTCGTCCGGACGGCCCAAGGACTCGCCATCGTGCGGTCGCCGAGCGATGAGTACCCGAACATCGGGACGACGGTGGTGGACGAAGGGCTGTCGGAAGTCGGTCGGGTCGTGGACGTGTTCGGGCCGGTGTCGCGGCCGTACGTGGCGGTGTCGCCGGACGAGGACGCGCAACTGGCGATGCTCGTCGGGTCGAAGCTCTACGCCCGCTAGCGGTTTCGCGCTCGGTTCACGAACTACCAGCCGTCCGACGAACCCAAAACCACAAAGAGGGGGCACTTCCTTCTCCGCATATGGATACTCGAACGCGGGAGTTCGTCGCCTCCGGGTTCACCGTCGCCATCTTTCTGGCGGTGCAACTCGGCGCACTGGCGCTGGTGGGGCCGTTCAAGACGGCGGGCTACCAGACGGTCAAGGACCCCTCCAATCCGACGAACAGCCTCGTCTACATCGGCGTCATCCTCGTCTTCACGGCGGGAATGTTGTTGGTCATCAAACTCGGCGTGGAGTGGATTCTCCGCGCGATAATCATCCTCACGAGCGGGATGCTCTCGCTGTACGTCTTTACCGTGGTGATTCCGGCCGTCGTCACCGTCACGGTCGATGGGTCACCGGTCAACGTCCTCGCGTGGGCCGCCGCCGCGCTCGTTTCGGTCGCGCTGTTGCTCTATCCCGAATGGTACGTCATCGACTCGGCGGGCGTCGTGATGGGGGCCGGGTCGGCCGGACTGTTCGGCATCAGTTTCGGCCTGCTCCCCGCGATTCTCCTGCTCGCGGTGCTCGCGGTGTACGACGCCATCAGCGTCTACGGCACGGAACACATGCTGACGCTCGCCTCGGGCGTGATGGACCTGAAGATACCCGTCATCCTCGTGATTCCGCTGTCGCTCTCCTACTCCTTCCTCGAAGACGCGGTGGAGGCCACCAGCGAGGGTGCGGTGAACGAGGACGAGGTGGCGGCGTCGGCCGACGAACAGGCAGTGGACGGCGGCGAGGACGTCGAGACGGACGAGGCCGGAAGCGGTGCTCACGACCGGGACGCGTTCTTCATCGGACTCGGCGATGCCGTCATGCCGACCGTGATGGTCGCCAGCGCGGCCTTCTTCTCCCCGGCCGAACCGCTTCTCTCGGGTATCGCGCTCAACCTGCCCGCGCTGACCGCGATGGTCGGGACGCTCGTCGGACTGGTCGTCCTGCTCTGGATGGTGATGAAGGGTCGGGCACACGCCGGACTGCCGCTCCTGAACGGCGGCGCTATCGGCGGGTACCTCGTCGGCGCGCTGGCGAGCGGTATCCCGCTGCTGAAAGCCCTCGGACTGTAACACGACCGTTTTCGGACCTCTCCTGGTTTCTGACCGACGAAACCGACAGGCTCGTTCCACGCCTAGAGTGCGTATGGCTCGCACAGACGACGCCCCGATTCGGGTCGGCGTCCTCAGTTTTCACAACAGCAAGGAGACGAAGGCCATTTTGAACGCGGTTGAGGACCTCGGTTACACGCCGGTCTGGTTACGGAAGGGAAACACCCGGATTCAGATACTCGACGACGAGCCGCGGTTCGCCCCGGACGTGGATATCGTCGTCAATCGGCTGCTGTTGACGACCGCGGAACACCCGCTGGAACACCTCGAAATCGCTAACGCGGTCGCCGGACTCCGCCCGATGGTCAACCGGCCGGACGCCGTGCTGACCGCGATTCACAAGTACGCGACCGCGGTCCGCCTCTCGAACCACGGCATCAGGACGCCGGATTCGTTCCTCGGGCTGTCCGCCGCCACGTTCGCGGAGGGTCGTCGCTTCGTCGGCGGGCCGATACTCCAGAAGGCGGGAATCGGAACTCACGGCGAAGCCGCGTGGAAGGTCGGGACGGGCAAACGGCCGACGCCGATGGTCGGCAACAGACACACGTTCCTCCAGCGGTTTCTCGACCAAGACGGGAGACAGTCCGACGTCCGCGTCTACGTCGTCGGCGACGAAATCGTCGGCGCGATGCGACGCTCGGCCCCGAACGGCGACTGGCGGACGAACGTTGCGCGCGGGGGAACACCGGAAGACGCGACGGACGAGATTCCCGACGAGGTTCGAACCATCGCACGCGAGGCGACGCACGTCCTCGGTCTCGACGTCGCCGGTGTCGACGTGATGGAGTGGAACGGCGACTGGTACGTCCTCGAAGTGAACCCGACGGCGGGGTTTACCGGCCTCTTCCGCGCGACCGGCAACAGCGCGGCCCCGTTCATCGCCCGGTACGCCATCGAACGCGCTGGCGGCGAGGTCGCCAGCGAACGGGTCGAAGCGGTTGCGAGGGCGCTCGACGACTCGATTCCGAACTGCAAGCCGGTCGATTCGGCCGCGGCGAACGGACGGCGGACGGTCGGCTACACGGAGTGGGTGACGGTCAACGGCATGCGCGAGGCGGCGTCGGTCGTCGCCAAGGCGGACACCGGCGCGACCCGAACGAGCATCGGCATCGACCTCGCGTCGCGCGTCGGCGCGGGACCCGTCAAGAGCAGCGCCGCCGTGAAGTTCGGCAGCGGGAAAACGAGCAAAACACGGCCGTTGGTGGACGTGGACATCGGCATCGGCGGGCGGTGGCACCGCGTCACGGCCAGCGTCGAGGACAGAAGCCACATGCGCCACCACCTCATCCTCGGGCGGGACGTGCTTTCGGACTATCGCGTCGATATCCGTCGCCGGGCGAACGAGGAGTGAGTTTCGTTCCGGCCGAAGGAGGTTTCAGTTCAGTCGTCCCACGAACGAACGATGCCGGACACAGGCACCGCGACTATCGTCTACGACGACCCGGACGGAAAGGTACAGGAACGAGCGGTCGAGAACGACGACATCGTGTACTTCGACGACCACTGGCTCGTCAAGGTCGGGGAAAACGACGACGGGGACGACGTGGTTCGACGCATACCGCGCGAGCGAGTCCACCACGTCGAGCGCTCCATCGACGAACTCGAAAAGAAGGTCGAGGGAGCCATCGAGAAGGCGAAAGAGCAGGTCGGCTGGTCGGCGTAAGCGCGTTCGCCGTCCGCTTTGCCACCACAGCTATCGACGCGGACCCCGTGGATCCGTCGTATGGCTTCGAACGTCAAAAACGGATTCGTGGGCGGACTTTTCAGCACCGTCGTCATGACCGTGTTTCGAGAGTCCGTCTCCGTATCGTACCCGCCGACGGCGGACTTTCTCGCACGATACGTCGGTGGCAACCCTGACGAGCATCCGCTGGGTGCCTTCTTCCTCCACGCGCTGTACGGTGCCGTCGCTGGCGGTTTCTTCAGCGTCGCGTTCGGCGAGGGGTCGAACTCGGCGCTCGACGCCGAAACGGAGGGGACCATCGCTGGCCTCGGTTACGGACTGCTCCTCTCTATTTTCGGCGAGCGCGTCATGCTCGGTCGGTTGGTAGGGATGACGCTCGAAGAGGACGAATCGACGATATTCCACGCCGGACACGCCATCTACGGCATCGCCCTCGGCGCGTGGGTCGGGTCGCGGTCGTAAACGGACGCTATTCCCCGGTCAACGCTTCGCTCGCGGGCGACAGCGAAATCGTCGAGCCGAGTTCCTCCGCCGTCGCCTTCTCGTAGAGCATGTACGCCGAGGCGACGGTTTCGATGCCGGTCCCGCCGCTGTCGAAGACGGTTATCTCGTCTTCGGATTCGCGACCCGGTTTCTCGCCCGCGACCACCTCGCCGAGTTCGGCGTGGATGTGGTCCTCGTCCACCGCACCCGACTCCAGCGCCGCGAGGAACGACCCGGCGTCCTGCGTCGCCCGCTCTCGCAAGTCGGGGACGTATTTCGAGCGCTCTATCGTCGTCTCGTCGAGCTCGCTCTTTTCGGGATGATACTGTCCCATCGCGGTGACGTGCGTCCCGTCTTCGAGGATGTCGCCGTCGAACACCGGTTCGCTGGCCGTCGTCGCGGTGATAACGATGTCCGCGTCCTCGACTGCCGCGGCGCTGCTGGCGACGGCGGCGACCGACGCGGAGAGCGCCTCGTTCATCTCGGCCGCGAACGACTCGCGACTCTCCTTCGTCGGCGAGAAGACGGAGACGGTTTCGATGTCGCGGACGGTCACGGCGGCTTTGAGTTGTCCGCGCGCCTGTGCGCCGCTACCGATGATTGCGAGGGAGGTCGCGTCCTCGCGGGCGAGCGCGTCGAGTCCGACCGCACCCGCCGCCCCCGTCTTGAACGGATTCATGCTCGCGCCGTCGATGAGCGCGAGGGGCTGGCCGCTCTCGGCGTCGAACAGCGGCGTCATGAACCACGCATCGCCCGCGCCGAATCCGGCCGAGTACATGTACCCCCCCATCGCGCCGGTTTCGGGGAGAATCGCCGAGTAGCCGGTCAACATCCCCGCCGGTTCGTCGTTCACCAGCGTCGTTCGGGGTTTCGCGGGCGCGCCCGTCCCCCGCTGGCGGTAGCCGTCGCGCACGGCATCGACGAACTCGTCCATTCCGGCCAGTCCTGCAACGTCGTCGCTCGTCAAAAACAGCGTCTCGGTCATGGCTCACAAAACGGATGCCAGCGACAAAACCGTTGAGGAACGGGAAGCGGGAACCGACCGGACCGGGAACGAGGAGGGTCAGAAATCGGATATGTAATGGGGAACCGGAGACGCGATGGAGAGTCGGGACTCTGACGGGTATCGAAGGGAATTGAGGGAAGGAACGGTAACGGGAATCGAAGGAAGAGAGAAGAGGAGAGAGGGAAATCGAAGGGATTCAGTCAGCGGAGTTGATTGGCGTGGATGACTGGGGGTTCGGGGCGGGCGTTTCATCGACGGGACCGTTCACGAACAGCGCGTGTCCGATGAGGAGGACCGAGACGGTCGCTCCGAGGGGTACTGCAGTGGTCAGTGCGAGCCCGGCCGCGCTGAACGCTCCGGTTACGCCGACGAGTGCGAGCGGGATCAGTCCGAGAATGAGGTCGTAGTATCCAGTCATAATGTATTCTATAATATGCGGTGCAGGTATATAACTGTTTCCCGTAGGAAAAGCAGCTGTTTCCTGTATGCCTTGGGAATGCTCTAAGGAATCTACGGAAATAGTACTCATAACTTATAGAGATGTATCTGGAATACGGAGGCAGAGAAGCGCGAATATTGGACTTTCGAGGGGTTCGTCGATGCCCAGTAGTAATCCACCAATCGCCCAAATCGTGTCACTGATAACCGTGCTAACCACTGGAAGAAAATTACGGACAGAATTGGTTCGAACAATTAGCTGTCCGTCGGCGGACGGAGGAACAGCGCGCCGACCGCCGCCACGATTGCGAGCACGCCCCCGACGAGGAACGCCGTCGTCCACCCCGTCGCGGTGATGAGAAAGCCCGTGACCGCCCCGCCGAACACCCCGCCCCACATCTTGCCGGAGTAGAGGAGCGCGTAGTTCGCGGACGAGTGTTCTCGGCCGTAGTAATCGCCCACGACGCTCGGGAACAGCGTGTACTGCGGACTCCAGAAGAACGTGGCGACGATGACCGCGAGGATGAATCCGACGTTCGATTCCGCGCGCGCGAACCAGACGACCGCGAATAGGCCGATTCCACAGAGGAAAAAGGACGCCGCCATCGCCTTCTCGCGGTCGAGGCGGTCCGAGGCGTCCCCGACGACCAGACGGCCGACGCCGCCCGCGACCGGCAACACCGTCGCCGAAACCGTCGCGATGACGGCCGCCAAACCGAGGTTTTCGGCGAAGGAGACGACCTTCGCGGTCAGCATCAGTCCGGCTCCACTGGCGCAGACGAACATGACGTACATCACCCAGAACTGCCACGTCCCCGCCATCTCGCGCCACGTGTACTGCTTTCTCGCGGTCGGGTCGGCGTCGGAACCGGCGTCGTCTCCCCCGTTCGTCGTCGCTTCGAGCCACCCCTTCGGCGGGTCCCGAAGCACGACCGCACCGACGATGATTCCGATTCCGATGAGCAGGCCCATGTTCCGGAGGACGCCGGGATAGTTCGCGGCCGTCGCGTTCGCCCGGACGTACGGAACGACCAGCGCACTCCCGCCCGCGAAGGCCATCGTCCCGAGTCCGGTCGTCAGGCCGCGACGGTCCGGGAACCACTTCAGCGCCGTGTTCACCGCGACCGTGTAGACGATGCCGACCCCGACGGCCCCGAGCGAGTAGAGGACGTACAACTGCCAGACGCTCGTCGCACGCGAGAGACCGAGGTAGCCGCCTCCGGCGAGGAGTCCGGCCAGTAGCGTCAGCGCACGCGGGCCGTGTCTGTCGCGCCACCAACCCACCGGGAACTGCGACCCCGCCTGAAAGATGACGAAGAGGGTGAACACCGCGCCGAGCGCCGCCGGGTCGATGGCGAGGCGGTTCGCCATCGGCGAACGGATGGACGACCAGACGTACTGATAGGGACTGACGAGCCCCATCATCACGACGGCGGCGGCGACCTGCCACCATCTGGAAAAGCCGAGCACGTCTTTCGCACGTGCAGAATAATCGATATCGGTAGTACTCATGGCGAAACGGACCGACCGGAGGTCAATCAGGATTGTGTTTGAGGAAACCCGCGTAGGTTTATATTGGTACGAGAACAATTATCGTCTATGAAGGGGAGAAAATCGTACTTCATCGCGCTCGCGCTCGTCGTCGTTTCGTTCGGCCTCAGCGCGTACTTCTATCCCCGAATGCCGGGACAGATGGCGACCCACTGGAACGCGAGCGGTGCCGCCGACGGGACGATGCCGAAACTGTGGGGCTTACTGCTTCTTCCGACGCTGACCGCGGGACTCCTCGTCCTGCTCGCCGCGCTTCCACGCATCGACCCGCTCCGGGAGAACGTCGCGGCGTTTCGGGAGTACTACGACCTGTTCGTCGTCCTGTTCGTCGCCTTCATGCTGTACGTCCACCTGCTGACCATCCTGTGGAACCTCGGCTACCGGTTCAACTTCACGACCGTCCTCGCCCCGGCGATGGGCGTGTTGTTCTACTTCATCGGCGCGCTCATGAATCGCGTCGAGCGCAACTGGTTCGTCGGCATCAAGACCCCGTGGACGCTCTCGAACGACGACGTGTGGAAGAAGACGCACACGCGCGCCGGGCCGCTGTTCAAACTGGCGGGCGTCCTCGCCGTCCTCGCCGTCTTTGTCCCGCAGTACGCCATCTACCTGATGGTCGGGCCGGTGCTTCTCGCCTCCGTCTACCTCACGGTGTACTCCTACGTCGAATACCGGCGCGTCACCATCTGAACGCGTTCCGTCAGTCCCCGCCGTGAGCGATAACCTCGTCGGGGCGAATTTTGAGGAGGACCCGCGCCGTTCGAATCTCCGGTTGGTACTCCTCGCCGGTGTATCGTCGTGAGAGGTCGTCGATGTGTTCCCGGGCACCGTCTTCGGTTACTTCGTCCACCTCGCCGAGGACGGAGAGCGCTCGGTAGCGGTCGTCGGGGTCCGTCATCCCCATTCCGACTTTCGGATTCTCTCGTACGTTTCGCTCCTTGCGCCGACCGCGTTCGGTGTTGACCAGCACTCTGTCCTCGTCGGCGTCGTAATCGACCCACACCGGCGTTACGTGCGGCAGGCCGTCCGGCGTGAGCGTGGCGAAGTACGCGAACACCGGCTTCTCGAACAACTCCTGAAACTCCGTCGGGATGGATGACATCACGAAATCCACAGTCGGGAGTCACTTCACGCTACGGGCCGCGGAGCCAGCCTTCGACCGGCGGAACGGGGAGGTTACAACGCGTTCGACGCGACGCTCGCCACGAGTCGCCAGACGGTCATGAAGAGCAGTCCGAAGCCGAGCATGACGAGGACGAACGTGAGCGGCGACTCGCCGTGGAAGAACGACGTCGCGCGAAGGCCCGCTCCGATGAGCGCGGCGATGACCCACGTTCCGTCCGCGAACAGCACCGAACTGCGGACCGACCGACGCGCGCGTGAACTGTACAGTCCGACGACGAGCGACGCGATTATCCACCCGATGAGGAACGGCGCGACGGTCCCGGCGAAGTAGCCGGGATTCCCGATGATGTTCTCGTTGTGTCGCATCGCTCCGATTGCGAGGAGGACGACCAACACCACCACGTCGCCGATGACCAGTCCTGCCGTGGTTGACGAGCGGTCGAACCGTCGGGTGCCGAACGCACTGCTCATACACGGTGTTGGAACGCCGGGGTTATGGCGTTCCCGGTGTCGGCTTGACGCCCGCGACGGTGTAGTCGAATCCGCGATTTCGAACGCGCGGGACGAGATTCGCGGCGTCCAACTTCCGAACCAAGGCCTCCGGCGTGACGAACGTCGAGTCCATCCCCAGCAGGTGTTCGCCGCGGACGAGGAACCACCCGCGGACCGTCGCCGGGTTGTACTCGCGGACGATGAGCACGCCGCCCGGACGGAGGATTCGCTCGACCTCCGCGAGCGTCGCGTCCGGGTCGCCGATGTGATGCAGCGCGTCGGAGATGACGGCGGCATCGACGGACTCGCTCGTCAGCGGCAGTCTCGTGGCGTCGCCGCGCACACAGGCTAAGCCGTGACCGTGGGCCTGTGCGAGCATCCCCGCCGACGCATCGATCACGACCTCCTCGTTGACATCCAAGGACCGGACGGCACGACCAGTTCCCCCGGCGACGTCGGCGATTCGCTCTATCGGACGCTCCGCCTGTTCGAGTCCCTCGCGGAGGACGTCGGAGTCCGATTCCGGCGAGAAGGAGTCGTAAAAGCGCGCGATGCGGTCGAAATGTCCGATGTCGCCGTCGGTAGGGGTCATATCGGAACAACGAAGGCGACCACATAAAATCCGGCGGGGGACCGACATCCGTTCTCCCGCGACCGCCCCGATGGATGGATGTACGTCGCGTCGAAACCGGATGACATGGAGTACGCGGTATTGGGCTGGCCGGACGACGGGCCGAAGATACGCCTCGACTACGAGCGGTTCAGCTACGCGGGCAAGTTCGTGATGTCGAACACGGGGAAGGCCGTCGTCCGCGCCGAGCGGCCGTCGGAACGCCCGCCGGTGAGCTTCGGCGACGAATCGGTCGTCGCAGCCATCGCGTTCAACGAGGACCGAACCGACGACGGGACGATGTGGCTCCGGTACGTGACCGTGCACGCCGACCGACGCGGCGAGGGAATCGGCCCGAAACTCGCCCGATTCACGACGGAGCGGATTCACGACCGGGGATATCACCGCGTGAAAATCGCGGTAAACAACCCCTACGCGTACCAAGCGCTCTACCGGGCGGGGTTCGGGTTCACCGGCGAGGACACCGGGTTGGCCGAACTCGTCTTGGAACATCCACGTCCCGTAGCGGGGCGCGAGCGCTATCAGGACGGCTTGGACCGCTACCGCGAGCGCGACCTCTCGTCGGGGGAACAAGCATTTCTTGCGTCGAAGGAGGGAGCGACTCCCCCGCGGGAGTGAATTTCGAGGTCCCTCGCCCGATTCGAGTGCGGTGCGCGTTCGCGGTCCTCGACCCGTTCATTCAGCTATTAACGCCCTATTAACGAAGGTGGAGTATCTCTTTCCGTATCGTAGTGAGAGACGATAGAAGAAGAGTGCTCGGCGTCATCGGGGCGGGACTCTCGGCCGGAATTGCGGGGTGTTCGGCCTTCTCGAAGGACGGGAGTCCCGAGACGACGGGCGAACGGTCCGGCGGCGAACAGTCGACTACCACGGAGGAGGGCCCGGCGGCCCCGGAGACGACCGACACCGAAAACGACTCGAAGTCGGCGTCCGACGAGGGTCCCCCGGAGAAGGTCGAACCGTCGCCGAAAGCGTACCGGTCGGTTCCGCTGCCGAGCAAGCCGACCGAGAACGAGTACGCGACGATGGGCGACGACGACGCCTCGGTGACGGCGAAGTTTTACGGCGCGTGGAAGTGCCCGTACACCCACGACTTCGTCCTGAACATCCTACCGACCTTCATCGAGGAGTACGTAAAACCCGGCGACGTGGCCATCGAGTTCCGCGCAGTCGCCTACGAGGACGGCGAAGGGTTCCACGGCCCGGACGAACCCCGCGCCGCACGCGCCGGACTGTCTGTCTGGAACGAGGACCCCGAATCCTACTGGACGTACTTCGGTACGATGTTCCAGAACCAGAACAGTTCGCCGGGGTGGGCGACGACGGAGACGCTCGTCCGCATCGCCGAGGAGGCCGACGTGAGCCACCTCCCCAAAATCACCTCGCAAATCGAGGCGAAAAAGTACCAGTCCCAAATCGAACGGACGATGGACCAGGTACACGAGATTCCGATTTCGGCCGTTCCCCGCATCGTCGTCGGCGACACGGTGACGGCACCGACGGTGAACCCGAAGAAGACGAAAGCGCAACTCGACGCCGCGCTCGGACGTGGGTCGGAGTCGGATTCCGAAACGACCACGACGACTACGACGAACGGCGACGACTCCGACACGACCACCACGAATACAACCACAACGACGACGAATACGACTACAACGACCGGGACGAGCGACACGACAACCACGACCGACGACGGTTCCGGGACGACGACTACCACGACCACGACGACCGACTCCGGCAGTTAGTCGGGCGGGTTTTTCGCTCATTTTCGTCGTTTTCCGTGCCACGGACCTCCCCTCGGCGCGTCGAAGAGGGTGCTTTGAAGCCCTTCCCGCCCGTAGCGTCGCCAAATGGGAAACTCCGCACTTCGACAGCTCGCATCCCTCGAAGAGATCAGCTTCGACGACATCGAGGGATCGCTCGTCGCCATCGACGCGCACAACTGGCTCTATCGCTACCTCACGACGACGGTGAAATGGACGCGAGACGAGGTGTACACCACCGAGGACGGCACCGAAGTCGCAAATCTCGTCGGCGTCGTCCAGGGCTTACCGAAATTCTTCGAGCACGACCTGACGCCGGTGTTCGTCTTCGACGGCCACGTGACCGACCTCAAGAGCGACGAAATCGAGGACCGGCGCGAACAGCGCGAGAAACTGGAGGAGCGACTTGAGGAGGCGCGCGAGGAGGGTGACGCAATCGAAGTCGCGCGGCTCGACGCCCACACCCAGCGACTCACCCCCGTCATTCAGGAGACGACGCGGGAACTGCTCGACCTGCTCGACGTGCCGGTTATCGAAGCGCCCGCGGAGGGCGAGGCGCAGGCGGCGCACATGGCGCGAACCGGCGCGGTCGATTACGCCGGGACCGAGGATTACGACGCGCTCTTGCTGGGCGCGCCGCTCACCCTTCGTCAACTGACGAGCAAGGGGAATCCCGAACTGATGGACTTCGAGGCGACGCTCGACGAACACGACATCACGTGGGAGCAGTTGGTCGATATCGCCATCCTCTGTGGCACCGACTTCAACGAAGGCGTCTCCGGCGTCGGCCCGAAGACGGCGCTCAAGGGCGTCACAGAGCACGGCGACCTCTGGGGCGTCCTCGAAGAACGGGACGCGTACATCGAGAACGTGGACGTCATCCGCGGGATGTTCCTCGACCCCGACGTGACCGACGAGTTCGAGTTCGACCCGGAGATGGACCCGGACATCGAGGCGGCGCGCGAGTACGTCACCGAGGAGTGGGACATCCGCGAGGACGAGGTGGCGCGCGGCTTCGAGCGCATCGAAGAGAGCATCACCCAGACCGGCCTCGACCAGTGGACGTAGGGCCAGTACGTTCAGGGTGGTCGAGGCGCTACGGTCGATGATGACTGACAGGACGCTCGAACCGAACGAAGTAACGGAAGGGATGGCGGTCGCGTTCGACTGGTCGCCCGAAAAGTCGAGCGGCGGCGGAACCGTCGAGGGGAAGATTACCCGCGTTTGGCAACCTGACGACGACGTTCAGGAGTTCACCGTCGAAGCCGACGACGGGACCGTCTGGAACGTCTACACCGAATACAGACGACCTCCCGTCGAGCGCGTCGAACTGTCGGGCGACCGCAACGGGACGGAACCGGATGCGAGAACGGTCGGGCGACTCGACGAAATAGTCCGCGCCTGATTCGACCGTCGGCGTGTTCGAACCCGTCGTCTTTTGGTCGCCGACGGAAAAAGGTCGTTCATGAACGCGAACGAAGTCGCCGAACTCATCGAATCCGAACTGAACGACGCGGACGCGACCGTGAGCCACCCGCGGGGCGTCCACGACGAAGACCACCTCGCCGCGACCGTCGTCTCCCCGGCGTTCGAGGGCAAGACGCTGGTCGAACAACACCAGTTGGTCTACGACGCGCTCGGCGACCACATGACGACGGATATCCACGCGCTCGAACTGAAAACGTACACGCCAGAAGAGTACGACCAGCGGTAGGTCGGGATTTCAAATACCGATTCGGGGTCAGCGATTCGGAATCGTCGCCTCTTGGTCGAGACGCCGGTTGCGAAGCGCCGTTCCCGTCTCGGCATCGAACAGGTGTATCGCTTCCTCGGGAATCCGGGCGATGACCTCCTGCCCGTCCTCGATGGTCCGCATTCCGCTGAGCGTCGCGACGAAGGTTTCCCGTTCTTCCATCGGTTTCGACTCGTCGCCGCCCGCGAACCGAAGGTAGACGTTGTTCTCGTTACCCATCGGTTCGACGACATCGACGACGGTCCGGAATTCGTGGTCGCCGCTGCCGCTGGCGACGAGTTCCACGTCCTCGGGTCGGACGCCGAGCGTCACGCGCTTGGCGTCGTCGAGTTCCGCCGCCGTCTCCGAGGACAGCGGATATTCGAACCACTCGCCGACGAGCGAATCGCCGTTCCGCTCCATCTCGAAGAAGTTCATCGACGGCTCGCCGATGAACCCGGCGACGAACCGGTTCGCCGGTTGGTGATACGCCTCGATGGGGGTGGCGACCTGCTGGAGTTTCCCGTCGTTGAGGATGGCGATTTTATCGCCCATCGTCATCGCCTCCGTCTGGTCGTGGGTGACGTAGACGGTCGTCACGCCGAGGTCCTCCTGCAACCGCTGGAGTTCGGTGCGCATCTGCGACCGAAGCTTGGCGTCGAGGTTCGACAGCGGTTCGTCCATCAGGAACACTTCCGGGTCCCGGACGATGGCGCGGCCGAGCGCGACGCGCTGTTGTTGCCCGCCGGAGAGTTCGCCGGGTTTGCGGTCGAGGAGGTCCGCGATGCCGAGCATCTCGGCGGCGTCCTCGACAGTCTGCGTGATTTCGCTTTTCGGCATGTCCGTCGATTCCTCCAGCCCGAAGCTCATGTTCTGGCGCACGGTCATGTGCGGATAGAGCGCGTAGGACTGGAACACCATGGCGATGTTGCGCGCCGTCGGCGGTTGGTCGTTGATGACCGTCTCGCCGAGGCGAATCTCGCCAGCCGAGACGGTTTCGAGCCCCGCTATCATGCGGAGCGTCGTCGATTTTCCGCATCCGGACGGACCGACGAGGACGAGGAATTCGCCGTCGTCGATGTCGACGTCCGCCGAATCGACCGCAACGATGTCGTCGCCGCCGTCGTCGAACACCTTCGTCACGCCGTCGAGTGTGAGCTTAGCCATCCGTACTCCTCCGTTGTGTCGTGTATATCGATATCATTAGCTTGCAACTCCTTTTGCGAACTGGTCTCCGAACAGGACGTAGACGATGAGCGTGGGTATCGCCGCGATGAACGCCCCGGCCATCTGCAGGCCGAACGATTGGATGATACCGCCGCTCAAGTTGTTCAACGCGACCGTCACCGGTGCCGACGAACCGCTCCCGCTCGGGATGATGACCAGCGCGAACAGGAGGTCGTTCCAGACCTGCGTGAACTGGTAAATGAGCGTCACGGCGAACATCGGCTTCGACAGCGGAAGGACGATGTTCCGGTAGATGCTGAACACGCTCGCGCCGTCGAGTCGCGCCGCCTCCAACATCTCGTCCGAGAAGTTCCGGTAGTACGACCGGAACAGCAGGAACGTGATGGGAATCCCGTACGCCGTGTGCGCGATGATGAGATTGATGAGGTTCGCGTAGTACTCGTGCATGAACGGCAGTCCCCACAGCGGCGAGAGAAGCGCCTGCGTGTCCACGATGGTGAACAACCGTGCGAGCGGCACCAGCACCGCCTGATACGGGATGAAGATACCCGCGACGAACAGCGCGACGATGGGCATCTGGTACTTCCAATCGACGTTGGTGATGCCGTAGGCGGCGAAACTACCGAGCGTCGCCGACAGGACGGTCGCCGGGATGGCCAACAGCAGGCTGTTCACCAACCCGGACTGAAGTTTGTCCAACGCGACGCGCCACGCTTCGAGCGTGAACCCGTCTCCGAGCGGGGGGAAGAACGGCAGCGACGTGTTGAACGCGTTTTGGGTCTTGAACGCCGTCATGATACCCGCTTCCAGCGGTGCGAGGTAGAACGCGACGAGCGCGAACAACACGACGTACAACAGCGCCCTGCTCGTGCTCGTCGTTCGAACGCTGCGTCTCACCCGGTCCGTCCACGTCCGATTTTCGGGGTCGGGTGCGGCCGGTGTTCCGCTCATCGCTGCCTCCGTTGAAGTCGTGTCGTCATAGTTCACCTCGTCGATATTCGTTGTACAGGTACGGCGTCACGACTGCCAGCGCCATCACGAAGAGGACGATGGCGATGGCGGACCCGTACGCCCAGTGAAGCGAGCCGAACGCCTCGCGGTACATCATCGTCGCGAGGATGTCCGCGGCGGGACCGGGCTGACGGCCGAACATCACGTACAGGAAGTCGAACGCCTTCAGCGCGAAGACCATGAGCACGACCGCCGCGCTGACGGTCGAGGCCCGAAGCTGCGGCACGATGACGCGGCGGTACATGCGCCACGTGCTCGCGCCGTCGACCCGCGCCGCCTCGAAGTGCTCGTCCGGAATCGCCCGCAAGCCCGCGAGGTAGACGACCATCGCGTACCCGCTGAACTGCCAGATGAGCGCGAAGATGACCGCGGCCAACTTCGTCGTCGGGTCGCTTATCCACTGGTGGGCCAGAAAGTCGAGACCGAAGCTCCGGAAGGTGACGTTGATCATCCCGCTGTTGAAGTTGTACATCCACGCCCAGAACTTCGCCGTCACCACGAACGAGAGGCTCATGGGGAGCAAGTAGATGGTTCGGAACGTGTTCTCGAACCGGATGTCCCGGTCGACGATGATGGCCAGGATCAACCCGAAGACGAGACACAACCCGGTGAACGCGACGAGCAGGACGAGCGTGTTCCGCGCCGCCGTCCAGAATCCCGGGTCGTTGAACAACTGCCGGTACATCTCGAAATCGAGCGCCGAGAGTTTGTACGTCGGCAGTTGGAACGTCTCGAAATCCGTAAGCGAGATGATGAAGTTCCAGCCGATGGCACCGTACACGAAAAAGCCCATCAACAGGAACGGCGGCAACCAGAACGGGAGGCTCTGGACGAACTCGCTCGATAGCAGTGACTCGCTCTCCGCGTGCTCGACCGTCGTTCCGCCGTCGGCGCGGAGCGATTCGTCCTCGCCGGATACCAACCGCTTCAATTTTCTGTATATTCGTTGCATGTGGAAAAGTTTGGTGTGCGTTTCGGATTTAGTTGAACGAATTCGAGAACTGGTTGGCCGTTTTATCGACGTTCCAGTTCGAGATGAACGACGCCGTTGCGTCTTTCAGGTTCGTCAACGTCTCCGGCGTCGTCGCCAATCCGTGGGCGACGGACGGCGGCTGCGATTTCGAGTTCTTGAAGTCATCCATCTGCTGGGAGAGGAACGGCCCGAACTTCTCCTTGGAGACGTCGGTCCGCGGCGGAATCGACCCCTTCTTGGGGTTGAACCGCTCCTGTGCGTCCTTCGAACCCACGTACTGGAGGAACTTCTTGGTCGCCTCCGGCGACGGGTTCTGTTTCGGGAAGGGGAACGAGTCCATGTTGAGCGCGTACATCTTCTCGGTTCCGGGGAACGGAACGTGGTTCCACTGCTTTTCGTACTCGAAGTTCTCCTGTTCGCGGTACATGCTCGCCGCCCAGTCGCCTTGGTGGAAGAACGCCGCCTCTCCCTTGAGGATCTTCTTGTTGGCCTGTTGCCAGTCGAGCGACCCGGAGTCCTTGTTGAAGTGCGCCTTGTACTCCTTGACGATGGAGAGGGCGTTTTTCACGGCCTTCTTGTTCGCGTCGACCTTGCCGCTCATCACGGCGTTGTAGGTCTTCACGCCCGACTCGCCGAGGAGGACCTGCGCCCACAGTTGGAGGGTGGACCACGGCGATTTCGTCTGCTGGGCCATCCCGACCGCATCCGTGTTGCTCTCCACCTTCTTCATCGCGGCGGTGAGGTCGGACGGCTTCGAGATGGATTTCGGATCGACGCCCGCGTCTTCGACGACCTTCGTGTTGTAAAAGAGGTTGTTCAGCCGGTGGATGTTCAGCGGAACGGCGACGAACTTCCCGTCCAGCTTGGCGACCTCCTTCGGACCGCTCCGATAGGCGTCCTTCATTCCGTTTTCCGACCAGACCGAATCGCTGATGTCGTGAAGGATGTCGTTGTCGACGTAGGGCGTGAGGTTCTTTCCGGGCCACGCCTGCCACGAGCTCGGCGGCTTGCCTTGGAGGACGCGCTTTTTCACGACGTCTTTCAGGTTCTGTCCCGCACCACCCGCGATGGGGTTCGGTTTGACTTCGATGTCCGGGTACTCCTCCTTGAATCCGTCGAGGAGGGCCGTAATCGCGGCGTGACCGTCGCCGCCCGTCCACCAGTGCTGGAGTTCGAGCTTCTTGTAGTCCGTATTACCGTCCTTTCCGCTTCCGTCGTCGTTCTTGTTTTCGTTGTCGCCGCCGTTGTCGTCGTCACCGCCGCCGGTGCATCCGGCGAGACCAGCGACCCCGGCAGTACCGGCGAGACCCATTCCTTTGACGTACGTCCGTCGATTCAATCCGTTGTCGTTATTGCCTGTCATATTGATGCCTCGGTATGCGTCTATTTACCTATTCGGTAAGAGCTACTTAATTATTTTTAAATTAATTCTACTCCGAGTGAATGCTTGCAGCCGAGATAGTGTTTGAATTCAGTTGTTTCGGCCTCGTAGCCCCATTTCGGTAGCCCCGTTTCGATGGGTTTTACGCTCGCCCACATCGACCCTCCACACGCATGAGCGACGAGGATTATCGAATCGAGGAGGACAGCCTCGGGGAGATGAAAGTTCCGGCGAACGCCTACTGGGGCGCACAGACCCAGCGCGCGGTCGAAAACTTCCCCATCTCGGGAATCACGTTCGGGCGGCGGTTCATCCGCGCGCTCGGAATCGTGAAGAAGGCCGCCGCGCAGGCGAACGAGGAACTCGGGATGATCGAATCGGACGAAGCGGAAGCCATCGTCGAGGCCGCCGACGAGGTTATCGCGGGCGAACACGACGACCAGTTCCCGGTGGACGTCTTCCAAACCGGGTCCGGTACGTCCTCGAACATGAACGCAAACGAGGTCATCGCCAACCGCGCCGCCGAAATCTACGGGGAGGAAATCGGGGACCGCGTGATTCACCCGAACGACCACGTTAACTTCGGCCAGTCGAGCAACGACGTGATTCCGACCGCGATGCACGTCTCCGCGCTCGAAGCCGTCGAAAAGGACGTGCTTCCGGCCCTCGACACCCTCCGCGAGGCGCTCGCGGAGAAAGAAGAGGAGTACGACGGCGTGGTGAAGACGGGCCGCACGCACCTGCAGGACGCCACCCCCGTCCGCGTCGGGCAGGAGTTCGGCGGCTACCGCTCGCAGATAGAGAAGGGACTCTCCCGCGTCGACCACGTTAGGGACCACCTAAGCGAACTCGCGCTCGGCGGAACGGCGGTCGGGACGGGGCTGAACACCCACCCCGAGTTCCCCGCGCTCGCCGCCGACTACATCAGCGAGGAGACCGGCATCCGATTCCGCGAGGCCGACAACCACTTCGAGGCGCAGGCCGCCCACGACGCGATGGCCGAGGCTCACGGCGCGCTCCGCACCGTCGCCGGGTCGCTCAACAAGATAGCGAACGACCTCCGCCTGCTGGCGTCGGGACCGCGCAACGGACTCGGCGAAATCGACCAGCCCGAGAACCAGCCCGGCAGTTCCATCATGCCCGGCAAAATCAACCCCGTCGTCGCGGAAGCCGTCAATCAGGTTCACAAGCAGGTCGTCGGTAACGACACCACCGTCGAGTACGGCGCGGCCGAGGGCCAGATAGACCTCAACCTGTACAAACCCGTCCTCGCGCACAACTTCCTCGAATCGGCGGAACTCCTCTCGAACGTCAGCGAGACGTTCGCGGACAAGTTCGTTCGAAAACTCGACGTTGACGCGGAGTATTGCGAGGAGCAGGTCGAACAGAGCATGGCGCTCGCCACGGCGCTCAACCCGCACATCGGCTACGACAAGGCGTCGAAAGCCGCGAAGGAGGCGCTCAAGGAGGACAAGACCGTCCGGCAGGTCGTCATCGAGAAGGGCTACCTGAGCGAGGAGGAAGCGAACGAGATCATCGACCCCGAAGCGATGACTCACCGCGGCATCCTCGGACAGGACGAGTAAACAGCCGTCCCGTTTTTTATTCGGCGCGTCTGCCGCGAAAAACGTTTCTCCGCGTCAGAACAAGCTGGTGAAGAAGGATACGACCCCTTCGATGAGGGAGACGAACCCGCTCCAGAGCTTGCCGAAGAAGCCTTGACTCTCGTTGGAGGGCGGAGTCGTCGTCGTCGTCCCCTCCATCGGAGTGGTCGTCTCCCCCGACCCTTCCGTCGTCTGCTGGGTCGTCTGCGTCGTCGTTTCGGACTGACACGCTTTCGAGGAGATGGTGATGGGCTTGTTCATGTTCAGCTTCGTGCGGGTGGGGTTGTTCACGTCACCCGACAACACCTCCCATTTCTTGATTTTGCCGTCGTACACCCCTCCTTCACCCGCCAGTACCGCCTTCTCGTTGAACTGCGGGTTGATAGTGATCTTGAAATCTTTACCTAGACTGCGATAGACGGCACCGTCGGCGCGACCCTCCTGCCACGTCCAACTGACGTTCGCACTTGCGCTTTCCTTCCCGTTCCAGTTGCGATGTTTCGAGTAGTCGAACGTGTCTCGGTTCGTCGAGGCGTCGTAGGAGTCGTCTTTGACGATGAACTTCCCCTTGACGGGGAGGTTGGTTATGCGGAACGTCACCGCACCTCCCGCACCGGCGTCGATCTTGTCGTGAATCATCACGAGGCTCAGCCCCTTCGGTCCCTGATAGAGGAAGAGGATGCTGGTGTCCTTTCGTTGGAGGTTTTGCGTCCCGAAGGAGGCGTACTTGTACGACGACGGGTCGGTGTCCGGCGTTCGGTAGTCGTAAAACTCCTCGACCGGTAGTCCCGACATCGAGAGCGGTTCGATGGGGATGCATTTCCCGTCCTGTTCGATGGAGAACTGGGCGTTCCCCCCGGATTGGGCATTTGCCGACGAGACGCCTCCGAGTATGGCAGTCGAGGCGACAGTCGCCTGAACGAATCGGCGACGGTTGATAGTGGGCGAGTTCTCGGTCATGCTGTCCACGAAATGTACGATTTCCCGGCGTCTTTGTTCCACGCCGACTGACTGAAATCAGTACCAGCCGAACGAAACGGTAGGGAATCCGTACTCCTCCGGTACGGGTGGTATTCCGGCACAGTAAGTGTGACATACCTTTCCAAGGTCGTGCCCCGGCTCGGGGGTGCGTTCGTTCGACGACGCGACCGGTAGACCACGCCTACCTTTATCCCCTATCCACCCTGTCGTGTAGATATGGAGACACTCAACCCCCGCGTCCGCGTCGTTTGGTTCGTGAGCGTCCTCGTCCTCGCGGCGCTCGTCGGCGGTGTGCTCGCCGGGGTTCGTCGGTTTCTCGTCGAGTTCGCGCTCGCCCTCGTCGGCGCGGGCGTTCTCGCCGCTGCCGTCATCGGGGTCGCGTACGTCCTGTTCAAGTATCGCACGTGGCGGTTCGAAATCCGCGACGACGACCTGTACCTCGAACGCGGGGTTTTCACCCGCGTCACGACCGTCGTTCCCTTCGTCCGCGTTCAACACGTCGATACGCAACGCGGTCCCATCGAGCGACTGCTCGGCCTCGGCAGCGTCGTCGTCTACACCGCCGGGTCGCGGGGAGCGGACGTGACGATACCCGGACTCACGCCCGAACGGGCGAGCGAACTACAGGGCCGTCTTCGGAACCTCGCGGTCGAGAGCGAGTACGAGGACGCGGTATGAAGTTACACCCCCGCTCGCTCCCCTATCGGATGCTCACCCGCGGTGGCCGCGTCGTTTCCACCGTTTTGTTCGCCGGATTCGCGGCCATCGGCGCGATAGAGTGGTTGAATCTCGAACTCTTCGCGGTCCTCCTGCTCGCCGTCCTGCTCATCGTGATGGCCTGGGAAGTCGCCTACCACCGCCGGTTCGAGTACGAACTCACGGACAACTCGCTCGACATCGAATCCGGCGTCTTCTCGCGTCGACGGCGGGAGATTCCGCTCCGCCGAGTACAGAACGTGGACATCCACCGGAACGTCGTCCAGCGAATCGCCGGAATCGCCTCGCTCGGACTGGAAACCGCGGGCGGCGGCGAAACCGAAGCTAGCCTCGAATACGTCGCCTACGAGGAGGCGCGACGACTCCAACGCGAGATACAGCGCCGAAAGAACGGAATCTCGACCGGTCGGGAGGCGGAAGACGAAACCGACGGTCCCGACGAGGAAGTGTTGTACGAGATCAGTTCGGAGGAACTGCTGTTGCTCTCGGCCGTTTCGATCGAACCGCGCGCCGTCGGATTGGTGTTTCTCATCGTCCCGTTCGTCACGAGCACGGTGGACCTCGCCAGCGTGACGTTCCTCGTCGGTCTCGCCCAGATAGTGTTCTCCGCGCTCATACTGTGGGTGAGCAGCGGGATGATAACGTTCGCGCGCCACTACGGCTTTCGGCTGACGCGCGTCGGCGACGAACTCCGCTACGAACGGGGATTGCTCCAGCGCTACGACGGGAGCATCCCGATAGACAAGATACAGACGCTCACGGTCCGGGAAAACCCCGTCATGCGATTGGCCGGTTACGCGGCGCTCTCCGTCGAAACGGCGGGCTACGCACCCGGACAGGGACCCTCCGCCTCCGGCGGGTCCGAGGCGGCGATTCCCCTCGCGGTCCGAAGCCGCGTCCGCTCGCTCGCCCACTCGCTCGAATCGTTCGAGGACCCGACGTTCCAGCGCCCGCCGAAGCGGGCGCGACGGCGTTACACCGTCCGCTACGCCATCGCGGCCGCGCTCCTGACCGGCGTCGCCTACGGTATCGACCGATTCACCGGCTTCGTCGATTTCTGGTACGTGCCGCTCGCCCTCCTGCTTCTCGCACCGGTCGCCGGACTGTATCAGTGGAAACATCGCGGCTATCACGTCGGCGACGAACACGTCGTGACGCGAAACGGATTTTGGCGACGGACGACGCGCATCGTGCCCTACTATCGGGTGCAGACGGTTATCCAGCGCGAAACGCTCTTCCAGCGACGGTGGTCGTTGGCGACGGTCGTCGTGGACACCGCGAGTTCCATCGGCTTTCGAAGCAAGGACTCACACGCCGCCGACGTGGACGCCGACGACGCGGCCGAACTCCGTGAACTGGTGGCCCGTCGTCTCGGCCGAGCGGTGAAACGCAGGCGGACCGAACGCGGTCGAGAGGACGGACGAAAACGGGCGGAAACGGTGTCAGACCAACCGACGGACTCCGAAAACGACTGATTTCCGCGTCGCCACGGTCGGCCATCGGGTCGTCAACGCGCCGGGTCGATTTCCGAGTCGGTCACGTCCTCGACGATGAAGACGATTCGTTCCACGGTGCCGTCCTCGGCGTGGACGGGTGCCCCGTTCACGGAGAAGTGCCGCCACTCCCCGTCCGGGGTCCGGTATCGCGTCCGCACGCCACGAAGCGTCGTTTCGTCCTCGAAAATCGTCGTCAACGGGTGGCCGTTCTCTCCGATGGGTGTCCCGTCCTCGTCAGTCACCGTCCACTCCGAGGAGTCGTAATTCCTGTTCGTGATTCGCTCCTTCGGAAGTGCCAGCATTTCGGCCATCCGCTCGTTGACCCGCTCTATCTCACCGTCCGTGTCGAGGATGATGATGCCGACGGGACTCGTTTCGAACACGCGTTCGAGCAGCTCCCGCTCGCGGCGGTGTTCCTTCCGAATCCGGGTTTCGTCGGTGACGTCGCGGAAGTACACCGACAACCCTTCCGTCGAGGGGTAGGCGTGGACTTCGAACAGGGTTTCGAGGGGTTCGAAGTAGGCTTCGAACGTGGTCGGCTCCTGTCGCTCCATCGCCCGTCGGTACTCCGATTCGAACGTCGAGTTGACCGATTCGGGGAACTCCTCCCAGACGACGTTTCCGAGGAGGTCCGCCTCGGGACGGTCGAGCAGTTCCTCGCCGCGCGCGTTGACGAACGTGAACCGCCAGTCGGCGTCCAACGCGAAAAACGCGTCCGTCACCCGGTCGTAAACGGCGTTCATGTGCCGTCGGTACGCGTCCGTCGCTCGTTCGGCTCGATGGCGGCTGACGACGTTTTCGATGCGGTTCGCCAGCACCGCGTATCTGTCGGGGCCGCCCTTCTGGAGGTAGTCGGTGACGCCCGCGGAGATGGCTTCGCTGGCTATCTCTTCGCTCCCTTTGCCGGTGAAGAGGATGAACGGCAGTTCGGGCGAGCGCTCACGAACCGCTTCTAAGAATTCGAGTCCGTCCATCGACCCCATGTCGAAATCGCTGACGATACAATCCACCGTGAGGGAATCGAGACGGTCGATGGCTTTCGTGGGTGCCGTTTCGGTGTAAACGGCGATATCCGAGATGTGTTCGGACAGCAACGGGTCGGAGAGGCGCAACCGTGCCGGGTCGTCATCGACGTGGAGGATACGAATCGGCGCGTCCGCTGTTGGATTCCTCGACGCGAGGAAATCGTTCATATCCGGTTTACTGTTCGTATCATTTTTATATCTATGGGGAGCATGCCGATATCGAATTCATATCTTCGAAGAAATTCACGAATGAGTAAGCATTTGCGTGTCATTTATGCGGTCGTCTCTCTCGCTCGTCGGTGGCGTGCGCGAACCGTGACCCGACGGTTCCGCGGTACGTCCGCGCCCGGTCACGGCCCCACGTTTCGGACCACTTGTCGACGGTTCGAATGGACAGACTCGCCCGAACTGGTCGGTTTTTTACCCCTCCACATCTCATGTCCGACCAATGAGTGAGTACGACTACGAGAACCTCGGTCTCGTGGCGGGACTGGAGATACACCAGCAACTCGACACCGAGACGAAGTTGTTCTGTGGCTGTCCGACCGAACTACGCGACCCCGAGGAGTCGTCCCGAACGTTCACCCGCTATCTCCATCCGACGCGGAGCGAACTCGGCGAGATAGACGAAGCGGCCCTCGAGGAGAGCCAAATCGACCGCGAATTCGAATATCTCGGCTACGACTCCACCTGTCTCGTGGAAGCCGACGACGAACCGCCACACCGACTGGACGGGGAAGCCCAGCAGGTCGTCCTCGAAATCGCCCAACTGCTCGACATGGACGTGGTGGACCAAGCGCACGTCATGCGAAAAATCGTCGTGGACGGGTCGAACACCTCGGGATTCCAGCGGTCCACGCTCGTCGCAACCGGCGGCGAAATCCAGACCAGCGACGGTCCGGTCGGCGTCGAGGACCTGATGCTCGAAGAGGAGAGCGCCCAGCGCGTCGAGGAGCGCGAGGACGGCGTTACCTTCAGCCTCGACCGCCTCGGCATCCCGCTGGTCGAAATCGGCACTAGCCCTGACATCAGTTCGCCCGAACAGGCTCGTGAGGCCGCAGAACGCATCGGTATGCTCCTCCGCTCGACCGGCCACGTCAAACGCGGTCTCGGGACGATCCGCCAGGACGTGAACGTCTCCATCGAGGACGGCGCACGCGTGGAAATGAAGGGTGTCCAGAGTCTGGACGACATCGACGACCTCGTTCGGTTGGAGGTCGGCCGACAGGTCGAACTCCTCGACATCCGCGACGAACTCCAGTCGCGCGACGCCGAGGTCGGCGAGGTACAAGACGTGACGGACGTGTTCGAGGGGACGGAAAGCGGCGTCATCGAGGGCGCGCTCGACAGCGGTGGGAAAGTCACCGCGGTTCCTCTCTTCGGCTTCGACGGCCTCGTCGGCCGGGAGATTCAGCCCGACCGACGCCTCGGCACGGAACTGTCTGACCACGCCAAGCGCCACGGCGCGGGTGGCATCTTCCACACCGACGAACTGCCCGCCTACGGCGTCACGGAGGAAGAAGTCGATGCGCTCCGAGACGCGGTGGACGCGGGCGAGGAGGATGCAGTCGCCATCGTCGCCGCCAGCCCCGAGGTCGCTGACGGGGCCATCGAGGCCGCCGCGGAGCGCGCGGCAGTCGCCATCGAAGCAGTCCCCGAGGAGACCCGCGGCGCGAACGAGGACGGCACCTCGGGCTACCTCCGTCCGCTCCCCGGCGCGGCGCGGATGTACCCCGAAACCGACGTTCCGCCGGTCGATTTGGACCCGACGGAGGTCGAGACGCCCGAACTGCTCACCGAGAAGGTCGAACGCTACCAGTCCGAGTTCTCGCTCGGCGCGGGACTCGCCGAACAGGTCGCCTACGGCCGCCGGATGCCGCTGTTCGAGCGGGCGGTCGAAACCGGTGCCGACCCGACGTTCGTCGCCGGACTGGTCGAGAGCACGGTGACGGAACTCCGGCGCGACGACGTGCCGGTCGAAAATCTCGACGACGAGCACTTCCTCGGCGTCATCGCGCTCGTCACCGACGGCGAGTTGGCGAAGGAAGGCGTCAACGACGTGATGACGCTGCTGGCGGAGAACCCCGAACTGACGGCGGAAGAGGCCGTCGAAGAAGCGGGGCTCTCCGGCGTGGACGACGAGGAGGTTCGAGAAGCGGTGGTCGAAGTCGTCGAGCGCAACGAAGAACAGGTCGAAGAGGAGGGAATGGGTGCCTTCTCCGGGCTGATGGGCGAATGCATGGGAAGCCTCCGCGGGAAGGCGGACGGCGACCTCGTGAGTCAGCTTCTGCGCGAGGAAATCCAAAAGCGCGCCTAGAAAAGAAATCGGCTCGCTACTCTTCTTCTCCGCCGCCCGTCCCGGCCACGTAGCCGGTGACGTTGCCGACGTTCATCGCCACCGCCAGCGCGACGGCGATGACGAAGACGATGAACGTCGAGATGGCGTTCATCTTCGGCGCGGTTCCGTACTTTATCATCGAGTACATCGACACGGTTATGACGTTCATCGTGCCGCCGACGAAGTGCGCCCGGATGAAGTCCTCGAACGACCGAATCCACGCGAAGAGGAATCCGGCACCGATGGCGGGGGCGACGATGGGGAGCGTCACGTCCCAGAACGTCGTGAGCGGGTCGGCCCCCAAATCGCGCGCCGCGTCCTCCAACGACCTGTCGAAGGTGTAGAGGCGGGCCGTCACCATCAGCAGGACGAACGGGAAGCCGTAGATGCTGTGGGTGAGGATGAGCGTGATGGGTCCCATGGTCATCCCGAGGACCGTCTGGAAGTAGATGATGAGCGCGATGCCCAACACGACGCCCGGAATGACCATCGGGAGGATGCCGAACGTCCGGTACAGCTCCTTGAGCGGGAAGTCGTAGCGGACGAGGGCGAAGCTCGCCAGCACGCCGAGAACCGTCGCTATCAGCGCCGAGAACGTCGCCACTTGGACGCTGTTCAACAGCGCGGTCATCAGCGACCCGTCGGCGAACGTCGCCGTGTAGTGGGCGAACGTGAACCCTTGGAACGGGAAGAACGTGCTGGAGTTGACGGCGAACGAGAGGAACATCATGGCGACCAGCGGTATCCACAGGAACACCAACAGCAGTCCCACGATGACGTACAGGCCGCGGCGGAGCAGTCGCTGTCTCCGCTCGTGTCCGAACGTCGGCGATTCACTCGACTCGTCGGCTCGCTCCGTCGTGGTTCCGGTTTCGGCAGCCATCTCAGACACCTCCCAACTCTTCGATGCTGACGTAGCGGAACGCGAGCGCGAAGGCGACCACGATGGAGACGACGATGAACATCGACGCCGCGCTTCCGTAGTCGATGGCGTACTGTCCCGTGATTCGTCCCTCGATGAGTTGCCCGACCATCAACACCTTCCCCTGCCCGAGGAACCGCGGCGTGATGAACGCGCCGAGCGCGGGGACGAACACGAACAGGCTTCCGCTGATGATTCCCGGCAAGGTCAGCGGCAGAATGACGTCACGAAGCGTTCCCGTCCGGGACGCCCCTAAATCGCGCGCCGCCTCGACGAGCGAGAAGTCCAGCCCCTCCATGCTCGCGTACAGCGAGAGGAGCATGTACGGGAAGTAGGCGTGAACCAGACCGACCACGATGGCCGGGATGCCGTAGTTGAACAGCCCGATGGGACCGTTCACGATGCCGGTTTTCAGCAGCGTTCGGTTGATGACGCCGCTCGGGCCGAACATGAGGTACCACGAGTACGCACGCACGAGGTACATCGTGAAGAACGGCAACAGCACGAGGAAGATGATTACCTTGAACGTTCGGCCGCCGCGACGGGCGAGGAAGTACGCGAGCGGGAACGCCATCACCAGACAGAGGATAGTGGTGATGCCCGCAATCGCGTACGAGAGCATGAGCGAGTGGAAAAACGGCGTCTCCCAGAACGGCCCGCTCCCCGTGAACAGCCCCGAGTAGTTGGCCATCGTCGGCTGCCAGACGATTTCGTAGGCGTCGTTGATGCTCATGAAGCTGATGACCACCATGAACGTCAGCGGCGCCATCAACAGGAGCAACAGCCAGAGGAGGCTGGGACTGAGCGTAAAGCCGAGCGTTCGCTTCCGCGAGGCGAAGGCACTGATGACTGCTTGGCGTTTGGACCCTGAAGTATCGGAAGACATTGTGGGTGGTTATGCCGTTTTCACTTCGTCCCACGCGTTCTGCCACGCGTCCTCGTTCTCGACGGCCTTGAACGGGATGAAGTCCTCCAAGCGTGACGGCTTGATGGACCCGAACATGTCGTTCTGTTCCTTCGAGAGGTGTTCCTGCGTCTTCGGGTTACAGCTCGGCGAGTAGCCCGCCTTGGCGAGGTCGGCACCGAGTTTCGGCGCGATGAACTCGTTTATCACCTTCCACGCGAGGTCCTTGTTCTCGGACTTCTTCGAGACGACGGCGGACTCGAACCACGCGAGCGACCCCTCCTTCGGCGTCGCCATCTTCGGCCACTCGGTGCCGTTCGACCACATCTCGACGATTTCGTTGCGGCCGGATTGGCCGACCAGGAAGTTGCCCTGCTTGAACGATTTGATGTACGTCGGGTCGGCCGCGATGTACCCCTGCAGCTTCGGCTTCTGCTCGATGAGGGTCTTTTTGACCTTCTGTATCTGCTTTTCCGAGAGGGTCACTTTGTTGCCTTCGAAGGCCTTCTTGTACCCGAGGTACAGCGCCGTCGCGCTCATCGCCTTGAAGTGGTTGTCGTACATGACGACCTTCCCGTTCAGGTCGGTCCCCTTGTACTCGTCACTGAACAGCACGTCGTAGCTCTGTTCGTGGTCCTCGGGAATCTTGCGCGAGTCGTAGGAGTAGCCGTACCAGCCGAATCGGATGGGAACGCCGTACTGCTCGCCGTCCTTCGTGAACTGGTTCTCGCTGAACCCTTTGAACGTGTCGTAGATGTCGGACTTGTTTTTCACGATGTCGTCGGGCACCGGTTCCACGAGTCCCGCGTCCATCATCTTCGGGACGTAGTTGTTGTTCGGAACCGCGATGTCGAACTGTTCGTCCTTCCCGGACTTCCACCCGGTGAACATGTTCGAAGAGGACGTAGATTTGGTGAATTTGACGGTCACGTCCAAGCGGTCCTCTATCTCCTTTTTCAGGTCCGCGTACTCCTCCCACGTGAGGATATTGATGGTGTTACCGCCGCCGCTTCCGCCACCGCCGCTGAAGAGACATCCCGAGAGACCGGTCATTCCGACCGCACCCGCCGTTCCCGCGGCCTTCAGGAACGTTCGACGACCGCTCCCCGTGCTACTATTCGTCATGTTTTCTCCACCCATGTCTTTGTCATCCATACTCATGAGAAAGTCACGGATTCACATGATATTAATTCTTCGGCACATAACCGTTACTCGGCAATTAATAATTAATACTACTGAAGTAATTACCTAAATTTCCCCAGTAGGTTTATACCAAGTGCTGATAGTGGGTAGCACATGGTAGATGATAACGATGTCCTCATCGATCTGCAGGCGGTCAGAAAGGAGTACGACGAGGTGACGGCGGTCGAGAGCATCGATTTCACCATCCGGCGCGGGGAGTTCTTCTCGCTCGTCGGTCCGTCCGGGTGCGGCAAGACGACCACGCTCCGCATGATAAGCGGCTTCGAGACGCCGACGCAAGGACGCGTCTCGCTCAACGGCGAGGACATGACCGGCGTCCCCCCCAACGCTCGGGACACCAACCTCGTCTTCCAGCACCTCTCGCTGTTCCCCCACATGAGCGTCGGGGAGAACGTGGCCTACGGTCTGAAGAAGGCGGGCATCGATTCGACGACGCGGGAACGGAAAGTGAGCGACTACCTCGAACTCGTGAATCTGGGCGGCTACGAGGACCGCCGTCCCGACGAGTTGTCCGGCGGCCAGCAACAGCGGGTCGCCCTCGCCCGTGCCCTCGTCAACGAACCCAGCGTCCTCCTGTTCGACGAACCGCTGTCGAGCCTCGACCGGAAACTCCGCAAGCAGATGCAGGTCGAACTCAGGAAGATTCACGAGAAGACGCAAGGCTCCTTTTTCTACGTCACCCACGACCAGGAGGTCGCCATGACGCTCTCCGACCGGATGGCCGTGATGAACGACGGCACCATCGAACAGGTCGGCAAGCCCGAGGACATCTATCGCAACCCCGCCAGCCCCTTCGTTGCCGACTTCATCGGCGACACCAACCTCTTCGACGGGGAGGCGCGAACCCAGAACGGCGCGACGACGGTCGATATCGACCGGGATTTCTCGTTCGTCGCCGAGGAAAGCGTCCGCGACGGTCCCGTTACCGTCTCGATTCGACCCGAGGAGTTCGTCCTCACGGACGGTAACGGACCCGTCAAGGGACGAATCGTCGAGCGCTACTTCCAAGGTGATCAGACGAACTACATCGTCGAACCCGACTCGGAATCCCTGTCGGACGTTCGCGTCGTGATGCAGGGCCGCGAATCGCCGGTCTCGCGCGGTGAACGCGCGGCGTTCGACGTTCGGGACGGCGCGCCGGTCGTCTTCGAGGCGTAGTCGCTCTCGTTTCTATTCAGCGCGTTTGGCGTCGAATCGCGTCGCTCGGCGACGAGTTACATCAACCGCACGGCTGGATGAACGAGCGACAGCCTAACAGCGGTCGTGGCCCGTCGCGCGGCGCGACGCTATCGGTTGGTCGTGCGGCGAACTGCCGCAACCGCCTCGCGCGAGACGACCGACCAGCGCGGTTCGCTGAACTGGCGCGAAAGCGTGTACGCACAGGCGACGAGGACGAGGGCGAAGGCCGCGTCGGTCAACCAGTGGACGCCCAGATAGAGCGTGGACACGACGATGGCCGTCGAGAGGAAGGCCATCGTGTAGGCGTACGCTGTATCGGCTTTTCGAGCATAGAGCGCCGCGAGTACCGACAGGCCGGTGTGGAGGCTGGGGAATGCCTTCACCAGCGTATCCGTCGAGAAGATACCGTACTGGATGGCGGGGCTGAGTTGGTACATCAGCGGTTGTACCGAGGTCAGATACAGCGACGACACCTTCACCGGGAAGAGGACGAAGAACGGAACCGCCAGCGTGACGAGGATGACGTACGCCAGCGCGTAGCGGTGTGCCTCTTCCTCGTCGTGGGCCTTCAGTTTGAAGTACGTGAACAGCACGGCGAACGGGAAGCCCACGAGGTATACGGCGGTAAACGCGAGTGTGAGCGGTTGCGAGGCCACGGTTTGGAACGTGGCGACGGTCGCGCCTTCGATGGCGTAGACGAACCCGGTGAAGGTCCGTCCCACGTGGAAGTGGAGCGCGACGCTGTTGACGGCCTGTGTGACGACCCACGCGACGCCGAGGTATTTCCAGTCGGTCTTGAGGAAGTCTCGGAGGAGGGTCGTGAGTCGTTCCTCCGGCAAGAACACCTGCTTGCCGACGAACATCACAAGAACGCTCGGTACAGCGACGAGGAGGGTAAACTGCGTCCCGAGCGGGAGGGAATGAAATTGGAGGGCGGGAAGCATCGCTACACCCTACTTTATCGACAGAATATAAAGAAGTTACTTATCGTTGCGGGACGCCCGCGGCGTGTCCGACGCTGACGCCCGCTGGTTCGCCCGTCGAACGATTCCTCGCAGCGTCGCTATTTCCCTGCCGGTGGGATGCGCGCGGCCGAATACGCGCCGAATCATCCGCATGTTCTTCTCGTGTTTCTCGGTCGGTTGGCCGACGGTTTCGAGCAGGTCGGAGAACGCTCCGTAAAACCCCTCTATTTCCGCTTCGTCCGCACGCTCCCGCGAGACGTCCGGGAGTTGGGTCTCCTCGACCGTCAGCGTTCGGAGTTCGTAGAGGGTGACGGTCGCCGCCTGTCCGAGGTTCAACGCCGGGTACGACGCGCTGGCGGGAATCGAACACACCTCGTCGATGCGCGAGAGTTCCTCGTTCGTCAGGCCGTTCGCCTCCCGGCCGAAGATGAGGACGGTATCCGTCGTCACGTCCTGCAAGCTTTCGGCGAGTTCGCGCGGCGTCTTGAACGGGAACCGAACGTGGTGGCTCGCGTCCTCGTTCGTCGTCGCCGTCATCCCGACGGTGTGGTAGTTCTCGACCAACTCGTCGAACGTCACCTCGTCGTAGTTCGGCAATACGTCCTCGCGGGCCTGTCCAGCGAAGCCGTAGGCCTCGCTGTCGCGGCCGAACTCCGGCGGATTCACGAGTTTCAGGTCGTCCATTCCGAAATTTTTCATCGCGCGTGCGATGGTCCCGATGTTGCCGGGCGTCTTCGGTTCGACGATGGCGACCGCGGGTTTCATTTCGGATACTCTCGGGACATGTCCACGTCCCGCAAGTCGATTCGCTCCTGTTCCTCCTCGGGGAGGTCTACGTTCAGTTCGCTCTGGTCGGCCTCCGGCGGTTCCGGCAGGTCGTCCGGGTCGGTATCCACGTGTTCCATCCCTTCGTACCCGTCCGGCGCGCGCCCGCCGTCGGCGAACCATTCGAGGAACTCGTCCTGCAGTTCCTCCTCGCCGCGGAACCGGTCGCCGCCCTCCTCGAAGTACCAGTAGAGGAAGTCGGTCTCGTGGTCCGAACAGACGCCGACCTCCGCCAGCGGTTCGCCGTAGACGACTTCCATCACGTTACACATCGTGATGTTCTCGTCGCCGTGTATTAACCAGCAGGCGTGGCACGGGGACCCCACGAGCGCCGACAGCCGAAAGAGCCGCGTCCGCGTGTCCTCGTCCATGTCGTCCATCGGTCGGTATTCACCGTTCTCGGTGAACACCTCCTCCTCGTCGAATCGCCACCCGCGAAGTCCGATGCTCACTTTACCCATCACGTTCCCGTAGCGACCGGAAGGACAAAAAGAGCATGTCTGCGGGGCGTGCGTGCGAACGCATCGAAACCGGTCTCGAACTGGTCGTCGAGCAAACGGGAGCAATTCGAGACGTGACGGAGGTGTAGGGCCGAGATGGCGGATCGACCGCTCCACCATCCATCCGAATGTTTATCATCTTTCACCCGAATCTCGTATCAAACAATGCGTTCTGCAGAGATTTCGTTCCGTGGTGGGGATGATTCGCCGAAGTTCCACGACGTTCTCTCCGACCTCAAACGGCGGGGCTGTAACATCCTCGTCACCGGCCGAGTCTCTGAGACGACGACGAACAGGACGACGATGCAACTGTTGGGAGCGTCCACCGAGGAACGGAAACGCATCCTCGTCCTCACCGACACCGTGGCCCGGTACGCGAACTCGAAGCTTCCCGGCGGGACGAACGCCGACGACCCGGACGTCTGGGTCATCGATTGGGGCGATGACGAGCGCGCGGCTTCGCGGTCGATGGCGGCACCGTCGCAACCGGGCGTTACGGTCTCTTCCGAGGAGTCACTACGGGAACTCCGGGGCGACATCGTTACCGCCGTCAGCTTCTTCGACGAATGGGCCGACGGGTTGTCCACGTCCGAGTTACGGCTTTCGTTCGACTCGCTCATCAAACCGCTCGAACAGTGTGAGCAGGAGACGGTCGAGCAGTTCCTCAGAACCATCACGGCCCTCGTCCGGGGGGTCTCCGGGATGGCACACTACCATCTTCCGGTACCCGATTCGAATTCGGTGGTGCAGGAACTCACGCCGCTGTTCGACGCGCGCGTCGAACTCCGACAGACGAACGGGCTGGTTCCGGAACAGCGCTGGCACATCCCGGAATACGGCCAGACGACCAACTGGGTTCGACTATGAGTTTCGAGTGGGACACCGAAGAGCCGCTCGGCGTACCGACGTTCGAATCCAACCCCGACGCGCCAGGGGTTAGAATTTGGGACCCCATCGACAAGGGGAGCTTCGTCTTTCTGACACCATCCCCGGTTTCGCTCCGGCCGGGTGAGACGGAAGATTTCGTCGTTCCGTTGGACTCCGCCGTCGAATTCCGAACGAGCGAACTCGAAATTCCCGAGCGTATCGATTTCAACGTCTGGAACTCCCCGGAAGGAGTCTCCGAGCAGGTTTTCCCGTCCGGCGACGGCTGGCAGTCCTCGGAACCCGTCGAATACCTCGAACTGCCGTCCACCGCGGTGAAAATCTACATCCGCGTCGGTTGTGACCTCACCATCCGAGAGCGGGACGGCTCGATGTGCGTGGAACTGGACGCCGAACGGACGATTTCCATCGGCTGTCGGTCGCTCAACGAGTCACCGGCGGGAACGATAACCGTCACGGACGACATCGAGGACGTGATGCGGGCCGTTTCGCTGTTCGGGTCCGCACTGAAGACGCTCTCGCCCGAGCGGTCGTTTCCCAGTTTGCGCGGCCACCCGCCGCTCATCGAACGCGGGGAGGAGTTTTCCGTCCCCTCGCACATCACCCGTCCCGACTCGGAGGTTCGACTGGTGCTCCCGCCGGAACGACGGTACGTCTACGCCGCCACGTCGCTCGCGTACTATCTAGGTGCCGAGGTGGTTCCCGGCGACACCCCGAGGCTCGAAACCCCGGTGGGCGAGTATTCGTTAGCGGGCGGTGGGGGTTTCGACGGGTTCGAAGCCGAGGTTTCCCGCGTGTTTCAGCACGTCTTCTTCTTCGATTGTGTCATCCGGGAGGAGGGGTTCTACGACGTCCCGGTCTACGAGCGCCAGCAGGTCGAACCCCTCGTCGAGTTCGACTTCGCCGACCTGTATGCGAAATCGCTCCCGGAACAGTTGGACGCGTATCTGTCCGTGCCGTTCGACGCCATCGAGGCCGTTCTACCGCCGTGGCACCTGACCATGGACATCGTTCCGTCGGCGGAAAACGCCGACGTGCTTCCGTTCGTCGCCGACGAGCTCCCGCTGATTCGATGTCCGACGCCGACGACAGCGAGCCGCGTCGAGGCGCAACCGACGGAGATAACCGACTTTTGTCGAAGCCCCCGGACGGAAACGAGTGAGCCGCTCGAAACGCGGCCCGTGAGCCCGGAGCCGGTGGAGACGATAGAACACGTCTGGGTCGGCGACGGCGTTCCGATGGGGAGTAACAAAGCGACGGTCGAATCCTACCGTCGTCGCGTCGATTCCGAGACGTCGAATCGCTCGACGATTCACGTCCAAATCGTCTGTAACGACCCGATGATGAAAGCCGAGGGAACGGTACGAGAGCGCTATCAGTTCGGGGATTCGACATGCCACGAGGTCGATATCGCGTACGACGTGACGACGGACGAACTTCGGTCCCTGTTCGCCACGGAGGTTGACTTCCTTCACTACATCGGTCACGTCAACCACGACGGAATCGAGTGTGTCGACGGCGTGCTCGACACGAGAACGCTCGACACCGTGAACGTCGAATCGTTCCTGCTCAACGCCTGTCGCTCCTACGAACAGGGGGCCACGCTGGTGGAGAAAGGCAGTCGTGCGGGCGTCGCCACGCTCTCCGAAGTGCCCAACGAACCGGCCACCAAAATGGGTTGCTTACTCGCTCGCGGACTCGGGTCGGCGCTCTCGTTTCGAACCGCGCTCTCCATCGCACAGTCACAGACGCTGTTAGGTGACCGGTACGTGACTATCGGCGACGGCGGAATGTGTCTCTGTCTTCCGTTTTCGGGCACCACTTCGATGGTCCACATCGAGGACATCCGCGACGGAATCTACACCGTTCGGCTGAAACCGTACAGGACACCGCGCTACAGCGCCGGGTCGATGAGCGGGTCGATCTGGGACGACGACGCCAAACTGTATTTAGCGCCCAAATCGCACACCACGTTCGAGATGACGGCGGACGAGTTCGAGGCGGGGGTGTGCGAGCAGTCGATGCCGATCGAATACGAAGGGGAACTGTACTGGAGCGAGGATATCACCGCCGCGGACCTGCACTGAAAGGGCCGATTTTTATCCCTTCGTTCCCCCTATTTCTGGTATGCAGAACGTTGTCGCCGCGGGACTTGGCATCGGGCCGGAACATCCGCCGCGAATCATGGGTGTGTTGAACGTCAGCGAGGAGTCGCCGTACGACCCGAGCGTGTACGACGACCCGGCTGACGCCGCGGAGTACGTGGACGAAGAACTCGTCGGAGAAGGCGCGGACATCGTGGACGTCGGTCTGGAGTCGGCGAACAAACGCTTCGACGTGCTATCCGCCGAGGAGGAACTCGACCGACTTGGTACCGCCCTCGAAACCATCGAACTCGTCGAAGGGAATCCCGTCTTCTCCATCGAAACCCGCTACGCCGAGGTCGCTGACGAGGCGCTGTCGGGCGGGTTCGACATGGTGAACGACATCTGTGGCTTCGCGGACCCTGAGATGGCGACGGTCTGTGAGCGACACGACGCCGCGGTCGTGAAGATGGCTAGCCCGCCGGATTTGACCCGACCGGGTGCCATCGAACGCGTGGACGACATCTACGACGCGCTGGCGTCCGAACCGCTGACGGACAAGACCATCCTCGACCCGGCGTTCGGCGGGTGGAGCGAAGCGAAGACGCTCGCCGACGACAGGGAGACGTTCCACCGACTCGGCGAGTTCCGAGAACTAGGCCGTCCTATCCTCGTCTCCATCAATCGAAAGAACTTCATCGGCGACGTGGTGGGACGGGACACGGAAGAGCGCCTTCCGGCCAGCCTCGCCGCGACGGCGCTGGCGGTCGAACGCGGCGCGGACGTCATCCGAACGCACGACGTGGCGGAGACGCGCGACGCCGCCGTCATCGGCCACGCGTTCGGTCGGGAGCGCCAATGACGCGATGGCGTCGGTTCGGAGGAACCTCGTGAAGTTCGCCGAGTGGGAACCGGTCTATCGCGCAATCCTCTCCGATTTCGGGTTTTCCCGCGACCGGGACGAGCACGCCCGCGACGTGCTCGCCGACTTCGCGCTCCCGTTCGACCACGCTCGGTTCGATTCCGTTTCGGGGAGCACCGTCGCCGTCGCCGGTGCCGCTCCGTCGCTCGCGGACGAACTCGACGTGGCTCGGGCGGCGGACGTCGTGTTCGCCGCATCGACGGCGGCCGACGTCCTCCTCGACGCCGGAATCGACGTGGACTGCATGGTGACGGACCTCGACAAGAACCCCGAGACGGCCCGCGAATTGAGCAAACGAGGGGTTCCGGTCGCGGCACACGCGCACGGGGACAACATCCCAGCGATTCGAACCTACGTCGCCACGTTCGACGCGGACAACGTGTTGGCGACGACGCAAGCGAAACCGCGGGAGGCGGTCGAGAACTTCGGCGGGTTCACGGACGGCGACCGGGCGGCGTTCCTCGCCGACCACTTCGGGGCGAGCGAACTGGTCTTCCCCGGATGGGACTTCGACGACCCGAGCGTCGATTCGATGAAGCGGCGAAAACTCGACTGGGCGGAACGCCTCCTGTACTGGTTGGAACGGCGGCGGGACGAGCGGTTCTCCGTACTGGACGGTCGGCGGAAAGCCATCGACGCCGACGTATCGGGATTCGACCGATAATCGGGGTCGGGCGACGACTGGAACCGAAGGATGATTTTAGTGCGTCGGCGAGAAAGCGACTCGGACGATGGTTTCCGAGAAGGAAAAGATGCTGGCGGGCGAGTTGTACGACCCTGCCGACCCGGAACTCGCGGACGAGCGACGGCGGGCGCGGGAACTCACGCGACGGTTCAACGCGACGGACGAGACGGAAACCGAGACGCGAGAATCGCTGGTACAGGAATTGTTCGGTTCGACGGGGGAGCAGCCGCACGTCGAACCGCCGTTTCGGTGCGATTACGGGTACAACATCCACGTCGGGAACGGCTTCTACGCGAACTTCGACTGCGTGATTCTGGACGTGTGTCCCGTCGAGATGGGACGGAACTGCTGGCTCGGTCCGAGCGTCCACGTGTACACGGCGACGCATCCGCTCGACGCCGAAACGCGGGTCCAAGGCCCGGAGTACGGGAAACCGGTGGCGATGGGCGACGACGTTTGGGTCGGCGGCAGGGCGGTCATCACCCCCGGCGTGACGGTCGGCGACGGGGCCGTCGTCGCCGCCGGTGCCGTAGTGACCGACGACGTTCCGGAGAACACGGTCGTCGGTGGGAATCCGGCGACGGTCGTCGAGGAACTGGACGGCTGAGCGGCCCCGTTTCTTCACCGACGGTCGAACAGGTTTATTTCATAGGCCGTCGAGTGCTACCGCATGACGCACGACTGTTCGTTTCTCCGCGACCTGCCGTTAGACGATGACCGATACTCCTTCGGCGACTCACACCGCGCCGGACACGCGGGCGATTGGGGAACGCGGGAGACGGAGGAGGTACGACCGGATGCCGTCGTCTGGCCGGAATCCACGGCGGAGGTGTCGGCGGTGCTCGCGGCGGCGGACGAGCGAGGCGTTCCGGTGACGCCCTACGCCGCCGGAACGGGACTGGAGGGCAACGCGGCACCGACCCGCGGCGGCATCAGCCTCGACATGACGCGGATGGACGCGGTGCTCGACGTGCGGCCGGACGACTTTCAGGTGGACGTCGAACCGGGAATCATGGGAACGGCCGTGGACGAAGCGGTCGCCAAACACGGCCTGTTCTTCCCGCCGCTCCCCTCCTCCGGCGACATCTCGACGGTCGGCGGGATGATAGCCAACGACGCGAGCGGGATGCAGACGGTGAAGTACGGCGAGATTCACGACTGGGTGCTCGAACTGGAAGCCGTCCTCGCCGACGGGTCGGTCGTCACGGCGGGGAGCAAGGCGGTCAAGACGTCGAGCGGGTACAACCTCAAGGACCTGCTCGTCGGGAGCGAGGGGACGCTCGCGGTCGTCACCCGTGCGACGCTCGAACTCGCCGGACGACCCGAACAAATTCGCGGCGGCCGCGCCATCTTCGACTCCTTTTCGGACGCCGTGGACGCGATTTCCGATGCGGTACGCTCCGGCGTGGACGTGGCGAAGATAGAACTCGTGGACGAGACGAGCGCGACGATGGCGAACGCGTACACGGGGTCGTCGCTGCCCGACGTCCCGATGGTGTTCCTCGAATTCCACGCGAACCACGGCATCGAGGACGAAATCGCGTTCTGTCGCTCGGTGTTCGAAGCCCACGACGTGTCCCGGTTCGAGGTCGGGGACGAAGCGGAGATGGACGACCTCTGGCAAATTCGGCGGGAGATGGCCTTCGCGGTCGAAGCGTACGACCCCGACCTCTCGCCGCTCCACCTCGGCGACGTGACGGTTCCCATCAGCGAGTACCCCGAGATGGTCCGTCTCGTGCGGCGACTCGCCGACGAACTCGATCTGTTGATTCCCTGTTTCGGCCACGCCGGGGACGGCAACCTCCACTACTCCGTGTTGGTGGACGAATCCGACGACGACCACATCGAACGCGCGCGCGAGGCACAGACCGAAATCGTCCACACCGCCATCGAGTGGGGCGGCACCTGCACCGGCGAACACGGTATCGGACGCGGAAAACGGGAGTACCTCGAACTGGAACACGGCGAGGAGAGCGTCGAGGCGATGCGACGGCTAAAGCGCGCGCTCGACCCGAACGACACACTCAATCCGGGGAAGATGTTCCCCGAGACAGTCGATGGCGGGCGAATCGAGAACTGAACCCCCGAGCCTCAGGCGTCGAGGTCGCGTTTCGGCACTTCCCGGTAGCGCTCGCGTCCGACGGGGGTTCGCGTCTGCACGAGGTAGGTCTCCTCGGTGAGGTCGTAGATGGTTTTCGTCCGACCCGATTCGGTCCGTTCCGTCACGCGCGGAACGTCGTTACAGTCCGAGAGGTGGTCTCCGAGTTCCCAGCTGATCGGGGTACCGCGCGCCGACGGCTCCGCCGAGGAGGGGGTCGCTCCAGATGTACGTGTGCCGTTCTGACATTCCCCACGCAAATCCATATCACATAGAATGATAGTAGGTGATAAAACAATATCGGCATCGAATTGGCTAAAAAGAACCGGGACAAACGCCGGGACGGTTCCGAACGTCGGGGGGTTTTACGGGTGGACCACATAGGGAGACGGATGGACCCCAACAGCGTCCGCCAACAGTGGGCAAAACGGTCGGGAGAGTACTCGCCGGACTACTACGCCTACTACGGCCCCAACGAGACGAGCGAACTGATACGCGCCCGCCTCGACGCCGCCGTCGCGCCGGACGCGTCGATTCTCGAACTCGGCTGTAGTTCGGGTCGGCACCTCGCCCACCTCCGCGAGGCGGGGTACGAGAACCTCCACGGCATCGAAATCAACGACGAAGCGCTCTCGGTGATGGAGGACACGTATCCGACCCTCGCCGAGGAGGGAACGTTCCACATCGATTCCATCGAGAACACCGTCCCCGAGTTCGACGACGGTCGGTTCGACGTGGTGTTTTCCGTCGAGACCCTCCAACACCTCCACCCCGACGACGAGTGGGTGTTCGACGAACTGTCCCGGATAACCGACGACCGCCTCATCACCGTCGAAAACGAGGGGGGAAACGGAGAGGAAGACGAAGCAGAAGATGATAATGGGAACGAGAAACCGGACGAAACGGACGTGAACTACGTCCGCGACGAGTTCCCGCTGTACTACCGAAACTGGAACCGAATCTTCACCGAGCGCGGGTTCATCGAAATCGATTCCGAACCGCTCGAACGGGACACGCTTCGGGTGTTTCGACCCAATTGATTCGGCCGATTCCGTCGAGTCCTCCGATTCTCCCTCGTCGGCCGATTCCCCTTCTCAGTCGTGAACCAACACGTCCACGACGCTCGGCCCGTCCTCCGCGAGGGCCGTCTCCAGCGTCTCCGCGATGTCCTCCGGTGACTCGACGAGATAGCCGGACGCGCCGTGGCTCTCCGCGTTCGTCGGAATATCGACGGGGGGTTCGAAGTCCATGCCGACGTACTCGTGGTCGTCGTCCTCGCCGCCGAACAGCTTCAGCGTGTTGTCCTTCAGGATGCGATAGTTGCGGTTGTCGGGGACGACGACGGTCAGGTCCACGTCGTACCGCGCCGCCGAGTAGAGCGTGTGGGGGTAGTAGAGATACGACCCGTCGCCGACGAACCCGACGACCTGCCGCGGGTCGTCCGTCTCGGCTTCGGCCATCGCGGCACCGACCGCGGCGGGGAGACCGTAGCCGAGGCCGCCACCCTTGTTCGAGATGTAGGACTCGCGTTCGAAGGGCCACCGGAGGAGCATGACGTACTTCGAGGTGATGCCTTCGTCCACGATATAGGGGGACGACAGCGTTTCGCGGAGGGTATCGACGAGTTCGGCTTTCGACGCGCGGGGGTCGTCCCCGCTCCCCTCGCCCATCGACGCCATCTGCTGGCCGGCGAACTCCTTGAACTGCCGGACGCGTTCCAACCGTCCCGCGAGTTCGTCGTCCGATAGCTCGACCGCCTCGGCGAGTTCGTCCATCACGAGACCCAGATCGCCGGTCACGGCAACGTCGGCGGGCGTGTTCTTGCCGACTTGCCACGGTTCGTCGTTCAGGTCGATGAGGGTCGCGTCGTCGGGCACGAGGTCGCGGTCGTGGCGTGTGAGGGTCGTGTTGGTCGAACAGCCAGCGAAGACGAGGGTATCGCTGTTCATCGTGGCCGCGGCGATGTCCTCGTCCGGCGGAACGTGGGACACCCACTGCTCGTGGTCGCCGGGGAAGTCCACCTCGCAGGCCAGAATCTCGGCGTGAACGCGCGCGCCCGTCGCCTCGGCAAGTCGAACCGCCGCGTCCAGCGCGTCGGCGTCCGAGTACGCGTTGTGTCGCGGGATGTGGTCGCCGACGACGAGCACGGGGTCGTCCGCCTCCGCGAGCAACTCGGCGGCCCGCGCGATGGCGGTCGGGTCGCCCGCGCCGGGGTTCTGAATCCGGCCGAGTCGTTCGGGGTCGGCGTCGGTCTCGGCCATCATCACGTCCAGCGGGAGCGAGAGGAAGACCGGACCCGTGGGCGGCGTTTGGGCCACGCGGAACGCCCGCCGGAGCATCGTCGGGACGGACGCCACGTCGGTCACTTCCGCGCTCCACTTCGTGAACTGCTCCGTCATGGCGAGCACGTCGCCCGACAGGATGGGTTCCTCGTGGCGGAAGTCGAGGCTGTGTGCCCCGGCCGTGACGACGAGCGGTGCGCCGGTCACCGACGCGCCGTAGAGGTTCCCGAGGCCGTGGGCCACGCCCGGCGCGACGTGGAGGTTGACGACGCCGACCGGACTGCCGTCCTCGTCGGCGCGGTAGTTCTTCGTGCTCGCGTACCCGGCCGCCATTCCGACCGCGATGTCCTCGTGCGGCGCGAGGACGTACTCCAGTTCGCTCCCGCTCAACGCCTCCATGACGGGGAGTTCGGTCGTTCCGGGGTTGCCGAAGACGTACCGAACGCCGTAGGATTCGAGGACGTCGGTGAACAACTCGGCTCCCGTCCGTGAGTCTGCCATGGCGGTGACTGGATGCGAGCCACCAAAGGAGTTCTGGATGTATGTAACTATTTTTCGAGAAAGGACGATGAAACCGTGTGCCATGGTACCGTCTCTTCGAGAATTTTCAAGTGTGAGGGCCTACTACGGCCGTCACCAACTGAACGAAGGTGTTCGAGAAGCTCTCATGATTCCATCACGATATCGAAATGCGGTGTTGTTCGCCCTGCTCGCGGTCATCTGGGGTTCGTCGTTCGTCGCCATCGAAACCGGCTTGCGAACGCTTCCGCCCGTGCTGTTCGCGGCGCTCAGATACGACATCGCCGGTGCGCTGCTGTTGGTCGCCGTCGCCGTCTTGGGACGCCGACGCGACGACTTCCAGTGGCGGCCGGTGACGCGAACCGACTGGACGCTCGTCGGCATCGGCGGCGTCTTCATGTTCGGCCTCTACCTCGCGCTCGTCTTCACCGGCCAACGGTACGTCACCAGCGGCGTCGGTGCCGTCGTCCTCAGCCTCAAGCCCGTCGTCACACCGCTGTTCGCGCTGGCACTGTTGCCGAACGAGCGGTTCGACGCGCTCGAAGTCGCGGGCGTCCTGCTCGCGCTGGTCGGCGTCGTCGTGGTGGCCGACCCGACTTCACTCGGCGGTTCGACCGTCGGCGTCGGCCTCCTGTTCGTCGCCGCGACCGTCTTCGCGCTGGCGTCCGTGCTGACCCAGCGACTTCGGACGACGCTCCCGGCCCTCTCCCAGCAGGCGTGGATGATGGCCGTCGGCGCGCTGGTCCTGCACGCGACGAGCGCCGCGCTCCGCGGTTGGCCGAGCGTTTCGTTCACCCAACCCGCCCTCGTCTCGTTGGCGTATCTCGCGGTGGTCGTCAGCATCGTCGGGTATTTCATCTACTTCGACCTGTTGGAGGGCATCGGCGCGAACGAGGCCAACCTCGTGAACTACGTCGTTCCCGTGGTCGCCACGCTGTTCGGGGCGCTCCTGCTCGGCGAACCCATCACCGACGCCACGATTACGGGATTCCTCGTCATCGTCGCCGGGTTCGTCCTGCTGAAATGGGCGGCCCTCAAGCGCGGCGTCGTCGCCGCGCGCCGCCCGTCCCGCTCGCTCCCCGGCGCGACTTCCTCCGAAACGGTCGTCGTCTCCGGGAACGTCTACTACCGCGGATAACCGGGTGAGGTAATCGGGAGCTGTTCTCTCTGTTTTGTCGGGGTCGGGTCGGCGGACTCGCGGGTATCGAGTTGGTTTCCCGACACCGAACAATGTGTTAAAAATGTTGACTCTCCGGCTCGCCCGAACGTACAAGTCGAACGCCGTCGTGTCGAATCGCATGGCGACTTGTCCCTACTGCGAGGAAGACATCACCGACTGGGCACAGCGTCTCGAACGCGGGGCCGCGGCGAGCACGCCGAAGGTCTGGACGTGTCCCGACTGCGACCGCGTGCTCGGCATCACGGACTGGGGGTCCGCGTAGTGCCCCTCGAAGGGTGGCGACGGCGGGAGGATTTGGAGGGCGGCAAGCAGATTCGAATCTGGCGCAGCGACGACGGCGCGCGGGAACTGTACGTGGAGAACCTGACCTACCGCGACGAGGGATACGCCGTCTACGCCTACGACGTGCCCGAGGACGAGTGGCACGCCATCGCCGAATCCGATTCGCGGGCCGAGGCCGTGGAAGCGGCGACCGAGTGGGCGACCAGTTAGAGGAGCGCCCGCAGTTCGTCGCTGGGGTCGAGGGCGTCGAGTTCCGCGTCCACGTCGAGGTCCGACAGGGCGTCCTCCCCGGCCGCGGTGTTCGCCATCGCCGTCGCGTGCGAGAGATAGGACAGTCGCAAGAGCCAGCGCGCGTCGGCAACGTCGTCCGAGTCCCCGACGTGGAAGGTCGTCCACCCCGATTCGGGATAGATGTGGTGGGGTTCCGTTCGCCCCGCCGCGACGAGTTCGTCGCGCACCCGTCGCGGAAACGCGATGTCGAGGATACCCCACTCGTGAACGTGGCCGATCTCCCGCGGGCCGAGCGTGAACTCCGTCCCGCCGAACCGGTGTTCGCCGATTTCCACGCCGTCCCACTCCGAGACGTCCGCGACGAGCGCGTCGATTTCGGCGGTCATCGCTCCACCTTTTGCCCCCAGAAGCCGCCGTATTTTCGAACCGTTACGTCGCCGAGCACCCGCGTTTGACAGGCGAGTCGAAGCCCCGACTCCGGGTCGTGGGGGGGTTTCGAGAGCCGATTTCGCTCGCTCGATTTCTGTTCGCTCACGTCTCCTTCCACCTCGACGGCACACGTTCCACAGACCGCGTTTCCTCGGCAGTTCAGATAGTGCGCCGACCCGTTGTGCGGCGTCTCGTCGGCGGCGAGCAACACGTTTCGAAGCACCGACCCCTCCTCACACTCCATCTCCCGACCGCGATAGCTGACGGTGGGCATACTATGTTATTATGTCGCACGCACGCTTGCTCCTTTCGGGAAAATCGCGTCGCGGGTACGATGTCGTCGCTCCGGGGGCGGTTCGGGTACGAAGAAACCGGGCGTGGCAATAGAGAGATGGCCCGTCGCGGGCCACCGTTCTGTGGTTGCAGTCTCTATGAGGCACGTGTGGGACGCCGGGAATACGTCCCGGTTTCCACTGAGTATCCCACGGAAAAACTGCTATTTCCTAACTAGTTGGGGAGTCACGGAGCCAGCGCGCGCATGGTCTCGCGCGCCTCCTCGACCGTTGCACCGCGGGGGAACCCGACCGCGACCGCATCGAGGCCGTCGATGTCGGCGAACTTCTCGAACTCCTCGCGGGCGCGTTCGGGCGTGCCAGCGGCAGAGAGGTGGTCCAACAGGTCGTCGTTCACCAGTTCGGTCGCCCGCTCCTTGTCGCCGTTGCCCCACGCCGTCGAGATGTCGTAGGCGACGTCCTCGTAGCCCTGTCGGGCCAGCGAATCGCGGTAGTACGTTCCCATGCCGCCGATGTAGAAGGCAGCGTGCTGGCGGGCGAGGGTTCGGGCGCGCTCGCCGTCGTCCAGTGCACAGCAGGTCAGCGAAAGCGTCACTTCCACGTCGTCCTCGTCGCGGTCGCCGAGGTCCACGCCCCTGCGCAGGTCGTCGAGTCGGTCTTCCATGCCGTCGGGGGTGAACAGCGTCGCGTGCCAGCCGTCGGCGAACCGCCCGGCGAGTTCCACCGACTTCGGCCCCATCCCGGCGGCGTCTATCGGCGGCGGCGTCTCCGGCGGGTCACACCGCAGTCGGAAGCCACCCAGCGTGAAACAGTCGCCGTCGTAGTTCACCGTCTCGCCGGAGAGCACCTTTCGAACGATGTCGATGGTTTCGCGGGTGCGCCGGAGCGGGCGGTCGAACGCCTCGCCGTGCCAGCCCTGGATGACGGCCGGACCGCTCGGGCCGATACCGACGCGAAACCGCCCGTCGGACACCTCTTGGAGCGTCGCCGCGGTCTGGCCGATGAGCGCGGGCGACCGCGAGTAGACGTTCACGATGGACGGCCCGAGACCGATTTCGTCGGTCCCGAGCGCCATCGCGGTCAGACTCGTCACCGCGTCGCGGCCCCACGTCTCGGGGAGCCACGCGTGGTCGTACCCCAACTCCTCCGCCGTCCGTGTCAGGTCCACGAGCGTGTCCACGCTCGGTTGCGCCGCGACCGGGAGATGCACCGTTTGCTTTGCAGGCATTTACTACGAATGATTCGTGTGGACACCTATCAATGTCGATGTTCACGATTCGTCAGTTTCCGGGAGTTGTTTTTCCGGTTCCGTCCTCACACGCCGAACGAATTGGACTCGATGTCCGTGACGGGCGGGAACGCACGAAGTGACGGCACGACCAGCCAGTAGCCGACGAGCAGACAGTACCCCACCGCGGAGAGGCCGATGACCGTCGCGCTTCCGTACGCATCTCCGAGGAAGCCACCGACGAGGTACCCGAGTGGGCCGATGGCGGCGACGAAGCTCCCGATAGTCGAACTCACCCGCGCGAGCAAGTCGTTCGGAACGCCGGTTTGAATCGTCGCGCTGACGAGGACGTTGTAGATTCCGATAGGGATGGTTGCGATTCCGTAACAGAGGAGCGCCGCGGGCAGCCAATCGACCGAGACGACGCCGAGTTTGCCGACCGCGGCGACCAGAAAGCCGACGACGACGAAGCGACCGAACGGAACCGTCTCGAACCGCGACGCGACGAGCGACCCCACGAGGAGACCGACGGTCATGGCCGCGATGAGCAATCCGTACGTCTCCGCCCCGCCGAGCGAATCGGCGAACGCCGGGAGCACCGCCGTCGATGCGCCCGTGAACGCGCTCACGAGACTCGCCGCGATGACCATGTGTCCGACGACCGAGTTCCGAATCAGGTCGAACCCCTCGCGGATGTCGGCGACGTACTCCGCGGCGCTCGGTGACGTTCCGGTCTTCTCGGTCGTGGGGACGTTCAGCAGGGCGAAAAAGACGGCACCCACGACGAACGTCGCCGCGTCGAATGCGAACAGCGCGACGGCACTGAAGAGGGCGATGAGCGCCCCCGACAGGGCTTGCGCCACCGCCCCGATGGTCTGGTGCGTCGCCGAATCGAGCGAGTTCGCACGCGGCAGGAGTTCGTCGTCCACGAGTCGGGGGAGGGCGGCCTTTTCCGCCGGAGCGTTGATTCGTTCGAGCAGTGCGAGCACCCCGACGACGGCGAGGACGAGAGTGACACTCGGAGTGTGAACGGACGCGACGAGGGGAATCGAGAGCACGACGACGGCTTGCGCCGCTGCGACGAGAACGAGGAGTCGGGAGATGCGTGAGCGGTCGACGATGGGACCGAACAGAAACCCGAACACCACCGGAAGCCGGGACAGAAATCCGGCGAGTCCGGTGTAAAACGTCGAGCCAGTTAGCTGATACACCAACCACATCGACGCGATGGAGTACAGTTTGTCGCCGACCCTGTTGACGATGCGAGCGAAATACAACCGGCGAAATCCCGTGTTCGCGAGCAACGTTCCCGTCTTCGACGCGCCGAACCGTCCGCGCCACCCCGCCGATTCGGACGACGAATTGACATCTTCCATACGGACCATCGCGCCGCACGGATAATGAGGATTCGGCGAACGCCAGTTCTGTAAGAATTCATATTATTTTGCGAGGGATTGATGGGAGATGCCGTCGAACGACTTCGACATGACCTACGGGACGGACACCTCGATGGACGAACTCGCCGTTCTCGGCAACGAGATTCGCATGTCCATCCTCCGGGAACTCGCCGACGCTTCGGAGTCGCTCTCTTTCACCGAACTCCGCGAGCGGGTCGGCGTCCGCGACACTGGCAAGTTCAACTACCACCTGACGAAACTCTGTGAGTACTTCGTCCGGCAAACCGACTCTGGATACGAGTTGGGCCACGCCGGAACGCGGGTCATCACCGCGGCGACGCCGGAGGCGGCGACCGAGTTCGACGCGAACGAGGCCGACGATTCGTGTCCCGTCTGCGGCGAACGGGACTGTCAAAAACTGTTCCACGTCCACCTGACGCCGAATCGGTTCTGACGGCTGCCTTCGCCACCGACCGTATCGATAGCGGACGGAGATTCGAGCGACGATTTCGAAGACACCGTGCGAGCTTTTTAAAATGTAACCTGGTATGGTTACGAAATCGGTTGAGAATAGCCGTATTCGGTTTCTGCGTAACCATTTACCGCTTCATTTCGTATCTCTCTCCGATGACAGAGGTCGCGCTTGGAAACGACACGCGGTTCGAACTCACGGTTTCCGACGTGACCGGTGCGGTCGGCGATTCGATAACCGTCCTCCCCATCGTGGTCGCCGTGGCCGCGCTCACCGACCTGCACCTTCCGACCCTCCTCCTCGGCTTCGCAGTCTTCCAAATCGTCTGGGGGGTTCACTACGACCTCCCGATTTCGGTCGAACCGATGAAGGCGCTCGCCGCGCTCGTCATCGCGGGGTCGCTCACCACCGGCGAGTTCGTGACCGCCGGGGCAGTCGCGGGGGTCGTCCTCCTCGCGGTCGGCCGGACGGGGACGCTCTCTCGCATCACGCCGTACGTCGGCGAACCGGTGGTACGGGGCATCCAGGTCGCGGTGGCGCTCATGCTCGCCCGAACCGGGGTCGAACTCGGGGCGGGAAACCCGACGGTTGCGCTCGTCGCCGTCCTCATCACGGGCGTCGTCGTCGCGCTGGGCTACCGTCGGGCGAGTGCGCTGGTCGTCCTCGCGTTCGGCGTGGTGCTCGCGGAACTGAGCGTCGGCGTGCCGTCGCCCCGGCTTCCCCAACTCGCGCTCGGATTCTCGCCCGCGCTGACCGAAACCACCCTCTCGGCGACGCTGGGGCAACTGGCGATGACGGTCGGGAACGCCGCGGTCGCCACCTCGCTCCTCCTCGCCGACCTGTTCGACGCCGACGTGGCCCCGGACGAACTGGCGACGAGCATGGGCGTCATGAACCTCCTCGCGGTGCCCTTCGGCGCGATGCCGATGTGCCACGGGAGCGGCGGCGTCGCCGGGAAGTACGCCTTCGGCGCGCGGAACGCCGGTGCCAACCTCGTCCTCGGAATCATGTACGCGCTGGCCGCGATTTTCGCGGCGTCGGTCGTCGCCGCCTTCCCGCTCTCCGTCTTGGGCGTCGTCCTCGTCGTCGTCGCGTTCTCGCTCGGTCGGTCGGGACTCGACACCGAGGACCGCTGGTTCGCGGTCGGCGTGGGCCTGCTCGGCCTCCTCACGAACGTCGGAATCGCGTTCGTCGTCGGCGTCGGCGCGTGGTGGGTGCGGAACAAGCTATAATCCGTCCCGACCTGACAGTTCGTCCATGAACGACCCCTCGAAACCGTTCGGACCGAACCGCCAGCGAGAGGTGTACGCGGGCGGCATGCTCGCCGACCAGACGCCGGACCTACCGACCTCACCCGACGAACTCGCCGACCTCGCGCGCGAGCATCTTCCGCCGGAAGCCCACGCCTACGTCGCCGGGTCGGCCGGGTCCGAGAGCACGAAGGGCGAGAACCGCCGCGCGTTCGACCGCTGGCGAATCGTCCCGCGGATGCTCCGCGACGTGTCGGAGCGCGACCTCTCGGTCGAAATTCTGGGCCAAACGCTTCCCGTCCCGGTCATGCTCGCGCCCGTCGGCGTCCAGTCCATCATCCACGAGGAGGGCGAACTCGCCACCGCGCGGGCCGCCGCGGACCTCGACGTGCCCCTCGTGTTGAGTTCGGCGTCGTCCGAGACGATGGAGGACGTGGCCGAGGCGTTGGGCGACACCCTCGGCTGGTTCCAACTCTACTGGAGTGCCGACCGGGACGTGACCGCGAGTTTCGTCTCGCGGGCCGAGGACGCGGGCTACGAGGCCATCGTCGTCACGCTCGACACGCCGATGATGGGCTGGCGCGAACGCGACGTGGACCACGCCTACCTCCCGTTCCTCGACGGCGAGGGCGTGGCGAACTACCTCTCCGACCCCGCGTTCCGCGACGCGCTCGACGCGCCGCCCGAGGAGGACATGGGTTCCGCGCTCTGGCGGTTCACCGAAACTTTCGGGAACCCGTCGCTGTCGTGGGACGACCTCGATTTCCTCCGGGAACACACCGACCTGCCGATACTGCTGAAGGGAATCCTCCACCCCGACGACGCGCGCGAAGCGGTCGAACGCGGCGTGGACGGACTCGTCGTTTCGAATCACGGCGGACGGCAGGTGGACGGCGCTATCGGCGCGCTCGATGCCCTGCCCGATGTCGTGGATGCCGTCGGCGACGACGTGCCGGTCCTCTTCGACAGCGGCGTCCGTCGCGGGGCCGACGCGTTCCGCGCGGTCGCGCTCGGAGCCGACGCCGTTCTGCTCGGGCGACCGTACATCTACGGCCTCGCAATCGCGGGGCGGGAGGGTGTTCGAGGGGTGCTTCGAAACTTCCTCGCGGACCTCGACCTGACGCTGGCGCTCTCGGGTCACACCTCGTTCGAGGACGTGACGCGCGCCACGCTTCGAGAGACGGGCGACTGATTCGCCCCGTGAGCGAGGAAACCCTTTGAGGCTCGCGGCCGTATCGAAGACGAGTATGGGGGAGAACGGATGGGACCGGACGACCGGACCGAGGGACAAGAGCGGACGATGATGGGGGGAGAGGACCCGTACGACATCGAGTCGTGGGAGCCGCGAACGTGGATGGACAAACTCTCGCTTCGCTTGTATCACCTCCTCTCGGAAGCGACTCGCATCGTCACGCTCGCGCTCGCCCTGACGTTCGTCGTCATCGAACTCGGATTGGTCGCGACGACGCTCTCGCGTCGTCCGCTTCTCGGCCTGTTCTCGTTCCTCTCTATCGTCCCCGCGTTGCTCCTCGCGGTGTACATCTGGCGCGTCGATCCGACCGAACGGGAACCGATTCCGACGCTCGTCGTCACCTTCCTCCTCGGCGTGGTGTTCGCCGCGTTCGCGGCGATTATCAACACCGTCGGAATCGGGCTGTTGTCCGAAGTCGGCGTGGAGGCGCTCGCCATCGTACCGTTTTTCTTCTTCGTCGTCGGTCCGGTCGAGGAGACGGTGAAGTGGCTCGCGGTCCGGTTTCACGCCTACCGCACGCCGCACTTCCAGACGGCCGTCGATGGGGCCGTCTACGGAGCGATGGCCGGACTGGGCTTTGCGACCATCGAGAACCTGACCTACGTCGTCGGGTCGGTGGGACCCCACGGCGGCACCGCCGTCACCGTCTCGGGCGTCGCCGTGACGCGGGCCATCGTCGGCCCGAACCACGTCCTCTGGGCGGCCATCTCGGGCTACTACCTCGGCTTGGCGAAGATAGTTCCCACGAACCGCGGGCCGATAGTCATCAAGGGAATCGCCCTTCCGGCGCTCCTCCACGGCTTTTACAACTCGACCGCCGGGTTCGTGACGAACCTGCTCGCCAGCATTTTCGGCGGCGACGTGTTGCTGTGGCTGCTGGCGTACGTGCTCGTCTTTTCGGGGCTCGTGGCGACGTACCTGTTCCGGAAGATTCGCCGAGCGCGGGAGTACTACGAGGGACAGGTACGAATCGGGTGGCTGTGAGAAGCGCGCCGGTTAATCGGCCGTACTGCTCTTTAGGGTCATCGTGTTCCATCAGCCATGGTCACCATCGACGGAGCAACGGAGACTGGAAAGCGGGTCGTCTCGGACTTTTCGGAGAAGAACGTGACGCTCATGGCGGCGGGAATCGCCTACAACGCGTTCGTCTCGCTCGCACCAGTGCTCCTTTTACTCCTCATCGTCGTCGGCATCGTCGGTGGAGGACTCGAAGACAGAATCCTCGAAATTGCAGGGGGGTCGCTTCCCAGCCCTATCGCCAACGTCATCGAGCGGGTGTTTCGGTCCAACGCGTCCGCGAGCGGTGCTTCGCTCATCGGCCTCGTCGTCCTCGTGTGGGGGTCGCTGAAGATATTCCGCGGCCTCGACACGGCCTTCTCGGAGATTTACGACACGGAGGTAGGAAACTCCTTCCTCGACCAAGTGAAAGATGCGCTCGTCGTCCTCGTCGCACTCACCGTCGCCATCATCGCGACGGTCGTCGTTAGCGCCGTGTTCAGCGCGTTCGCGGACACCGTGCCGTACCTCGGACTTCTCACGCCGCTGGTGCTCGTCGCGGGCCTGATTCTTGCGTTCTTTCCGATGTACTACGTCTTCCCGGACGCCGAACTGGAGTGGAAACAGGTCCTTCCGGGAACGGTCTTCGCTGCGGTCGGATGGGCCGCGCTGCAAGCGCTCTTCCAGGTGTATCTGGCGTCGAAAGGCAGTAGCTCGGCTAGCCTCTTCGGCGGCGTCATCGTCGTCATCACGTGGCTGTACTTCTCCGGACTCGTCCTTCTGCTCGGTGCAGTCATCAACGCCGTCCTCGGCGGGTACTCCGATACGGTCGAGGATGCCGAGGACGGGACCGAACGCGAAGCGTCGCTGACCCGCGACGAACTCGCGGACTACCTTCGCGACCTTCGGGAAGGGGTAACCGGGCGCTACGAACGAATGCGTCCGGCCACAGCCGACGACCGGGGCGAATTTTCCCGACCGGCGGGTCGCATCGACCTCTCCGAGGGGGAAGTTTCCACGGATGACGGGACTGAGCGGTTCGTGACGCTTCGGTGGCGAGTTCCGGAGGACGAAACGGACGGCGAATCGGTCATCCCGGACGGCGACGGCCCCGCGTAGCCGTCGGGTGACGACCTCTTCGGGAGTCGAACTGCCGTCGTTCTTCGGAGAACGCCGATAGGGCACAATCGAACCCCATTTTTACGCGTGATTCGTGGGGAGAGTGAGAGAGATTCATGACCGAATCCGAAAGCGGATCGACGCGCAGGGCGTACCTCCGGCAAATCGGCGTTTCGGGAGCGCTCGGCGTAATCGGGGGGTTCGCCGGGTGTACCAGTTCGTCCGACGGCGGGACCACGACGCCGACCACCGCGGTGGACGCCGACGCGACGGTCGAAGTCGGGCCGGACTACGAGTACGGGTTCGAACCCGGCACCGGAAAACCGCTGCACGTTTCGACGGGGGATACCGTCCTCTGGGTCTGGAAGTCGAACACGCACAACATCATCGTCGGGTCGCAACCGGACGGCGCGAACTGGGACGGAACGCCGGGCGGCCGGAGCGACGTGTACGACGCGGGGTATCGGTATCACTACACGTTCGAGGTACCCGGGAAGTACCACTACTGGTGTCAGCCGCACAAGGCGATGGGTATGGTCGCGGATATCGTCGTCGAAGAGTAGCGTCTCGTCGAGGAATAGGGAGTCACGGAGTCGTGTCGCGTCGAAGAAAGGTGTCGCGTCGAAGAAGCGGGGTGTCCATCTGGTGGCGCATCCCGCCCCGTGAAACCATGAACAACGGAAACCGTTCGCGTCCGAACGGTCACGATGCGGCTGGTGAACGCCAGCCACAGACACGTTGTGACACGGGTACTATCAAATTTTCTATCAGTGTCGGCCTACTGCTGTCGCAGTTCGAACTTTTGGACCTTTCCGGTCGTCGTTCGCGGGAGTTCGTCCACGAACGCGACTTCGCGGGGATGTTTGTACGCCGCGAGGTTGTCGAGGCAGTACTCCTGAATCTCCTCTTCGGTCACGTCCGCGTCCGGCACCGTCACGACGAAGGCCTTGACCGTCTCGTTCCGGCGCTCGTCGGGAATGCCGACGACGGCGGCGTCCGCGACGGCCGGGTGCTCGAAGAGCAACTCTTCGACTTCACGCGGATAGACGTTGTACCCCGCCGTGTTGATCATGTGCTTCTTGCGGTCCACGACGTAGAAGAAGCCGTCCTCGTCCCAGTAGCCGATGTCGCCCGTGTGGAACCAGCGCTTTCCGTCCGCCTCCGTGAAGGCCTCCGCCGTCGCGTCGGGGAGTCCGGCGTACCCGGCCATCACGTTCGGCCCGGCGATGACGATTTCGCCGGTCACGTCGTCCAATTCCGCGTCGTCCTCGGCGAGCGGTCCCTTCTCGACCGGCGGCAGTTCCTCGAAGTCGTCGTTCACGATGCGGGCGCTAACGCCGTCGATGGTCGTACCGATGCTGCCGACCCGACGACCCTTCTCGGGCGTGTTGAAGTGCGTGACCGGACTCGTCTCGGTCAGGCCGTAGCCCTCGTAAATTTTCGCGTCGTACAGCTCCTCGAATCGACGGAGCACTTCGATGGGGATGCCGCCGCCGCCGACCCCGGCGAGTCGGAGGGACGAGAGGTCGAAGTCGGCCGCGTTCGGCTGGTTGATGATGTCGTTGTACATCGCGGGCACGCCGTGCATCAGCGTCAGTTCCGCCTCCTCGATGAGCGACAGGGCCTGTTGAGCGTCCCACGTCGGAAGGGGGTAGAAGACGCCGCCGCTGAACAGGGTGGCGTTCATGCACACCGTCATCCCGTAGATGTGGAACAGCGGGAGGACGCCCAACAGCGAGTCCTCGGAGTCGATGCCGCCCGGCGCGAGGGCCGCGGCTCCGTGCGCGTTCGACGTGAGGTTGTGGTGTGTCAGTTTCACACCTTTCGGCGTCCCTGTCGTCCCGCTCGTGTACGGTTGGACCGCGAGGTCGTCGTCGTCCCGCGGTTCGATTTCGCCGTCGCCGTCGCCGAGGAAATCGCCGAAGAACGCCGCGTCTCCCTCGCTTTCGCCGACGGTGACGACGTGCTCGACGTTCGTATCCTCGCGGACGGCGTCCACGACGGGCACGAGGTCGGGAAGGGTGACGACGACCTTCGCACCGCTGTCGGCGAGCAGGTGGCTGATTTCGCGCGTCCGATACTGTGGGTTCATCGGGACGACGACGCCGCCCGCCGCGAGCGTCCCGTGGAACGTCAGGACGAACTCGGGCACGTTGGGCAGGTAAATGGCAACTCGGTCGTCCACGCCGACGCCGCGCTCCTCCAACCCCGCGGCGAAGCCGCTGATTCGCTCCCAGAGGTCGTCGTACGTCAGCGTTCGCTCCTCCGTGACGATGGCGGGGGAGTCCGCCTGGTCGGAAACCGTGTCCGCAACCGACGCGGTAAGATTTACCATGGCTAGTTATAACGAGGACCCACATTATAAAACATCACTGGAAAATCCTGTGGGATGGATTACCATTGTTAACTCCGTCGCCGGACCGTCGAGAAAACCCCACTGAGTGGGTTCGACGGTTAAGTGGGTCGTCGCCGTTCGTCCTCTATGCACGTCCATTGGCACCGCCGCGACCTTCGGGTCGCGGACAACCGCGCGCTGTCGAGGGGGAGCCCCGTCCTTCCGGTGTTCGTCTTCGACGGGGCGGTGCTCTCCCACGCGGCCCCGCCTCGGGTGTCGTTCATGCTGTCCGCGCTCGAATCGCTCCGGGAGTCCTACCGCGAGCGCGGCGGCGACCTGCTCGTCCTCCGCGGCGACCCGCGCGAGGAGATTCCCCGAATCGCGGCGGCCGCCGACGCCGACCGCGTGGTCTGGAATCGAGATTACTCCTGGCTGGCGAAGGAACGCGACGCCGACGTTCGGGACGCGCTCTCGGACGCGGGAATCGAACGGCGGGCGTTCCACGACGCGCTCTTGCACACGCCGGGGAGCATCACGACGAATCAGGGCGACTACTACTCGGTGTACACCTACTTCTGGAAGAAGTGGCGCGACGGGGCAAAGGACGCGCCGTTCGACGCGCCCGACGAAATCGTCGTCCCGGACGAGGTGGTCGAAGAGGGCATCGAGATACCGACCCTCGCCGACCTCGGCTTCGAGGACCCGGAGGCCGAGATTCCCCCCGCCGGGACCGAGGCGGCCCGCGACCTGCTTTCGGCGTTCTGTGAGGACGACGTGTATCGGTACGACAAGGCGCGCGACTACCCCGCCTGCGAATCGACCTCTCGACTCTCGCCGCATCTGAAGTTCGGCACCGTCGGAATCCGGGAGGTGTGGGAGGCAACCGAGCGGGCGAAAGACGACGCGGAGAGCGAGGACGCGGCCGAATCCGTCGAGGAGTTTCAGGGACAACTCGCGTGGCGGGAGTTCTACGCGCACGTCCTCGACGACACCCCGTCCGTGGTCGTGGAGAACTACAAGGACTACCAGTACGACATCGCGTGGCGCGACGACCCCGACGGCGTGCGGGCGTGGAAGGACGGCGAGACCGGCTATCCCATCGTGGACGCCGGGATGCGCCAACTCCGCGAGGAGGCGTGGGTGCACAACCGCGTCCGCATGATAATCGCCTCCTTCCTGACGAAGGACCTGCTCGTGGACTGGCGCGAGGGCTACGACTGGTACCGGAGGAAACTCGTGGACCACGACACCGCGAACGACAACGGCGGGTGGCAGTGGGCGGCCTCGACGGGCACCGACGCCCAACCCTACTTCCGCGTCTTCAATCCCACGACGCAGGGCGAACGGTTCGACCCCGACGCGGAGTACATCAAACGGTTCGTCCCCGAACTGGCGGACGTACCCCCGAAGACGGTTCACGAGTGGACCGAGTTGGACCCGGACGAACGTCGGGAACTGGCACCCGACTACTCCGACCCCATCGTGGACCACTCGGAGCGCCGCGAGATGGCTATCACGATGTTCGAGAACGCGAGAGGGTAGGTCAGAGGATAGCGGAAGTGAGCGCCACGGGAGTAGCGTTCACAACCGCGCGTAGCACGTTTTGAACGGCCGTGAAGCGTCGTCGTTCACGCTCGACGGACGGACCAATCGCCGATTGTCGGCGCGTTGTCGTCGTTGTCAGCGGCGGTGCGTGCATGCGGCGAGCGTCGTAACTCCCGCTATCGTCGCGGTAATACGGAAGACGGTCGGTAAGGAGTCGGTGGACGCCGCTCAACGGTGACCGGGGTTGAAATAGCGACCCCCCGACAGGCGAGGACAGGGTTGCGTCACCTTCCGACCGAACCACGGGAACCGGGAGGTGAACTCGCACCCGCGGAGAAAACCATGAAAAAGACGCTCAAAATTCTGCTTTCGATGACGGTTATCGCCAGTCTGTTCGCCGTCGGCTTCGCCGGAAACGCGGCCGCGGTGGCGGACGACAACCAAGTACAGCTCAGCGGCCAAGCCGCCGTGTCGAACGTAGACCAAAGTCAGGCGGTCGCACAGGGGAACTACAACCATCAGGAAGATAACGTCGCGCTCTCGGGTGCCATCAGCGTGAACCCGAGTGACGGCGACAACGGCTACGACAGCGGCGAAGCCGAATCCGGCGACGCGATTGCCGTCCAAGCGAGCGCCCAGAGCAACGAGAACGTGCAGGCCGCGTGGTCGAACGCCCAGAACTGGAACGCCCAGAACCAAGACGACTAACTCGGTCGCACGCGACCGAGGACGATTCCTTCGCGGTACCTCTCGTTTTTTCGACGCACGTTCGGCCGTCGAGCCAATCGTCCGTGACGGTCGGTCGAGGACCACGACGCGTCATCCGTACAGGGAATAGAGGACGAAGCCCATGCCGACCGCGACCAACATCGTCTGCGCGATGCCGAGCACGAACGCGGAGATACCGAGGGTGTGGATGAGCGTACAGCCCATCGTCCCGCCGAGCGTGAGGAAGACGAAGCCGACGGCGACGAAGAACATGGGTTCGCTCTGATTCCGTCGGTAGCCGCGGAATCCCTGATACGCGATGAGCAGTCCGAGCGCCATGACGAGGAGTTTCCCGGCGAGGAGTTCGAGGCGCATCGTCAGTCCCTCCGCAGTCCTTCCCAGACGCGAGTGAAGCGGTCGGCCGTGTCCTCGCGCTCGGTGACGGTGACTTCGAGGTCGCCGTCCTCGATGTCGATTTCGACGTGTTCGACCGCAGCTTCGTACATCGAGCGGTGGTTTCCGTCCGGTTCCGGGCGGGTGTATTTCTCTATCAAGTCACACGCTTCCAAGTCGTTGAGCCGCCGGTAAATCGTCGGAAGCGAGGCGTCGCATTCGTCGCGTAGGGTCTGTGCTGACATCGGTCGTTCGCTCGTTTTCGTGAGGATGGCACGCGCGTACTCGTCGTCCAGCAAGCGAAACAACTCGGCCGGACGCGGCTCCTCACTCACAAATCGAGTACCGCACTTCGGCGGTTAAAACGTAACGGGTGGTTTCTGACTCTGAAAACGTCCCATCGGGGATTTAACCGACACCCGTGTTGGGTGAACACGAGACGGGTATTCAATAATGACTGGCAACGAGAGACGGATGCGTCGCAGAGCATTTCTCGGGTCGGCCGCGGTGGCCGCCGGATTGGCCGGATGCGCGAGCGGCCAAACGGACTCGAACGACACGACGGGGACGACGAAATCGACGTCATCGGACGGGGGCGACGGCGGAACGGGGGGCGGAACGAACGGGGGGGATACGAGCGACTCGCTCGTGTTCGGAAGCGACGAAACGACGGCGTACGGAGTCGATCTGGCGGGCAATCCGATCCTCGGTGCGCCGGATGCGGACGTCGATATCTACTACTGGAGCGACTATCAGTGTCCGTTCTGCAGCCGGTTCGAACAGGACACGTTCCCGAAGTTGGTCGAGAACTACCTCCGGCCGGGGAAGATTCGCTTCGTCGTCCTCGAACTGCCGAACATCGGGAGCGCCTCGACGACGGCCTCGCGGATGGCGAAGTGCGTCTGGCGACAGGTGCGCGACGACTCTCCCGCGGCGTTCAAGCGCTGGCATTCGACGATGTTCGACGAGCAGGGGAAACCGAACTCCGGGTGGGCGTCGAAGGAGAACCTGCTCGACATCACCCGCACGGTCGATGGGGTGGACGCGAAAGCGGTCGAGTCGTGTTTAGGGGAGAACGGCGCGTCGCTCCAATCGAGCATCGACGACGACGTGAACGCCGCTACGCGGAGCGACGTGAGCGCGACGCCGGGGTTCATCTTCTTCGACCGGGAGTCGGAGAAGGCCGGGAAAATAATGGGCGCACAGCCGTATCCGCGGTTCGAAAGCGCCATTCGGAAGATTCGAGACGCATGACGGGGAAATCGCGCACCCGACGGCTACTCTCGCAACTCGCCGCCGCCCTCGCCTATCCGGTGAGTTCGCTCCCGCGAGCGGTGGGGACGGCCGTCGTCGCGGCGGTCACGTACGTCCTGCTCATCCTCTCGACGTTCCCGGAGATGTCGATGCAGATGCTCGGGGCGGGGATGCAGTGGGCGGACGATACGCTCGTCCTGCTGACCGAGAACGTCTTGGCGACGAACGGTTGGTTCGGGCTGGGTCTCATCGTCTGTTACGCGGTGCTGACCGGCGTCGCGGTGACGAACGCCGCGGCACAGGCTCGCGTCACGGGTGTGTCGAGCCTCTCCGACCTGACCGGCGTCCTGCCGGGACTCGTCGCGTCCGGGTGCGCGAGTTGCGGCGCGGGGCTGCTCGGTTTCCTCGGCTTCGCGGGCGCGATGGCCGCGTTGCCGTTCCACGGCGACCTGCTTCGCGTCGGCGGTATCGTGCTCCTCCTCGGATTTCTCGGCCGTGCGGGAGACCCTCGTTCCTGTCGGGTCGCCGTGTGATGACACGTCGTCTGCGTGCGTCGCCTCAACACTTAACACGACGACCGTTGACCACCTTCCGGGGGTTACCAATGGCGACCTACGAACTACCGGACCTACCGTATAGCTACGACGCACTGGAACCGAGCATCGACGCGCACATCATGGAATTGCACCACGACAAACACCACCAAGGCTACGTCAACGGTGCGAACGCGGCGCTCGACAAGTTGGAAGAGATGCGCGAAAACGACGAGTGGGGCGACGTCAAAGGCGTCGAGCGCAATCTCGCGTTCAACCTCTCGGGACACGTCAACCACTCCGTCTTCTGGGAGAACATGTCCCCGGACGGCGGCGGCGAACCCGGCGGCGACCTCGCTGACGCCCTCGACGAACAGTTCGGGTCGTTCGAGGAGTTCAAAACGCACTTCTCGGAGGCCGCGAAGGGCGTCGAAGGCTCGGGATGGGGGATGTTGCTCTACGACCACGTGGCCGACATTCCCATCGTGAGCATGGCCGAGAATCACCAGAACCAGTCACCGCAAGGGACGACGCCGCTCTTGGTGCTGGACGTGTGGGAACACGCCTACTACCTCCAGTACGAGAACAACCGCGGCGAGTACGTGGACAACTTCTGGGACGTCGTTAACTGGGACGACGTTGAGGAACGTTACGACGAAGCCAGCGGGATGTAACGGCCGCGTTGGCGTCCGAAAGCAGAATATTTTGCCGGCGTATCATGCTGTATGTTAGCGAACTTCTCCTCAAGGTTTAACAGGCCGAGGTGAGATATAGTTAGTGGAGGTAATACATATATGGCAGAAAAATCGAACGCGGAACTACCACCGCTCCCGTACGACTACGACGCGCTGGAACCGCACATCTCCGAGCAGGTTCTCACGTGGCACCACGACACCCACCACCAGGGCTACGTAAACGGCCTCAACAGTGCCGAGGAGACCCTCGCGGAGAACCGCGAGTCCGGTGACTACTCCAGCACGGCGGGTGCGCTGGGTAACGTGACCCACAACGGCTGTGGTCACTACCTCCACACCCTCTTCTGGGAGAACATGGACGAGAACGGCGGCGGCGAACCCGAGGGAGACCTCGCCGACCGCATCGAGGAGGACTTCGGTTCCTACGAGGGATGGAAGGGCGAGTTCGAGGCCGCCGCGAGCGCCGCCGGTGGCTGGGCACTCCTCGTGTACGACCCGGTGGCCAAACAGCTCCGTAACGTCAAGGTCGACAAGCACGACCAGGGCGCGCTCTGGGGCAGCCACCCGATTCTCGCGGTGGACGTGTGGGAGCACTCCTACTACTACGACTACGGACCGGACCGCGGCGACTTCGTGGAGAACGTCTTCGAAGTCATCGACTGGGACGAGGTTGCTGACAACTACGAAAACGTCGTTTCGCGGTTCGAATAATTCCGAACGCACCGATATTTTTTGCGGTAGTAATTAGCTTCTGAGTCACTACCGTGAGCGCGACCGATGGAAAATACCGCACAGCGGCTATCTAAATAATCTAACTATGAGTACATATACATTCCTTTATAAAATATTAATTTTTAAGTTATAGTATAAAATTAAATTGCGTGTGGTCTTTAGATGAGTGAGGACACACGCGACAAATCCGAGGAGAGAAGCATTGTGAACACGACCTCTCGACGACGGGTTCTGAAGACGGCGGGTGCCGGACTCGCGTCACTGACTGCCGCGACGACGGCCGCGTCCGCGTCCAGCCCCAACGTTACCCCCGAGGCGGGGACCTCGTTCTATCTCTCCCCGTCGAGCTACGATACGAAAAAGAAGGCCGGGCAGATCACGAGAGCAGAGGTCCAAGTCGATACGATAGAGAACAAGATTTGGGCGGTTGCGAACTCGTCCGTGGACGGCGAAGGATATGTCCTCGCACGGCTCTACGGGACGTACACCCCACCGGAAGACCGTGGCTACAAAGTCACGCTCGACTATTATCGACGTTGCTCGCACAAGGATTCGACCTCGACCATCTCGGCGTTCGTCCGGAGCAACGACTACGGTCTGGAGGACCAGTCGATGGAAACCCTCTCGACGCTGTACGACAGCGGACACACGGAAACCAAGGACTTCAGCCTCGTCGGTGGCACCAGGTACGACATCGGTATCCAACTGAAGGCGCGGGCGAGTTCGCTCGGTAGCGCCGCGTCGGTTTCCGATTACTGGAACACCGGGAACAACGGTCGAAAGCACCTGAAACTCAACAGCATCAAGCTGACGCCGAAGTAAACCAAACGACGCTGTTTTTTCCAAGTGGACGCCGGACGGGGCGAATCCGTCAACGACCGAACTCTCCGCGGTACCGAAATAGAAGCGATAGTTCGTAGCGTTCCGTTACCCCATCGTGAACGAAACGATACCCGTGCCGTACGTGGGGCTTATTCGTCGTCAGGACTCACGACCGGAACATCGTAGCCGGATGCGATATCCGTGACGTGTTGAAACAGCGATTCGTAATCGTGGCCGCCGGGTTGCCGGTCGAAACTGGCGAACACGCCGACGTGGCGGTCGTCGTCGTCGAAGAACATCCGGAACTGTTCGAAATCGTCGAACCCCCGAACTGTGTACTGATACGTGGCGTAGTAGAGTTGGTCGTAGGTGTCCTGCGTGATGAACCCGAACCGCTCGTTATCGACGAACTTCTCCACGTCGACCGCTTCGAGCTTTTCCTCCACGTCCTCCCGAAGAAAGAGCTGTTCGTGATCCGATTGGTCGAACAACCAGATATCTCGGAGATAGGTACCGCCGAATTCAGCGAAGGCGGAGACGAGCGCCTCTTTCGTCTCGTTCTCCGATTCCTCGTACATGTCAGTTCCTATCTCGAACGGCTGTTATAAATACTCGGTTGTCATGGTTGTCCGTTATATTTATAACCGCCTCCCTGAATTATACCCGAGACTCCGCGGGTCGATTCGAGAGCTTTTACGCCCGTTCGGACGTACGTCCACCCATGCCAAAGCCAAAGGACGAGTTCGAGCAGTTGTACCCCTGTGATTTTTACGAACCGGACGAACTGCTCGACGAGGACACGATGTACTCGGTCTACGAAATCGCTCGACTGCTACAGGGTCTCGACCCGGACGCCGAAATCGACGTCGAGACGGAGGACATCCTGTTGGACTGGGCGATTCCGTGGGTGATGCGGAACTCCGAGAAACTCGTGGTCGCCGAACCGCCGACCGACGAGGAACCGGGCTACTACGGCCTGAAGACATGACGGTTCTCGTCGCCGGAAGCGACCGCGTGGACGCCGGGAAGACGACGTTCACGGTCGGCCTCCTCGACTACATCGGCGGCGTCGGGTTCAAGCCCCGCGCGGGCAACGACTTCTGGTTCGACCACGACGACGCCACGGCCGCGCTTACGGACGGGAGACTCTACGGCAAGGACGCGAAGCGACTCGCGGACGCGAGTCGAGGCGACGCCGACCCCGAAGACTTGAACCCGGTCCATCGACTCTGGCGGCCCGCTCCCGGCTCGGGCAAAGGACTGCTCGGGCAGTCCCGCCGCGAGTTCCTCGTTGACCGCGTTGGAGACGGGTTCGTCGTCAACGGCACCGTCTCGCTGCCCGACGCCGTGCGCGAGGCCCTCCCGCTCTCGTCCGCCGTGGTCGTCGAGTCCCTCGCGGAACTGAACGACCAGACCGAGCGCCGCTACCTCCCGCACTTCCGGGCGCTGGCCGAGCGCATCCGGTCGGAAGACCGGGCGGTCGTGGAGTCCTACAGCGACATCGCCCGCCCGATTCAGGGCGTCGAATTCGACACCGTGGCCGTCGTCGAACCCCGCCGCGTCCGAGTGTACGACGGCGCGCGCTACGCGAAGGCGTGCGAAGTCGCCGACAACAGCGTCCACGACGGGACGATGGAAAAACGCGTGTCGGACGTGGTGAACCTGCTCGACCCCGCCGAAACGATGACCCTCGAACCGCTTTCGAAGGCGGAGCGAAACGACCCCGAGAAAATCGCATCCGAGTACGGAGACGCGTATGAGTCGCTTCTCTAGTCGTCGTTCGTTACCGCATCCGCGCGGCCTGTGACGCCAGTTCGATGTCGTGGTACGGGTTGGTAGTCACGCTCGGGCCGTGGCCGACGTGCATCTCGCGCAGGTCCTCGTCCACCGCGTCGAGCACGCGGTCGATGCTCTGGATGAGCGCCGCGCGGTCGCCTTCTTCGAGGTCTGTTCGGCCGAAACTGCCGTTCTGGAACACGAGGTCGCCCGCGAAGAGGATGTCCGCCGATTCGGAGTAGAAACAGAGGTGGTCGTCCTTGTGCCCCGGCGTGTGGAGCGCGCGGTAGTCGTCGTCGCCGATGGTCACGACCGCCTCGTCCTCGATTCCGACGTCCACGCCGGGTTGGTCGGGGTCGAAGCCGAACGCCTCGACGTCGAAGGCCTCCGTGACCGCATCGAGGGTGCCGACGTGGTCGGGGTGCGTGTGCGTGACGATGACGGCATCGAGGTCGCCGACGGCCTCCTCGACCCGCGACACGGCGTCGAAGTTCGACCCGGTGTCCACGAGGACGGTGCGGTCGCCGTCCACGAGGAACGCGTTGCTGGTGAACGCCTGCACGTTCGCCGCGATGTTTCGAATCATATCCCGGCGTAGGGACGGCAGGGGTTTCGTGTTTTCGTTCGGCGCGGGTAGACAGAATTATCCGTGGGTTCCCCAAAGCGTGGCACGTGAACCGCCGCCAGTTCCTCCGAGTCGGAGCGGTCGGTGCCGCGGCCTCGGTCGCCGGGTGTACGAAGGCCGTTCTCGGCACGAATCAAGGCCGCGTGGTCGAAAAGACCGTCCGCGCCGACGAAACACGAGTCCTCTCCGCGACCGCGAGCGGCGTGTCGGCACGGGACGAGTACCCCGGAAACGCGGGCAGCGACCCCGGCAACGTCGTCGTGAACGAATCGGTAGGAACTCGACTCACCGAGTCGTTCGGCACCGTGACCTACGAGGTGACTATCGAGCAGTATCGGTCCGCGTGGCCGAACGACGCGAAGGAGGGCGAACGGACGCTGTACACCACGCATCGCACGCTGTTCAACGAGATTCAGGTGGGCGACAGCATCACGTTCCAACCGGACCCGACGGACACCGGTCGCATCAGCTCTATCTCCTGTGTCGCGGCCGACAGGGAATCGCTTTCGGCGCGCTGCTCGACCGGCGACGGCGGAGGCGGCGACTAACGGGAACGCGAACGGCGGCGGCTCGTCGATTCAGTCCTCCGCGAGTTCGTCGACGAGCGTGTCCAAACTGTAGCTCTGGAGCACGCGGTGGGAGTCGCGGAGCGTGGAGATGACGAACGTGGAGTTCGTTCGGTCCACCTCCTCGATGCGCTCGAAATCGCCGATGAGCCGTTCGACCATCTCGCGCCCGGTGAGGTGCGCGACGACGATGAAGTCGGTTTCGCCCATCGTGAAGTACGCTTGCGTAACGCCCTCGATGTCGAGTATCTTCTCCCCGAAGTCCCGATAGGACCCCGTGTAATCGGCGAACACCTCCACGACGACGGTGACGCCCAGACCGAACTCCTCCAAGTCGATGTCGTAGAGGTCGTTTTCGATGACACCTGCCTCCCGGAGGTTGTTCAGTCGGTAGTGGATGGTCGAAACGGGGATGTCCGTCTCCTCGTGTAGTTTCTCGGGACTTCCCGTTTCGAGGTCCGATATCGCCTTGAGTAGGGTGACGTCGCGTTCGTCCATTGATTTCGAATTATACGTCCGTCATACTTAACGTCTGGAGTTCGGCGAAGATGGACGATTCCCGTTCGAATCACGCACATCCTCATGATTCATAATAACGAATTGGTGCAAAGATTGCGTTGAATTTTGTATGAGATTCAGTATCAGTGTCCTTCTTTGTAGAAGGGTTTAACAAGGTGCATCTGGTAGGATTGGATAGAAATCCATGACTCAGACGAAATTTGGTAGATACCTACCGATGAACGGAGTGATGTTTGCATTATTGGCGCTGTTCTGGGGCGGTTCGTTCGTCTCCATCGACGTGGGGCTTCACCACTTCCCGCCGCTCCTGTTCGCGGCGGTGCGCTACGACGTGGCTGGCCTGCTCATCCTCGGCTACGCCGCCGTGACGACCGACCGCTGGAAGCCGCAGACCAGAGGGGACGTGCTCGGAATCGTGACTATCGGCGCGTTCATCATCGCGGGCCACCACAGCCTCCTCTACCTCGGCCAAGAACACGTGCCCGGCGCGCTGGCGGCGGTCATCGTCAGCCTCTCACCGGTTCTCACGGCGGTCTTCGCCAGCACCCTCTTCGCCGACGAACACGTCACCCCGCTCGGTGCCGTCGGCCTGCTCTGTGGCGTCGTCGGCGTCGCCATCGTCGCCAACCCGACCCCCGCCAACCTCCTCTCGACTGATGCGGTCGGCATCGGCCTCGTCTTTCTCGCCGCCGCGAGTTTCGCCCTCGGGTCGGTGCTCAGCCAACCGTTCGAAACCGGCGTCTCGGTGCCCGCGCTGCAGGGTTGGTCCATGCTGTTCGGCTCGATCCTCATCCACGCGGTCAGCCTCGGGACTGGTGAGTCCCCCGCCGCAATCGACTGGTCGATGTCGGCCGTCGCGTCCCTGACCTACTTGGTGCTCATCTCGGGCGTCGTCGCGTTCCTCATCTATTTCCACCTGCTGGACACCATCGGCGCGACCGAACTCAACCTCGTCGGCTATCTCGAACCCGTCGTCGCCACGCTCCTCAGCTGGTTGGTGCTGGGCGAACTCGTCGCCAGCACGACGGTCATCGGCTTCGCCGCCATCTTCACCGGCTTCGCCCTGCTGAAGCGCGACGTGCTCTTCGACTTCTGGCGCGCGGCCTCGCCGAGCGTCCGACGAGTCTGAACGAGCGTCCGGTCGATGTCCTGTTAGTATCGTTCAGTAGTATTCAGGGAGAAATAGTTGAATTCAGTATCAGCACGGAATCGCTTCGGACCGGGTGAACGACGACCGTTCGAAACGAACGGGGGGAGATGACCGCGCGAACGACGATCGGTCGAAACGAACTACGACCAAACGAGGGACGAACCGACGCGAGTGCGCGGCGTCCGACGTGTCGCGCATCGCCCCCGTCGGTTGCCCCAACCCCACATGACTTTTCGGGTCGCCTTCCTTACGACACCGTATGGCAACACGTGACGCGGGTGACCCGGCCCGCGACGACCGCGCGAACTACGACTATCATTCGGATAGCGTGGCACGCACAGGATTGGTCTCCGACCTCGTGACGCTGGTGGACGGCGAGGTCCGCTTCGACGAGTACTCCCGACAGTTGTACGCGACCGACGCGAGCGCCTACGAGGTGACGCCCATCGGCGTCGTCTTCCCGACCTCGACGGACGACGTGGCGTCGGTGATGGAGTACTGCGCCGACCGCGAGATACCCGTCCTCCCCCGCGGCGGCGGGACGAGTCTCGCCGGGCAGTCTGTCAACGAGGCCGTCGTGCTGGACTTCACGCGCCACATGGGCGACCTGCTCGACTTCGACCCGGAAGCGGAAACCGCCCGCGCCCAATCCGGAATCGTCCTCGGTGAGTTGAACCGCGCGCTGGCCGAGGAGGGCCTGAAGTTCGCGCCCGACCCGGCGTGGCGCGACAAGAGCGCCCTCGGCGGAGCCATCGGCAACAACTCCACGGGGTCACACTCCCTGAAGTACGGGAAGACGGACGCCTATATCGAGGAGTGCGAGGTCGTCCTCGCCGACGGCACCGTGACGCGCTTCGGCGACGTGACGCTGGACGAACTCAGCGAGGGTGCCGGAGACGACTCGCTCGAAGGCCGCATCTACGCGGAAGTGCTCCGCATCGTCGAGGAGGAGCGGGACGCGGTGGCGGAGGTGTTCCCGCAACTCAAACGCAACGTCTCGGGCTACAACCTCGACCGACTCGTCGAGGAAGCCGAGGAAGGACACGTCAACCTCGCGCGCCTGCTCGCCGGAAGCGAGGGAACGCTCGCCATCGTCACGGAGGCGACCGTCTCGCTCGAACCCATCCCCGAAACGAAGGCGATGGCGCTGTTGACCTACGGAAGCCTGAACGACGCGATGGAGGACGTCGCACCGATTCTCGACCACGACCCGTCGGCCGTCGAGGTGCTCGACAACGTGCTCATATCGCTCGCCGAGGATACCGAGGAGTTCCGCGACGTGGTGGAGATGCTCCCGGACGGAACCGATTCCGTCCTCCTCGTGGAGTTCTACGCGACCGACGACGAGGACGGGCGGGAGAAAGTCTCGAAGCTCCGGGACGACCGCGAGGGAGTCCGGGCGCTCTCCGCGATGGAGGCCCACGACGAGGACGAGCGCGCCCGCTTCTGGAAACTGCGCAAATCCGGCCTGCCAATTTTGCTCTCGCGGACGACGGACGCGAAACACATCTCGTTCATCGAGGACAGCGCGGTTCCGCCGGAGAACCTGCCCGAATACGTCGCCGACTTCCAGCAGGTGTTGGAGGACAACGACACGTTCGCCAGCGTCTACGCCCACGCCGGACCGGGGTGTCTGCACGTTCGCCCGCTCGTCAACACCAAGAGTCCCGCGGGGGTCAACCAGATGGAATCCATCGCCGACGCCGTGACCGACCTCGTGGTCGAGTACGGCGGCAGCGTCTCGGGCGAGCACGGCGACGGCCGCGCGCGAACCCAGTGGAACCACAAACTGTACGGCGACCACGTGTGGGAGGTCTTCCGCGACCTGAAGACGGCCTTCGACCCCGACTGGCTCCTCAACCCCGGACAGGTCTGTGGTGACGTGGACATGACCGAGAACCTCCGGTTCGACCCCGGCTACGAGTTCGACTCCGGCTTCGACCCGGCCCTCAACTGGGAGAACGAGAACGGCTTCGAGGGGATGGTCGAACTCTGTCACGGCTGTGGCGGCTGTCGCGGCGGGCAGGAGACCACCGGCGGCGTGATGTGCCCGACTTACCGCGCGGCGGACGAGGAGATAACGAGCACGCGAGGGCGAGCGAACATGCTCCGGCAGGCCATGAGCGGTTCGCTCTCCGACGAGGAGCAGTTCGACGTGGAGTTCATGCACGAGGTGATGGACCTCTGTATCGGCTGTAAGGGCTGTGCGAAAGACTGCCCCTCGGAGGTGGACATGGCGAAGCTGAAGGCCGAGGTGGAACACGAGTACCACGAGCGACACGGGGCGAGCCTCCGCGACCGCATCTTCGGGAACATCGACCGCCTCTCCTCGCTCGGGAGCGCGTTCGCGCCCGTCTCGAACTGGGCGACCGAACTCCCCGGCGCGCGGTTCGTCGCGGAGAAGGTGCTGGGCATCGCCAGCGAGCGAAGTCTGCCCACGTTCCACCGCGAAACCCTCGAAGACTGGTTCGAAGAGCGCGGAACGCGGGTTTCCGAGGAGGAGGCCACCCGGCGCGTCCTGCTCTTTCCCGACACCTACACCAACCACAACCACCCGGAGGCCGGGAAGGCGGCGATTCGCGTCCTCGAAGCGGCGGACGTGCACGTCAGAATCCCGTCCGGCGTGGCCGGGAGCGGGCGACCCGCCCACTCGAAAGGGCTGCTCGACACGGCCCGCGAGCAGGCCGAGACGAACGTGGACGCCCTCTCGTCGTTCGTCCGAGACGGCTGGGACGTCGTGGTGGTCGAACCGTCCGACGCGGTGATGTTCCAGTCGGACTACCTCGATTTGCTGCCGACGGACGAGTCGTCCGGGTCGTCGAGCGGTCAGTACACCGAACCGCGCTCCGCCGACCCCGAGGCTGGAGGACTCCGAACGGAAGCCGAACGCCTCGCCGCGAACACGTACGGAATCTGCGAGTACCTCGACGCGTTCGACCTCGACCTGCCGCTGTCGGGCGAGGGGTCGCTGACCTACCACGGTCACTGCCACCAGAAGGCGACGAAGAAGGACGGCCACGCCGTGACCGTCCTCCGCACTGCGGGCTACGAGGTGGACGCCCTCGACAGCGGGTGTTGCGGCATGGCGGGCAGTTTCGGTTACGAGGCCGAACACTACTCGATGAGCAAGGCGGTCGGGTCGATTCTGTTCGAGCAGGTCGAAGAGAGCGACGGCGGGGAAGTCGTCGCGCCCGGCGCGTCCTGTCGCACGCAACTCGGCGACTGGCAGGGCGAGGAACCGCCACATCCCATCCAGAAAGTCGACGAAGCGCTTCGATAATCGTGGACGCGCTTCGATAGTCGTGGAGGGCTTTCGGTGACCGCCGCCGTTCTCCGCGAGGACGGCCGCATCAGGGATGTTTTCACCGGCTTTCGAAACGGCGAGAAGCGTTTTACCGCTCGCACCCGTCGCGGTACACGGTGCGGCTATGGAGATTCCATCACAGCACTCACAACACAGACGGGCGGAAGAGCTGCCGCTGGTGACGGATTCCGCGAGGGTCGAGCGCGTGGAGCCCCTCGACGAGGACCGTACCGAGCGCGTCGTCGAACGGGCCGCGGAACTCCTCGACGTGCACGGCCGCGAGGAGTGGGCCGAGCGAGTCGCATCCGAGGACGCCGACTGGGACGAACTGATATCGGCGATAGAGGGCGAAGAGCGCGGCCACGAGAACCTGTTGACGGAACTCTCCTCGCTAAGAGATCGCTATCAGCGACCGTTCTCGTCGCTGATGAGCGTCGCCATCGACGTCGAGGAGGAGTTCGATTTCGTGCCCGGCCAGTACGCCACGATGCGCTACGAACACACGCCGCGGCCGTACTCCATCGCCAGTTCGCCGAACGCGGACGGCATCGAACTCTGCGTTCGACGGGTGCCACACGGCCGCCTCACGTCGAAGCTGTTCGAAGACCTCTCGGAGGGCGACCGGGTGACGGTTCGGGGACCGAACGGCGATTTCGTCCTCGAAGAACCGTCCGGCCGGGACATGGCCTTCCTCGCCACGGGGACGGGCGTCGCGCCACTCCGGAGTATGATTAAGTACACCTTCGAGGAAGGCCGCGACGAGTACGAGGGCGAACGGCGGGACGTGTGGCTCTTTCTGGGCGCGTCGTGGAAGGACGACTTGGCCTACCGCGAGGAGTTCGAGGAACTGGACGACGAACACGAGAACTTCCACTTCGTCCCGACCTGCTCGCGCGAGGAGTACCTCACCGACTGGGAGGGAGAAACCGATTACGTCCAGCAGACGCTCGTGAAATATCTCGTCGAGAGGGCCGAGGAGAACCTCTCCGACGACCTCGCGGAGTACACCACGGAACCGGCCTACGACATCGACGCGCGAATCGACCCCGACGGCCTCGAAGTGTACGCCTGCGGCGTCAACGCCATGGTGTCGATGCTCGCGGGCGCGGCGCGGGACCTCGGCGTCCCCGAGGACCACGTGCAGTACGAAGGGTACGGGTAGCGAACGGTACGGATAGTCGGACTGCCGAAAATCACGACGAAGCGGCCCTAAAACCCCGAAAACTTGTCCCGACGGTAGACGTCGATTTCGCTGACCGTCGAGTTCTCCTGCCCCGCCGCGAACGCGATAGCGTCGGCTATCTCCTCGGGTTCGGTGACGCTGCCGGGTTCGAATCGGTCCTCGAACGGTTCGCCGTCCTCGGAGCCGAACTCCGTCCGAACTTCGGTCGGATTGACGACCGTGACCGCCACGCCGTCCTCGCCGACGCGACCTTCGAGGCTGTGGGCGAATCCGCGCACCCACCACTTCGTCGCGGCGTACACGGGGTTGAACGGCCGGGGGTACTGGCCCGCAAAGCTTCCGACGAATATCAGGTTGCCCGCGGAGTCGCGGAGGTGCGGGAGCGCGGCCCGCGTGACGAAGAAGACGCCATCGACGTTCGTGTCCTGCATGGCACGAAACTCCTCGGTCGAGAGGTCCTCGACGGCTTCCCCGCGCGCGAGTCCCGCGTTGTTCACGAGTACGTCGAGGCCGCCGAGCGCGGACGCCGCCTCCTCGACCATCGACTCGACGGCAGCCTCGTCGCGCACGTCGGCGGGACAAACCGCGGTTTCGACGCCGTACTCCGCTTCCAGCGCGTCCGCGATGTCGGCCAGTTCCGATTCGCGTCTCGCGGCGAGCGCGACGTTCGCACCGTCGCGGGCGAGGGCGTGTGCGGTCGCCCGTCCGATGCCCGAACTCGCACCGGTTATCAACGCGTTTCGCTCCGAGCTGTCGGTTCCGTCCATACACTTTCGTTCAGAGGGAAGCGAGTTGCCTCTTTCGCCCACCGTGCTGACGTTCCGTCGCCCACGCCGCTGACACCCTCACCGTCTCACCCTGCCGCGACCCGGATGGTTATCACGTAGCGCGTCTCACACCGCTCATGCTCGTACTCCGCGGTGCAGATATCGTAGACGCGACCGGTATTCGGGACGCCGACGTCGCGGTCGAAAACGGCGAAATCGTCTCGGTGGGGGACGTTCCCGAGGCCGACGAAGAGATCGACGTGAGCGGGAAGTTCGTCGCGCCGGGGCTCATCGACTCGCACATCCACGCCTCGATGGACGGCCGACCGGACGTGACCACGATGAATCACGACAGCGAGATGACGCTGTCGTATCGCGCGACGGCGAACCTCCGCGACGCGCTCCACGCCGGGGTGACGTCGGTTCGTGACCTCGGCTCACCGACGACGCTCGCGCTCGACGCCGGAAAAGCGATCGAATCGGGGCTCATCGACGGACCGCGAGTCGTCGCCTGCGGCCAGAACGTCGTGATGACCGGCGGCCACGGCCACTGGTTCGGGCGCGAAGCGGACGGCGAAGCGGAAGTCAAAAAGGCCGTCCGAGAACAGCTCAAGCGCGGCGCGGGAGTTATCAAGTGCATGGCGACCGGCGGCGTCCTCACCGAGGGTGCGGTCACCGGCTCGCCCGAACTCGACGAAGCAGAGTTGAACACGCTCGTCGAAACCGCCGCCGCGAAACACGTACCGACGGCGGCTCACGCCCACGGGACGGAAGGCATCAAGAACGCCGTCAGGGCAGGTATTTCGAGCATCGAACACGGGACGTTCATGGACCGCGAAGCGGCCGAAATGATGGCCGACCGAGGGACCTACTGGGTGCCGACTGCGAAGGCGCTCCACGGAATCGTCGAGCAGGGGACGGACGCCGGAATCCCTCCCTACGCGGTCGAGAAGGCGGAGGAAGCGGGCGACGCCTTCGAAGACGCGTTCCGTCACGCGCTCGATGCGGACGTGACGATAGCGATGGGAACCGACGCCGGAACGCCGTTCAACTTCCACCGCGACATCCCGGAAGAACTCGAACTGATGGTCGAGTACGGTCTCTCGCCAGACGGCGCGCTCGAGGCGGCGACGGTCAACGCGGCCGACCTCCTCGGGCTATCGGATGTCGGACTGGTCGAGGAGGGATACCGTGCCGACCTCGTGGTTCTTGATACTAATCCTCGCGCCGACGAAACGGCGTGGCAGAACCCCGTAACGGTCATGTCTAATGGTAACATGGTTCGTTGACGACCGCACGTCACAAGGTCTTTTATATCCGGGCATGGACGATAAGGTACATGAGACGGCTCCTGGCTGTCGGCCTCATCACGGTGCTGCTCATCGCGTCGTTTCCCACGTTCGGGACGGCCCAGAGCAACGCCCCGACTCCGCAGAAGATCACTACCTCCCAGGAGTTCGATGACGTCGAATTTCACATTCTCGTCCACAGTGACAGCACTGCGATATGGACATTCCGCTACGAGAAAACGTTAGAAACGCAACAGGAACGCAAGCAGTTCGAGGAGTTCGCACAGAACTTCAACACCTCCGACACGGAACTGTATAAGAATTTCAGGGAGAACGCGGTCGAACTGACCTCGACGGCGAACAACCGAACGAAACGGAAGATGACCGCTGGTAACTTCTCCAAGCGGGCCTTCATCAACCAAGCGGGACTGACCGGAGACACGACCCGCGGCGTCGTCGAGATGTCGTTCCGATGGTCGGGATTCGCTTACGGCAGCGGAAACACGACCGTCTTCGGTGACGTATTTCAAGGAGGACTCTACCTCGGGGATAATCAGAAACTCGTCGTCTATCCCGCGGACGGTATGTCCTTCAAATCCGCACAACCGGCGAAGGGACGAAGCATAGCGGGCGATACGCTGGCGGAAAGCGATTCCGTCTCGTGGACCGGTCCCCGTGAGTTCAACGACCAGCGTCCGATGGTGAAGTTCTCCTCGCCACCCCAGTCGAGTTCGTCCACGAGCACGACATCGACCACGGGCGGCGCGAACGTGCCACCGGGGAGCGGCGGCGAAAGATCCGGCTCGAACTCGCCGATGATGTTCTTCATCGCGGCGCTCGTCGTCCTCATCGGCTTGGCTGCGGTGTTCGCGTGGCGACAGGGAAGCCTCGGCTCGCTGTCCTCCGGTCGTAGTACCCCGAGCGGTGGAGGCGGAGGCGGGGGCCCCGGTGGGTCCGCCGCAACTGAATCGACCACCGGCTCTGCCGAACCGGCGGTCAGCGACGAGGAACTGCTCACCGACGAGGCACGGGTGAAAAAGCTGCTCCGCGAAAACGGCGGTCGGATGAAGCAGGTCAACATCGTGGACGAAACCGGCTGGTCGAAATCCAAAGTCAGCATGCTGCTCTCCGAGATGGAGGAGGACGGCGAGATAAGCAAACTCCGCGTCGGCCGCGAGAACATCATCAGCCTCGACGGTCACGAACCCGACGCCGCCGGGTCGCCGCTCGACAGATAAGGGTCGTTTTTTCGGATAATCGCTCCGTCGAGAGCCGCGCCTGTTCGCGTTTCTGAATGTGTGACCGACAGCCACGGCGCTCTCGAAACGCAACTGTTAAACAGTCCGTGCGATTACGAATGAGTACACGCGCTCCGTTGGTGTAGTCCGGCCAATCATCTTGCCCTCTCACGGCAAGGACCAGGGTTCGAATCCCTGACGGAGCATTTTCTGGAAGTAAACGTTCGAGCGGCAGCGAGGCGCGTTTACGAACTCGAAATGCGAAAGGTTTGAACCCCGAGAGATGGGGTTACACTTCCCTTCGTTTCCGAGTCAGAACACGATTCGTGGAATCTCGACTGCAGTGCGATAGTGTCAGGCGTCCTCGTTGGCCCGCTTGCTCTGGTTGGCGATGAATTTCGAGACGACAGTAATGTCGAGGATGCCAGCGGCGATGGCAAGCAGTGCAATGAGGGGGTCATCTATCAGCACGAACAGTACGATTCCGACGAAAATCACCATAACCCCGCTTCCCATTATCAGATACCGAAGTTTGGTGTGATCTTCGAGGTCGCCAAAATTTTGCAAGTTTTCGACAGTACTTCCCATACTACACGAGTGTAATACTAACGACACATATTCATTACGATTGAAATCCCCGAAAGAGACGGGACCACGATTCTGGAGAAGGAAATCGAAGATTCCCACTCACCCATCTCACCTCACGACCGATTGAGAGTGATGCGTTTAAGTATTCTCTCGATAATCTCCGAATATGCCTACATCTTTACTCGAATCATCTCACGAACGAACGCTTCACATCGGGCGCGACCGTCCGATTCGCATCAGCGCCGGTCACCGACTGCTGCATCACGACGGGAAATGCAGCCGACCACACGGCCACAACTACGAAATCGAGGTAACCGTCGTCGGTGAACTCACCGAGGAGGGGTGGGTCGTGGACAAGGGGGATATTACTGCGATACTCTCCGAGTGGGACCACATGTTCCTGCTGGAGAAGGGCGACCCGCTCGTGGACGCCTTCGAGGAGAGCGGCGACGGGTCGGCGGTCGTCCTCTTCGAGGACCCGCCGACGGCGGAGGTGATGAGCCTCGAACTCGAACGCCGGTTCCGCGAGGAACTGCCGGGGAACGTCTCCGAGGTGGCGGTCGAGGTGAGCGAGACGGCTGAACTCTGTGGTGCCCCCGTCTGATCATGCCGGTGAACGCGACCGAACCGAGTGACGGGAAACGCGCCGACGGCGAGCGCGAGGGGGCGGACTCGGACGAACCGTCGTTGCCCATCAACGAGTTGTTCTACTCCCTGCAGGGGGAGGGGACGCTCGCGGGCGTTCCGAGCGTGTTCGTGCGGACGAGCGGCTGTAACCTCCGCTGTTGGTTCTGCGATTCGTATCACACCTCGTGGGAACCGACGCACGCCCGGATGACGGTGGACGAAATCGTCGCGGAGGTCGAATCCTACGACGCGAACCACGTCGTCCTCACGGGTGGTGAACCGCTGGTACACGAGGAGTCCGTCACCCTGCTCGACCGCCTTTCGGAGCGGGGCTATCACACGACGGTCGAGACGAACGGGACGATATTCCGCGACGCCCCCATCGACTTGGCGAGCGTCAGCCCGAAACTGGCCTCCTCGACGCCGACGCCCGAAACCGACCCGAAAGGCGACGGCGAGTGGGAGGACCGGCACGAGGAGCGGCGAATCGACGTGGAGACGCTCGCGGCGCTGGTGGACGCCTACGACACCCAGATGAAGTTCGTCGTCACCGACGACGGCGACCTCGAAGAAATCGAGGAACTGGTTTCGGACGTTCGCGCGACCGCCGACGAACCGCCCTCCGATACCGACGTGCTCCTGATGCCGGAAGGAGCGACCCGCGAGCAACTCGACGAAACCCGCGAGCGAGTCGCACAACTGGCGATGGAGTTCGGCTATCGCTACACGCCGCGACTGCACGTTGACCTGTGGAACGACGCACCGGGTACTTGAACGACGACAAAACAGACGTAGCAACGATACCATGATACGAAACGACACAAGCGACGAGACGAGCGAAAACGAGACGACTGCCAGCGAGACGACCGCCAACGAGACGACTGATACCGGCCGACCCGAAAAGCGCGCGGTCATCCTCGCTTCCGGCGGGATGGACAGCGCCACGGCCGCCTACGAAGCGCGCGAACGGGGCTACGAACCGTTCTTCCTGCACACGTCCTACGGCCAGCGAACCGAGAGCAAGGAGTTCGACTGTGCGAAACGACAGGCCGACGAACTCGACGCCGGATTCCTCCACGTCGAGACGAGCCACCTCGCCAAAATAGGCGGGTCGAGTCTCACCGACGACGAGATGACCGTGGAGGACGCCGACTTGGAGAGCGACGAGGTGCCCGACACCTACGTCCCGTTCCGAAACGCGAACCTGCTTTCGATGGCCGTCTCCTGTGCGGAAGCGAACGATTGTGACGCCGTGTTCATCGGCGCACACAGCGAGGATTTTTCGGGGTATCCGGACTGCCGCCCGCAGTTCTTCGAGGCGTTTCAGGCCGTCGTCGACACCGGAACGAAGGACGACACGTCCATCGAACTCGTCGCGCCGTTCGTCGAGTTCAGCAAGACGGATATCGCGGAGCGCGGGGTCGAACTCGACGTGCCGTACGAACTGACGTGGAGTTGCTACCGCGCGGAAGAACCCGCCTGTGGTACCTGTGATTCCTGTGCGCTCCGCCTGCAAGCCTTCCAGAACGTCGGCGAGCGCGACCCCATCGAGTACGAAGAGCGGCCGAGCTACTGACTACTGACGGTTCGCGGCCGAAGTACCGACCGTCACGGCCGAATTACTGGTTTTCCCGTCCGGACTACTGGCTTTCCCGTCCGGTCGAGGCGACGTAGATGCCGCCGAGGACGACGGCGCCGCCGACCATCGTTGCGACGCCCGGTACCTGTCCGAGGATAACCAACGCGAGCACCGTGCTACCGACGGGTTCGCCGAGGAGCGTGACGCTCACGACGCTCGATTCGACGTATTTCAGCGCCCAGTTGATGACGGTGTGACCGAAGATGCCGGGACCGACGGCCATACCCAAAAACAGCACCCACTCCGTCGGTCGGTACGCGGCGAGGGAAACCTGCGCACCGCTCGTCAGCGCGGCACCGAACAGTACGACCGTGGAGACGCCGTACACCACGGTCACGTAGGGAATCAGGGACACCCGTTGGCGGAGCGAGCGCCCGGCGAGGACGTAGCCCGCCGCCGCAATCGCCCCGATGACCGCGAGCGCATTGCCGTAGAGCGGGCGCTGTCCCGCGACCGTCGCGGGAGAGAGGAAGTCGCCGAACGACATCGCCACCATCCCGAGCAGTGCGACGAGGATGCCGACCATCGTTTTTCGAGTGACGCGCTCGTCCAACAGCGCCCACGCGCCGAATGCCACGAAGAGCGGTTGTGACTGAACGAGCGTCACAGACGCGGCGACCGTGGTCCAGTCCAAACTCTCGAACCACGCGATGAAATGCCCGGCGAGTGCACACCCGGTGACGACCGCGATGAGCAAGTCACGTTGCGAGAACGCCCGGAGGTCGTCCCGATAGCGCGTGACCGCGAACGGCGCGAGCAACAGCGTCGTGAACAGCGACCGGTACAGCGCCTTGACGATGCTCGGCGCGTTGCTGAGTTCGATGAGGATGGCGCTCGTACTCACCGCGACGATGGCGACGGCGAGCGCCGTCATCGGGGACACTTCATCTTCCATCCGCTCGACCATCCCGACCATGCCGGACATCACAGATGCACCGGAAGCCACGACAGCCAGTTCAACACGGTATCCTGTGGGATGAGCGGTTCGTGGAGCACCAACCAGTCGAGGAGCATCAGGCCGATACCGTGGGCGACGACGGACGGCAACACCGAATCGCAGTTGTAATCCACCGCGCCGAACAGCACGTCCGTCGGTCCCGAGAGGATGACCTCGACCGGCGGCTTACCCAAGTGGTGAAACGCGTAGATTATCGGACTCACGAAGACGCTCTTGAAACCGATCTTCCGAACGCCGACGCAGAGAAAGCCGCGATAGTACGTTTCGGCGGCGAGAACGACGATGAACTGCTTCACCGCGTGCGGGAGAAAGCTCCCGAGTGCGGCGTTCGTCTCCCACATCGGGTAGTAGGTCCGAATCGTCGGGAGCGACGACCCGACGACGTATATCGGGACGACGAACGCCGCGAGAACGAGCGTGTTGCGAATCGCTTTCCGGTTCACCCGATAGCCGATGCGGCGACCGTGCGTCACCGCGAGCGCGCCGGGAACGACGATGTACAGCGTCACGTCGCGGAAAACGCGGAGGTTCAGACTCCCGCCGGTGCTCGGCCAGTACGACCACGCAACCGCGATGAGCGCCCCGACGAGGAGCGACAACCGTACCCACGTCAGGCCGAACGTCCGGTCCCCGACGGTCCGGGAGAAGTTCACGAATCGTCGGCGGTGGGAATCGGTCCGGTTCCGATGGCGTCCTCGACGGCGTTGGTGAACTCCTGTTCGCTCTGGAAGTACGTTTCGTCGACCGCTTCCAGCACGTCGGCGAGTTCCTGCGGGCCGTCCGGGGTCCGAATCGTCTCGCCTCCCTCCTTTCGTTCGACTTCGCTCTTCTGGACGGGCCAGAACAACCGCGAGGTGACTCGTGCGAGCGGTGCGCCATCGACGGGCTCGCGCTCGCCGAGTTCGACAGCGGGCCCTTCGTCTTCGGTATCGTCAGCCATACTGGGCCGTTTGACAGGGTGGGGATTAGGTTTTTCGAACCCACCTTTTGCCGCGGTCGGGAGCCGAATCCGGCGCGATTCGCGGCGGATTCGGCCTTCCTCCCTTGCAAAATCTGGACCAAAAGCCGTCGTCACCCCCTCTTGCGCGTCTTCGACGCGCATTCAGGGGGTTCCTTGGCCCGGAAATCGGAGATTTTCCGGAGGGAGACAGGGTTCCGCGGTTGTGACACTGGCGGATTCCGGCGGTTGTGACACTGCCGGACTTCTGCTGTTTGTGGAAATTACTGATTTCCGGCGGTTGTGTCACCGGCCTATCGCTCCCTCCGGTCGCTGTCTTGTTTTCCGTCGAAGGTCATATTCGGAGACGCTCCGTCCGGCGTCTTGTCGGAAATGATTTCGGTTCGTGTTCGTCAGTAATGCCGTCCGTGTACGCGACTTTTCTCCATCTCGTGTCCGAAATCAAACGATAGTGATACCTGTCTGACGCAGTAGTTTAGTAGGAGGCCTCCAATGGCAGACACATGACAAGCCTCGGGGAAACGTACGAAGGGCACGGCGGCGTGAAAAAACGCCCCCGACGCCTCTATCTCGGCGTCGGCCTGTTTCTCGTCGGGTCGTTGCTCGTCGTCGTGGGTATCCTCGCGGCGACGACGAACAGTTTCGCGGCGATGGGTCTCGACAACTACGGGTCGTACAGACTCGCGGGCATCACCGCCGGGTTGGGCGTCCCCGCCGTCTTCGTCGGCGTGTTCGTCGTTCTCCCCGCCACGAGCGACCGCGTGCGGGCGGCGGCGGCCATCGGGTCCAGCATCACGATTCTCGGCGTCGCCATGTTCTGGTACGCCTACCCGCAACACTGGCGCGGACACGGCGAACACCTCACCCTGCCCGTCGTCGCGGTGTACTTCACCGGCCTCATCACGACGTTCTGGTGTCTGTTCACCGCCGTCGTGAACTTCAAGACGCGCAACGACCCCGGCGGAACCGTCACGATGGAGGTCACGCGCAAGGGCGAGACGAAAATCGTCGAAGTCGAGAAACCCAGCGGTCTCGGCGGCATCGGCGTCTTCGGCGACGACCCGGTCGGTACCGAAGCCGTCAGCGATGGCGGCGCGGCGAACGACGACATCTCCTCGCCCGTGGACGCGACAGGACAAGGGACGAGCGGGACCGCCGCGACCGAATCGACCCCGGCGAACCCGACGGACGCCTACTGCGGCAACTGCGCCCACTTCGATTACGTCCGCACCGACTCCGGCATGACGCCCTACTGCGGCCTGCACGACCGGCGGATGTCCGACATGGACGCCTGCGAGAAGTGGGAATCGAACCGGTGAATTAGTAGGATTCCGGTCACAAGGGAACACTTATTTTATGTATTGTACTTTCACTGTATACCGTACTCTTTATTATATTGATCATTAAATCAACTTATATGGGGCTGGTTGACGATGAAAGCATATTCGATCAAGACAAGAAGATGTTGAGTCGTGTTGAAGAATTATCGCAGTTAGGGATAAAGGGAAAACCTCTTGAACGGTGTGTTGAACGACTGGGGATAAATCTCTCAGATCGTTCCGGTGATATACAGCGACAAGTCGCTAAAGAAGTTTCAGATGAAGAATTCTCCACAATATTATCCGAATTCCGATATGCTGGAAGTGTAACTATTAACTACCACGTTATTACTGGAATTTCTGACTTTAAATTCGACGAAGTTTCCAATTATTGCCGAGAAAAGGTGCCAAGTCCCAGTGAAGTAGAAGGGGAAACACGTACAGTCTATTTCGCGTCAGATGAGGGATATGACTCCCGTCAATACCTGTCCTTTGGTTACTTTGACACCACTACTAGCGAGGATGCGGCCACCGGAAGGATCACTAATGAATTTTTAGAGCGTCGATGTGTAGCAGTCATCAGGGACGATATAGATTTAATCGAAATACGTGCATCTGATTCGAAAATGGCTGAACGAGTGGTAAACACTATCGCTCGCTCGCTCAATATGGGTCAAGACGACAATGTTTACGTTCCAGACTTCCATACGGGATTTCAGAAGGAGTTTAACGGGATTGTTGATAAATATACGAGTCTGAAAGTAAGATTGCAAGAAACAAAAGAAAGTACTGTGGACACAATCTCTTTCACCTCAGGAGAAGATGAATCTGGTGAAAGAAAGGATGTCCGGGATGATGATCGAGTTACAAAAGAACTCGACGATGATGGTTCCGAAATCACAATGGGATATGTAGAACTAGACGGCGGGGCATCAGCGTTCCATCTGAATCGAAAGAAAGGTAGAATATCGTTCAGACGAAACGAGCAGGAGAAGAAAATTAGCGAAATTACGGAGGTGATACATAATGCACTCAAAGAAACTGGAGGATATCAGCAACTCAAACTTAACGAGAATAAGTTCATACCTGAGTGAGCTATACTCCTCCGACGTTGCTCGCTTTCGTCTCTCCGATATGGTTAAAGGTGCTGACATCACCCGCGTAGAGGCATTTTCGGTAATCGAATACTTGATTGAAGAAGATACTTTGAAGCCTCTAGTAGAAGTTCGGTGCCCTATTTGTGACCAACGAGAAGGGATATATAAAAAGAAATCAGATATACCAAGCAGGGATAGGAGTGAATTTTGTGGCCATTCATTTAATACTAGAGATCAATCTAATTGGGAAGTAGTGTATTCATTTGAAGGGGGTTTGAACTCAGATTTTTTTCGAAACTCGGTGATCGTCTGAAGCTCTATTGTACAAGCTCAGTAGACACATCTTCAAACGTACTCGCTCGTGAATTTGAGAGGCTTGATCAACTTGACGGCGTTTCAAATGAGCAGGAACGGGGCCGAGTCTTTGACTACCTCATAGCACTTCAGTTTAGTCGAATAGACGGTGTAGAGTGTGCGGCTAAGATTGACACAGATCGAGGCGAAGTAGACGTTCTAGCAGACTTCACGGATGCTGATAAAACAATATTCCGACTAACTGGAAATCTTGTACCTATCGAAAATAAATGGGAGCGGAAGCCCACAAAGCAACGAGAGATTCATATTCAACAGAGGAAGGCTGAATTGGCTGATCTTCAAAGTAGTTGCTTTGTATCTTGTTTCGTAAGTATGGGCGGGTTCACTAAAGATGCTATAAGAGAAGTACACAGTTGTGAGAATCCCACAATGATCCCACTTGAACGCGAAGACATCACCCAATTGGTCTACTCTGACAATATCGAAGAAGAATTTAGGGAAAAAATTAATATAATATGATCTGTAGTTAACTCGAATTATAGAGCAAAAAATCCTCTACAACTCCGAGAGCGTCCGCTCGACCGACTCCCAGTGGCTCCCTTTCCAGAACCGCTTTCCGCAGTCTCGACACCGCCAGACGGGTTTGCCGTCCGGCGCGTGGTCTGGCGCGGGTCCGTCGTCCCGAACCAGTTTTCCGTTACAGGAAGAACACCGCGCGGGTTCGGACAGCGAGAGGTCCACCCCGTCGTTCCGGAGTTCGCGGAGTTGGTCGCGGACGTCGAGCGATTCGATGAGGAAGGCGTCGTCGGCGCGCTCGGCCAGTTGCACGTCCCGCGTCACGAGCGTCCTGTCCTCCGTTCCGGCCAGTTCGAGAATCGCGTCGTCCGCCTCGACGCCCCTATCCAGCGCGTAGGCCGCATCGTACCCGCACATGCGGAGGTACGTCGAGAGCGACCCGAGCATCACGTCGAGAAAGAAGCGGCGACCCATCAGTGAAGGAACTCGCGGACACCCGCCGCGTCGCGGGCGTTGAGCACGTCCGCCGCTTCCGCCCATCCCCGTCGTGCGGTGTGAACGCCGTACCTGACGTTCCGGTATTCCGCGGGGCTGTGGGCGTCGGTGTCGATGGCGATGGTGGCACCTTCCTCCACCGCCACCTGTACCGCCGCACCCCAGAGGTCGAGTCGGTGGGGGTTGCTGTTGATCTCCAGCGCGACGCCGTTGTCCGCGGCGGCGCGCGCCACCGCTCGGACGTCGAAATCGTGACCGGGACGGCGGTTGATGAGCCGACCGCTCGGATGACCCAGAATATCGACGCTCGGATGCTCTATCGCTCGAATAAGGCGGTCCGTCCCGTCGCCGTCGAGACCGCTGTGTGGCGAGGCGACCACGACGTCCAAGTCGGCGAGCACGTCGTCGCCGACGCTGATTCCACCGTCCGGGTCGATGTTCGCCTCGACCCCCGTGAACACGTCGATGGCGGCATCCTCGGCGACCGCTCGAACCTCGTCTATCTGTGCTTCGAGTTCCTCGTCGTCCAAGCCGACGCCGCCGACCATTCCCGAACCCGTCGCGTGGTCGGAGATGGCGATGTAGTCGTGACCGAAGTCGGCGGCCCCTTCGACCATCTCCGCGATAGTGTCGTTCCCGTCCGACCAGTTCGTGTGCAGGTGCAGGTCGCCGCGCACGTCATCTTCTTCGATGAGGTCGGGCAGGTCCCCGGCGAGGGCGGCGTCGATTTCGCCGTTGTCCTCGCGCATTTCGGGCGGAATCAGGGGCAAACCGAGGGCGTCGTACATGCTGGCTTCCGTCTCGCCCGCGACGCGCTCGCCGACGCGCTGGCCAGCGTCGGGGTTTTCGACATCACTCACATCGAACACGCCGTACTCGTTCACCTTGTAGCCCTGCTCTATCGCGTAGTTTCTGAGGGTGATGTTGTGATTCTTGCTTCCCGTGAAGTACTGGAGGGCGCTGCCGAACTCCTCGGGAACGACGACCCGGAGGTCGATTCGCATGTCGGAGACGCGGACGGCGGCCTTGTCCGTCCCCGCCTCGATGACCTCCGTCGCCCGCCCCCAGTCGGTGAAGGCGTCGATGACCGCCTCCTTCTCCTCGCTCTCGGCGAGGACGTCGATGTCGCCGATGGTCTCGCGCCAGCGGCGGAGCGACCCGGCGAGTTCGTGTCGCCCGACGGTCGGTATCTCGTCGAAGAAGGCGAGCACCTGCTCGCCGACCGGACGGGCGTCGCCGAGCAGTTCCCGTCCGCGAACCGTCCGCGCGAACTCGATGCCGTCGAGGATGTTCTGCTCCGATTTGGGACCGTAGCCCTTTATCTCCTGAATCTTCCCCTTGCGGGCGGCGTCCTCCAAATCGTCCAGCGTCTGCACGCCGAGTTCGTGATAGAGGTCGCCGACCGTCTTCGGGCCGACGCCCTCGACGCGCGTCAGTTCCGCCATCTCGACCGGGAGGTTCGCGCGTTCCTCTTCGAGTTCCTCGATTTCGCCCGTCTCGAAGTACTCGATGACCTTGCTCGCGATGGAGTCGCCGACCTGCGGGATTTGCCCGACTGCATCGGGACCCTCGGCCGCCAACTCCTCGATGTCCTCGGGGTAGTCGCGGATGTTGTCCGCGGCGCGGCGATAGGCCTGTGGCTTGTACTGCACGTCCTGTGCTTCGACCAAATCGGCGTACTCCTCGAACAGCGCCGCGACTTCGGCGTTTCGAGTCATAGTCGAGACCGTTTTCCGGCGCTCTCCTTCCCGAGCGCTTTCTGGAGGAACGACACCCACCGCTTCTGGTCGGCCGCCTCCTTCGCCTTCTCTTCGGCTTCGAGGTTCGTCGCCCCGAGGCTTTCGAGCGCGTTCAGCGCTCGGTCGATGCCGATGATGCTCTCGACCAGTCGCTCGCCTTCCTCGAAGCTGATGTCCGCCTCTTCGAGTCGTTCCTTGCGCTGGAGCCGTTCTCGGCGGAGGTTCGTCTTCGCCTGCTCCACGCGCTCCCGTTCTCCCGGGGGAACCGTGTCCAGCCGCTTGATTTCGAAGACGAACTCCCGGAGGTCGATGTCCTGTCCCTGGACCGAAATCGTCTCGGGAATCGATGCGCCGACGGTCGCGCCCTCCCGCTCGACCCGTTCCAGCAATCCTTTGCGTTCGTACCCCTTCACACCCCATACTCGTCGTCGTGAGGGCAAAAACCTCATGCCCTATGCGTTTCGGTCATAATTCTCCCCCGCTCGAATGAGGCCAGAAAAAGCATTACTTCGCCCGTGGGGAACTGGTGCCATGAAAAAGCCCGGCGAAGTGTTCGCGGATTCGAGCCTCTACGACCCCGGTATCGAGGCCATCGTCCCGCGGTACGACGAACTTCACGACGCGATTTTGAACTCGCCGCCGCAGGACCGGACCGAGGAGATACGCGTCCTCGAACTCGGTGCGGGGACGGGCGAACTCACGGCGAAACTGCTGACCCGCTTTCCGGAGAGCACGGTCCTCGCGGTGGACCACAGCGAGGGAATGCTCGCCGAGGCCGAGCGAAAACTGGAGACGTTCGGGGACCGCGCCGACATCGTGCAGGGAACCTTCCCGGACGACTATCCGACGGCGAGCGACGAGTTCGACCTCGTAATCACCTCGCTCGCGGTCCACCACCTCCCGTCGGCGGAAAAACGGACCCTCTTCGACTCGCTCGCCGACGCCCTCGTTCCCGGCGGATGGTTCGTCAACGGCGACGTGATTCGATTCGACGCGTCACACCTCGAAACGGTCTCGTCGGCGATGATAGCGAACTGGGTTCGCTCGAAGGGCTGGGAGGAAGAGGAGTTCATGAACCGCTGGCAGGCCAGCGACGAGTTCGACGACCCGGACGCGCTGACGGACCAACTGCTGTGGCTTCGAGAGGCCGGATTCGAGTCGGTGACGTCGGTCTGGCAGTACTACAACTTCGCCGTCTACGGCGCGCGGAAACCGGCCTGACCGTCACCCGTTCGGTCGCCGCGTTCTCCCCTAATTCTCGCATCCTCTTCACCCAAACCCATTTGGCCTATCGGTTCAAACCATGGACTAATGGCGCAATGCGACGTGTGTGGGCAGGACGAGAACATGCCGTACCAGTGTCGAATGTGCGGCGGGACGTTCTGCGCCGAACACCGACTGCCGGAAAATCACTCCTGTCCGGGGTTGAATCAGTGGAACGACCCGAAGGGAGTGTTCGACAGCGGCTTCGACGATAGCGCGAACAAGCAGGGCGGTGGTCGGTTCAGCGTGGACACGAGTCCCGGCGGACCGCTGAGCTACTTCCGCGGGAACATGACGTTCGTGTTCCTCACGCTGATGGTGGGGACGTTCATCGCCGAGGTGTTCGTCATCAACGTCATGGGCGACGCCCAGTTGTTCTCCGAACTGTTCGTCCTCCAATCGACACACATCGGACGGGTTTGGACGTGGGTCACGTCCATCTTCGCCCACAACCCGACCGGCTTCACGCACATCCTCTTCAACGGCATCGCGCTGTACTTCTTCGGCCCCGTGTTGGAACGGCGCATCGGGAGCAAGAAGTTCACGGCGCTGTTCCTCGGCAGCGGCATCCTCGCCGGGTTGGCGCAGGTCGGCATCGTCGCGATGATGGGCAGCACCTCCGCCGTTCTCGGCGCGAGCGGCGCTATCATGGCGGTCATGGGCGTCCTCACGGTGCTGAACCCGAACATGAAGATTCTCATCTACTTCATCATCCCGATGCCCCTCTGGCTCGCAACGGCCCTCTTCGCCGTCTACTCCGGATTCGCCAGCGTCATCGGCGGTGCGGGTGCGGGCGGCGTCGCCCAACTGGCCCACCTCACAGGACTGGGAATCGGCCTGCTCTACGGCGCGAAACTGAAGAGGGAAGGAAAACGCGGCCCCTCCGAGTTGGACATCGGTGGACGGCGGGGCGGCGGCATGGGCGGACGTAGGCGATTCTGATTTCCGATGCGCCTCGCACATCCCGAATTCGCGCCGGACGCTTCGCTGTCGCGCGAAGAGATGGAAGAACTCCAGCACGAGGTGGCCGACGCGGCGATTTTCGAGGACGCGTTCGAGTTCGACCCCGAGAGCGTCCGCGCCGAACCGACGGACGACGCGCAGACTCACCTCCCGACGGGCGAGGATGAGAACGAGGGCGAGGACGACGATTCGGATGTCGCCGTGCCCACCGAGTCCCCCGAATCCCCCGTCGTCGTCGGCGTGGACCAAGCGTTCGTCGGCGACCTTGCGGTGAGCGCTGTCGTCGCGTCGCGGGACGGCGAAGTCATCGAGCGCGCCCATGCCGCCGTCGAGACGGAGATTCCGTACATCCCCGGCCTGCTGTCGTTCCGGGAGGGAACGGCGATTTTACGCGCCTTCGAGGAACTGACCGTGGAACCGGACCTCGCAATCGTGGACGGGAGCGGACGGATTCACTTCCGGGAGGCCGGAATCGCCACCCACATCGGCGTGATGCTCGACCTGCCCGCCATCGGCGTCGCCAAGAACCTGCTCTGCGGCGACCTCCGCGACCCGCCGGAGGGACACATGGCCGAAGGCGAGCGCGTTCCCGTGGTGTCGAACTCGCGGGTCAGCGCGCCCGACGGGACGGTCATCGGCTACGCGCTGCAGTCGCGCCAGTACCCGAATCCCGATAAGCGCCACGTCAACCCGCTGTACGTCAGTCCAGGCCATCGCGTGAGCGCCGAGACGGCCGCGGAACTGGTCTGGCAACTCTGTGCAGGCTACAAACTTCCCGAACCGACGCGGCGGGCGGACGCGTACGCCGATGAAGTAACGGAAACCGTTGATACTTAGCCACCCCCGTCCGAAGGAAACCCCATGGATGAGACTGTGCTGATAACCGGCTGTTCGTCGGGCATCGGACGGGAAACCGCCCTGTCGTTCCTCGCGGACGGCTGGGAGGTGTACGCGACCGCCCGGAACCCCGCCGACATTCAGACGCTCGGGGAGAAGGGCTGTCACATTTCGACGCTCGACGTCACCGAAGCCGACGACGTAGAGCGCGTCATCGACGAAATCATCGACGAGCACGGTCATCTCGACTGTCTCGTCAACAACGCGGGGTACGCCCAACCCGGCCCGGTCGAGGACGTGCCGATAGAACAGGTCCACGCGCAGTTCGACGTGAACGTCTACGGACCGCTTCGACTGGCGCGGGCCGCGCTGTCCCACATGCGGGAGCGCGGGAAGGGGACTATCATCAACGTCTCCAGCGCGGTCGGCCGCGTGGCCGTCCCCGGCATGGGTATCTACAGCGGGTCGAAGTTCGCGCTGGAAGGCATCTCGGACTCGCTCCGCGGCGAAGTCGACGAGTACGACGTCGACGTCGTGCTCGTCGAACCCGGTCCGGTCGATACCGAGTTTTACGACCGGGCGAGTGACGAAATCGAAGGCGTCGAGCGCTCCGGCGGCTACGACCGCTTCTACGAGATGTACGGCGACCGGCAGGCCGTCGACGGCGGCATGCCCGGCGCGGTTCACCCGAAAGAGGTCGCGGACACCATCCTCGACGCGGCGAACGTCCAACATCCGGACGCCCGGTATCCGGTCGGGACGGTGGCCCAGCTCACCGACTACGCGCGCATCCTCCCCGCGTCGTGGCTCGACAAGCTGTACGGGACGGTTTCCGAGCTTTCGACAAGCGACTGGGTGAAAAAGTTCTTCGACTGATTCCGAATCCGATTCAAAACCGCTTCCCGACGGAACGCGTCAGTCCAAACAGGCTGCGACGACGCGCAACATCTCCTCGCCGCGAACTTCGTCGGCGAACAGCGGCACTCGTTTGATGGTATGGCCGCGGAACACGTCCTGTGCCTCTCGGAGCGCGCCCTGCTGGACCTCCCACCGCTGCTGACAGAACTCACATTCCTCCAGGTTCGGCGTCGCAAAACGACTCGAATCGACCGAATCGGTCACGTCGGCGAGGTTCTCCATCACGCGGTTGACGATGACCGTCCCGACGGGGATGCCGAACTCGTCGAGTTGCGCGAGCAGGCGCTTCGATTCGAACACGCTCATCTCCTCGGGAATCATGACGACGCGGAAGTCCGTCTTCGACGGGTCACGGAGCGTCCGCCGGAGGTCTTGAATCCGCTCTTTGAACGCGTCCAAGTCGTCCATTCCCTCCTCCGGGTCGTCGGCACCGCCGCCGAACATCCCCTTCACGCCGTCCATCATGCCCTGAAACCGTTGTCGAAGGCTCATCATCCGACCGACCATCGTGTCCATCAGTTCGGGGAGTTCGAGCAACCGGAGGGTGTGACCCGTCGGCGCGGTGTCCACCACGACTCTCTCGAATCGCTCGTCGTCCAGAAACTCCAGCAGTTTCTGCATCGCCGCCGCCTCGTCCGCGCCGGGCATCGCCCCGCCCAGCAGCGAGGCCATCGGGCCGTCGTCCTCGTCGCCGAGCATCCCGCCGAGGGGGTTCTCGCCGCCGAGCATTCCGGCCTGTTCTTCCAGCGCGGCGTCCGGGTCGATTTCGGCGGCGTACAGCGGAATCTCCTCCCGAATGCGCGTCGCCTCCGACGGAATGTCGTACTCGAACGTGTCCGACAGCGAATGGGCCGGGTCGGTCGAGACGACCAAGGTTCGGGTTCCGTCGCGCGCGCTCGCCAGCGCGGTCGCGGCGGCCATCGTCGTCTTCCCCACGCCGCCTTTCCCGCCGTAGAGAACGTACTCGGGTGCGTCGATACCCGTTGGAACGACATCCTCCTCGATTCGTTCGACGGGTTCGACGTCGATTTCAGCCATACCGGGAGCTATCGGGTGAGGGTTTACGTACCTTCTGTTGTCCGCGTACCGGGTTCGAGACAAACAGAGTGCAATTGCCGTGATACTGGTCTCGAAGACCGCACCGCATCAGCCACACCCTCCCCAACCGATTGCGCGCTTCGCTCCGGAAGAGCGACGCTCTTCCGTGCTCTCGTTCACTTCGTTCACGAGAACTCCGCTCCAGTGCTCATCCCTCGCATGATAACCCGCAGGGTCGCGGCCAGCGGTCGGCCGCGACCCTGCTGGCGCACGCGCCGACGTGGGTCGTCCGGTTTCGCGCACCCGTTTTCACCGTAGAGCGTATCGGCCCCACCTCTCACGAGCATTTAAATACGAAGCCGAAACCAACCTCGGTGGACGAGTTCGGGTCGCGGAGTTCCGACCGATTCGCGACCCACAGTCTGCCTAACCCAAACCGGGTGCGCCAATCGGGCGAGTCAGCGGTCGCTGAAGTAGTCCGCGAGTCGTTCGGCCGCCTCCTCGGCGCGGGGGGTGACGAGCGCGAAGCGAACCCAGTCGTCGCGCGAGGAGCCGAAGGCTTCGCCGGGCATGCCAGCCACGCCCGCCTCGTCGATGAGTTTCTCGACGTTCGAGAGCGTGCCGGGGAAGTCGGGGAAGCGAGCCATGACGTAGAAGGCACCGTCCGGCGTGGTGTAGTCCGCGCCCGCCGCGTCGAGCGCGTCGGTGAACGTCTCGATGCGCGATTCGAGGAGCCTGCGGTTTTCCTCGTAGTACTCCCGCGTCGTCTCGCGGAGCGCGTGGAGCACCGCGTACTGCGACGGCCTGCTTCCGGCAACGTTCGTCAGCATGTGGCGCGTCTTCGCCACGTCCACGAGGTCCGGCGGGAAAATAGCGTAGCCGACTCGGAAGCCGGTGATGGCCAGCGACTTGGAAAACGAGTTCGTGACGACGCGGTGGTCCGAATCGAACGTCAACGCGCTGGTGAACTTCCCGGAGAAGTCGAAGTGGTCGTACACCTCGTCGCTCACGAGGAGCGCGTCGTACTCCTCGGCGATTTCCACGAGTTCGCGCATCGACTCCTCGTCGTACACCGCGCCGGTCGGGTTGTTCGGCGAGTTGACGACGATTCCGGCGGTGTCCTCGCTCGCCGCCTCTCGAACGTCGTCTGGGTCGAGCGTGCCGTCCTCGGCGGTGGCGACGAAGCGCTGTTTCGCATCCAGCATCGTCGTCTTGCCGGGATAGTACGGATACACCGGGTCGGTCAGGATGAATTCGTCGCCCGCCTCGCGTTCCATCGCCCGCGCCATGGCGAGGTAGTTAGCCTCGCCGCCACCAGCGGTCACGACCACCTGAGAAACATCGACGTCGCGCCGCGCGGCGATTTCCTCGCGGAGTTCGACCAGTCCTTCGCTCGGCGGGTACTGGAAATCCTCCCCGCCGAGGTCGGCGTACTCGTGAAGTCCCTCAGCAATGCCGGGCGGTGACCCCCAGTCGGGATTCCCGCTCACCATGTCGATGACGTCGCGGTCGGCGTCCGTCGCGTATGTCATCACGTGAAAGAACAGCGGCGTGTCGTAGTCCATACCGCACGATTGCAGCACTGCCAAGTCTTTCTTTCGCCCACGACTACATCCGCCGGTCCGACCCGCACTTTCTTTCTCGCCCGCCCCGTCCACTCCCGCATGAGCACGAACGACGACGCCATCGAGAAGCGGGTCGGAGACGCGCTCCGCGAGTCGGGCGCGACGGTCGCAACCGCCGAGTCCTGTACCGGCGGCCTCATCGGGTCGCTGTTGACGGACGTACCGGGGTCGAGCGACTACTTCGACCGGGGACTCGTCACCTACTCGTACGATGCGAAGATGGAACACGTCGGCGTCACGCGCGAGGCGCTGGACGAACACGGTGCCGTGAGCGAACCCGTCGCCCGGCAGATGGCCCGCGGCGTGCGCGACGCCGCGGGAACGACGTGGAGCGTCGCCACGACCGGCATCGCGGGACCGGCTGGGGGAACGGAGGACAAACCCGTTGGAACCGTCTTCATCGGGGTCGCCCACGCCGGTGAGTGGGGAAGCGGCGAGAGCTATTCGTCGGTCGCGCGCCACGAGTTCGACGGGTCGAGACAGGAGATAAAGGCAAAAATAGCGCGACAGGCCCTCTCCGACCTCTTCGTCGAACTGGAGTGAAAGGGAAAACCTTGATAGTGCGGGGTGGGACCTGCAACCGAATGAATCGAAAGGAACACGTCATGAACGCGGCACTTCTCGGTATCGGACTCGGATACGTCCTTCATCCGGCGGGGGACACGACCACGTTCTACACCATCGTCGAGGTCGGCGTTCCGGTCATCCTCGGCGCGCTCTTTCCCGACGTGGATACCGCGTTCGGCAAACACCGGAAGACGCTCCACAATCTCCCGGTGCTCGCGCTGTTCTACGTCTTCCCGATGGTGTTCGGGAATTTGCAGTTCGTCTGGATCGGCATCCTCACCCACTACGCTCTCGACATGCTCGGAAGCAAGCGCGGCCTCGCGCTGTTCTATCCGTACGAGAAGGAGTTCGGCGCGCCGTTCGGCGTTTCGGTGAGCAGCAACTACGCGACGATGGTTACGCTGGCGGTGACGGCCTTCGAATTGGTCGTCGCGGCGCTCTTCGTCAATCGGCAGTTCCTCGTCCACGCCGGACTCACGGCAGTCGGGATTCAGTAGGTTTCAGTAAACGCTGATATCGTCGAACTGTCCGTCGTAGGCCTCGTGGTCGGGATGCGTCGGTTCCATTCCCGAGAGGACGAGACGGTCGATTTTCTTCCACGAGTTTTCCCACCCGAGGTGTGCGAACTCCACCCGTCGCCGGAGCTCGTGGCTTCGCCCCGTGCGGTGGACGACGCGCGTCACGTTCCCCGTCCGGAGTTGCTCGACCAACTCGGCTTCCGTTTCGACGGGGGTGTCGAACGCCGTCCACACCTCGCCGATGGTTCCGCGGAGATGGGCGTACGACGACCCGAACGCGGATTTGTCGGTGGTTTCGACGATGGCTTTCGCCCGACGGTTGTGTCGCTCCCAGTGTTTCGGGTTGTACGTCTCGACGGCGTGAATCACGTCGCTGTGGACGCGAATATCGGCCTCCGAGACGCCCACGCTCAAGAACTCGGGGTGAGGTACCAAGACCGCGGCGTTCTGTCGCTCGAACTCCGCCATCGCGCCGGTGAGCGTGATGAAATCCGGAACGGGTTCGTCGAGTCCGACGGCAAGGACGTGTTTTCGGTTCCGCCACGTCCCGGTAAACACCTCGCGTGCGGGCACGACGAGCAGGTCGTCGTCGGAGAATCGCTCCGTCCGTCGACGAATCTCCGGGAGGCGGACGAAGTGCGGCGCGTACACCAAGGCGTCGAGGCCGCGTTGCTTCGCCCGGCGGACAACCTTCTCGTCTAGCACTTTGACGTGCATGTCTACCCTGAACTCGTCGCGGTCGGTCACACTCGTTCGTTTCGCGTGTCGAACGATAGGGATTCTGGTTTCGGAAGCCCTCGGTTAATCGAACGAACAATCGTGTTCGATACTCGTCGGGTAGTGGGGCCTCACTACCCTTCTACCCACTTCCTCCCAAAAGTACAAACCGTTCCGTTCGATACCGCCACTTGATGACAACCTGTTATTTCGACCTCGACGGAACGCTGGTACGTCACACGGCGTCGTTCGAGGAGATGTTCGTTGCGGCACGGGAGAGTCTGGGTATCCCCGACCGCGACGGGCTTCACGATAGCTACGTGACGGCGTTTCTCGACTACTTCTCGGCGTGTAACGACGAGCCGTATCGGGCCGCGATGAGCGACATCTGCGCCAAGTTCGACCTCCCGACCGACGGCGAGACGTTCGCGGACGCGCGAATCGAAACGGAACTCGAACGGACCGAACTCGTTTCCGGCGCGCACGAACTGCTCACGGACCTCGAAACCGACCACACGCTCGGCGTCCTGACGAACGGCGTCGGACGCGTCCAGCGCGAGAAGTTGCGACGCCACGGTCTGTCCGAGTACTTCGATGCCGAAATCATCTCCTGTGAAGTCGGGGTGAACAAACCCGACGCGGAAATCTTCGAACTGGCTCGGCGGGAGTTGCCCGACGATGCACACGCGTTCGTCGCGGACGACCTCGAACGCGACGTTCTCCCGGCGCAGGCAGTCGGATTCACGGGGATCTGGATTTCTGAGACGGACGATCCGCAGGCCGACGCGTCCATCGAGTCGCTGTCTTCGGTTCGACCCGTTCTCGCCTGACGAGCAAGAAACAGTTATATCATGGGAATTAGAGAATCAACACACGAAGATGAGCGCTTGGGAATGTGACATCGACGGCTGTGGGGAACGGTTCGACAGCGTCGAAGACGCCATCGTCCACCAGACTTCGGAGCACGAACGCCAGGAGTGCAAAGTCTGCGGGGCGGTCGTCCCAGACGGCTACTTCGCCATCCGCCACGCCTTCGACGAGCACTCACGCGCCGAGTACGTGCGTGCGTACGATGCGAATTCGAGCGACGTACGGACGCGCGAGCGAATCCGCGACGAAATCGAGGAGACGGCGGATCTCAAGGGAGTCGTCTCCCGACTCGACCTAACGGGCGGCGAACTGCCCTAAATATGTAATAAACTATTTTGAGGCGCGTGCGCAACGGTTTCCACATGGAGGTCACGACATGGATACACTCGCGGATGTAGACGAAATCGTCCACGAGCCGTCACGGGAGTTCGTGGAATCGACGAACGTCTGGGAGTTCATGCAGGAACACGACATCGATGACTACGAGGAACTCATCGAGCGCACGTGCTCCGAAGTGGACTGGTTCTGGGACGAGATGGTCGACTACCTCGACATCGACTTTTACGAGGACTACGACTCCGTTCGAGACGACAGCGAGGGGCCGCAGTTCTCGGATTGGTACCCGGGCGGGAAAATCAACATCGCCCACAACACCCTCGACCGGTACGCACAGGTCGATAGCCCGGAACGGAACCGCGTCGCCTGCATCTGGGAGGGCGAACCGGGCGACGTGCGCGAAATCACGTACCACGAGCTATACCGGGAGGCGAACATGGTCGCCAACGCGCTCGAAGAGCGCGGCATCGAGACGGGCGATACGGTGGGGCTGTACATGCCGATGGTTCCCGAAGTCATCTCGATACTCTACGGCATCCTCAAGGTCGGCGCGATAGCCGTCCCCATCTTCTCCGGGTTCGGTACCGACGCCACCGCGACCCGCATCGAGGATTCGGAGTGTTCCGTGTTGTTCACCGGCGACGGGTTCTACCGCCGCGGCAGCGAGGTCGTCCTGAAGGACACGGCCGACGAGGCCATCGAGGAGGCGGGCCACGTCGAACACACCATCGTCTACGACCGACTCGGCAGCGACGACATTCCGTGGGACGACGAACGGGACGAGCGATGGGACGAGGCCGTCCTCGAACAGGACGACGAGTACGAGACGAAGGAACTGGACGCGAGCGCCGAGTCCATGCTCCTCTACTCCTCGGGAACGACGGGCAAACCGAAGGGCATCGTCCACACGCACGCGGGGCAGTTGCTGCAGTGTGCGAAGGAGATTTACTTCGGCTTCGACCACAAGGACGCAGACCGGTTCTTCTGGGTGTCCGACATCGGGTGGATGATGGGACCGTGGACGCTCATCGGTAACCACGCGTTCGGCGGCACGGTCTTCATGTATGAAGGTGCGCCGGACTACCCCGACCCCGACCGCTTCTGGGAGATGATAGACCGCCACGGTCTGACCGTCTTCGGCATCTCGCCGACCGCGATTCGGGCGCTCCGCCAGTACGGTGATGAGTGGTTGGACGACTACGACCTCTCCTCACTCCGCCTGCTCGGGTCGACCGGCGAACCGTGGGACCCCGAATCGTGGCTCTGGTTCTACGAGAACGTCGGCGGAAGCGAGGCACCGATAATCAACATCTCGGGTGGCACCGAAATCTGTGGCTGCTTCCTCATGCCGATGCCGATACAGTCGCTCAAACCCTGCACGCTCGGCGGACCGGGGCTGGGCATGGACATCGACATCGTGAACGCTAACGGCGAGTCCATCGCCGATACGCACGAACGGGGCTACCTCGTCGCCCGCGACTCCTGTCCGTCGATGACGAAATCGCTCTGGTCGGGCGACGAACGCTATCTGAACACCTACTGGTCCACGTTCGACGACATGTGGAACCACGGCGACTGGGCGCAGAAGGACGAGGACGGATTCTGGTTCCTCCACGGCCGCTCCGACGACGCCATCAACGTCGCCGGGCGGAAGGTCGGCCCCGCCGAAGTGGAAGGCGCGCTGATGGACCACGACGCGGTGAACCAGGCCGCCGCGGTCGGCGTCCCTGACGACACGACCGGACAGGCCGTCGTCACCTACGTCATTCTCGAACCCGACGTGGACGCGGGAGACGATCTCCGTGCGGACCTCCGCGAACAGGTCGGCGAGGAACTCGGCAAGCCGTTCCGCCCGCGCGAAATCCTCTTCGTGGACGAGTTCCCGAAGACCCAGTCGGGGAAGATAATTCGCCGGGCCATCGAGGCGGCCTACACGGGCGAGGATTTGGGCGACATGTCGAGTATCGAGAATCCCGATTCGCTCGAAAAATTGGACGAAGCGAACTGAGGTCGCCCGATTCGACGGGCGACCGTTCGATTCGACGATTGGACGAACATTCGATAGATGGACGCGAATCCCTATTGAGTCGCCCTTTGAACTCGGTTGTATGCATCGCCCTCGGATACGTTCCCGATTGGGGGATTCGACACCGAAACACCGACTGTACGCGACGGTTGGCGAAGCCACCGCGTCGTTCGACTGTTGTGATACGACTTTTCGAATACACGCGGATGGCGTCCGAGCGGAGCTGGCATGCGAGCGGGCGAAAGACACCGCGCTCCGCTTGGAACGGCAACTCGACGCGTTCGACGAATCGAGCCAGGTCGCCCGCCTGAATCGGTCGGGGCGCGTCACGAACGCCCACGTCGCACGGATCGTTCGCCGCGGGCTGGCCTACTACGAACGGACTGGCGGCGTCTTCGATATCCATCACGGAACCATCGAACACGAACTGAAGGCGTACATTCGCGGCGACAGTTCCACCGTCTCCGAGACGTTCGACCCGTCGTCGGTCGCGGTCGATGGCGACACCGTGACGACCGACGGACCGCTCGACTGCAACGGTCTCGCCAAGGGATACATCGTGGACCGGGCGCACGCCGAACTCTCGGGGCTGGGCCGCCGGGGATTCGTCGACGGCGGCGGCGACATCGCACGGCCGACCGGACCGGTCGGCATCGAGAGTCCGTACGGCACTGAGACGAATCTCCGCGTGCTCTCGACGCCGTGGAACGTCGCCACGTCGGGCGGCTACCGCCGCAACCGCGACGGGAGAGAGCACATCTACAATCCGAAGGAGGAACGCACCCGGTCGCACAACGACCTCGTGACGGTCGTCGCGCGTCGGGACTGCATGGAAGCCGACGCGCTCGCCACCACGCTCGCCGCGCTCCGACCCGAGGACGCGATTCGACTCGCCGAAGACTGGGACGGGGCGGAGGCGTTGGTCGTCCATCAGGGCGTCTTCCACGAAACGGAGGGATTCGATGAACACGTCCGGTAAACGCCGCCGAACGCTGCTCGCGCTGACCGTCGTCGTACTCGCGCTCGTCTGTGTGACCGGAGTCATGGCCTACCGGACGGCATACCAAGGAACGGGCAACGACCATTCGCCGCAAGCGACCAATCCACAGCAGTATCAACCGCCCGACGGCGGGCGAGCGGTCTCCGAGAGCCACGAGGACGAGTACGGTGAGCACCACGAGTACGATGAAGACGATGAGGGGGAGTACGGTGGCGGCAGCGGCGGCGGCAACACGAACGCCGCCGGGACCTGTCAGAGCGGCTGTCAGACCGTCGTGACCACGACGCGCGCCTCATGAACGAAGTCGTCACCCTCGCGCTCTGGTACCTCGACCGCGCGTCGGCGCTGGTGCTCTATCCGGCGCTCTGGCTCACCGTGTTGACGGGCGTGTTCTTCACGGAGCGGCGGTTCGGCGCGATACACCGGCTATCGCTACGGACCCACATCGAACTGGCCGTCTTCGCGGTCGGTATGATGGTCCTGCACGCTGTCGTCGGGACCATCGACGCGTGGTTGGTGGTGGACGGAATCGCCCCCGCGCCGAACTATCCGTTCCCCCTGTTCATCGCGGGCGTCGGCGTCGGCGGCGTCGCCGTCGTGTTGGTCGTCGTGGCCGTGTTGGGGTTTCTCGAACCGCGTCGGTTCGAGCACCCGAAAGCGATTCACGCCCTCGCCTACGGTGGGTTCGCGTTTGCGACCATCCACGCGGTCGCTATCGGGAGCGACATGACGGGACTGCTCGGGCAACTCGTCGCCGCCTCGGTCGGCTTCGTGGGCGTCGCGCTCGTCTCGAAACTGTTCGGCGGAATCCGAGCGGCCCGTCCGACTCAGTAGACGTCCCACAGGTCGAGCACTTTATCGAGGAGACGGTCGCGGAAACTCGCTTGATAGGTCGCATAGAGGCGCATCACCTGGTCCGGGTCCCGAAGCGAGTAGAGCACGGTGCGCCCGTCGCGTTCCTTTTCGACGATTTCCTCCTCGTGGAGTCGAGAGAGGTGCCACGAGACGGTCGAGCGCGACTTGCCGACGCGTTCGCTCAGGGCCGCGGTACTGAGTCGCTCCTCCGACGCGAGAAGGGCGATAATTCGACGCGAGTACGTCCGGCGAAGCGCGTTCATCGTCGATTTGTCCGCCGCCTCGAACGAGTGGGCCGGGTAGTAGCGCGTGAAGTTACCGTCGTCCGACGATTCGACGAGTCCCTCGTCTTCGAGCCATCGGAGATGGTACTGAATCGTCCCCTGTGCGTACTCGTGTCGCCGGAGCAGTTCGCGGAAGTGAATCCCCGGCGTCTCGCGGATTTCGCCGAAGATGACGCGCCGTGATTCGAGTTCGGGCTCGTCCATGTTCAGTCCCGTGCGATTGCCACGAAGAACAACAGGAGACCCAGCAGGACGAACAACGACGAGAGGTGGTCGATGAGCTCCGGCCGTACCGACATCAAGAACGTCTCTTCGAGGACGACCGCGAGCCCTCGGAGGGCGAACAGCACGTACGCAACGGTGACGATAGCCAACCGTCGCTCGCGTTCGCGTCGCCACGTCAGGTAGGTCAACGTCCCTAGCCCCACGCTGAGGAGCAGTATTCCGAGGCTAACGACTAACTCGAGGTCGTGCGGGCGGACGGGCATTGGCTACCGAATTCGATTCCGACTATCGAGAAAAGCGTTCTCGTACAGTCGTCTAACGGTCGCGTTCGGGACGGTATCGTCCGATTCGAATCCCGTTCCGCGACGAAACGTCCGATTACTCCTTCCCCTATTCGAACAGCTTCTTCTCGCTGTCGATAGCGTCGATTCGCGCGACTGCCGCCGCGTCGAGTCGGATGTCCGCGGCCGCGAGGTTCTCGCGCAGATGCACGTCGCTCGCCGAACGAGGAATCGGTATCGCCCCCTTCTCGACGAGCCACGCGAGCGCGATTTGTGCTTCCGTCGCGTCGTGGTCCTCCGCGAGGTCGTTCACGACGGGGAGGTCGAACACCTCGCCGTGAGCGATCGGCGAGTAGGCGACGAGGTGAGTGTCGTGACGATGCGCGTCCGCGAGGAGTTCGGACTGGTCGTAGAGTGGGTGCATCTCGACCTGATGGGCGAATATCGGCGTGTCGAGCACCTCGCGCGCGACGGCGATTTCCTCGGCGGAGAAGTTGCTCACCCCGACGTGCCGGATTCGCCCGTCATCCCGGAGTTCGTCGAAGGCCGGAAGCGTCTCCTCGGGGTCGTAGTCCTCTATCGGCCGGTGGACGTAGAGGAGGTCGATGGTATCCAAGCCGAGTTCGTCGAGGCTCTCCGCCGTCGTTTCGAGCACGTCGTCGGGTGCGAGACTGTCCGCCCAGACCTTCGTGGCGACGAACAGCTACGAGCGCGGAACGTCCGCGCGGTCGATGGCCTCGCCGACCGCTTCCTCGTTGTCGTATATCTGTGCGGTGTCGAGGTGGCGATACCCCATCTCGATGGCGGCGGCGATTCGTTCGGGGTCGTCGATTCCCATCGTTCCCAAACCGATGGGCGAAAACTCGTCGGTCATGGCTCCCCGTTTGCGAGCGGGACAGGTAATCGGTGTGGTTGCGGTCGTCGAAGAGAAACCGACGGGCGTCCGGTGGCTACAGGGAAACTTCGCCCGGTGTGAGAACCGACGACTCGGGTGCGGCGGCGTCCGCGACGGCGAAATCGGCGGTCCGGTCGGCGTCGAGGACGATTTCGCCGCCGACGAGGAGCGGCGCGACGATACCGGCGGCGACCGTTCGGGGGTCAGCGAGCGGCGCACGAACCGCGACTGAATCACCCGATTCGAGGCCCCAATCCGATGCGACGGCGTTCCCCGCATCGAGGAGGTCGGCGTGGGTGGCATCGCGCTCGCCCGGGAGCGCGAGCGTCTCGGGGGGGAACGGCGTCTCCGGGAACACCGGATTCTCGCTCCACACGTCGGTTTCGAAGTGCGAGACCGTCGGGTCCGGGGCGGGGTCGCCGTAGGCGACGTACTGTCCGCCCGGCGGGAGTTCGTAGTCCGCGACCGATTCCGCTGGCGCGAGGAGCACCCGCGCGTCGATTTCCGTCGGCGGGTCGAACCGAACGCTCGCTCCGAGCAGGACCGAACCGAAGAACCCGAGAATGGGCTGTGCGGCGGGCGTCGCGTGGATAGCCACCGTCACACCCTCTCGAACGCCGAGATGTCGAAAGAAATTCCCCGTCTTCCACGCCGTCGTACACAGTCGGTGGTAATCGTATCCTCGTGAGTTCGGGACGGAAAGCGCCGGGTCGTCGCTCCGCCGTTCGCGGGCAACGAGGTCACCCAGAGTGTCCATATCGCTTCTCGTCCGGGGGCGTGCAAAAGCCCCCCGATTCGAATGGTCGATAGAGATATGTTTTTGATGTAATCATATCGCGTATCATGCTGTCAGCACCCGATTCGTTTCACTCCGAAGACGCGTCGGCGACGAGGGTCGGACTCGACTGGCTCTGGTCAAAACTTCGAACGCACGCTCGACGACTCGTCGGCGAATTGGACGACCCGCGGCCGACGATTCACCACTGACGCGTCTGACGAACGTTTATAATCGTTTGCTAGGGATGCACACACGCAATCATGGCAAACGTAATCAGGCGGATGGCAGAAGGCAGTTCACGACTCGTAGAACGGTATCTTCCGGACGCGTTTCTGTTCGCAATCATCCTTTCGTTCGTAGCCTTCGGGTTGGCATTCACGTTCGTCGCTCCACAGGGTGGGACGCTGACACACGCGGAAAACATCCTCGTCGATGGCTGGTACGGCGGCTTTTGGGGACTTCTTTCCTTTGCGATGCAGATGACGCTCATCCTGATGACGGGGTACGCCCTCGCACAGTCGTCCGTCGTCGATAGCTTTCTTTCGCGCGTGGCGTCGATTCCGTCGAGCGAACGAAGCGCGGCCGCGTTGGTTCCGGTCGTCGCCGCCGTGGCGTCGTTCGTCCACTGGGGCCTCGGCCTCGTGGTCGGTGCCATCTTCGCGCGGAAAATCGCGGAGGAGATTCGCACCATCGACTTCCCAATCATCGTCGCCGGAGCGTACTCCGGGTTCATCGTCTGGCACGGCGGTCTCGCCGGGTCGATTCCGCTGGTGCTCAACTCGACGGGCGACGATAACTTCCTGCTCGCCAGCGGCGTGCTGAACTCGACCATTTCGACCGGCCAGACCATCTTCACGGTCGCCAACGTCGCTATCTTCGTCGTCATCGGTCTCGTCTTCCTCCCGCTCCTGTTCCTGCTGATGTACCCCGAGAGCGACGAGAAGAAACACCCCATCGACCCCGCCCAGCTCGACACCGCGACCGACGGCGGCACGGAAGCCGAAGCCGTCGTCGCGCCGTCGGCGACGAGCGACGACCTGACCGTCGCGGAGCGAATCGAACACTCCTCGTTCGTCGCGTACGCCATCGGCCTCTCGGGGTTGCTGGCCGTCGTCGGGTACTTCGGCCGCGGAATCGCCGACGGGACGATGCCGTGGAACAACCTCAACCTGAACATCGTCAACTTCACCTTCCTCTTCCTCGGCATCACCCTCCACGGCACCCCCGCGGCGTACATCGGCGCGATGAAGGAAGGGGTGGAGAACGTCTGGGGAATCATCCTCCAGTTCCCCTTCTACGCGGGTATCATGGGCATCATGGGCTACGCGCCGGAAGGATCGACCAGCCTTGCAACGCAAATCGCACAGGGAATGGTCCACCTCTCGCCCGACGGTACGCTCCCCGTCGTCGCGTTCCTCACGGCGGGTATCGTTAACGTCTTCGTCCCCAGCGGCGGCGGCGAGTGGGCCGTCGTCGGCGAAACCCTCGTGAAGGCGGCTCACGCCAGCGGAACGAGCGTCCCCCGCGTCGCCATGGCCGCCGCGTGGGGCGACGCGTGGACGAACATGATACAGCCATTCTGGGCGATTCCGCTCCTCGCCATCAGCGGCCTCTCCGTCCGCGACATCATGGGCTACTGCGTGCTCGTCCTGCTCGGAAGCGGTCTCATCATCAGCGCGGGAGTACTCTTCCTGCCGATGTGAACGAACCTTTTACGACGGTCGAAAGCCAGCGCCCGGCCAAATCGGCCGGGCGCTGGCTGTCTTCTTCACGGCTTCGCCGTGAAGGAACGAGGGAGCTTCGCTCCCTCGCATTCCCTGTAAAAGGTTCATCAAAAGCATTGCACTCCTCCCTCGATTCACGGCTCACTGACGTTCGCCGTTCGCTTTGGTCGTCGTTTAGCCCGGAAAATCTTCGATTTTCCGGTGGTTGAGGTAGCGACTGGCGGTTGTGTCACCAGCAGACATCTGGCGGTTGTGTCACCAGCAGACATCTGGCGGTTGTGTCACTGGCTGACTTCTGACGGTTGTGTCACCGACAGACTGCATACGACTCGCTTCGCTCGTCGTGTGCGCGTCACTCGCTGCGCCGGAGCAGGTAGCCGAGACCGGCGATGCTTCCGAGCGCGGCCAGCCAGCCGAATCCGGGCAAATCCCCACCGTCGGTCGTGGAGGTGGTCGTCCCCTCGGACGAGTTCGTCGCCGTTTCCGTCGTCTCGGTGGTTGCGGACGGTGTTGACGAAGAAGATGTCGTCCCCGTCGTAGTCGGCGTCGTTCCCGTGGTCGTCGTCCCCGTCGTGGTTCGATTCCCAGCGGTCGTGTTGTTCGCGGTCCGGGTCGTCGTCGGCTGGACGATTTCGAGTTCGCCGCGCATCGTCTCGGAGTCGAACTCCGAGAAGTACGTCTTCATCTTCGGGGTCGCCGTGAATTCGAGGGTCTGATTCTCCCCTCTCGTGTCCACGACCTCCGTCCGTTCGAGGACGTTTCCCTTCCCGTCCCCGATGGCGATGTTGTGCGAGTGGCCGTCCAGGTTCTCCCACGCGATGACGTACTCCTTTCCGGCCTTCATCTGAAGCGTCGGATTCGTCTTGCCTTCGATAGGGGGCGGCGATTGACCCAACCATCCGGATAGCTGTCCACCGAGTTCGAACGTCGCGGCCTGCCCGCGCGCGAGGCCGACGAACGCCGTCGTTCCGAGGAGCGCCTGTACGAACCGCCGACGGGGGAGTTTCGGACCAGTCATTCGAGTGAGTGTGAGTATCTATATATCATCCCAAAACGGCTTAGCTTGTTCGGCTAGCCGCTCAGAAACTGCTCTTGATGCGCTCGAAAAAGCCCTTCTCGACGGTGACCTCTTCACCGCCCGCCTCCGCGAACTCCTTCAGCGCCTCGCGCTGTTCGGCGTTCAGCGAATCTGGCGTGACGACCTGCACCTTGACGAAGAGGTCGCCGTTACCCCGCCGCCGGAGGTGCGGCATTCCCTTGCCGCGGAGACGGAACGTCTCGCCGCTTTGGGTCCCCTCCGGCACGTCCATCTCGACCGAGCCGTCGAGCGTCGGCACCTCGATTTTGTCGCCGAACACGACCTGTGGGAACGAGAGCGCCGTCCGATAGAACAGGTCGGACCCGTCACGCTCGTAGTCGGGGTGCTCGCGCACCGACACCTCGATGAGCAGGTCGCCGTTCGGCCCGCCGTTCTCGCCCGGCGCGCCCTCGCGCTCCATCTGGAGCGTCTGGCCGTCGGCGATACCCGCCGGGACGTCCACCTTCAGCGTCGCCTCGCGCTGGACGATGCCGTCGCCGCCGCACTGGTCACACGTCTCCGAATACTGTTGTCCGTCGCCGTTACAGCGCGGACAGGTCTGTGACTGTTGGACGCGCCCGAACGGCGTCTGCTGGACCTGCGTGACCTGTCCCTGTCCGTTACACTCGGGGCAAGTGTTCACGTCCGCTCCCGGCGGGTGGCCTTCGCCGTCACAGGCGTCACAGCGCTCGGGACGGCGGACCGTAATCTGCTTCGTCACGCCTTCGTAGGCATCTTCGAGGTCGATCTCCATGCTGGTCCGGAGGTTCGACCCCTGGCGCGGGCGGTTCGGGTTGCGGCGGCCGCCGCCACCGCCGAAGAACTCGTTGAAGATGTCGCCCATGCCGCCCATGCCGCCGCCACCGCCGCCGCCGAACGGGTTGCCGCGCCCGGCACCGCCGGGGCCGCCGGGGCCGCCGTCGAAGCCGCCGCGTTTCTCGGCCTGTTCGAAGCGGTCGTGACCCATCTGGTCGTAGGCCTGCCGCTTCTCGTCGTCCGAGAGCACTTCCTTCGCCTTTTTCACCTTCTTGAACTTCTCCTCGGCGTCCGGTTCGTCGCTCACGTCCGGGTGATACTCGGCGGCTTTCTTTCGATACGCCTTCTTGATTTCGTCCTCGTCGGCGTCTCGACTTACACCGAGTACGTCGTAGAAGTCCTCGCTCATCAGTTATCGTTTCTAATGTAGGATGGTATTTGAATCGTCCGTCTACCGGTCGGCGCGCCCGAAAACGACGAGCGTCCGGGGGGTCGATGCGCTACCTTCAGTCTTCGTCGTCCACGTTCACCAGAACGCATCGCGTTCTGGTTAGCTGACGACGACTATTCGTCGTCGTCAACGTCTTCGAAGTCGGCGTCGACGTACTCGTCGGCGTCGTCAGCACCGCCCTCGGCACCGGCGCCTGCGCCTGGGTTCGCGCCGCCGCCCATGCCGCCGCCCATTCCACCGGGGCCCGCGGCACCGGCCTGCTGGGCTTGCTCCTGTTGCTGGTACATCTGCTTGCCGATCTCCTGCAGCGACTTGCTCAGGCTCTCGGTCGCGTCTTCGAGGTCCTCCTTCGACGCGTCGTCGTCTTCGAGCGTCTCCTGAACGACGTCGATTTCGTCGCGGATGTCCGATTCGAGGTCGTCGTCGATGTTCTCCTCGTTCTCTTCGAGGAGCGTCTCGGCGCGCTGAACGGCGCCTTCGGCGGCGTTGCGCGCCTCGATGAGTTCGCGGCGCTCCTTGTCCTCTTCGGCGTGCTGTTCCGCCTCTTCCTGCATCTGCTCTATCTCCTCGTCCGAGAGACCGGCACCGCCTTCGATGGTGATCTCCTCGCTGTTGCCGGAGCCGTGGTCCTCGGCGGAGACGTTGACGATGCCGTTCTCGTCGATGTTGAACGACACCTCGATCTGCGGGGTTCCGGCGGGCGCGGGCGGGATGCCCGCGAGGTGGAACTCGCCGAGCAGTTCGTTCTGGTTGGCGATTTCGCGCTCACCCTGGAAGACGCGGACCTGCACCGAAGTCTGGTTGTCCGCCGCCGTGGTGAACACCTTCGACTCCTCGGTCGGGATGGTCGTGTTCTTGTCGATGAGGCGCTCGAACAGGCCACCCTTCACCTCGATACCGAGGGAAAGCGGCGTCACGTCGAGCAACACGATGTCGTCCACGTCGCCGGAGAGGACGCCGCCCTGAATCGCCGCGCCGAGCGCGACGGCTTCGTCGGGGTTGACGTTCTTCTTCGGCTCCTGTCCGGTGAGCTCCTCGACCTTCTCGGATACCTGCGGCATGCGGGTGGACCCACCGACGAGGATAACCTCGTCGATGTCGCTCTTCTCGTAGCCCGCGTCCGACAGGGCCTGCTCGGTCGGTTCGACCGTGCGGTCGATGAGGTCGCTCGTCAGGGACTCGAACTTGGCGCGGGTCAGGCTGTTTTCCAAGTGCACCGGGCCGTTGTCGGTCGCCGTGATGAACGGGAGGTTGATGTCCGTCTCCTTGCGGCTCGACAGTTCGATCTTCGCCTCTTCAGCCGCGTCCTTCAGGCGCTGGAGCGCCTGTCGGTCGTCGCGGAGGTCGATGCCGTGGTTCGACTCGAAGTCGTCGGCGAGGTAGTCGATGATGGCGTGGTCCCAGTCGTCGCCACCGAGGTCGTTGTCCCCGTTCGTGGCGACCACTTCGTAGACGCCGCCGCCGAGGTCGAGGATGGAAACGTCGAACGTCCCGCCACCGAGGTCGTAGACGAGGACGGTCTGGTCCGTGTCGTCGTCCAGTCCGTACGCCATTGACGCCGCCGTCGGTTCGTTGACGATGCGTTCCACGTCGAAGCCGGCGATTTCACCGGCGTCCTTCGTCGCCTGTCGCTGCTTGTCGTTGAAGTACGCGGGAACGGTGATGACCGCCTTGGCGATGTCGTCGCCGAGATACTCCTCGGCGTCTCGCTTGATCTTCTGGAGGATCATCGCCGAAATCTGCTCCGGCGTGTACTCTTCGTCCTCGATTTCGACGGTGTAATCGTCGTCGCCCATGTGCCGCTTGATGGACTGAATCGTCTTCTCCGGGTTCTGAACCGCCTGGTTCTTCGCCGGTTTTCCGACCAGACGCTCACCGTCGTCGGAGAACGCGACGATGGACGGCGTGGTCCGGTCGCCCTCGCCGTTGACGATGATTTCCGGGTCGCCACCCTCCATGACCGCGAACGCGCTGTTCGTGGTACCGAGGTCGATGCCCAGTATCTTGTTGCTCGTCATTGTTGGGGCAACCTACCCGTTTGCGCCGGTTAAAGGTTACTAGATGTCACGAGGGGACGTCGAACTCCACCCCTCCGCCGTCTGTCGGTTTCTTTTTTCATCGTTTCTCCGCTTCGAGGGCTTTATATCGAACCGATATACTATCCGCCGTGCACGGTCCGTCGAGTGGTTCGGATCCTCGCCATCCCCGCGCCCGGCGCTCGCGCTCGCCGTTTCGTTTTCGAATCGCAGTTGATATTCGAATCGCGGTCGATAGCGGGAAAATCGGTGGGGCGGGTCGTTACTCGTCGTCTCCGCTGCCGTCGCTGACGGTGACTTGCGCGGCTTGCAGAACCTTATCGGCCATCTCGTAGCCGGGTTGGTACACGTCGGCGATGGTGTCCTCCGGGTGGTCGCTCTCGACGCGAAGCATCACCTCGTGGCGTTGCGGGTCCACTTCCTCGCCGGACTCCGGGTGGATTTGCGAGACGTTCTCGTCCTCGAACACGCGGTCGAGTTCGCGCAGGGTGAGTTCGACGCCCTCGCGCAAGCTTTCGACGTCCTCGTGTTCGTCTTCGACCGCCCGGCGGAGGTTGTCCCGGACGTCGATGAGTCGTTCGATGAGGTCCTCGGTCGCGCGCTTTTCGAGCTGTTTCTGGCGCTTTTTCGCGCGCTTCTTGTAGTTCTTGAAGTCTGCACGGTTGCGCCGCAGGCGCGCTTCGAGGTCGTCTACCTCCTCGTCGAGTTCCCGGCGCTCCGATTCGAGTGCTACGAGGCGGTCTTCCACGTCGGCGGCGAGGCTCTCGTCCTCGACGGCGACGCGCGCGACGAGGCTCGTGGTTTCCGGTCCGAGAACGTCCTCGTCCGGCGTCTCGTCCCCTGTCGCGTCTCCGTCGGCCGGGGATTCCTCGTCGGCTGGCTCTTCGTCTACCGTTTGGGCGGCCTCCTCCTCGGTCATATGCGTCGTAAGTCCTTGCTCGCGTTTAAGGGTTCAGAAACGGGACGCGAGTTCGATGCGGGCGAGCCAATCGAGGAGGACGTTTGCGAGCGTGGAATACGAGGGGCGGCCGACCAACCCGCTCAGCGGGTCGAACTCGACCAAGCCACGGTATGAGAGCGTCGGTAGTCGCGTCTGTGACAAGTCTTCGAGGACCGTCTCGAACGCGTCGTCGGAAACTGACGCGGTGGTTTCGTTCCGTTCCCACGCCGCGACATCCCTGACGAGGACTTCCAGTTCTATCGGCGCGGTTTCGGCGTGGCAGGCGAGCGAGTAGAGGACGTACCGGTTGCGACGCTCGGGCAGGCTGGCGAGTACCGAACCGACTGTTCCCCGAGACATCGAACTCGCTTTCCGTATCGTGACGGACGAATCTCAACCCTGCCAACCGTTTCCATCGTTCACCCGGTGTAACGGGAACACAGTTCGGTGATGGTCGGAGTTCTCCTCGGTTGCTCGCGGTCACGCGACGGGGTGTGAACCTTTCGCCGACCGCGACCCGACGGTAACGACGGCTTCACCGGGATAAGCACTCGTTCGACGCGAGCACCGTGTCTGCTCGCCGAACGGCGGCGGGACCACGCCTCGCCAACAGCCTCTTCCACGGGACACAACCCTTTTCGGTCGTGCGACAGAACGGGAGGGTATGGCAGACGAGGAAGCCAACGACAACGGAGACGAGGAAGAAAAGACGTTCCAAGAGCGCGTCGAGGAAATCCGAGAGAAACGCGCGAAAGAGGGCGATGAAGACCGAGACGAGCGCCTGAAGGAGGCGATGGGCGGCGGCGGTCCCGGTGGTATGGGCGGTAACCCGTTCGCACAGATGATGGGCGGCATGATGGGCGGCGGCCCCGGCGGTATGGGTGCCAGTCGTGGAAGCGAGAGCGGAAGCGACGAAGACCTCGTTCGTGAGGTGCGGCAACTTCGGGACGAAGTTCGGGACGCCACGCGACAGCTCCAGCGCATCGCGGACGCGCTCGAAGAGTAATCGTCGTCTACTCTTTCGGCAATTCACCGAACCAAGGCAGAGATTCTTATACCTCGCCCACTATTTCGATTCGTAACCGTGTCGGGAGAGACGAGTGGCGGGTCGCTCCGCCTGTTTCGAAACCGCGAGTTCATCGCATTGGCGGGCACCGCATTCGCCCGGAGTCAGGCGTATTCGACCATTCTCATCGCACTGGCGCTGTACGCCGACATGTTCCACACGACGAGCACCGTCGAAGGGCTGTTCGGAACCGCGTTCGCGGTGGTACAACTCCTCATCGTGCTCCCGCTCGGGCGGTACATCGACATCCGCGACTCCAAGCGCATCCTGCTCATCGGACTGTTCCTCAACGTCCTCGTCTTCGTTGGCTTCAGCTTCGTCGAGACGGTCGAACACGTCATCCTGATGCGCGTGTTGCAGGGCACCGCCGCGAGCATCCTCTGGCTGACCGGGACGACCGTCGTCGGCGAGATCAGCGACGACGGGTCCCGCGGGCTCTGGATCGGGACGTACAATCAGGTCGGCGCGTTCTCCAGCCTGTTCGGCGATATCTTCGGCGGACTGCTGTTGTACCTGTACGGCTTCGAGACCACCTACGCCGCCCTGAGCCTCATCACCATCGGCGCGTTTCTCGCCGTGTTCTTCTTTCTCCGAGACAACCCCGGCGGGCGGACGGACCCGGAGGATGCGAGCAGTCGGGAAACGTTCGAAACCCTCCTCGGGCGGTCGGCCATCAAGGCGCTCGTGTTCTTCCGCCTCTCGTTCAGCGTCGGGAAGATGGCCGTCATCACCTTCCTCCCCATCTACGCCTACACGCAGTTCGACATCAACCCCTTCGTCGTCGGCGGCATCATGGCGGGCGGAAAGCTAACGAAGTCGCTCACACAGGGCAAGGTCGGCGACTGGACCGACCGCGTCGGGGAGAAGTACAAATTCATTCTCGCGGGCGCGCTCGTGTACGCGCTCGGGACGGCACTCATTCCGTTCGCGGGACTGGCAAAGGACTACATACCGGGAATGACCGTCTCCGCGTTCGGCGCCGAGATGGCGCTTCCGGGGGCGTTTTTCGTCCTCTTTGCGGCCTACGCTGTGCTCGGTGTCGGCGACAGTCTCCGTCTCCCGGCGAGCATGGCACTGTTCGTCGAGGAGGGGGAGCAGTTCGAGGCCGTCGGGTCCAGCCTCTCGCTTCGTTCCATCGCCTGGAAGGTCGGGCAGGTCGGCGGTCCCGTGTTCATCGGCGCGATTTGGGACGCGACGAGCGTTTTCGTCGCGTTCTGGGCGGCGTCGGGGTTCATCATCGTCTCGTCGGCCGTCTTCGCGGTCCTCTACAGCACCGAACCCGCGCCCGGCGAACACGTCGATGCCGTGGGCGGGGACTGAGCCGCTGACGACCACGAAGCCGACGACGATAAAGACGCAACCGTGAAAGCACTGAAGCCCGAACCCACGTGCATGGACGAGCAACCGGGACTTTCCGATCAGTACCGAAAATCCAGTCCGTGGCCGCTGTTCGTCGCGTTCGGTCTCGCGCTGTTCGAGACCGGTATCGTGATGGCGAACTTCCTCTTTCCCATCGCCGTCGGTGGCATGTTGATGTTCGTCGGTAGCATCGTCGGCATTCTCCGCGAGTCGGAGTACATCAGCGACCCGTGGAAGGCGCTCGTCGCCGCATCCGTCGTGTCGTTCGTCATCGGTGGCGTCATCTGGCAGACGACACAGGGGTCAGTCCAGCTTCGTGGGACGGCGATTCTCATCGGCGCGGGCGTCCTCCTCCTCGGGGGCATCGCGGGGTCGCTCTGGCAACCGGAACCCATCTGAGACGGGCCGACGGCCGAACACGAACCACTAACCTATTTTACCTCGTGTTCGCTACGTTCAGGTATCATGGCAGAAAGTGTCTTCGACAAAGAAACACTCCTCGACCTCACCGTCAACATAATCCCGCTCGGGATTCTGGCGTTCTTCCTGATACTCTTCGTCGGATTCAGTGCGTGGGGCGGTAGCACCCTCGTCGGAGCCGTCAGCTTGGGTCTCGTCATCGTCCCGTTCGCGCTCCTCGCCCTGTTAACGTATATCGCGGCACTGAAAATCGAGGCCACGGGCGGAACCTAACCTTTCTTTACCTTGTAGTTCACACGCTCCTCTATGGCAGCTACTGGGCAGATAGCTCTCACCGTAGTCATGGGAGTGTTTTTGCTGGCGGTCGCTTCGTTCCTCGCACGGATCGAGGACTGGCGGTCTTATACACCTCTCAGCAGCGGGGGCTACGGGTACGCAGAATCGACCGGGCAGGCGCATAACGAGAAGCCTGCCGGAATCATTCGTTGGTTTACGACGGTAGACCACAAGGACATCGGCATCCTGTACGGGACCTTCGGCCTCATCTCCTTCGCGTGGGGTGGCATCGCGGTGCTCCTCATGCGGACGGAACTGTTGACGCCGAACGCGGACCTATTCAACGCGAACCTGTACAACAGCCTGCTGACGACGCACGGCATCACGATGCTGTTCCTGTTCGGGACGCCCGTCCTGGCGGCGTTCTCGAACTACTTCATCCCGCTCCTCATCGGAGCGGACGACATGGCGTTCCCGCGCATCAACGCCATCGCCTTCTGGCTGCTACCGCCCGCGGCGATACTCATCTGGATCGGCTTCCCGCTCTTCATGTTCGCCGGTATCGAACCGGCCCAGACGAGCTGGACGATGTACACGCCGCTCTCGTCCTGTGGCCCGTCCGCCGCAGCGGCGGGCGCGAGCTGTCAGGCACAGGTCAGTCCGGCGACGGACATGATGCTGCTCGGCCTGCACCTCTCCGGTGTCAGCGCCACCATGGGTGCCATCAACTTCATCGCCACCATCTTCAGCGAGCGCGGCGAGGACGTCGGATGGCCGGACCTCGACATCTTCTCGTGGACCATCCTCACGCAGTCGGGTCTCATCCTGTTCGCGTTCCCGCTTCTCGGCAGCGCGCTCATCATGCTCCTGCTCGACCGTAACTTCGGAACCACGTTCTTCGCGGCGAACGGTGGCGGACCGGTCATGTGGCAACACCTGTTCTGGTTCTTCGGCCACCCGGAGGTGTACATCCTCATCCTGCCGCCGATGGGACTCGTCAGTCTCATCCTGCCGAAGTTCGCGGGCCGGAAGCTGTTCGGGTTCAAGTTCGTCGTCTACTCGACGCTCGCCATCGGCGTCCTCTCGTTCGGTGTGTGGGCCCACCACATGTTCGCAACGGGTATCGACCCGCGCATTCGTGCGAGCTTCATGGCGGTGACGATGGCAATCGCGATACCGAGCGCAGTCAAGACGTTCAACTGGATAACGACGATGTGGAACGGTCGGCTCCGGTTGACCGCGCCGATGCTGTTCTGTATCGGCTTCGTCTCCAACTTCATCATCGGAGGCGTGACGGGCGTCTTCCTCGGGTCGATTCCGCTCGACCTCGTGCTCCACGACACCTACTACGTCGTCGGTCACTTCCACTACATGGTGATGGGTGCCATCGCCGTGGGAGCCTTCGCAGGCTTCTACTACTGGTTCCCGATTTACACCGGTAAGATGTACCAGAAGTCGCTCGCCCACGCACACTTCTGGCTGACGATGATCGGGACGAACGTGACGTTCTTCGCCATGCTGTTCCTCGGCTACGGCGGCATGCCCCGCCGGTACGCGACCTACCTGCCGCAGTTCACGACGTGGCATCAGGTCGCCACGGCAGGCGCGTTCATCCTCGGTATCGGCCAGTTCATCTTCGTCTGGAACATCGCCCAGTCGTGGCTCGAAGGCCCACCGGCCCCCGCCGACCCGTGGAACCTCGGCGAGGACGGAATGCTCACGAAGGAGTGGGACTGGTTCGCAAAGAAGCAGGAAACCGCTCTCACCGACGGCGGCGAAGAACCCTCTGACGAGTAGACTTCTGACGGCGGTCGGTCGACTTTTTTCGGTCGTAGAAAACGAAGTAGCTACGTCGACGCGAGCACGATACCCATTACGAACATCAGAACGACGATGCCGGAGAGGACGAGCAGGAGCAGTTCTTTTTCGGACATACTCGGACTTAGCGCCTGTGGATGAAAAGGCTAATCCTTGCCCTGTCGAAAGGGTTTCTCGTGCCATCTCGACTTCGCGGTCGCTCGCTCGTGGTCGGCCTGTACGTCCTCATCGTGTCGTTCGCGGGGTTCGTGGGCGTCCTCCTCGGCGCGTTCGGTCCGGAGGACATGCGCCCCGTCAAACTGTTCGGCATCATCCAGTTACAGCCGTCGCCGGTTGACCTCGCTATCTTCGGAATGGTGACCATCGGCCTGTTCCTCGGCATCTTGCTCTCGCTGGTCGTGTTCGTCTCCGAGCGATACGATGAGGCGCACCCCAAGGGATAAGACGGTTGCCTTTGACTTGTTACCATGTATCACGTCCTACTCGCGGTGGACGAGACCGAATCGCGCGCGGTGGCGCAGGCGAATGCTATCATCGACCTCTCCGAGGCGAAGGCCGACGTACGGGTCACGCTTCTCCATTCCTTTACCGACAATCCGAGTGGTGCCTCTGCACCACAGGTAACGGGCGTCCGACGAGCGAAGGATGCCCTCGAAGCCGCCAAGATCGAGACCGACATCGTCGAAGCGAGCGGAAACCCGGCGGACACAATCCTCGACGTCGCCGAAGATCGTAACGTCGATTGTATCTGCGTTGGTGGGCGTAAACGCTCACCAGCAGGAAAAGCCCTGTTCGGCAGCGTCGCTCAGTCGGTCATCCTGACCGCGAAGCGTCCCGTACTCGTCGCAGGTGAGGGTCAGCGGTAGACGGCGAGGGCGAGCCGTTACGAAAACAGGTGAACGGTCGAGCGGATGCGTCGTAGACGACCGGCATTCGGAACAGTGACCTCTCAGTCGTACACTTCCCGAAGCGACTCTACCAACGCGTCGGTTCCGATGGCTCCCGTTACCGTCTCCCGGTACTCACCGTCCCGGAAGCAGAGGAACGATGGGGCCTCCGTCACCTCAAATTCGCGTCGGAACGCCACAACGTCGTCTCCGTCGATACCGGCGAACGCTACGTCGTCGGGGATTCCTGCCCGAAGTTCGGGTAGTTTGGCGGCGACGGCCTCGCACGGTTCGCAGTCTCGTTTCCAGACCGAGACGATACAGGCGGGATGCGTTTCCAGGAAGTCCCGATACGTATCGTCGGAGAGGTGGTTCACGCCGTCGGGAACCGGCGACGACGGGCCGACTTCGGCGACCATTTCGGACATCAGTCCCAGCTCCCCTTCCGTGTACTCCCCGTCCAAATGGGCACGGAGCGCGAGGTAGTAGCTGAATCCAGCACGAGTTACGCCGCTATTGAGAGCCTCGTCACGTGAGATGTGGAACGTCTCGGCGATGCTCTCCGCGAACGCCTCGGGCGTGATGCTCGCGTAGGTGTCGTAATATATCGACCAGCGGTGCTCAAAGTCGTCCGTCAGCGCGACGGTGCCGTTCTCGATAACTACGCCCTCATCGACGAGGATGTCGAACAGCGCATCCGAACTGCTGGTTTCAGACACCAAGGTATCGCTCCCTCGTTTCGTCGTCGCCGCGGAGTTCGGCCGCGGTTCCGTCGAAAACGATCTTCCCTTGGTCTACGACGTAGCATCGGTCGGCGAGTTTGATAGCGGCCGCCGCGTTTTGTTCGACCAGCAGGATGGTCGTTCCTGTCTCGCTGATGCGTCGAATGGCGTCTTCCACGTTGGCGATTATCTGCGGCGCCAACCCCTCGTACGGTTCGTCCAACATCAACAGGTCGGTGTTCTGTTTCAGCGCCCGCGCGATGGCGAGCATCTGCTGTTCGCCGCCGGACAGCGTTCCGGCTTTCTGGGTCTGTCGTTCCCGTAGGCGCTCGAACTCGTCGTACACGTCCTCCGTCGTCATGCCGACGTGTTCGACCTGCGGTATCGACCGTCCGACCGTGTTCGACTTGTTGTGAACGACCTCCGCGAGGTGGAGGTTCTCCTCGACGGAGAGGTTGGGGAAGACGCGACGTTCTTCGGGAACGAGCGAGATGCCTCGTGTGGAGATGTCCTCCGGTTCCATCGTGGTGATGTCCTCGTCCCTGAATCGAACCGCCCCGCCGCGCACGTCCGGCGGACGTGCGCCGGCGATACTTCGGAGCGTCGTCGTCTTGCCCGCGCCGTTACGCCCGAGGAGTGCACACACCTCGCCTTCCTCGACTCGCATGGTCACATCCCGCAAGATGTGGCTTTCCCCGTAGTAGGCGTTCACGTCTTCGAGGCTGAGCAGACTCATAGCTCGACACCTCCGAGATACGCCTCCTGAACCTCCGGATGGCCCTGTACCTCGTCGGGCGTCCCTTGCGTGATGACGCGTCCACGGTTCAGCACGATGATACGGTCGGAGACGTTGAACACGATTTCCATGTCGTGTTCGACCAGCAGGATGGTGAGACCGAGTTCCTCCTTGACGCGCTCGATGAGGTCCACGGTGGCGTGTGTCTCCTCGGGCGACATCCCGGCCGTAGGTTCGTCCATCAACAGGAGGTCGGGTTCGCTCGCCAGCGCGATGCCGATTTCGAGGCGGCGTTTGTCCCCGTACGGCAGGTCCGCGGCGGGAGCCTCCCGTTGACCGAGTAACCCGACCGAATCCAGCGTTCGGCGGGTCAGCTTGTCAACCTCGGAATACCGTCGCTGGTGACGGAGGAAATTGAACCTGAACGCCCCGTGTTCGGCGGCGAGTGCGGCGATACGAGCGTTTTCCTCGACGGTCAGGTCGGGGAAGATGGACGCGGTTTGGAACGATTTACTGATTCCGGACTGAACGACGTCGTGGGGTTCGAGTCCGGTTATCGACTCTCCCTTGAATCGAATATCGCCCGCCGTCGGGTCGAGCATCCGCGTGATGAGGTTGATGAGCGTGGACTTTCCCGCTCCGTTCGGGCCGATGACGCTGACGCTCTCGTTTTCGTGAATCTCTAGGTCAACGTCATCGACGGCCACGAGGCCCCCGAATTCCTTGGTGAGACCCTCGGTATCCAAGAGCGACATCAGTTCTCACCTCCCTGTTCGGCGTCGGTTGACGGTGCCGAGAACGTTTCGCGAACCCGCCCTACGATACCCCAGATTCCCTCGGGGAAGAGAGCGATAACGGCGACGAAGATGAGCCCGAGGATGAGGTGCCAGTACGGTTGAATCGCGGGGTCGCCGCTGACGACGTTCTCCACGTAGAGATAAAGCCCGGCACCGAGCATCGGGCCGACCATCGACCCGACCCCGCCGAGGACGGTCATGACGACGATTTCACCGCTCGTCGTCCAGTACAGCGATTCGACGGGAACGTACGAGCCGTGAACGACGAAGAGACTCCCGGCGACACCGGCGAACGCGCCCGAGAGGATGAACGCCATCAGCTTGTAGCGCCAGACGTTCAATCCGACGAACGATGCGCGTTGCTCGTTCTCCCGAATCGCCTTGAACACAAGTCCGTACGGCGAATGGAGGATTCGAACGACGGCGGCGACGCAGAGGACGGTGATGGCCCCGACGAACACGTAGAGCCAGTCGCCGAGCAGTGGGACCGGCGTACCGAGTGGAATCGACTCGAACGCCGAGAACGCATCGAGGAATCCGAAGAGGTTCCCCACGTCCACGTCGGTGAACCCGTTTTCCCCGTTCGTCAATCCTTGAAGCGGCGAAAGGGCAAGATAGTAGGCCATCTGGCCGAACGCGAGCGTCAGGATGGAGAAGTAGATGCCACCGCGCCGCAGCGAGACGAAGCCGAGTATCCACGCCAGTAGCACGGCGAACAGGGTTCCGAACAGCACCATGAGCACCGGACTGCCGCTTACGCTGGCGCTGAAGATTCCGGCGGCGTACGCCGCACCGCCCCAGAAGGCGGCGTGACCGAACGACAGCAGCCCCGTGTAACCGAGGAGCAGGTTGAACCCGAGCGCGAAGATTCCCCAGATGAGGATGAGCGATGCCAGCGACTGATAGCCCCGAAAGAGGCCGCTGATGACCGGCGCACGGACGAACAGCCACGGGAAAACGGCGACGGCGAGCACGGTGAGGCCGACGATGGAGCGTTCGCTGCTGCCGAATCGGTCCAGCGTCGAAGCGACGTCCGATTCGATCAGCGAGGGGCCATCTTCGGTCGTCGGCTCGGACGTTTCGTCGTTCATGGTGCAACCTCCTCGCTACCGAGCAGACCTTGTGGCCGCGCCAGCAGAATGATGGCGGCGAGCACGTAGATGCCGACCTGCGACCACTGCGGTGCGACCGCGACCAACGACGAAAGGGTGAGTCCGATGAGAATTCCGCCGACGACCGCACCCCGAATACTTCCCACGCCGCCGATGACGACGACGAGGAAAGACGGGACGAGCACTTCCATCCCGATGTTCGGGTTCACCGCGTAGAGCGTCCCACCGACCACACCGGCGATGCCCGCGAGTGCCGCACCGACCCCGAACACCATGAGATATGGACGGGTGATTTTCACGCCGAGGAGGCGAACCATCTCGGCGTCACGGGTCCCCGCGCGCACGACGAGGCCGAAGTCGGTGTACTCGATGAGCAAGTACACGAGCGCGACCAGTACGGCGGTGATGGCGATGACGTAGAGACGCCAGATTCCGATGGTTCCCACCAGCGGTAGGTCGATCGGCCCGCTCAACTGGAGTTCGATGGAACCCAAACTAGTCTGGGCGGGGCGAGCGAAGTTGTAGCTCTGACCGCCGAACAGGATTTTGAACGCTTCTTGGACGACGATGGCAAGGCCGAAGGTAAGCAAGATTTGGTCGGTGTCGGGGCGGTCGTAGAACGGTCTTGCGATGAACCGTTCCATCAGGAGACCGACTCCGAAAACGATTATCGGGACGATAACGAGTGCCGGAAGGAATCCCAAATCGAGGCCCACTTGTCCGTACCCCCACTCGGCCAACTTTCCGTCGGAGATGGTGATGTTGAGCGTGATGAGGAGCCCGAGATACGTCCCGATGAGGTACAACGCCCCGTGAGCGAAGTTAACGAACTTCAGCGTGCCGAGAATTATCGACAGTCCGATGGCGACCAACACGTAAATGGCCCCCTGCTGAAGCCCGTTTAGTAAGATCGTCGCTAGTTGTGAAACGATACTCACGTCTACCCCTCCCCGCCGTGTTCAGATATCATGTGTCTGTAGTTTGTATCATCAATGGTAGTCATTCTCTATCAGTGTGGTCACGCGCTACCGAACGGAAACGTCGGTGTGCATCGTGATCGAATCGATTATTTGTAGGAACCTAGCTCACACTTCGAGGCCGGACCCTGTCCGCACTCGTAACCGAGTTGGTCGCGGGAGGTGATCTGGACGATTTCGAAATACTTCCCCGACTTCTGCTCCGATTTCGGCAGTCCCTTCACGACCGGTACCGCGCGCTGGGCCTGGTGATCACACTTGCGCATCGTCTCCTGTTCCATCCCGAGGTCGCTGTACTCGTAGTCTTCGAGCTGCTTGATGACCTCCGGTGGATAGAACGTCTCGGCTCGCTCCGCCGCCGCCGCGTACTGGAGTGTTTGGGCGTAGGCGAGCTGTGCCGGACCCGACGGAACCCGTCCGTTGTACTCCTCCCCGAAGAACTTCGTGAACGAGTTCGAGGGTTCGTTGTCGATTTGTGAGTCCCACGCGACGGTGCCGTAGATGCCATCGATCGCGCCGCCCGCGGCTTGTGCCATCGGCCGGTTGTAGAGAGGCATCACGATTTCCATGTCCTGGTCCAACCCCGCTTGAATCGCCCCTTTGAGGGAGTTCGCACCGTCCAGTCCGTAGTGATTCAAGAACAGGGCGTCGGCTCCGGAATTGGACGCTTCCGAAAGGTACGAGGAGAAATCCTTGGTTCCCAGTGGCGTAGCAACGCTTTTGACTTGCGACCACCCCTCCTCCTCGAAGAATTTCTTCATCGATGCCTGCTGGGTTTTCCCCCAACTGTAGTCGGCGTACAGTTGATAGAACTTGAGGTCCTTCCCGTACTCTTCTGTCACCACGGGTGCGAGTGCCTGCCCCGTCATGTAGGCGTTGAACATTTCACGAAAGCCGTATCGCGCACAGTCCTTTCCTGTCGTATCGTTGGAGTGAGTTAGACAGGCCATGAACATCACCTTCTCCTTCTGACAAAGGCCTTGGACGGCGATGGCCACCGCGCTCGATGAGCCACCGGAGATCATCATGACGTTGTCGCGGCTTATCATTCGTGAAGCTTGCTTACGGGCTCGGTCGGCGTCGGTCCCGGTGTCGCCGGTCACGTAATCGACTTGTTTGCCGAGAACGCCGTCGCCCGACAGATCGTCCCAGCTATCGACCCAGCCGCCGCCGTTGTTCAGATGCTTTACCGCCAACTTGTACGCCCGAAGTTCGTCCTTCCCCTCCGAAGCATAGGAACCGGACTGCGGAACGTTAAATCCGAACGTCACTTTGTCCCCCTCGACGGGATAGTTACCAAGTGCCGGGTAATCCTCATCACCCCCACCGCCACCGCCGTCACCGCTGCCACCGTCGTCGCTCAAGCAGCCGGTCAGACCCGCGATACCAGTTGTTCCAGCCGCTCCCGCGACCTTAACGACATCTCGACGAGTTAGCCCATCTTTGACGTGTGCCATACTAACACCCACCAATCAGTCCATAATAATAGTTAACGTATTATTTCAGCGCAGATAGAACGCATAATAAATGCCGAAAGGGGAGAGCATATATTTCCACCACTACGGTAACAGTTATGTCTGACTTGTATTAGCATCGAATTAATGTTAAAAAATACACACTTCGCAGAATCGCGCTTCGATGTCTCCCGTTCTCTTAAAAGCGAGCTCGAACGCTCAATCCGCGGGCTGTGTCTGCTGACTCGAGCTCGATCCGATGGGTGTGCTCCCTAGCGGCACGACTTCCCTGTCGTACGCCCAGTTGACCACCTCGGCGAAGCTGACGAACATCGCGTCGAGACCGGTAATGATGCCGACCCAGCCACCGGCGACGCCCAGCCAACCGATGCCGAGGTAGTCGCCGAAGCCGAGCAGGTAGAACGTGACAGATAGCAGGAGGAACACGCTCCAGAGCGCCCAGTTCAGTTTGAACGTGGCGACCCACATGTACGTCGTGAAGACGCCCCAGAGGATGAGCGCCATCCCGAGGGTGGGCACGTTGAGGGGAATCCACCCGGTCTCGGTGAAGATGACGAGCAGACCGAACCACCACCAGAACGCGCCGTAGCTGGTGAACGCGACGGTACCGAACGTGTTCCCCTCGCGGTACTCGAGCATTCCCGCCATCAGCTGAATCGTCCCGCCGAACGCGAACGCGAGCGGAACAACGACGAATTCCCCCTCCGCGGGGAGCAGTTTTGCGTTTATCATGCTCAACAGAACGGTCGTCAGCCCGAAGCCGACGAGTCCGAGCGGTGCCGGGTTTCCGGTTCTCGTATCTCCGGGCATCTATTTTTCCCCCCACAGCGTGTCTACTCTACGTAATCGCTCAGCTATTTCCCCGTAGCCCGTTGCCTGTGTCCCATTTTCAATCGACATTCGTTATACTCTCCTGGTGGTTGTTACCGGCCATCCACACATAATATTTTCCTACGGAGAAAATATTACTAAAAGTTAAAATAAATTAAGAAAAGACATCTATTTTAATCCTTTTGAACTTTCTCCTGAATATCTTCGACGACATCCGGGTTGCGGAGCGTCGACGTATCACCCAGTTCGTCCTCGTTGGCGATGTCCTCCAACAAGCGCCGCATGATTTTGCCCGAGCGCGTCTTCGGCAGTTCGGGTGTGAAGATTATGTCCTCGGGGCGGGCGATGGGTCCGATGCCGTCCTCGACGCCCTCCACGATGCGGTCGTACAGTTCCTCGTCGCCTTCGTAACCTTCCTCGGTGATGACGTAGGCGTAGACCGCCTCGCCTTTCACGTCGTGGTGGCCGCCGACGACGGCCGCTTCGGCGACGCCCTTCACGCCGACGATGGCGCTCTCGATCTCCATCGTCCCGAGGCGGTGCCCGGAGACGTTGAGAACGTCGTCCACGCGGCCGAGAACGGTGATGTACCCGTCCTCGTCCAACTTCGCGCCGTCCTCCGGGAAGTACACCCACTCGTCCGCGTCGGGGTCGGAGTACTCGGTCCAGTACTCGCTGATGTAGCGGTCGTCGTTCTTGTAGACGGTGCGGAGCATTCCCGGCCACGGCTTCTGTACCGTGAGGTAGCCCGCGCGTCCCGCCTCGACCGGTTCGCCCTGCGTGTCCACGATTTGCGCGTCGATGCCCGGAAGCGGCGGCCCGGCGCTGCCGGGTTTCATCGTACCGATGGCCGGAAGCGTCGTTACCATCATGCCGCCCGTCTCGGTCTGCCACCACGTGTCCACGATTGGGCAGTTCTCGTGGCCGATGTGTTTGTAGTACCACTTCCACGCCCGCGGGTTGATGGGTTCGCCGACCGTTCCCATCAGTCGAAGACTGGAGAGGTCGTGTTTGTCGGGATACTCCGACCCCCACTTCATGTACGCCCGAATCGCCGTCGGCGCGGTGTAGTAGATGTCCACCTCGTAATCCTCGACGATCTCCCAGAGGCGGTCCTTCTCGGGATAGTCGGGGGTTCCCTCGTACATCACGCTGGTCGTCCCGAGCGAAAGCGGACCGTAGACGATGTAGGAGTGACCCGTAATCCATCCGATGTCGGCGGCACACCAGTAGGTGTCCTCGGGTTTGATGTCGAGGACGGCGTGCGAAGTCCACGACACGTAGGAGAGATAGCCCGCCGTGGTGTGTTTGACGCCTTTCGGCTCGCCCGTCGTTCCCGAGGTGTACATCAGGAACAGCATGTCCTCGGCGTCGCGCTCGACTGGTTCGACCTCCGCGCCCTCCTGTTCGGCCACGAGGTCACCGTAGTCGTGTTCGTCGGCACCCATCGGGTGGTCGTACTCGTCGCCGAGTCGGTCCACGACGACAGTCTCCACGTCGTGGTCGACTTGCGAGACACCTTTGTCCGCCTTCTCCTTGTGATGGAGCGGGTCGCCGCGCCGATAGTACCCGTCACAGGTGATGAGGTACTCGGACACCGCGCTCTCCATCCGCGTGGCGAGCGCGTCGGCCGAGAACCCGGCGAAAACGACGCTGTGGGGGGCGCCGATGCGCGCACACGCCAGCATGGCGATGGGCAGTTCCGGTATCATCGGCAGGTACATCGTCACCACGTCGTCCTCGCCGACGCCCATCTCGCGGAGTGCGGCCGCGAACTCGTTTACCTTGCGGTGGAGTTCCTCGTACGTGAACGTCCGCGTCTCGCCGAGTTCGCCGATCCATTCGATGGCAACCTCGTCCCCTCGGTCGTCGAGGTGTCGGTCGAGGCAGTTATACGATGCGTTCAGCGACCCGCCGGTGAACCACTTGTAAAACGGCGCGTCGTCGTCTTCCAGCACGGTGTCGTAGTCCTCGTACCAATCGAGCAGGTCGGCCGCGCGCTCCCAGCACTCCGGCCAGTTGTCCTCGAACTCGTCGTAAATCTCGGGGTCCGATACGTTCGCCTGCTCGACGAACGATTCCGGTGGCTCAAACGATTCTGCCTCTTCGAGCCGCGCTTCGAGTTCCACGGTATCGTCTGTCATATATCCATGCTAGCATGCTTTTACGAGGTGCATAAAGATATGCTATGTTCGCCGACCATTTCGAGAATCGAAGTTGAAATCCATCGACAGAATCGGGATGAAAACGGCCCCCTTCGGCCCCCGTCGCTTCGCCCGATTTCACCGCCTATCTCGCGCCCGGTTCGGTCCGCTCACTCGGCGCGTCGTTCGCCCGCCGCATCCGGTGTCACTTCCTCGACGTTATCGCGCAACCACGTCGTCGCGGCGGCGACCGCTTCGGCGTCGGTCGATGTGACCTTCAATCGGCCCGGGTCGTCGTCGCGTCCCGGATAACTTCCGACGGCCACGTCGAAGCGCTCCCTGACCGTTTCGAGAACGTCGCCGAGCGCGCCCTCGGGTGCCGGTGTGTACATCGTCTTCGAGACGACTTCCCCGCCGAACTCGTCCGCGACGAGTTCGAACATGGCCTTCATCTCGCGGGGAATGCCGGGAAGGACGTAGACGCCCTCGACCGCACAACCCGGGGCCCACCCGACGTCCGTGAACAGGGGCCTCCCTCCCGCGGGCAGCGTCGCGGCCTCGTCGAGGTCCAAATCGAGGTCGTACTCGTCGGTCAACTCGGGGTTCTCCTCCGCGAACCGGCGCGCCTTCGCTTCGAGACGCTCCCGGACGTCCGTATCGACGGCCTGTTCCCGGTCGAGCGCGGACGCCACCGCGTCCATCGTCACGTCGTCCGGCGTCCCACCGAGTCCACCGGTCACGATGACCGCATCGAACGACTCGTTCCACTCTCGAACCGTGTTTTCGATTATTCCCTTCTCGTCGGGGACGGTCATGATCCTCCGAACCGACCCGCCCCGGTCGTGGATTTCCGTCGCTAACCACGTCGCGTTCGTGTTCACCGTGTCGCCCGCGAGAATTTCGTCGCCGACGGTGAGAATAGCCACTTCCATGGGTTCGAGCTATCGCACTCGATGAATAAAATCGCTCCGCTGGATGTCTTCGGGACCTATCGCGTGTCGGAGTTCGTCGGCGCTACTGCCCACCCGACGGTGAACAGCGTCCCGACGGCAACGAGGAGGAAGGCGAGGAGTACCCACGGCGTGTGTGGAACGACTATCACGAGAAAGATGGCGAGCAGCGTACACTGTAGTCCGATAATCGGCGCTCGAAGCTCGTCTACGCTCATACTTCTCACACGACGGTTGGGAAAATAAAAACCGTGAATTCGGTCTCATCGACGCTACTCGTCAGGCCAGTCCTATCTTCTCCTGATACGTGCCGTGTTCGGCCTCGAACACGTCCATGATTTCGCCCATGGTCGCATACGCCTTCACCGCGTCCACGATTGCGGGCATGACGTTCTCGTCCTCGTCTATGGCCGTCTGCAGGTCGTCGAGAGCCGCTTCGACCGCTTCGTCGTCGCGTTCCTCCTTGACCTCGGACAGTCGGGCGAGTTGGCGCTCTTGGGTCTCCTCGTCCACCTTCAGGATTTCCGGTTTGGTGTCCTCCTCGATGTCGTACTTGTTGACGCCGACGACGATTTCCTCGCCGTCCTCGACGCGCTCTTGGTACTCGTAGGACGCCTCCTGAATCTCGCGGTGGAAGTAGCCGCGGTCGATGCCTTCGAGCACGCCGTCTCGCACCGAACCGTCGCCCATCTCCTTGATTTCCTCGATGTAGGCCATCGTCTTCTCCTCGACTTCCTCCGTCAGCGATTCGACGGCGAAGCTGCCGCCGAGCGGGTCGATGATGTCCGCCGCACCGCTCTCCTCCGCGATTATCTGCTGGGTTCGCAGGGCGACGCGGACGGACTGCTCGCTCGGGAGCGCGAGCGCCTCGTCGAAGCTGTTCGTGTGGAGGCTCTGGGTGCCGCCCAGGACGCCCGCGAGCGCCTGAATCGTCACGCGGACGATGTTGTTCAGGGGCTGTTGTGCGGTGAGCGACTGCCCGGCCGTCTGCGTGTGGAACTTGAGCTGTTTCGACTTCTCGGATTCCGCGCCGTACCACTCGTCCATCACGGTCGAATAGATGCGGCGACCGGCCCGGAACTTCGCCACCTCCTCGAACAGGGAGTTGTGCGAGTTGAAGAAGAAGGAGAGTTGCGGCGCGAACTCGTCCACCTCGAGGCCGCGCTCCATCGCGTCCTCCACGTACGCGAAGCCGTCGGCGAGCGTGAAGGCGAGTTCCTGCACCGCGGTCGAACCCGCTTCGCGGATGTGGTAGCCCGAAATCGAGATGGGCTTGATGTTCGGCGTCTCGTCCACGGCGAACTCCACCGTGTCGGTAACGATGTCGAGCGACGGTTCGGGCGGGATGACCCACTCCTTCTGCGCGATGAACTCCTTCAGCATGTCGTTCTGGAAGGTACCACGAATTTCGTCGCGGGGGACGCCCTGCTGGTCGGCCAGCGCGACGTACATGGCGAAGATGACGGGCGCGCTCGGGTTGATGGTGAAGCTGGTCGAAACCTCGTCCAAATCGATGCCGTCGAAGAGGATTTCCATGTCGCGGAGGGTGTCCACCGCCACGCCCTCCTTGCCGACCTCCCCGTCGGAAAGCGGGTCGTCCGAGTCCTTACCCATCAGGCTCGGCATGTCGAACGCCGTCGAGAGTCCGGTCTGCCCGTTGTCGATGAGATAATGGAACCGTTCGTTGGTCTCCTCGGCCGTCCCGAACCCGGCGAACTGGCGCATCGTCCACGTTCGTCCGCGGTACATCGTCGGGTAGACCCCGCGCGTGTAGGGGTCTTCACCCGGATAGCCGAGGTCCTCCTCGTAGTCGAGGTCGGACACGTCCGTCGGGTCGTACAGGTCGTCCACTTCCAGATTCGAGACGGTGGCAAAGCGGTCCTTCCGCTCCCCGAATCGCTCCAGAACGGGCGAGTGGGTCTCGTCCTCCCACTCCTCTCTGGCCTGCCGGATTTCCTGCAGGTCGTCCTCGTCGTACATGCAGGTAGTTTCTGCCGGGCAATCCATTAAGGATTCGGTGGCGATTTTTGCGTCGGTTTCCGTCAGCCGAGGATGGCGACGGACACGCGGTGCGGTCCCGCGGCCGTGTCGAGTTCGACCGCTTCGACGAGGTGGTCGCGGACCCGCTCGCGCCACGCCGCGACCGCGGCCGCGTGTCGGTCGTGGTGGACCTCCACGTCGTACTCTCCGTCGGGGTCGGCGACGGTCGGGTCGGTTTCGTCGACCCGCGGATAGCTCGGCGCATCCTCGGCGACGAGTTTTCGCGGCGGAATTCGAATCGGGGCGGGACCGCCGAGACCGTCGTCCACCGGTTCGCTCTCCTGTACCACGTGGAGTCTGGCCCGCACCCGCCCGGCGAACGGGGCCGTGATTCGAAGCACCGCCTCCCGCCCCCGCTCGTTCGCTTTGAGCGCGGTCACCACGTCGTCCGCGTGGATCACCACGACGCGGATGGCCGTCGGGTCCCTGCTCTCGCCCGGCATGCGTTCCGATGGGTCACGGAGCGAGTTGTAGGTACCGCTGAATGACGAAGCGACCGAGAGAATAGCTACTGCAACCGCTTCGTCGTCTCCATCAGCGGGTGGCGGGCGTAGTCAACGACCTGGATGTCGTCGATGCTTTCGAGGCCCTCCTTTCGCGCCGTCTCCGCCATGCCGAGTTCGACCCGGTGGTCGGTGATGATGACGTAGGCGTCCATCCGCTCGATATCGAGCCTGTCGGCGGCTTTCGCGCGGTGGTGCCCGTCCGCAAGCAGGAGGGTGCTGCCGTTCTCGATGACGACCAGCGGTTCGGCCAGTCCGCGCTTCATCTCGTACACGCGACCCTCCAGTTCGTCGGCGTAGACCTTGCCCTGCGTCGGTACGAGGTCGGCGAGTCGAACCTTCCGGCGACTCTGTGTGACCTCGGTATCGTGGATGGATTCGAGGGTGCGCATGAGCTTCCCCACCTTCTCGGGAGTAACGCGCTCGATTTGGCTCCGGATGAAGTCGGTGTTGGTGATGATACCGACGAGGTTGCCCGCGTCGTCCACGACCGGGAGCTTCTGGATGCCCGACCGGAGGATGACCCGGGCGGCGTCGTTGACCACCATGTCCGGGTGGGCGACGATGAGTTCCTGCGTCATCACCTTGAAAATCGGTTCCTTCTCGTCGGCGAGCAGGAGGTCGCGGGCGCTGACGAATCCTTCCACGCGTCGGCCGTCACACACCGGGAATCCGTTGTGTCCGTCGCTCTCGGCGATTCGCCGGGCGACCTCCTCGACGGTCGCATCGGGGGAAACTGTCGCCACGTCGCGGGTCATGTACTCCTTGACTTTCGCTTTGATGCCCTCGGTTCCGCCGTCGGAAGCGATGCGAACGCGAGACGGTGACTTGCGGCCCGCTTCCTCCTCGGCCTCGTCCATGTAGAGTATCGATGCCCCGGTGAGGGAAAAACTTCCCGACCGCCCGTCACTCGTCGTCCGCGAGTTGAATGTCGAACGCCGCGACTCGCTCGCGGTCCGAATCGAAATCGTCGGGTCCCGGACGGGAGCGGACCGTCTCGAAGAACCGGTCGGTGATGATATCTCCCACGATGGTCGAGAGGGACTCCTCCTCGTCGTCCTCGACCTCACCGAGCAGGCCCAACGGAATCTGTGCGCCCGCCATGTCGGCGTGGCCGCCCGCGCTGCCTATCTGCCCGAACGCCGCCCGCATGGTTTCCCCGAGGTCGACGTCGGTGCCGCGTGCGCGCGCGGAAACGTACACGGTTCCGTCCATGAAGCCGAACACGAGCGTGACCGTCACGCCGTCCATGTTGAGCAATCGATCCGCCGCCTGCGCGAGCGCATCGCGGTCGGACAGCGACCCAACACAGCTCGCCAGCACCGTCCCGTCGAGTTCGCGGTTCCGAATCGCCCGGGAGATAGTCTCGAACGTATCGGCGCTGATGGAGGGCGTCTCGACGCGGTCCAAGGTGCTCGTATCGGCGTGCGGGAGCAAAAACGACGCCGCCTCGAAGTCGGCGACGGACACCTCGCGGGTGAAGTCCTTCGTATCGACGCGAATGCCGTACAGTAATCCGGTCGCGACCCGCTCGTCGGGGGAGATACCGAGCTGTTCCAAGTGGTCCGCGAGCAGCGAACTCGTCGCCCCGACGCCGCTTCGAAGGTCGACGAATCGCGCTTCGACGGGGTGGTTCGGCGGGTGGTGGTCGATGACGACATCGACGGGAATCTCCTCCGGCAGTTGGTCGTTGACGCCCGGACTGGAGTGGTCGACCAGCGCGAGTCCGGCGAACTCCGATATGTCGGCACCGACTTCGAGGTTCCTGAGGTCCAAATCGAGCAAGTTGACGAACGCGCGATTCTCCTGATGCGAAATCGCCCCGAAATAGCACGCCTCGGCCTCCGTCCCGACCGATTCGGCCATCCCTTCCAGTGCGACCGCGCTGGCGATGGCGTCCGGGTCGGGGTTGTCGTGCATGAAAATACCGAGCTTGCCGTCGATGTCGCGGAGGGTTCGTTGCAGTTCGTGCGTACGAAACGCGGTATCCCCGTCCGTCAGCGGAAGCAGGTGGTCGACGAGCGCCGCGCCGGGGTCGATGAACTCGTCCGCCAGTTCGTCGAGGTCCGCCCGCATCTCCGTCGATGGGCCGTCACCGGCGTAGACGACGAGATAGGCGTCGGGATGGACGTCGCGCAACGCACGTGCGGCCTGTCGGTTTTGCTCCGGGTCGTCCCCGAAGACGAAGGCGAGGTCGACGGCTGGTCTCTGTGCGACTACCTCCGTGTCCGTCGGGTCGCCGCGGGTCGCCGAAACGCCCTCCGTTCGGAGCGTTTCGACTCTACTTTCGCTCTCGTCGACGACGACGAGGCTTCCGGACCAGTCGGCCACCGATTCAACGATGGCATGCCCGACGGAACCACAGCCGAGCATGAGCCGCGAAACCATCTTACCCCCGATTCATAGTCGGACACCTAAAACTTGTTGGGAATCCGTTTACAGCGTCGAGCTGCAAAAATCGGACGAGAGACGCACTTTACGCGGCGATTCGATCGGCGAAAACGTGTCCGAACGGCATCGATATCATCCGGTCGTTTTGCGCGATACGGATGGCTCACGATTTGTACGATACGGGCGACTCACGACCGAGATCGTCGAATCGAAAAAGGCGGAAAACGCGAACGGAAATCGTGCGGTTCAGGCGAACAGCGTGGCGGCGGCGTTGTACGCCGTGTCCGCCACCGGCCCGAACGCGAACAGCAATGCGACCGTCACGACTGCGGCGGCGACGACCGCAACGTAGAGGCCCGTCGGCGTGCTTCGAATCGTGAAGTCGCCCTCCGGGTCCTCGACCCACATCGCTTTCACGACGCGGCTGTAGTAGAACAGCGACAGCGCGCTGTTTATCGCACCGACCGCGGCAAGCCACCAGAATCCGGCACCGACCGCGGCACCGAACAGGATGTACTTGCTCATGAATCCTGCACCGACCGGGAGACCGGCGAGGTTGAACAGGAACACGGTCATGGCGAGACAGGCGATGGGAGCCTTCTCGGCCAGTCCGTTGTAATCCTCGAACGTCCGGCCGACGCCCCAGTACTCGACCAGCGCGATGAACAGGAACGCACCCGTGTTCATGAAGCCGTAGACGAGCAGGTGGAGCATCGCACCGCTCAGCACACCGCTGTTGTTACCGCCGTAGAGAGCGGCCAGTCCGATGAGCACGTAGCCCGCGTGTCCGATCGAGGAGTACGCGAGCATCCGTTTCACCTTGTCCTGCGTGGCGGCCGCGAAGTTCCCGAGCGTCATCGTGACGACTGCGAGAATCTGGAAGACCAGCACCCAGTCGATGGTTCCCGAAACCAGTGCGAACGGGAACGCGGTGACGAACACGCGGAAGGCGACTGCGAACCCGGCGGCCTTCGAAGCCGACGAGAGGAAGCCCGAAATCGGCGCTGGTGCGCCTTCGTACGCTTCCGGTGCCCAGAAGTGGAACGGGACGGAGGCCGTCTTGAACGCGAAGCCAGCGACCACCATCAGCACGCCGACGCCGAGCACGCCGCCCAGCCCGCTGAACCCTTGGCCGAGCGTGGTGGCGATGAGGTCCAGCTGCAGGTGTCCGGTGACACCGTACACGAGGCTGATACCGTAGGCGAAGATGGCCGACGAGAGTGCGCCGATGAGGAAGTACTTGAGACCCGCCTCGACGCTTCCGCGGTTCTTCTTCAGCATCGCGACCAACGCGTAGGACGGGAGGCTGGCCAGTTCGAGGCTGATGAACACCGTGGCGAGGCTATTCGAGCTCGCCATCAGCGTCATCCCGGTCGCCGCGAGGACGACCAGCGTGTAGTACTCCGCCTGATAGGAGTTACCCTTCAGGTAATCGTAGCTGGCGATGCTCACCAGCGCGGTGACGCTGGCGAAGATGAGCACGAAGAACAGGCTCATCGTGTCGACGACCATCGCGTTCCCGTACAGCGGAATCGGGTTCTCGCCCGTTCCGGAGGTGATGAACCACGCCGCGAGACCGCCTGCAACGACCGCACCGAGCGTCGAGATACCCGCGAGAATCGGGTTGTCCCGCGTGTGCGGGTAGATGCTGTCCACGACCAGCAACAGCAGCGCCGTCAGGCCGAGGACGATGGCGGGCGCGAGTGCGGCCCAGTCGGGCCACGCGAATGCCGCCATCAGGCACCACCTCCGGCGAGGAGCGCCATTTCACCCACGGCATCCTGAATCATGTGGTAGAAGATGTTCGGTTGAACACCCAGCAGGATGACCAGCAGGATGAGGACCACGAGGGGCGCGACGTCGTGGAACGACGCGCGGCCGACCTCGTAGTCGGTTTCGAGCCGGAACGGCCCGAACAGCGTTCTCTGCATGGCGAACAGCAGGTAGCCAGCCACGATGACGATGCCGAACATCGCCGCTCCCGTGAACAGCGCGAGTCCGTTGGTTCCCGCTACTGTCCCTGCAAGCACGGTCGAGTGGAAGGCCCCGACGAAGATGAAGAACTCCGCCGCGAAGCCAGCCATCAGCGGCAGGCCCATGTAGCCGAACGCGCCCGCGACGAACACCGCGACCGTAATCGGCATCTTGTCCGCCAGCCCGGACATGTCCGAGACCATCCGGGTGTGCGTCGTGTTGTAGATGACGCCGACCGCCATGAACATCAGTCCCGAGATGAGACCGTGGGCGACCATCTGGAAGGTCGCACCGCCGACGCCGTACATGTTGAACGCGACGAGTCCGAGGATGACGTACCCCATCGAGGACACCGAGGAGTACGCCACGATACGCTTCAGGTCGGACTGTGCCAACGCGAGGAGCGCACCGTAGATGACGCTCACGACCGCCACGAGGGCGATGATGAACGCGTAGTCCTTCGCCACGCCGGGAAGCATGGTGAAGTTGAATCGGAGCAGCGCGTAGGTACCCATCTTCAGCATGACGCCCGCCAGCATGATGGACACCGGCGTCGGTGCCTCGACGTGGGCGTCCGGCAGCCACGTGTGGAACGGGACAATCGGGACCTTGACGCCGAATCCGATGAACATCGCGAAGAACGCGAGCGCTTTCAGCGTGCCCGCGCCGACGCCACCGAGGCTTCCCAACTGCCCGTCGTTCAACGCTTGCGCGATGACGGGCATATCGAGCGATGTGATGGAATCGCCCAGTCCGAAGACGAGGGCGATGAACCCGATGAACATCAGCAGCGAGGCGACGTTGGTGTACACGAAGAACTTGATCGCCGCGTACTTGCGCCGCGGGCCGCCCCAGATGCCGATGAGGAAGTACATCGGAACCAGCACCATCTCCCAGAAGATGAACCAGATGAAGAAGTCGAGCGCCGAGAAGACGCCGAGGAGGCTCATCTCCATGAAGAGCATCAGACCGAAGAACTGGCTCTGTCGGGACTGAATCGGCGTCCACGCCGCGAGAATCGCGAGCGGCGTGAGCACCGCCGTCAACACCAACAACGGCATGCTGATGCCGTCGAGGCCGACGTGCCAGTTCAGCGCGTAGGGGCCGAACGTGACCCACTTGAACGTCTCTTCGAAGGCGAGCTTCCCGCCCAACAGGGCGTTCCCGCTGCCGTTGAAGTCACTGTACATCCAGATGCTCCCGGCCGCGGGGAGCAGGCTCAGCACGAACGCGAGTTTCCCTGCGATTTTGTCCGGCGCAAGGAACACCGCGAACGCGCTCACCAAGGTTACCGCGAGAAGTGCTTCGACTATCATCTAGAACCAACCTCCCGTGAAGCCGAAGACGAGAAGCAGGACGACGAACGAGAGCACCAACATGAGCGCGTAGTTCGTCACGATGCCGCTCTGAATCCGCTTCACTCGGCTGCCGCCGAACAGACTCACGCTGGAGACGCCGTTGACCACGCCGTCGATGACGCCTTGGTCGAACTTGTCCGCCGCGCGCGAGACGGGGAGCGTGACGCCGGTTGCGAGCCAGACCTGATACTCGTCTTGGTAGTAGTTGTTGAACAGGAGCGTCTTCACGCTGCCCAACTTGTCGGTGTGCTCGACGGGTTGCGGGACGTTGTAGAGCACCCACGCCAGTCCGAGACCGGCAAGTGCGAACGCGAGCGAGATGCCGCTCGAAACGAGTCCCGAGAACTCCGCCGGATCGCCGTAGGCGAACCGGTTGATGAGTTCCTCGTAGTGGTGAGCACCGGTCGCGCCGACCGGTCCGTTGAGCCACGTGTGGAGGAACTCGATGTGGGCACCCGTCAGTTCCGCCACCGGCGTCATGTTGACGAGACCGATGACGGTGGCGAGGATACCGAGAACGACGAGCGGGAACTTCACGTTCCAGCGCACGCCGTGCGGGCTCCGCGCGGTGTCGCTCCGGGGTTCACCGTGGAAGGTCAGGAAGACCATCCGGAAGGTGTAGAATCCGGTGAAGAACACCGCGATGAGACCCATCGCGTACGCTCCGAGGAGGAGCGGGTTGCCGCCGAGACCGTGGACGAGCGCCTCGTAGAGCACTTCGTCTTTCGACCAGAACCCGGCGAACGGGACGATTCCCGCGAGCGCGAGCGACCCGGCGAGGAACGTCCAGTAGGTCACGGGCATGCGTTTTTTCAGGCCGCCCATGTCCCACATGTTCTCGTTGTGGTGCATGGCGATGATGACCGACCCCGCTCCGAGGAACAGGAGCGCCTTGAAGAAGGCGTGGGTCATCAGGTGGAAGGTCGCCGCGACGTAGCCACCCGACCCCAGCGCGAGCATCATGTACCCGTACTGGGAGATGGTGGAGTACGCGAGCACCTGTTTGATTTCGCGTTTGACGACGCCCATCGTCGCCGCGAACAGCGCCGTGAAGCCGCCGATGAACGCGATGATGGCGAGCACCTGCGGGAGCAGGGCGTAGAAGCCGTACATGCGCGCGACGAGGTAGACACCCGCCGCGACCATGGTCGCCGCGTGAATCAGCGCGGAAACGGGCGTCGGGCCTTCCATCGCGTCGGGAAGCCACGTGTGGAGCGGGAACTGCGCCGATTTCCCGACCACGCCGCCCAACACGAGCAGGCCGACGATGTTGAACCACATCTTCGGGTCGAGACCGAAGAGGGTCGTCACCTCTCCGCCCTCGCCCGCAATTGCCTGCTCGGCCATGTGCACGAACGAGTGGTCGCCCGTGAACTGCGCCGTGCCGAAGGTGGCGAACACCGCCACCACGCCGATGAGGAAGAAGTAGTCACCGAAGCGGGTGACGAGGAACGCCTTCTTCGCTGCGCTCGGTGGGCCGGGTTCGCGGAACCAGAACCCGATGAGCAGGTACGAACACAGCCCGACGAGTTCGAAGAACATGAACGCCATCAGCAGGTTGTCCGCGAAGACGAACGCGAGCATGCTGAAGGTGAACAGGCCGAGACCGGCGTAGTAGCGCGGGAGACCGGTTTCGCCCTCGTCGTTCATGTAGCCGAGACTGAAGATGTGCACGAGACACGCGACCAGCGAGACGATGACGAGCATCATCGCCGACAGCGGGTCGAGGAAGATGCCGAAGTGCAGGTTGAAGGTGTCGAGTCCTTCGACCCACACGATGGTCTCGTGGTAGGATTCGCCACCCGACACCGTGAGGAAGACCCACAGCGACAGGAGGAGCGACCCGGCCGTCGCGGCGATGCCCGGAATCGCGCCACCCTTGGGTAGCATCTTGCGGGCGTACTCGCCGCCGAACAGTGCGATCAGGAACGATACGAACGGCAAGAGTGCGATTACCGGTGCCAGTTGGAATGCTGTTGCCGCCATTGTTACCACCTCATAGTCGTCGCTTGGGTCACGTCCACGTCGTTGAAGTTACGATACAGCACGAGGATGATACCGATTCCCACTGCGACTTCCGCGGCGGCGAGCGCCAGCGTGAACAGGCTGAACGTCTGCCCGGTCAGATTGCCGTGATAGCTGGAGAACGCGACGAGGTTGATGTTCGCCGCGTTCAGCATCAGCTCGACGCTGATGAGGAACATCAGCGCGTTCTTCCGGGTCAGGATTCCGAACAGCCCCGAACAGAACACGGCGGCGGAGAGCAACAGGTAGTATTCGACTGGTACCATTACTCCTCGTCACCTCCCGCGTTTCGACCGCCGTCCGCCATGACCGCCGACGGCGTTCCGCTCTCGCTGTCTTCACCGTCGTCACGGCTGGCGAGCATCACTGCACCCACCAGCGCCGCGACGAGCACGAGGTCGATAATCTCGAACGCGACGAGGAATCCCTCGCTCTGGACGAGAGCGTCACCGCCGACGTTTCCGATGTTGAACATCGCGTAGCCGATGCTCGCCGTGATGTTGGCTCCGGCTCCGAAGCCACCTGCGTCGCCGAACGACGCGCCGAGGAACACCACAGCGAGGATGGCGAACAGCGCCACCGCGACGACGCCGGGAAGCATCGTGCTTGGGTCACGCATTCGTGGCCGTGATGTCATGCGTTAGTCACCTCCTCTGTACTTGAACGACGTGTGAGCATGACGGCGAACGTTATCAGGATGAGAACCCCGCCCACGTAGACGAGGATCTGCATCGCCGCAACGAATTCCGCCTGTAACATGACGTAATGGGCGGCGAAGCTCAGCAACGAAGCGCCGAGCAACAACGCCGAATGCCACACGTCCCGCACCAGGACGGCGCCCACGCTACTCGCCACCGTCAGGATGGCGAACAACGCGAACGCGATCATTTCATATGCCATTTCAGTCACCTTTGGGTTTGGGTAAACGCCCTTTTAAGATTTCGAGACGGGCGTGATTACTGGTAATCGACTGCTCCTTCGCCCTCTCCTATCCACGCGCTACGGTCCGGTTCGCGCGATTCGAGTGGGTCGATGTCTTTGTACCAGGGGACGTTCTTCAACTGTTCTTTGTTGTACACCAAGTCGTCCTTCGTGTCACCCGTGAACTCGAAGTTCTGGGTGAGCAGAATGGCGTCGACCGGGCACACTTCCTCACAGAGTCGGCAGTAGATACACTGGCCGACGTGGAGGTTGTACTGTTCGCCGTTGCGCTGGTCGTCCTGAACGATCTGAATCGTGTCGTTCGGACAGACGTTCTCGCACTGGCGACACCAGATGCAGCGCTCTTGGCTGAACTTGTGAATCCCACGGAAGCGTGGGCTTACTTCGGGTGCGACGTCCGGGTATTCGACCGTGAACGTCGTCCCGCCCAGTGCGTGTTTCATCGTCGTTGCCATCGATTTGAGTAGTCCGATCATAGCACCACCCCCACGATGATGGCCGTGAGAACCAGGTTGGCGAACGAGAGCACGAGCATGCCCTTCCAACCGATTTCGATGAGTTGGTCGATGCGCACGCGCGGAAGCGCCGAACGCGCCCACTGCGTGAACAGGAACACCGCCCAGATCTTCACGGTGAACCAGACGAATCCGATGGAGCCCGAAGCGGGACCGGACGGACCGCCGAGGAACAGCGTGGCGATGATCGCACCGCCGAGGAAGATGTGGATGAACTCGCCGAGGTAGAACAGCACGAAGTACACGCTGGAGTACTCCGTCTGGTATCCGGCGACGATTTCGGTGGGTGCCTCGGGGGTGTCGAACGGGTTCCGCCCGACTTCCGCGAGGTTCGCCGCGAGGAACAGCACGAACGCGAACGGGTTCACGAACGCGTACCACGACGGAATCGCGATGCCGCCGATGGTGATGAGCGTCTCCTGCTGTTGGGCGACGATTTGGCTCATCTGGAGCGTCCCCGTGAAGAGGACGACGGACGCCGCCGTCACGACGAGCGGAATCTCGTACGCGATGTTCTGTGCCACCGCGCGAAGGCCACCGAGAAGCGAGTATTTGTTGTTCGACGCGTAGCCACCCATCGTCAGTCCGAGCGTGGCGATGGAGGCGACGGCGAACACGTACGCCAGCCCCGTCTCGGGGTCAGCGAGTTGCAGATTGATGCCGAAAAGGGAACCCATCGGAATGACCGCAAAACCGAGCAGCGCCGAACCCGCCATGACGACGGGCGCGAGGTCGAATGCCGGACGGTCCGCACCTTCCGGGATGATGAGTTCTTTCGACAGCAGCCGCACCGCGTCGGCCACGATGATGAACAGGCCGAACGGCCCGACACGATTGACCGCGATACGATCGGTGAACGCGGCGGTGATTTTCCGTTTCGCCCACGGACCCGCGAACGCCGTCATCGTCAGCATGATGGTGCCGATGACGGCCGCCGCGATGAGCGCCGAGAGCAGCTCTATCGGCGCGCCGGGGTTGTTGCCGCCCAGCGCACGCGCTATCTGTTCGGGGAGAAGGACCGTTCCCGTCCCCTGCAGCGGAACGGGATTCATCGGTCGACCTCCCCGAGAATCACGTCGAGGCTGCCGAGCGTGGCGACGAGGTCGGGGATGTACTCCCCGTTGGACATCTCACCGAGCGCGGAGAGGTTGCAGAAACACGGACTTCGAATCTTGAATCGGCCGGGTTTGTCCGTCCCGTCCGAGCGGATGTAGATGCCGAGTTCTCCTTTCGCGCCCTCGACCGCGCGGTACGTTTCCGTGTCCGCGTCCGGTTTGAGGGTCCGGGGGACGTTCGACTGAATTTCGCGTTCGTCCTCCGGCCAGTCTTCGAGCAGGTCGACACACTGGTCGATGATCTTCGCCGACTCCTCGACTTCGCGCATCCGAACGAGGAGGCGCGCGTAGTTGTCACAGCCGTCCTCGGTCACGACGTCCCAATCGAGTTGGTCGTAGTAGCCGTAGGGGTCGTCGCGGCGCAGGTCGTAGTCGATGCCCGATGCGCGAGCGACGGGACCGGTGACGCCGTACTGTTTGGCGACCTCGGGTTCGAGAACGCCGGTTCCGATGGTCCGAATCTGGAACAGCTCGTTGCTCGTGATGAGGTCGTGGTACTCCTCCAGCGTCGGCGGGAGGTCGTCGAGGAAGTCCCGAATCTTGTCGAAGAAGTCCTGACGCGGTTCCGGGATGTCCCAGACGACGCCGCCGAGGCGGAAGTAGTTGAACATCATGCGCTGGCCGGTCAGGTCCTCCAGGATGTTCTGGACGATTTCGCGGTCGCGCATCGCGTACATGAAGATAGCAGTGAAGTCGCCGTAGATGTCGAGACAGAACGTCCCCAGCGCCAGCATGTGCGATGCGATACGGCAGAGTTCGGCACCCATCGTCCGAATTATCTGCGCGTACTCGGGCACGTCGAGGTCGTTCAAATCTTCGGCCACGCGCGCGTAGGCCCACTCGTTGAGCAGCCCGGCGGACGCGTAGTCCCAGCGGTCGGGGTACGGCATGATCTGGTGCCGGTAGGTCCCGTTCTGGGCCATCTGCTCCTCACAGCGGTGGAGATAGCCGATGTCCGGGTCGACGTCGGCGACTTGCTCGCCGTCGAGCGTCGTCTTCAGGTGCAACACACCGTGGGTTGCCGGGTGGTGCGGCCCGATGTTCAGGAACATCGTGTCCGAATCCGCGTCGTAGTGGTCGTCCTGAATCGGGTTCTTGTGCTCCTCGAACGAGACGATTTGTGGCCGGTCTTGGTCGTAGTTCTGCGCCAGGGGGTGGCCCTGCCACGTCTCGGGGAGGAGGATACGACGAAGGTCCGGATGACCGTCGTAGTCGATGCCCACGAGGTCGTAGGCCTCCCGCTCGTGCCAGTCGGCGGATCGATAGACGGGTTCCGCGGTCTGGCTCGCGGGCGCATCGGTCGGCGTCGGAACGACGACGCTCACCTCTTGGGTCGGGTCGGCGTACTTCTTCAGGTGGTAGACGCTCTCGTAGCGGTCCTCGTAGTCCTGTGCCGTGACCATCGAGAGGTGGTCGAATCCGGCCTCGTCGCGCAGGATTGTCAGTGCGTCCTGCACTTCGTCGGGTCGAACGACGAATCCCGGCGCGTTGAGATGTTCCTCGCGGCCGATAACGTGGTCACCGAGCAGCGCGGCGAGCTGGTCGCCGTCGAGTTCCTGCGCTGCCGGTACTTCTCGTTGCGAACTCATGGTGAATCAGCCCAGTTGTAGCGCATGACGAGCGAGTCCTCGTCGATTCTGTCGGCGAGCGTGTCTACCAGTTCGTCCTGTTCCAGGTCCCCGAACTGTTCGAGTTCGTAGGGCTTGACCGTCACCGGGCTGGTCTCGCCGTTGGCGACGCGCTCTTGGAGCTTGACGACGCCGTAGACGAGTGCCTCGGGTCGCGGCGGGCATCCGGGGACGTGAATGTCGATGGGGATGACCTCTTCTGCGCCCTTGATGACGTTGTATCCTTCCTGGAACGGGCCGCCGCTGATGGCACACGACCCCATGTTCACGACGAACTTGGGTTCGGGCATCTGGTCGTAGACGCGCTTCATCCGCGGCGCGAACTTCGAGACGACCGTCCCGGGGACGATCATCACGTCGGCCTGCCGCGGCGACGCACGCGGGACGCCGGACCCGAAGCGGTCCAAGTCGTGTTTCACCGCGTAGGTGTGCATCATCTCGATACTGCAGCACGCGATACCGAACTGCAGCATGAACATCGACGACCCCCGCACCCAGTTCATGAACTTGTCGAACTTCGTGAGGATGAACGGCGACGCGCCGAAGGCCTCACGGAGTTTCGAGTTAAAGCGGTCATCGACACCCTCGCCCATCCGAGCCTCGCGGGTCTTCGTCTGGGGGGCTGTACTACCGTGTATGTATTCCCGTGGTTCGTTGCTCATTGTTCCATACTCCGTTGCGTTCCGCGGGGGCTACGAACCCACCGCACCGCTCCGTTGCGCCAGGCCCACGCGAGCCCGACGACGAGAACCGCGATGAAAACCAACATCGGGACGAGCACCGTCGCAAGGCTGACGCCGCTGTCGATAGCGTTGCGATAGATGACGGTCCAAGGGAAGATGAGGACCGTCTCGATGTCGAAGACGACGAACAGCAGCGCAACCATGTAGTATTGGATGTTGAACCGAATGCGCGTCGTCCCGGTTGGAATTTCACCGCTCTCGTAGGTGGCGGATTTTCCCTGTTCAGGCACGCTCGGTCTGAGGAGACTCGACACAGCCATCATACTGAATGGTATGGCGAGGCCCACCAGCACTAGCGCGCCAATGGCTACCCATGGATTCATTACCGGTTTTCTCCTAGCAGGCGGTGTTTTGTGAGCGCACCCCTATAAGCGTTGATTCTTGAGATTCTGGCCGGACAGCGCCGCTCCCGCCCGCATTCCGGCAACTGACGCTTTCTATTCAGTAACGCACCCTTTCTTACCGACGAAAGGAATGTACTGAACGATGGTATATGCGGAAAAGATACCCGTTATTCGCCGTCGCGGAACGACGGCGTGCCCTCCTCGTGCAGGCGGCGAGATACCGCACCGACGTCCATCTGTAACTCGTCGTGGTAGGTAACCAGTCGTTTCCGAAGGTCGTCGTGTTCACGCGCGAGGATTTGCACCGCGGAAAGCGCCGCGTTGAACGATTTGCCCGCGTCCACCGCGACGATGGGCGCGCCGGTCGGCATGCCGATAACCGACGAGACGGATTTTTCCTGGACGGGAACGCCGACCACGGGAAGCGGGTACGCGAGCGAGGCCGTCATGTTGGGGAGGTCGGCGGACTTCCCGCCCGCCCCGGCGATGATGACGTCCAATCCGCGTGCTTCGGCCGTCTTCGCGTAACTGTACATCAACTCGGGGGTTCGGTGGGCCGAGACGACGTAGGTTTCGAACGTGAACCGCGATTCGGGCGGGTTCTCGACGTCCGTCACTTCCTCGAAACCGAGTTCGGTGAGCGCGTCGTAGGCGCCCGACATCACGTCCAAGTCGGAGTCGCTCCCCATGATGATGCCGACTTCGGGCGTCTCCTCCGTCGGTCGGTCGCGGTTCGCCTCGGCTTCGAACTGTTCGATGAGCGTCGTAACTGATTCTGCGGTGGTCATTGGAACGTGAGTGAGTCGGTGAGTTCGCGCGCCTCTTCGAGCAGGTCGGTGAGCGTCGATTCGTCGTCCGCATCGAGGTCGTCGCCGACGAGCGTGACGTGTCCCATCTTCCGGAGCGGGCGGACTTGGCGTTTGCCGTACCAGTGGAACGCCGCGCCGTCGCTCGAGAGGACTCCTTCGACCCCGGAGAGGGCGGCGGTTTCGGGTTCGTCGACGTCGCCGAGGATGTTCGAACTCACGACCGGACCGCGGAGGTCCGTCGCGCCGAGCGGATACCCGAGGACGCCGCGGGCGTGCTGTTCGAACTGCGAGGTCAGCGCGCCTTCGATGGTGTAGTGACCGGAATTGTGCGGCCGCGGCGCGATTTCGTTGACCGAAATATCCCCGTCTTCCCCTTCAAATAGCTCGATTCCGTACGTCCCTCTCCCGGAGAGTGCCGAAAGAACCTCGCGGGCGACGTCCTCGGCGCGCTCCCGAACCTCGTCGGAGGTCCGCGCGGGAACGACCGTCTGCCGAAGGATTTCCTCCTCGTGGACGTTCTCCCCGACGGGGAACGTCGCCACCTCGTCGTCGCCCTTGACGGCGATGACCGAGAGTTCGCGCTCGAAGGGGACGAACTCCTCGACCATCAACTCGCCCGAGACTTGCGAGAGCGCGTTGTCCACGTCGTCCTCGTCCTCGACGGGGACGTTTCCGCGCCCGTCGTAGCCGCCGCGCCGCGCTTTCAGCATCATCGGGTAGCCGAACTCCTCGCCCGCTTCGAGGAGGTCCTCGCGGGAATCGACGGGGCGGAAGTCGGGGACCGGAATTCCGCGGTCCTGCAGTGCGCGCTTCTGGACGAGTTTGTCCTGAATGGTTCGAAGCGTGGCCGGGTCGGGGTGGACCGGAACGTCGTACTCCTCGCCGACCGCTTCGAGCACGTCGGGGTCGGCGAGTTCGATTTCGAAGGTCAGCGCGTCGCTTCGCTCCGCCAGTTCTCGAATCGCCTCCTCGTCGTCGAAGTCGCCGACGATTTGGTCCCGAGCGACCAACGACGCGGGACAGTCCGGCGTCGGGTCGAGGACGACCAGTTCGACGCCGAGCGGCGATGCCGCCTCCGCGAGCATCCGACCGAGTTGCCCGCCGCCGACGACGCCGAGGGTGAGCGGTGATGCCGTAACCATGTCGTCCGAAGGCTATCCCTGTGGGTGCATAAGATTTGCCAACTCGGACGGAAAATGAGCACGAACGTGTATCGGTTCGCGGATGGATTACGCGGCCCGGTTCGCTTCCCGAAGCGCGCTTTCCTTGATATAAATCGTCGTCGGCGCGCCCCAGAGCGTGAGTTCGTGGTCGTAGACGCGATAGCCGTCGAGGTACTTCTCGACGTCCTCCTTGCGCGACGCTCGCGTGATGACGACCGGCGGTTGGCGGGTTTGGAGGGATTCGTTGTCCAGCGTGCTGTCCACGTTCGCGTCCACCATCTCGGTGTACCACGGGAGCGGGAGGCGGTTGTACCAACTGCTTGACGGCGGCCATAGGTCGTTGTTCGCCTCGTTCGGGACGTAGAAAACGTACGAACTGTCCTCGTTCAGATAGCCGTAGTACAACACGTCGGTTCCTTCCCGGTTCGCCTGCGAGACGCGCTGTACCTTCTCCATCGTCGGCTTGATTCCGTCAGCGGGTTGACCCCACTGCACGATGTCGTTGTGGTGTTGGCCGCCGAACAGTCCCGGCGCGTTCGCGTCCTGCGGGTGGAGATACACCACCGTTATCGCCGGGAACGCGACCTGCACGACGAGGAAGAGCGCGATGACGCCCGCGGCGGCGGTCGAGAACGTGTCGTCGTCCTCGTACGCCTCCCGACCCCAGTGGTAGATGATGCTCGCGCCGACCGCCGCGGGAATCATCAGCGGGACGATGGCGTGGACGGTCACCCATCCGGCCTGAATGTCAGTCACGAGCGGGTAGCCGAGGACGCTCACAGCGCCCCAATAGAACGCGAACGAAACGAGGTCGCGCGGACGGTCATCGACGTACCGCGCCGTGAGGAAGCCCAGAACCGCGAGGACGACCACCACGAACGCGCCCTGTTCCAGGACGGCGATGAAGTGCTCGAGATACGGGAGGTAGGCGTGGCCCTGACTCTTGACCCACTGGCCGGTGAACTCGTTCCACGACCCGACCGTCGCTTCCGAAATCACCGCGCCGAACATACTCGGGTTGGAGACGGCTTTCCACAGTCCGGGACCGCTGGTGCCGTTCGTCCGCGGGGCGTAGAAGTAGACGATGACGACGAAGAACTCCACCACACACAGGGCGATGTGGGGGGCGAATCGGAGGAGGCCCCGCCCCGTTTCGGTGACGGTATCGACGAACGTCCCCGTCCATTCTCGGTCGTAGTTCCGCGCGAGGAACAACCGATGGTCGAACAACAGGACGGCCGCGCCGAGCCACGAGGCGACGTAGAGCAGGGCGTTTTCCTTCGTCGTGAAGCCGAGCGCCAACGCCAGCGTTCCGGCGTACAGGTACCTCGCCTTCCCCGTCGCCTGCGCACGGAGGTAGAAGCCGAGCGCGAACACCATGAACGCCGCGAGAAGCATGTCGTACCGCATGACCCGAGAGTAGTAGAGCGCGACCGGATTGACCGCGAGCAGGAGCGCGAAGGCGACCAGTTCGGAGTCGCGGAGGTGGTCGCGGTACAACCACGCCGCGAGCGGGAGCAGGCCGGTGACGAGCGCGACGGGCAGCCGCGCCATGAAGTCGCTCGCGCCGAACAGTTCGAAGAGGACGCTGTTCACTTGCGGGAAGAACGGGCCGTGGATGTCGGCGTGGTAGTGCCAGATGCCGGTTTTCTGATACCTGAGAATCCAGTAGCCGACGCGGGCTTCATCCCAATGGGCGAACCGGTCTCCGAGGGCGAACAGTCGGAGCACCAGCGCGACAACCGTGACCGCACAGATGGAAGCGAAACCCCGATTTCGGGCCGTCCACCCGGAAAGCGGGTGTTCGCTCGAACTCATTGTTTTCCCTCAAGACGCAGGGGGGATACAAGCCTTGCGGAGAGCGGTAGTTCTTTTAGCCGTGCTGGCTTCCCGCCACACATGGTAACGCTCGGACTCGTCGTCGCGGAGTTCAACGCGCCGATAACGGAGCAGATGGAGGAGTCGGCGCGCGAGGCTGCCGCCGAGCGAGGTGCAGACATCGTCGAAACGCTACACGTCCCCGGCGCGTACGATTCGCCGCTCGCGGCGGACCGACTCGCCCGCCGGGACGACATCGACGGGGTTGCGGTCCTCGGTGCCGTCATCACCGGCGACACCGACCACGACCACGTTATCACGACCGCAACGACGCAGAAACTCACCGACGTCAGCCTGAACCGGGACACGCCGGTCGCACTCGGCATCACCGGCCCCGGCATGTCCGCGGCGGAGGCCCGAGAGCGTACCGACTACGGTGCACGGGCGGTCGAAGGTGCACTCGACTTAGTGGAGGAACTACAATAATGGACTTTTCCGACAGGATTCAACGTGTCGAACCGAGCGCGACGCTCGCTATCAGCAGCCTCGCGTCGGAACTGGAAGCCGACGGCGTAGACGTCATCGACCTGAGCGTCGGGGAACCGGACTTCCCGACCCCGGCGAACGTCGTTGACGCCGCCGAAACAGCGATGGAGGATGGCCACACGGGCTACCCGCCGTCCAAGGGCGTCCCCGAACTCCGCGAGGCTATCGCGGCGAAACTGCAGGACGACGGTCTGCCGTACGAGGCGGATAACGTCATCGTCACGCCCGGCGCGAAGCAGGCGCTCTACGAGACGGTACAGACGGTCGTGGACGACGGGGACGAGGTCGTCCTCCTCGACCCCGCGTGGGTGTCCTACGAGGCGATGGTGAAACTCGCGGGCGGCGACCTGAACCGCGTGGACCTCGCGCCGCACGACTTCAAACTCGAACCCGCTCTCGACGACCTCTCTGCGGCCGTCTCGGACGACACCGAACTGCTCATCGTCAACTCGCCGTCGAACCCGACCGGCGCGGTCTACTCCGACGCCGCACTGGAAGGCGTCCGCGACTTGGCGGTCGAACACGACATCACGGTCATCAGCGACGAGATTTACGAGCGGATCACCTACGGCGCGGAGTGCACCAGCCTCGCCACGCTCGACGGAATGTACGAGCGCACCATCACGGTCAACGGCTTCTCGAAAGCCTACTCGATGACCGGCTGGCGGCTCGGCTACCTCGCCGCCCCGGAGGAACTCGTCTCGCAAGCGGCGAAACTCCACTCGCACTCCGTCTCGTCGGCGACGAACTTCGTCCAACGCGCGGGCGTCGAAGCCCTCCGGAACACCGAGGACGACGTGAGCGAGATGGTCGAGGCGTTCCACGAGCGCCGCGACCGCCTCGTCGCCCTGTTGAAACAGCACGGCGTGGACGCCGGAACGCCGGACGGTGCGTTCTACCTGATGATTCCCGTCGCCGAAGATGATCAACAGTGGTGCGAGGACGCGCTGGAGCAGGCGCACGTCGCTACCGTTCCGGGCAGCGCATTCGGCGCGCCCGGCTACGCTCGCGTCTCCTACGCGGCGAACTTGGAGCGAATCGAGGAAGCGGTCGAGCGGTTGGTCGAGAGCGACCTGCTCTGAAGGGGTCGGAATAGGATTCGAGGAACGTTTCCGTTCTAAGAACCACGCGGTCATTCTCTGCTATTTCTTTCGACATCCGGGCCGTGCTGTCCCCGGCTTCTGATATAAATCTACGGTCGAAAATGGCGACGATGTGAGTTCCGCCTCAGATTCCCATGCCCATCAGGTGACTGCGGAGCACGTCGTCGTCCTTGTTGCCCTCGCCGGTGTTGAGGATGACGACGGTGTCGTCCTCGCCGAACTCTCCCTGCTGGGCGAGTTCCCACGCCCCGCTCGCGGCGGCGGCGCATGTCGCGCCCATCTCCAGGCCCTCCTTCTGTGCGACCGCGACCGCCGAATCGAGGATGTCCTCGTCGCTGGTCGCCACCGCGCCGCCGTCGCTCTCGCGGAGCGCGTCGAGGATGAGCGGGCTCGCGCCGGGGTCGGGAATCTCGATGCCGCCGCAGATGGTGTCCGGCGTTTCCCACGCCTCGTGAACGTCCTTTCCTTCGTCCCACGCCTTCACGATGGGCGCACACCCGGTCGCTTGGGCGGCGTACATCGACGGGAGGTCGTCGGTCAGTCCCAAGTCGCGGAACTCCGTCGCGGCCTTGTGCATTCCGACGAGACCGACGCCGCCGCCGGTCGGGTAGACGATGGCGTCCGGGACCTCCCAGTCCATCTGTTCGGCGATTTCGTAGAACATCGTCTTCTTTCCCTCGTGGCGATAGGGCGTGACGAACGTCTTGACGGAGTACCAGTCGTCTTCCTCCTCCATCGCGTCGGCGTAGGCCGCTCCCGCGTCGCCGATGCGCCCCTCGACGACGGTCATGTCGCCGCCGTGGACGTTGACCATCGCCTTGTTCGTGAACCCGGCGCGCGTCGGGAGGAAGACGTGCGATTCGAGGTCGGCGCGGGCGGCGTACGCCGCGGCGGATTGCCCGGCGTTTCCGGCCGAAGCGAGCGCGATGTCCGTCGCGCCGTGTTGGGCCGCCGCGGTCACGGCCATCGTCTGGCCGCGGTCCTTGAACGTCCCCGTCGGGTTGCGCCCCTCGTCCTTGAACAGGACGCGCCCGACGCCCATCTCCTCGGCGAGGTTCGGACACTCGACGAGCGGCGTGGCTCCCTCGTCCATCGTCACCGCCGACTCGCGGGTGAACGGTAGCAGTTCCGCGTACTTCCACATCGTCTCGAACGGCCGGGATTCGAGGTCCGCACGCGACACGTCGATTTCGTCGTAGTCGTAGTCCGGGTCGAGGATGCCGCCGCAGTCGGGACAGCGGTGTGTCCCCTCGTCGGCGTCGAACGTCTCCCCGCAGTCTACGCACGTCAGTCCGATGAATGCGTCCGTCGTCTCCATGCCCGAAGGTGGGAAGGCGGACCACTAAGCCCTGTTCATCCCCCGTCCCTTTTGCCCCTGCACCGCAACTGTCGGATATGAAACCGGAAGCCGTCCGGTCCGTGCTCGCCGACCGCGCCGAAACCCGCCGCGAAGCCCTGTCGGAACGGTGGGGCGACGCTCCACACCGGGTTCGTCCCGTCACCGGCGTCGCGGAGTACGACTTCCCGGCGACGCCGGACGAGATATTTCCGTGGGTCGCGGTCTGTTTCGTCGTCGAGGACGGACGCGTTTTGTTGGTACAGGACTCCGGCCACTCGTCGGTGTGGGAACCGCCGGGAGGGAAAGGCGAGGTGCGTAGCACCTCGAAGAAAGCGAACGGTGAAAATCGTGAGCAGGGCGAAGCGCTCCGCGCTTCGGAAAAAGCGAGCGGCGGACGCCGCGAACCCGTCGAATCGGTCGCCGAAACCGCCGAGCGGGAAACCCGCGAGGAGACCGGCATCGAGTGCGACGTCACCGACCTGCTGTTCACCGAAACGCTCCGGTTCGACTACGGGAACGGCGTCCACGTGCCGGTGTTGCAGGCCGGATTCGTCGCCCGTCGGGTCGGCGGGGCGATTCGACCAACTGCGGCGGCCATCGAGAACGTGTCGTGGTACCCGTGTTCCGACCTCCCGGACGGAACGCAGTTCGCCGCGGAAATCGAATCGGTGCGGACGTCACGGTAGCGGCCCTCGGTTCGGCTCCCTAACCAGGTCGGCCGAGAGACGTTTATTACGGACGACCGACCATCCTCCATGACCACTGTCATCGTCGCCGGGGCGGGTCTCGCGGGACTCGTCGCCGCCCGACATCTCGCTCGGTTAGGACTCGACGTACAGGTGTTCGAACGCGGGCCGGACGTCGGCGGTCGAGTGCGGACGCGATACGAAAACGGATTCGTCCTCGACCGCGGATTTCAGGTGCTCTTTACGGCCTATCCCGCCGCGCGGCGGGAACTCGACTACGGCGACCTCGATTTGCGGTACTTCGCACCCGGCGCGGTGCTCGCCCGTCCCGGTCGTCGGTCGGTACTGGCGGACCCGATTCGTGACCCGGGAGCGCTGTTCGGGTCGGCGACGAACCGGGAGGTCCGCTTCCGCGACAAACTCCGAACCCTTCGACTTCGACGGGAGCTGGCCCGCAAGCCGACGGGCGAGATTTTTTCGGGCGAGGATCAGTCCATCGAGGAGTACCTCCACGCGCGCGGTTTTTCCGACTCCTTCCGCGAGAACTTCGCCGGGCCGTTCTACGGCGGCATCACCCTCGACAGGTCGCTTGCGACCTCGAAGAAGGTGTTCGAATTCACGTTCAAGATGCTCTCGACGGGTAAAATCGCCGTTCCCGCCGACGGCATGGGTGCGATTTCCAACCAATTGGCCGAGTCGGCGCGGCTCGCTGGCGCGACGATTCACCTCGGAGAGGGAGTGTCGGCGGTCGAATCGACGGACGACGAGGTGAGCGTCGAGGTCGGCGGCGAAACCGTCACCGCCGACGCGGCCATCGTCGCCACCGACCCGAAATCCGCCCGCGAACTGACGGGTGTCGAGTCGATTCCGACCGACGCACGCGGCTGTGTCACCCAGTATTTCGCCCACGACGAACCGCTCCCCGGCGGGAACAGAATCGTGCTCAACGTCGGGGACGACGCGCCGAACGAAATCGTGCCGTTGTCCGCTGTCGCGCCCGAGTTCGCGCCCGGCGATTGGGAGCTGTTCTCCGCGACGTTCCTCGGGACGCCCGCGGAGTCGGACGACGAACTCGCGGCGACGGTCCGGAAGACGCTCCGACAGTGGTTCCCGGACCGGCAGTTCCCGAACCTCGAACGCCTGCACACGGACCGCATCGAGTTCGCACAGTTCGCCCAGCCGCCGGGAGTGTTCGACGGTCTCCCCGGCAACCGAACCGGCGACGAATCGGTGTACCTCGCCGGGGACTACACGGAGGCCTCGTCGCTCAACGCCGCGATGGAGAGCGGGCGAAAGGCCGCGCTGGCCGTGTACGACGATATGCGATAACGCGCCACCGCGAAGGTATCGGCGGCGACGGCAGACCACAGGCTACAGCCACCCACCGACTACAACAGCTTCCGAAACTCTCCGAGCGGCGGGAAGCGATAGGTCTCGTCGGCGTCCTCGTCGCGGACGATGGGACGGAGCGGGTCCGTGCCGGCGACGAGCGGGGACTGGAAACCGGATCCGCGAACGTCGTTTACCACCAGTCCGCTGGCGAGGCGGGTGAACGCGGGGAGGACGAGGACGTCCGAATCGCGGTACGTTTCCGATCCCGAGAGGTAGCACGGTCGGCGCTTTCCCTCGATTTCGATCGCCGGATGGTCGTGTCCCGCGACGTACCGCGGTGCCTCCCCGTCGGGTTCCTCGTGGCCGTGACAGACCAGCGTGTCGTCCGCGAGTCGGTACTCGTCGTTCGGGGACGCGAGTTCGTCCAGCCGCGTATCGTGGTTTCCGCGCACGGCGACGAGGGTCGCGTCCGCGTCCGCCGCGAGCGCTTCGAGGTCCGCGAACGTCTCGGAGACGCCGTTCGGCAGTCGGTCGAACGCGTGGAGAACGTCTCCGGCGAGAACGACTTCGGCGGGTGAAAATCGGTCGAGGAGGGCGTCGAATCGCGCCGTCAAATCGGTCCGTTCGCCGAGCGGCAGCGAGACGTTCGATGCCGAGTCCCGGCCGATGTGGAGGTCGGCGAGGACGAGCGCGTCGGCGTCCGCGAGGTAGGCCGCTCGGTCCGCGAACTCAACGGCCGCCATCGGCCCGGATGCTCCGGTGAAGGTCGTACTCTCGCCCGGAGACGAGGTAGATGACGTCCTCGATGACCGTCAGCAGTTCCGGGAGGTCGCGGACGACCAACCAGAGGATGAAGACGAGCGCGACGACGGCGAGCAGTTGGCTGAGCACCCTGTCCGCGATGAAAAACGAGACCATCCGAGGGTCGGTGTAACCCGTGATCGTGGTGACGGGACCGACGAAGAACTGGAACCATTGGTTGCCGAACGCCACCGCGATGAAGACGTTGCGGACGACGTTCAACACCCAGATGATGACGATGGCGAGCGTGAATCCGCGGAGCTTTCGTCGGAGGGGTGCCCGGACGGCGGCGATGAGGCCGCCGAAGATGCTCATGCTGCCGATACCCGTGCAGGCGAGGACGAGGTAGGTGTAGTACTCGTGGCCCGTGCTGTCGGTGAAGATGAAGGCGCTGTGGTAGCCGTTTTCCTTCGCAATGGTGAACGCGGGGTCGTATCCGAGCAGTTGGATGACGGCGTTGGTCTGGACGCTCACCAGTTCGACGAGCCACTCGCGGAGCGGTTCGACCGTCAGGAAGGGGACGTAGATGAGTCCCATCGCGGCGACGCCGCGGGACAGGACGAACAGCGAATCCCGTCCCGAGTAGAGCTGATACCCCGCGTAGACGCACAGAGGGACCGCGACGAGGCTGAGGGTCCCCTCGATGAAACTCCGCATCTCGAACGCAAAACGGGGAAAGAGGACGCCCCAGAACACCCCGAACAGAACCCACGCGCCCGCGCCGACGGTCCGCGCCAGCTCGCGGTCGTATCGTTCGAGCGCGGCGGTGGCGACGAAGGCGGCGATGACGACCCAAACGAGGTAGTCGGGAAAGGTCGTTGTCAGCCACGGGAGCGGGCCGGGGAGGGCGGCGGGGACGACTCCAATCACGATTCGTCCGTTGTTCTCAGAAAATATAGAGTTGACGCTCTCCGAATCCGCCGTCCGCGGGGACGTACCACCGGAACGTCGGGGAGTGGACGGTTCCGCCATCCGTCGGCAAATGGACGGTTCCGCCATCCGTTACCGTTCGTGCGTCTCACGGGACGCGGTTTTCACTCGCCGACCGCTGGTATTTTTATCGTCCCGCCCGAGGATTCGGGTATGGCCGACGTGTTGGAGGACAAACGAACCGCGACCCGGTTTCGCATCCTCGCCGAAATCGCTGACCGACAACCGGCGGTGAGCCAAGGCGAGATCGCCGATGCCGTCGGCGTGACGAGTCAGGCCGTCAGCGAGTACACCCGCGGCCTCGTGGAGGACGGACTCGTGGAGAAGGAAGGTCGCTCACGCTATCGGGTGACGAAGGAGGGTGTCGATTGGCTCCTCCAGTCCGCGACGGACGTTCGCCGGTTCGCGGACCACGTGACCGACGACATCCTCGGCAACGTCGGAGAGGACGCGGCGATTGCTCGCACCGATATCGAAGCGGGGACGACCGTCTCGCTCTCGCTCGAAGACGGCCTGCTCCACGCGACGCCGAACGACGAGGGACCCGCGACGGGCATCGCCACGACTGACGCCGAAGCGGGCGAGGACGTCGGCGTCACCGAGTTCGAGGGCATCATCGACCTCGAACCGGGACGGGTGACGGTGTATCAGGTGCCGCCGGTTCGCTCCGGTGGCAGTCGAACGGTGGACGGAGGGTCGCTCGCGGCCGCGTGTGAGGACGCTCCGGTGCTCGCCGCGACCGGCGTCGAAGCCGTCGTCGCCCTCCGATCCGCCGGTATCGAACCGGATACGACGTTCGCTCCGGGTGAAGTCGCTGCCGAGGCCGCCGAACGCGGCTTGAACGTCGTTATCGTCGCCACCGCCGACAGCGTGGGGCGCGTCACCGACGCCCTTCGAGACGTTGGCGTCGCCTACGAAGTGGCGAATCTGGATTGAGACAAAAGCGGTGGACGACGGGGGAATCAGGTGCAGTGATTTTTCGCGGTCGTGTACGCCTCCCGAACCCGTTGGAACTCCTCGCGCGAGCCGCCGTGGTCGGGATGCACGTCCTTTACCTTCTCCCGGTAGGCCGATTTGACCTCCGAGAGCGTCGCGCCCGAGGGGACGCCGAGGATGGCAAATGCGGCCTGTTTCGTGTCCACGTCCGCCTCCTGTTCCAAGGTCGGGGTTTCGAAGGGAAGTCGGTCGCCGAGGTGGTGGCCCGGCATCTCGTGTTCGACGAGTACGGCGTACGTCGGCGACTTTTCGATGCGGAAGAAGGCTCGCGCGTCGAAGGTGATGGCGACGTCCCGCTCGGGAAGGTAAAACGCGACGTGTTGGCCCTCCACGAAGTGGTCCTCGGCGAAGTTCTCGTCGATGGCGCGGAGATACTGACGGATTTCGATCCGTCGCCGACCCTCCCCGAAGATGTAGGTGGCGTTCGTGGACTGGTGCGTCGGAAACAGCCGAACGCCGACGACGAAGATTCCGGCGATGACGACAGCGGCCGCTAGCGTGAGCCACAAGCCGAGGACCAGCCAGTCTGGCATGCTATGCGTGTAGGACTCGAACGGTAATCAAATCCTCGCCAAGCGAGACGCTCGGTGAGGCGTTCGTAGGGAAGAAACGGAGACTCCCCCCGGTGGAACGGTGTCCGCACCGATAGACCAATAACCGGACGAGGACAGCACATTGCGAAAAAAACATTCATGAAATAAATACTAGACGGGTGGCAAAGTTAATACCCTTGGTTATAATATATGTGCGTGTATCGGACCCAGAGATAATATCATGTTTGCCTCCAAGCCATGAAACTCACCGAACCGGAGACGAAAGGGGAACTCAACGAGAGTCAGATCCATAACGTCTTGCGGAACGAGCGACGGCGCGAAACGATTCGCTATCTCCGGGAGACAGGAGATTCACTGGCTGTCGATGACCTCGCCGAACACATCGCCACGCTGGAAACCGGCGAGTCACCGCCACCACGAAACGTCAGAAAGAGCGTCTACGTCTCGCTCCACCAGACGCACCTCCCGAAGCTCGATGACCTCGGTATCGTGGAGTACGACCAGCAGTCGAAGGAGCTAACGCTCGAAGACCAAGCGCGACAGGTCGAGGTGTATATGGAAGTCGTCCCCGAACACGACGTCTCCTGGGCGACCTACTATCTCGGCCTCGGTCTACTGGAGTTCGTCGTTTTGTTCGCGGCGAAACTCGACCTCTTCTCGATACGAATGCTCGACTTCGAGTTCTGGACGTGGTTCTTTCTCACGTTCTTCCTCGTTTCCGCAGTGTATCACATCTACAACGGACAGGAGCGCTCGCTATTTTAACCGGCGAAATCGGCGGTCCGCTTAGCCGATGTACCGGAGGTCGTCGTCGGACGCGATAGGAGCCTGTTGAGACTCCATCTCCTCGATTTTGTTGACGACCTCTTCCATCTCCTCCGCACGGTCTTCGAGCGAGCTGAAATCGACTTCGAAGTCGAGCATCGTCTGGAGGACTTCGAGCACCGCCTGTGCGCTCTTTGGGTCGACCAGATAGCCGCTCGTCTCGCCCATCAGGCACGTCGCTTCGAGACCCCGCCGTCCGCCGAGGCCGAGCAGGAGACCGCTCGTCCCGACGATGCCGCCCGCGGGTTCGTCCTCGCGGAACTCGACGCCCGCGTCTTCGAGTTCGTCCACGAAGTCCGTGGTCGCGGCCGCGCCGAGCACGGCGTACTCCTCGATGAGTTCGCCGGTCGGCACGCCGCCGAGCGCGAAGATTCGTTCGACGCCGAATTCGTCGGCGATGTCGAGAAACGCGTTCGTCAAGCGATAGTGGCCGACGGAATCCTGTGCTTGATAGTCGCCGGTGAGGACGAGGACGTCCTGTTCGTCGAGGGTCAGGGCGTAGAGTTCGATACAGACCAACGAGGCGGTACCGTCGTCACCGACGCCAACCTGTGGGGGGAGGTGTTCGGAGTACACCCGTCGAACGAGCTCGCTCTCTTTCTCTTCGAGTAGATGCTCGACGACGAGTTTGCCGACGTGACCGACGCCCGGCAGTCCTTCGATGAGGACGGGGGCTTCCAAATCGGGATTGGCGACGATTTCGATGTCGATTTCGTCCATGTACCTTATTCGTGGGCGCGCCGCTTAAGTGCGCGTCGGTACTCCCCGTACGGGTCGTCGGGGTCGAACGGTGCGGGTGCGCTGTTTACGGCCTCGGCTCCGCACTTCGGACACGTCGCAGAAAGGGTGTACACCGGGCGGTCGTGTTCGGCGTTCCACGCGGAACACACCCGGATGTTCGATTTCATTCGTCGTCGGTGTGACGTTCGCGGTGGAAGTCGGCGGTGCCGGAAATGCCTTCCATCACGACCTCGGCACGACGGACGCTCTCTTCGAGCTGGGACTCCGCCGTCTTGTAGTTCGGTGCCTTGACGCGAACCCGGTATTCGGGCGCACCGACGTAGGTCACGTCGAGTTCCACTTCGTCGGGAATGTCGCCGTTGCCTTCAGCGGCCTTGAGCGCTTCCTTGATGCCGTCAACGCCGTCCTTCCCCGGATTGCGGAGGTCGACGTAGCCGGTGACGGTGACGTAGGGAACCGAGACGTTTTCCCGGGCGGTTTCGACCAGTCGCTCGACGTCCTCGTCCGCGAGGTCGGTGTCGTCGAGCGCTTCAGGACCGTGGATTGCCGCCTGTTCGAAGCCGTCGTAGATGCTGCCGAACTCGGCGAGGAGCTCGTTTGCGACGTGCGTGTACTGCTCGTCGCCCATGTCCTCGCCGAATGCGAGCGACATCCACTTATCGGCCTTCTGCTCGTTCTTCCAGTCCTGAATCTTATCGCTGTGCTGATGTTCGTTGACGTCCTTGATGGAGAGGTCTATCTGCTGTGACCCCTCGTCCACGTCGAGCACCTTGCAGACGACGGTCTGTCCGGTGTTCACGTGATCGCGGACGTTTTTGATCCAGCCACTGGCGACCTCGCTGACGTGAACGAGACCACGCTTGTCCTCGTACTCTTCGAGGTCAACGAAGACTCCGAAGTCCTCTATCTCGTCGACCTTACCGACGACGAGTTCGCCAGTGTCGGGCCAGCCACTGTATTTCATCGGGATGCTATGGTTTCCACAACGTCGCCGTCGATTTCGGCCTTGCCGCCGGTCGGCGTGGCGAGCTTGTGACCGCAGACGACGCAGTTGATTTCGCTTGCCGCCTTTCCGAAGACGGTCTGTTCGTTCTCACAGTCCGGGCACTGCACTTTGTAGAAGTTTCCTGCCATTGTTTTACTCCTGGAATTCGAGTCGGCCAGCACGCCATCCGGGACGGAGGTGTGCTTTGCCACACTCGCTGCAACGGTACTTCAAGTCGGTCTTCTTCGTCGGTTTGTCCCCACCGGGTACCTTCGAGAAACCACCGGCGTTACCGATGACGGCTTTGCCGCGCTTCTGCTGGCGAGCGTCCCACTTCATGCCGGTTCGTCGGCCGGAGCGGACCTTCTCGACTTCGTGTTCGTGGTGCGAGTGGCAGTGCGGACAGTACGTGTTAAATCGACGTGGCATCTGCATAGATATCGACCTTACGGAGAAATTGCGCGTCGGGACTTAAAACCCGTTTGGTTTCCGCTTCGGGAGAGCGAGAACACGGATATATAGTTCTCCCCGTGAGTCAGTTTTATTCTATTATAGAAATAAAAATTTTGAAGTCGAGAGGTGGTGAAAGAGCGTGTGGACATCGATGACAAACATCAATCGACGACGATTTCTCAAGCGAACAGGCGTGACGGCGACCGGACTCGCGGTGCTCGGGGCGGGGACCGCGAGCGCTGAACGGTACGGCATCCCCATCGTCTCGACGCGGGGTCACTTCGACGACGACGGCAACCTCACCGCGGGCCACACGCAGACGGGGTACGACACGACGGGCGACGTGCCGGGCGTCGATACCGGCTGTGTGGACGAACTGACCGTCTTCATCCACGGCTGGCACAAATCCGGCGATACGCCCGAGCAGAACGCGAAGGACAAGTTCCTCTCGGCGAAGAACAACCTCGAAGCCGCGGGCTACGGCGGCGCACTCGTCGGCTATTCGTGGGACAACGACGCCGGCGGCGGTGTCGACTTCGGCTGGGGCGAAGCTCAAACCGTCGCGCAGAAAAACGGCGTCAAACTCGCGCAGTTCGCCGTGGACCTCAAATACTACTGTCCGAACGTGACGCTCCGCTTTTCCAGTCACTCGCTCGGCGCGCAGGTGCTCTTGAGTTCGCTTCGCTCGCTTGACGTGACCTCGTGGTGGACCGACAGGGGTTACGAGGTGGACTCCGTTCACATGCTCGGCGCGGCACAGGACAACGAAGCGCCGACCACGGAGTGGATGGACACCTACAACGCCATCACGAACCAGACGACGGCGACGTTCAACTACCACAACGAGGCCGACGACGTGCTCCAGTGGGTGTACAACACCATCGAGTTCGACCAAGCGCTCGGCGAGACGGGTTACGAGGACGGCAACACCCCCGCCCCGAACTACGTCGAGTACGACGCGACCTCGCAGGTCGGCGACGACCACTCGAACTATCTCGACACCCTCGGCGACGAGATGGTTTACCACATGAACAACGTCTCGTCCTACGTCTGAGGTGACTCGACATGAAAGAATTCACCCGCAGACGATACGTGCAAAGCGCGACGGCGGCGACCGCGGGCCTCGGCGTCCTCGGCGCGGCCGGGGTTGCGTCGGCCAGCGGCTATTCGGTCATCTCGACCCGCGGTCACTACAACGGCGATGGCGACCTCAACTCGGGCTACTCGGTGTTGGACTACGAGACGGACGGAAGCGTTCCCGGCGAGGACACCGAATGCGTGAGCGAACTCACCGTCCACGTCCACGGCTACGACAACGACGAGCAGGCCGCGCTGACCAACTTCCAAGAGGCCTACGACAACCTCACCGGCGCGGGGTACGGCGGCGAAATCGCGGGCTTCACGTGGGATTCGAACGCTCCCAACAAGTACGACCCGCTCGACTGGGGCGGCTTCGGCACCGGACAGGAGATCGCCCAACAGAACGGCTACGCGCTCGCGCAGTTCGCGCTCAACTACAAGTACTGGTGTCCGAACAGCGACCTCCGGCTCACCTGTCACTCCCTCGGCGCACAAGTGGTCTTGAACGCGCTCCGAATCCTGAACGTGAACGACGATTGGAACGGTGGGAACTACCGATTCGCCAGCGTTCACATGCTCGGCGCGGCACAGGACAACGAAGCGCCGACCACGGAGTGGATGGACACCTACAACGCCATCAGCGACGAAACCGTCGCCACCTTCGGCTATCACAGCGAGGACGACAGCACGCTCCAGAACCTCTACTGGCCCCGCGAACTCGACCGCGCGCTCGGCGAGACGGGCTACGAGGACGGCAACACCCCCGCCCCGAACTACGTCGAGAACGACGTGACATCGCAGGTCGGGTCGGACCACTCGAGCTACATGGTCAACTGCGCCGACGAAATCGTGTATCACATGGCCAACGACTCCTACTACGGCTAACGGAACGCGGACGAGGAAGAAACGAGGACGAAGGGGCGACGCGGAAAGGCGGTTGCGAAGCGCTTAATTGACCGCCTTACAAATCGCCTCGTATGAAGCGGCTCATCATCCACGGGGACCCCGGTATCCGCAAGAACGCCATCATCGACTACGACGACGAAGAGCAGGTCTGTTTCTCCATCAGCCGTCAGGGCGACTGGCACGGCCCGAACGAACCCCAGTTGTGGTGCGTCATCGGTGCCGAAGAGGAACGCGGCGATTTCGAACGCCGAAACTACGTCCCCCACTGGCTCGACACCGAATCCATCGACGCCGGTGCCGTCGAAGTCGTCAAACACGCCGACGAACTCGCGGTCGAATAGTTCGACTCGATTTCGGCTTCTCCCTCTCTCCTCCCCGCACAGTCACTTCACCCACGGGACCGAACCGCTCGGTTCCCCTCGCTGACCCACGAGCGACTAGCGAGTCTCCCGCTCGGAAGCCGTGCTAACACCGCGAAAAGTGCACGACGGTACCGGTGTGCACGCCGGACGATTCCCGCGACGGTTCACGAACTGTCGATTTCCCGCCGAATCGGTTGGTTTCGAAAATTAATTACGAATTCGTCGGCACCAAACTGCCCATTCGTGCAGAAGTTCGATGGACAACCGGCTGAAATTTCTGCCATTCGCCCGGAAATCGAAAGGAGTGGCTTTCTTAACCGCGCCGCTCGTACGTTCTCCCATGACAGGCGTTCGGATTGCGGGAGTCGGATTGACTCACTTCGGGAAGCATCCCGAGCGGACCGGCAGAGACCTCTTCGCCGAAGCGAGCGACAGCGCGTTCGCCGACGCCGAGGTTTCCCGGGACGACATCGAGGCACTCTACTACGGGAACTTCATGGGCGAACTGGCCGAGCATCAGGGTCACCAAGGGCCGCTGATGGCCGAGGCCGCGGGCGTTCGCGCCCCGGCGACGCGCTACGAGAGCGCGTGTGCGTCGAGCGGCGTCGCCATACGACAGGCCGTCAAGGACGTTCGGAACGGGGAAGCCGACGCCATCCTCGTCGGCGGTGCGGAGCGGATGAACAACCTCGGAACGGCGAAGACGACGGAAGCCCTCGCCATCGCGGCCGACGACCTCTACGAGGTGCGGGCCGGGATGACGTTCCCCGGCGCGTACGCGCTGATGGCGCGGGCCTACTTCGAGCAGTACGGCGGTTCGCGCGAGGATTTGGCCCACATCGCGGTCAAAAACCACGAGAACGCCGTGCCGAACGAACACGCCCAGTTTCAGCGAGAGATAGAACTCGAAGAGGCGCTCGACGCGCCGATGATCGCCGAACCGCTCGGCCTGTTCGACGCCTGCCCCATCACGGACGGGGCGGCCGCCGTCGTCCTCGTCAGCGACGAGTACGCCGAGGAACACGACCTGTACGCGCCGGTTTCCGTCACCGGAACCGGACAGGGCGGCGACCGGATGGCGCTACAGGGGCGCGACCACCTCGCTCGCTCGCCCGCGGCGGAGGAGGCCGCCGAGGAAGCCTACGCGGAGGCGGGAATCGACGGCGGTGACGTGGACGTAGCCGAGGTCCACGACTGTTTCACCATCGCGGAAGTGCTGGCGCTCGAAGCCCTCGACTTCTACGCGCCCGGCGAGGGAATCGGTGCGGCGCGGCGCGGCGAGACGACCCGCGACGGCGACCGACCGGTCAACCTCTCCGGCGGCCTGAAGGCGAAGGGTCACCCGGTCGGCGCGACGGGTGCCAGCCAACTGGTCGAGATGACGCGCATCCTGCGCGGCGACCACCCCAACAGCGACGCCGTACCGGACGCGACGGTCGGCGTCACCCACAACGCGGGTGGCACGGTCGCCAGTGCGACGGTTCACGTTTTGGAGGTCGAACAATGAGCGAGAACGAACACGGAAACAGCGGCTACGACGAGTGGTTGGACGCAATCGACGAGGGCGACGCGTACTACCTCGAATGTCCGAATGGACACGGGTCGCTCCCGCCGCGTCGAATCTGCCCCGAGTGTGGCGAAACGAACCTCGAAGACACGCCGCTCCCCGAAACGGGCGACATCGACACGTACACCGTCGTCCACGTCGCAACGCCGTCGTTCGCGGACGACGCGCCGTACACGACGGCCATCGCCGACTTCGGACCGGTCCGCGTCACCGCGATGGCACCCGACGACGTGGACGTCGGGGAGTCGGTGTCGCTGACGGTCGGCGAATCGAAAACGAACGGCGACCGCCTACTGCAGTTCGAGCGGTTCTAGTTCGTCGAACAGCACGTCCAAGAACGGACCGGGGTGTTCGACGTGCGGAAGCAGTCGCGCCTCGTCGAACACGATGAGGCGCGTATCCCCTTCGTCGGCGAGTTCTTGCCCGTCTTCGAGCGGCGTGACTTTCGCGTCCCGTCCCCAGACGAGCGTCACCGGAACGTCCACCCGCGGGAGTTCGTCGCCGAGGTCGGCGTCGGGGTTGAGGTAGCCAGAGACGAACGACGCCGGAGCGAACCGCGCGCCCGGTTGGTGGGCGGTCTGCCACTCGAACTCCACGTCCTTCTCCGTGTACGACACCTCGGTGAAGTAGCCGTCACGGTCGTTGAACCGACGAATAGAGCGTTTGCTTGCGAGCGCGTTGAACAGGGCGGTCCCGACGAGCGGCGAGCGAACGAGCGTTCGAAGCCATCCGCGACGTGACCCGGCATCGTCGGTCGGACAAATCAGCTCCAGTTGGGAGAACGCCCCCGTCTCGACCTGTGCGAGCACGGCGTAGGCCCCGGAGAGCGACGACGCGAGACAGATGGCGTCGTCCGTCATGTCGTCCGCGAAGTCCACGACGAACGAGGAGTAGAGCGAGGCGGTGTAGTCCACCGGCGGGCGCGACGACCGGCCGAATCCCGGCAGGTCGGGCGCGATGACGTGATATTTCCGCGCGAGTTGCTTGAATATCTGGTCGAACTCCTTGTTCGACGCGGCGGCGTGGATGCCGTGGAGCAGGAGGACGTCGGGGGCCTCCGGGTCGCCCGCCTCGGTGTAGGCGACGTCGAATCCGCGCCAGCGGTAGGTTCCCTGATACCCTTCCAGCGGCGGGTCGAGCGGGTCGGCACGCGCCGCAAGCGTTCGATTGACGAGTGCTGTGAGACCGACGCCACCGGCGGTCGCCGTGGCGAGTCGTCGAAGATTCATACCTAAAAGGGGAACGCGAATGGGTTTATCCGTTATGCCAGCAATCAGTCGTGAAGACAGTCCTCGATGGGGGAAATTACCTCGGCGGCGACCGAATACGGGTCCGTCTCGCGCTCGAAGACGGATTCGACCAACTCCTCGATGCCGCCCTGCGATTCGATTTCGGACGCGACGAGTCGGTTCGCGTCCTCGCGGAGGAGCGCCCGTATCTCCTCGGCGTATCTGGTTCGCGCTTTCGCGTCGAGCATCCCCGTAGCTTCGAGAACGTCGTAGTGCTCGTCGAGCACGCCGACGAACTCCGCGACGCCCTCGCCGTCCTTCGCCACCGTCTCGACGATCTCCGGCTCCCAGTCGTACTCCACGTCGTCGCCGAACTCGGGCGTGGGTTGTCCGTCGCGCATGTGGACCATCTCGGTGAGTTCCGTGACCGTCCGGTTCGCACCCGGGAGGTCCGCCTTGTTCACGACGAACACGTCGGCGATTTCGAGGATGCCCGCCTTGAGCATCTGCACGTTATCGCCGCTCTCGGGGGGCATCAACACCGCGACCGTATCGGCGGTCTTCACGATGTCTATCTCGTTTTGGCCCGCGCCGACCGTCTCGATGATGATTTTGTCCTTGCCGAACGCGTCGAGGGCCTTCACGGCGTCCGACGTGGCGGTCGAAAGGCCGCCGAGACTGCCGCGTGCGCTCATCGACCGGAAGAACACGTCCATGTCGCCGACGTTGCTCGCCATGCGGATGCGGTCGCCGAGGACGGCCCCGCCCGTGAACGGCGAGGAGGGGTCGATGGCGATGACGCCGACCGTTTCGCCGCGCTCGCGGTAGTAGTTCGCCACCTTGTCCACGAGCGTCGATTTGCCCGCGCCGGGACTGCCCGTGATGCCGATGACTTCGGCGTCGCCCGTGTGGGAGTGGAGTTCCGAGACGAGTTCCCGGTATCCGGGTTCGCGGTTCTCTATCTTCGTGATGACACGTGCCAGTGCCCGGTGCTTCCCGTCGAGGAGGTCCGAAAGCAGGTCCGCGTGCGTCGCGCTCATCGTTCGGGCGCGTTTTCGCGGACGAACTGGATAGTCTCTTCCATCGGCGTGCCCGGACCGAACACCTCCGCGACGCCGAGTTCCTTGAGTTCCGCCTTGTCGTCGTCCGGGACGACGCCGCCGACGAGGATGAGGGTGTCCTCGAACGCGTCGTACTCCTTCAGCCCGTCGATGATTTTCGGGACGAGCGTGTCGTGTGCCCCCGAGAGGATGGAGATGCCGAGAACGTTCACGTCCTCCTGTACGGCAGCCTGCACGATTTCGTCGGGCGCGTTGTGCAATCCCGAGTAGATGACTTCGAATCCGGCGTCGCGGAAGGCCCGCGCGATGACGTGTGCGCCGCGGTCGTGCCCGTCGAGTCCGACCTTGGCGACGAGGCAGCGAATCGACTGCTGTTCCTGATCTGCGCTCATACACCACCCTTCCCCGCGTTCGGGTTTCACTTTAACGGAAATACATGTGAAAAACGAATTGCGGAAAAACAAGTCCGGTTGTTGTGCGACGGTGACCGATTACTCGTCACCCATCGCTCCCGACTCCTCAACTCGGTTTGTGAGGACCGAGACGACCTTCGCTCCCACGGCCAGCGCGACGGGCCAGACGAAATCCAGCGGGTCGGAGCGGAGCGCTTCCTCGATGTTCGCTATCGTGTGGAATCCCGAGGCGTCGAGGAACACGACCGTACCGACGACGACGAGCGCGACGATGAGCACCGACTCCGCGTCCGGAAGCGCCGATTTCGGGTCGTCCCAGAAGTCGGTGTCCGTGTTCGTCGTCTCCGTGGTCGTCGGAACGTGGTGGCTCCCCTCCTCGCGTCGCAACGTGGTCGCTCGAATCCCGAGGCCGCTCCCGATAATGGCGACGTTCACGTACAGGTTGGAGAAGACGCCGCCACCGGCGAGTTCGAGGGAGAGGCCGACGACGCAGGACGCGCCGAGCACGAGGACCGCGGCGAATTCCGGGCGCGACTGTGCGTCTCGGGCGACGCTGACCGCGAACAGCACCCCAGCGACCGGGATGAAAACGCGGAGGAGTTTCCTGGCCGCGTCGCTGTCGGTGAGGCCGGTGAAGGCCGCGAGGGCGAGCATTCCCATGAATAGGAGCAACAACAGGGCACGCGGGGAGGGAATCCTATCGAAGGAAGACATTGATGTGTTCTGATACGATATCGGATACGATAATTCCTTCGGAGGTGCTGAACGTGCAGGAGCGTCGTCCTCATCGACCGGGAACGAAGCGAAGCCACCTTACCCCGGCAGTCCCAATCGCCGACCATGGCTACGGCGAACGCGCGACAACGAGCGCGGGAGAGTCCGGTGAAAGTGACGGCAGTCCTCTCGGTTATCGGGTACGTTCTGGTTCTCGGGACGTTCGCGGGCATCCTGCCGATTTATCCGTCCATCGGACGGGGAACCGTCAACCTGCTCTCGGACGCCATCGCGGTCGTCAACACGGTGGCGACCGTCTCGCTCGCGCTCGGTTGGTACTGGATTCGCAACGGCGAAGTCCAGAAACACCGCGCCGCGATGATAACGTCGTTCAGTCTCATCCTCGTCTTCCTCGCGCTCTACCTCACGAAGGTCGGCGGGAGCGGCGGCGAGAAACACATCCTCGTGGAGGGATTCGTCTACTACGCCTACCTCATCATGCTGGCGATTCACATCATCCTCTCGGTCGTCTCCGTTCCGGTCGTGCTGTACGCCCTCGTGCTCGGACTCACCCACACGCCCGCCGAACTCCGCGAGACGGCGCACGCGAAGGTCGGCAAAATCGCGGCCTCGGCGTGGATTCTCTCGCTCTCGCTCGGCGTCATCACCTACGTCATGCTCAATCACATCTACGGCTGGACGATTCCGGCGTAACCTGCCCCCGCCTCCTTTTCATCAAGTCGAACTGTAGGGAAACAGTGACATCGCCGACGGCCGTACACCCATCCGATGGACGACGACGGCGAAACCGAGGCCGAGGACGCAACACAGGCGCGGGCTATCCTCGACGCCTTCGACACCGTGGACCGCGAACGAATCGTGGACGAACTCACGGCCGCGATGGTCGAACTTCACGACGTGGCGACGACAACCGAGTCGGACGCGGTGTCGGACGCGGACGCTACCGCGGAGGACGGGCCGAACGCGAACGAATGACGCGAGACGATAGCGTCCGAACCGACCGCGGGGAACTCGTCGTCCGGGACGGCGAAGTCAGGATACGGACGACTCCGCGCGGCGCGTTCCGAGAGGAGTACCTCGGTAACTGGACGGACAGAGGTCTCCTTCGCCGCGGGTTGTACGTCGTGACGACGCTGTTCACGGTCGGAACCTTCGCCGACATGGTTCGAGACGTGTTCGGGTTCTCCGACCGGTTGCTCTCGGTCGGGACCATCGTCTCGCTCGGCGTCGTTCTCGTCACCGTCATCGGACTTCGATGGTCGATTTCGCGGCTCCGACGGGATTCCACGATACCGCTCTCCGCGATACGCGAGGTCGAACGGGAGCGGGCGAACGGGAAACGGGACGGCGAGGGCGGAACGGAGGAGCCGACACTCAGGTTCATCCACACCCCGGAGAGCGACGACGAGGAGACGGAAATCGAATTCCCGAGCGAAGAGGCGGCCGGACGGGCGGCGCAGTTGCTCCGGTACAAGGGAGTCCACGTTTTCGACCTCGACGATTGGAGTCGCCGAACCGAAATCGAGGGGAGTCGGGACGGAAATCGGAGAGAAAAGCGGGAGACGGAAACGAACTGATTCGGGTCGAAGGCGGTCACCGTCGGCGCTCAGTTTTGCTCCAGTTCGCGGCGTCGGCCGTCGGAGCGTGCGGGTGACCCCTCCGTCTGGAGGAGCGTTTCGAGCCGCCGTTCGAACTCCGATTCGGAGACCGACCCGGCGGCGTACTTGCGCTTCAGTATCTCCACGGGGTCGTCTCGGTCGTCGGAGTCCCCGATCGACGAAGACGGCGAAACCGACGAGTCGGGATACGCGCCCGCTGACTCCACGTTTCCGATGAGCGAGAGGTACACCGGCCACAGGACGACGGCGGTGAACAGCAGAGCGCCGAGGCTTATCGACATGAGGAGCGGGAAGAAGAGGAAAATCCCGAACAGTCCGGTGTTGGTCAGGCTGGCGGCAGCGGAGAAGAAAAAGAACGTGCTCAGCGACCCGGAACCCATCGAGAGGAGCAAGCGCCCGAGCGCGCCGTCCGGCGTGTAGTGTTCGACGAGTCGATGCCAGCGGCGAACTCTCGACGGCGAGGAGGGACCGTTGACCATACCGTCGGTTCTAGCTGGCCGATACTATTCGTTTCGGTCGTGTAGAAACGCAAACAGAATCCGCTCAGTCCGTCTCGGGAATCGCGTACGCCCCGGCGAGGAAGAACGCCACCGCGAGCACCGCGAGCACCGCCAAGTCGCCGCCGCTCGACCCGCCGGAGTAGGTCAGAATCCGCACGCCGCGTGCGAAGTAGGTGAGCGGCGAGAGGTTCATCACCGGTTGGAACCACGACGGCAGGAGGTCAGGCGTGACGAAGGTATCCGAGAGGAAGAGGAGCGGGAGGGCGATGGCGTTGCTGGCGGCGATAACGCCGTCCGCCGACCCGGCGAAACTACCGAGGAGCGCGCCGAGGCCGCAGAACAACCCGACCGCGAGCGCGATGAACACCGCGACGAGGGGCAACGCGCCGAACGAGACGCCCGCGTTCGTCACGAGCGCCATCAGCGCGAGGATGATGATGCCCGCCAGTCCGATGATGACGACGTTGACGAGCGTGTGGGCGAGCAACCACTCGGCGCGGGTGAGCGGCGTCGTCGCCAGCTTTTCGAACCGGTTTGACTCGCGGTGACGAGATACCGAACTCCCCACGCGCGAGAGGGGTGTGAACAGCACGACGACGGCGAGATACCCCGGCAGGTAGTACGCCGCCGGTTTCGAGAACAGGCCGCCGGACCCGCCGGACCCGGGGTTCGTCTGCACCAGCACCGCGAAGATGAGGATGAGGATGACCGGGAAGAAGAACGTGAAGAACACCGCGGTACGGCGACGGAGGAACGACCGCCACGCCGCACCGGCCTCCGACCGAACGCGGCCGACCGACGTCATCGGTCACCTCCGGCGATTGCGGCCTCGCCAGCGCGTCTCGTCGCCTCCGGGCCGAGCGACGCGCCCGTCAGTCGAAGGTACACGTCCTCCAAGTCGGGTTCGGTCCACGTCAGCGACTCGTACTCCACGCCACGCGCGTTCAAATCCGAAACGACCTCGCCGATGTCGGCGGGCGTCACGCCGTCGAAGACCAGTCCGGATTCGGTTTCCTCGACCGTATAGCCCATCTCGACGGAGGTGCGCGGTGTCGCCGTCTCCACGACGAGGCGGCTCTCGCCGCCGTGTTCGCCGATGAGCGATTCGGGCGTGCCGACGGCGACGATTTCGCCGTCCGCGAGCAGGCCGACGCGGTCGGCCAGTTGCTCGGCCTCGGCCATGTAGTGGGTCGTCAGGAACACCGTCGTCCCGCCCGCCGCGAGGTCCTCGACGAGTGACCAGAGCGCGCGGCGTCCCGCCGGGTCGATTCCCGTCGTCGGTTCGTCCAGAAACAGGATGTCTGGGTCGTTGACCAGCGTCGCGGCCACGCACACTCGGCGTTGCTGTCCCCCGGAGAGGTTCTCGTACCACGTGTCGCCGGTGTCGGAAAGTCCCACGTCCGCGAGCGCGTCGTCGGGGTCCCGAGCACCGTCGTACAGTCCCGCGTAGTACGCGACGAGCTCCCGCGCCGAGAGGCGAGCCGGCGGGTCGAACGACTGTGGCAACAGACCGACCCGCGATTTTTCGACGGAACCGGGCGGAACACCGAGGACGGAGACGCTCCCGCCGTCGGGAGTCGTCGTCCCGGTCAGTGACCGGATGAGCGTTGTCTTGCCCGCACCGTTCGGCCCGATGAGCGCGAACACCTCGCCCGCGCCGACCGAGAGGGAAACACCGTCCAGTGCGACGGTATCGCCGTACTCCTTCCGAACGTTCTCGGCGACGAGTGCGTCGGACATGTCCCAAACTTCTCGCCGTTCCTAGGTAAGGAGTTCGATTCGACCACCACATGTTTCGTATCACGACTTTCTCAAAAGAAAAGACGACGGAGAGCGAAGACGGCTTCGTCGCCGGACGAACGACACGTACCGAGGGAGAAACGACGCCCCGGACGGCGGCCGATGCTCGGAGATGAGTGTCGTCACCGAATCGTCGGCCGCCAGTACAGCAACGCAACGGTCACGACGAAAACGACCGTCGAGATGTCGTAGGACCCCGACGAAACCGTGGCGGCGAGTCCCGACCCGGCCCCGGCGACTCCCGTGACGAGCGACGCCACGATGGGCCACGAACAGCTGACACAGGAGAACAGACCGAGGATGCCCGAAATCGCGGACCCGGCCGCGTCGAGGATGGTCGCGTACACGAGGTACGCGAGCGCCAGATACCCGACGAGTTTGAACGGGAGAATCGACACCCGGACGAGGCTGTTGTGAAAGAGCAACGCCGGCCCCCATCCCGGCGGCAGCCACGCGATTCGGAGGCTGCTATCGGCCATGCCGGGCATCGAGTGGGCGGGACCGAACAGGCCGCCGAAGTAACCGACGAGCAGGAAGTATCCCGCCGCGACGGCGAGTCCGACCAGCTTATCGCGGTCGTTTCCCGCGATGGGGTTCGTCTTCCACACCGCGAGGACGGCGACGTTTATCCAGATAAACGGGTACAGAAGATAGCGGAGTTCGCCGCTGGTGTAGTTCGACGTTGCGAAGTACAACAGCAACGCAAACAGCTCCGCGTTCAGCACCACCGCTGCCCACAGCAACGATTCACCGCTCGGTCGGTAGCGTGCGAATGCAGTACTCATAGTACCAGTGCATCGACGACGATGGCGAGGAGAAGCGCGCCGAGGTAGGCGTTCGACGCGTGGAAGGAGCGGAACGCCGCCGTATCGTCCCGCTTGTGATGGAGTTGGACGACGGTTATGAGGAAAATCGCGCCGAAGACGACCGTCGTGACGGCGTACAGCCAGCCGAGGGTCGTCACCGTGGCGAGGACGCCCGACGCGAGGAGCGTCGCACCCAACCACAGCAGGATGTGTTTTCGGGTTTCGGCCTCCCCGCGGACGACGGGCATCATCGGGAAACCGCCGCGCGCGTAGTCGTCCTTGTACGCCAGCGCGAGGTTGTAGAAGTGGGCGGGGGTCCACAGGAAGATGACACCGGCCAACACAAGCGCGGGCAAGCCAACGTCGTCCGTGACGGCGGCCCATCCGATGAGCGCCGGAAGCGACCCCGCCAAGCCGCCGATGACGGTGTTCTGTACCGTGTTCGGCTTCAGGATGAGCGTGTAAATCACGCTGTAGAAGACGATGGCGGTCAGGCCGAAGACCGCGACGAGCAGATTCACCGAAAGGAAGACGGCCAGCGACGCGGCGGCCAACAGCAGACCGAAGGCGATAGCGTTCCGCACCGGAATCTGTGCCGTCGCGGCCGGGCGGTCGGCGGTGCGATTCATGCGCTGGTCCACGTCGCGTTCGAGGACGTGGTTGAACGTCCCGCTCGCGCCGATGGAGAGGACGCCGCCCGTGAGCGTTGCGACGACGGTTCCGACTTCGAGGTTCGGTCCCGCCGCGAGCGCCATCCCGGCGGAGGCGACGAGACAGAGCAACCACATCAGCCGCGGCTTCATCAGCCGGAAGTAAGCGAAGGCGGTCGCCCGAATACCGGAGAGGTTCCCGGTCGTGCCCGACGCGTCGGCGGGGTCCGGGTCGGCGAAGCTCATGCCGACCGGTCCGCCGGTCTCCTCGGGTTCAAGTGTCCACGCGAGCGCGAGGACGACGCCGACGAAGATAGTCATGCCGACGACGAGGTGGACGGCGGCGAACGAGGTCGTCGTCGCGTTCGTCGCCGCGTACGCGCCCAACACGACCTGCACCGGGTAGAGCACGGCGGCGAACCCGACCGCGGCCGTCACGCGCGGTCGTGTCTCTGCGAGCAACGCCATCGCGGTCGTCGCGAGCAGACACAGGCCGACGACGAGTGCGACGGCGCGGTGCAGCCACGCGATGACGAGCTTGGGGTCGTTGAACGGGATGAACCAATGGCCGTTGCAGGCGGGCCACGTCGCACACGCGGACGCGGCGTTGACGAGCGAAGTCGTCGCACCGACGACGACCAACACGTAGACGCCGACTGCAGTCGCTGTCAGCGCACGTTCGAACCGTCCTGATGAGGAATCCTGCAATGGCACCGTTGTTTGACGATTTTATTCCCCGCGTACTTAGACTATCCGACTTTCGCCCGACGACGAAGACAGCACATATTTATGGGTCACTTCCGAAGCCTTAGACAGTATGGATTCCAAGCGGATAGCGTTCGTCGCGGCGCTCGGCGCGACGCTCCTCGCGGTCGCCGTCGATCCTGTAGCGGCGTACAGTTCGACGACCGAGAGTCTCATTCGGACGCTGAACCAACAGTTGCTGTACGCAGGGATTCCCATCGCGGTACTCGTTGAGGGTATCCTCATCTACACCGTGTGGAAGTTCCGCAACAACGACGAACCCCTCCCCACGAAAGAGAACCGACGCCTCGAAATCACGTGGACGGTCGCCACGGCAATCGTCCTCCTTTTCGTCGGCTACGCTTCCTACGGCGTGATGGCGAACCAGTACATCACGACGACGCCACAGGACACGATGCACAAGGAAGCGAACGCGGTCAACGTGGAAGTCGTCGGACAGCGCTACGTCTGGACGTACAACTACCCCGGCGAGAACATCCAGGACTCCCCCGAACTCGTCATCCCGGAGGGACGACCGGTGTACTTCAACGTCACTTCGGTAGACTGGATACACTCGTTCCACGTTCCCGAACTCGGGTTGAAACAGGACGCCATCCCGAACCAGCACCACACCATCAAGACGAAGGTCACAGAGAAAGGCACGTATCAGGTCTACTGTGCCGAATACTGTGGTGTCGGTCACTCCAACATGCTCAGTAAGGTCAGGGTCGTCTCCAACGAGGAGTACGAGCAGTGGCTCAAGCAGCAACAGAAGAAGTACCCGGCGGACGGTGGCTCGAACAGCACCTCTAACAGCACCGCGGGTAACAGCACGTCTGGCGGCAACAGCACCTCGGCCTGAAACGGTCTCTTCTTTCATTTCCGCAACGAACCGGGAGTGAAATCTCTCGAACCCCCCTCCGCCGAGCGCCTTTGGGTGCATTTTTAGTAGTCGGGGCGTAACCGTCTCTGTATGACGGTAACGGACGATTCGACAGAGGAGCACGGCCATCACCTCCCGGCCGTCGAAGACTGGCCGAAAGGCTTCGGCGAGGCGTCGTGGTGGCCCTTCATCACCGCGATCGGCGGGGCGGGATTCTACATCGGTGCCGCGTTGTTCATTCTGGGACGCGGTGCAGATCCGATGGTCGGGCCGACCATCGGTCCCGCTGTGTTCATCGCCAGCGTCTTGGTCTTCCTCATTGGGTTGTACGGCTGGGTGTATCACGCATTCGTCAAACACTTCTGGAGCAGGGATACGCACGAAGCAGGCTCGAACGCGTTACGCTGGGGGATGATCTCGTTCCTCGGGTCCGAAATCGCGACGTTCGGCGCCGGGTTCGTCTACTACTTCTTCATCCGCACGGGGACGTGGCCCCCGACGGGTGCTGAAATTCCCGACCTCGTTGGCTCGCTCGTGCTGGCCAACACGGCGCTGCTGGTCGCCAGCAGTATCACGCTCCACTGGGCACACATCGAACTGCGCAAGAACAACCGCAGTCGGTTCATCGCCGGTCTCGGCGCGACGCTCCTCCTCGGAGCCGTGTTCATCGGCGGGCAAGTGCTCGAATACTACGAGTTCATCGTCCACGAGAACTTCACGTTCACCGGCGGCGTGTTCAACAGCGCGTTCTTCGGTCTGACGGGACTGCACGGACTGCACGTGACCATGGGTGCGGTGCTCATCGGCATCGTCTTCGTTCGCTCGCTCTACGGACAGTACTCGCCGGAGCGTCACGTCTCCGTGTCGACCGTCTCGATGTACTGGCACTTCGTGGACGCGGTATGGATCTTCCTCGTCGTCGTGCTGTACGTCGGCGCGGAAATGCAATTCTAACCGCGAATCCGTTACATTCGTTTTTATTCCATCCCCGAGTTGCGACGCCATCCAACGGGTGACGGTCGCGTTCGAACGGCGGGCGACCCCCTCGAACACGAAAACGCGCGCTTCGCAAGATTGAAACGCGACAATGGAGAATTCGGTGGTATGGAACTGCGGGTTATCGAGAAGAGCGATACGGAACTCCAAATCGAAATCGGGGGCGAAGACCACACGTTCATGAACGTGCTGAAGGGTTCGCTCCTCGAAACCGAGGGCGTCGCCGCGGCGACCTACGACCTGAACCCCGAACAGTCGGGTGGGCAGACGGACCCCATCCTCACGGTCAAGACCGAGGGGAGCGTCGACCCAATCGACGCGTTGGAGGCCGGAGCACAGAACGTCAAAGACAAGACGAGCGCCTTCCGCGAAGCGTTCACCAGCGCCTGAATTTTCTCGGTTTCCGTTCTCGTCTCTTTCCGCTCGGGGACGACCCACGGACGATTTTCGCCCCGCTAGCGTCGTGTGCCGCGCGGGTGTCGTCTGGCCACGATTGTCACACAATAGCTAAACGCGCCCATCTATTGACGATAGATAGTGACAGTTGAGGATGGCGAGACAACCAATAGAGTAGTAGAAGTCGAATTTCAGGTCGATGACCCACGATATCCGCTCGTGGCCGTCTCACAACGAACGGGGTGCCGGGCTTCTCTGCAACAGATACTGCCACGGAGCGACGGGACGTACACCGTTTTTTATCGCGTCTCCGACGTCGACCCGGTTCGCGTTCTCGACGTCGCCAACGAGGACGACCGTCTGGAAGCGCGACTGATCGGCGCCAGCGAGAAGGAGGGTATCCTCGAAGTGGACGTCAGTAACGTGGAAGAGTTCTTCGTCGTCACGCTGACCGACGCCGGTGCGATTCCCAAACACATGTGGAGCGCGAACGGCGTCGCGCACATCGTGGCCGACATCCCCCCGAACCGCTCCGCGAGCGACGTCATCGACCGGTTCAGTTCGGACCACCCCGCCGTGGAAATCGTCGCCCGGCGACAGAAAGAGTACACCACACCGCTGTTCAGTCACCGCGAATTGCAGATGGCGATGAACAAAACGCTGACGACCCGACAACACGAGGCGCTGTTGGCGGCGTACGCGGGCGGGTATTTCGACTGGCCGCGAAAGAAATCCGGCGAGGAAGTGGCGGCCGAACTCGGGGTGTCGTCCCCGACGTTCTTTCAGCACCTCCGGCGGGCCGAGCAGAAAGTCCTCTCGCTCCTCTTTACGGAACAGCGAACCGGGGCGAACCGAGCCGAAACGAACGAAGACGCGATCAGCGGGTAGGTCGGCGACGACCGGCGCTACAACCGAACCGGAACGTCGCGGTCCGCGAGGTACTCTTTGACCTCCCGGATCGAATACTCGCCGAAGTGGAAGATGGACGCCGCGAGCGCCGCGTCCGCGTTCGCGTCGGCGAACACCTCGTAGGCGTCCTCCGGGCCGCCGCAGCCGGAGGAGGCGATGACGGGCGTCGAAACCGAGTCACAGACCGCCTTCGTCAGCGGGATGTCGTAGCCGTCCTTCGTCCCGTCCGCGTCGATGGAGTTGACGAACAGTTCGCCAGCGCCGCGCGATTCGGCTTCGTTCGCCCACTCCACCACGTCGATACCGGTTCCCTCGCGGCCGCCCTTCACGGTACACTCGAACCAGCAGGACTCGCCGTCCACTTCCGCGTAGTGTTCGCCCGCCTCGTCGAAGCGCCGTCGGGCGTCCACGCTGATGACGATACACTGGTTGCCGAACGCCGTCGCGCCCTCGGTGATGAGTTCCGGGCGCTCCAGCGCGGCGGTGTTGATGGACACCTTGTCCGCCCCCGCGCGGAGCGTCTCCTTGATGTCCTCGCGCGTTCGAATTCCGCCGCCGACCGTCAGGGGGATGAACACCTCGTCGGCCACCTCCGAGACGACGGACAGCATCGTCTCGCGGCCGTCCGCGCTGGCCGTGATATCGAGGAAGACGAACTCGTCCGCGCCCGCCTCGTTGTACTGTCGCGCCATCTCCACCGGGTCGCCGGTGTACTGCAGGTCCTCGAAGTTGACACCGGTGTACACCGCCGGGTTCCCGTCGTCGTCCAAATCCACGTCGATGCACGGGATTATCCGCTTCGTGAGCGTCATTGGGAGTGGGTTGGGAACCGGTCGGCAAAAGGAGTCGGGTTACGGGAAACCGTTGCGAACACATCGTCGCCCGATATCCGACGTTCCACCGTGGCGCGCGCTGGCACCGACCTGAGGCCAGCGAGGTTTCTTCGAAACCTCTGGGTGAGCGGTGAAATTGCCGAGCAACGCTCTGACGGTGGATGACTGAGCGAATGCGAAGCGAATGCGAAGCGAATCGGTTGGGGAGGGTGTGGCTGCTGCGGTGCGGTGGCGGTTTCAGTGACGTCTGTCGTCGCAGTCACAGACAAACCAACACCACCTCGTCACCAGCGTGGCGGGGGCTTTCGGGGGCAACCTCGTAGCGATGGCAATCACAGCAAAGTCGCCGTTTTCTCGTAGCGAGCGGTTGCCGACGATGGGACACGTCGAGAAAGAACGAAGATGAGAATACTGAATCCCAACGGATTTCACTATTCTCTCACGTAGAGCACTAAAATATACTGAATAATACTAAATGACACTGTATCATACTACGTCCTCCCGCGCCTCGAACACCGATACATCGAAGTACCGGGCACGCAGAACTGCAACCATGCAAGAAGACACCGACCCGGTACAGCACGCCGACGGACTGACGCGATTGACGTCCCCGATGCAGGAGTTCACGATGAGTCAGGTGACGACCGGCCTCGTCGTCTTCGTCATCGGCGTCGCCGTCGTGTTCGGCGTTCCGCTCCTGCTCTGAGCGACGAACTTCTTCTCTCGACGGTATCGAACACCGCTCCGACGCTTCTCCTCGACCAGCGCCTCGCTTCGAGTCGAAAAGCCGAGACGGTCGTCCGCTCCGTTCTCCTCGGACGTCCCTTACTCCAGTTCCCGGACGAGAACGTCGCGGAGCGCCGCGATTTCGCTCGCCGCGTAGCGGAGTCCCTCGCCATCGACTTCGAGTTGGAGGGTTCCCGAGTCGTTCGCCTCGCCGAGTTCGGTGACGGGGGCGACGCCATCGAACGCGTCGAAAACGGCGTCCGGGTCGGTCGTCTCTACCACCGCGCGGCCGGGGAGTTCGCTGAACAGCGTCTCCGCGCCGTCGGCGTCGCCGAGCGACACCGATGCACCCGCGTCGTCCGACACCATCTCGGCGAGCGTCACCGCGAGGCCGCCGTCGCTCACGTCGTGGACCGCGAGCGTTCCGTCCGCCGTGGCGACCTCACGAAGTCGGGAAAGGAGTTCGGGCGCGTTCCCCGGAAGTTCCGGGAAGCGGTCGCTGCCGCCCATCTGTGCGAGGTACTCCGACCCGCCGAGGTCGGCGGTGGGTTCGCCGACGAATAGGAGGGTTCCCTCGCCGGAGAGTTCCGCGGGTGGTGCGTCGTACTCCGCCGTGGTGCCGGTCATCGCCAGCGTCGGCGTCGGCGGAATCGGGCCGCTCGGCGAGTCGTTGTACAGCGAGACGTTCCCGCCGACGACGGGCACGTCGAGGGCCGAACACATGTCGGCGAGGCCGTCCACGATGCCCTTGAAGCCGCCGTACACGTCCGGCTTCTCGGGGTTGCCGCCGTTCAGACAATCGACCGCGGCGAGCGGCGTCGCGCCCTTGGCGGCGAGGTTCGTCGCGTTTTCGAGGGCGACCGCGCGGGCACCGTCGTAGGGCGCCGTCGTCGTCCAACTGGGGTTCGCACCGGACGAGAAGGCGAGACCGAGTTCCGCTCGCCGAATGGCGAGGACGGCCGAGTCGTCGCCGGGAAGGACCGAGGTTCGAGTCTGGACTTCGTGGTCGTACTGTCGGTACACCCACCGCTTGCTCGCGCAGTTGGGCGACCCGACGACCGCCTCGAACGCCTCGCGGACGTCCGCGTCCGGCAGGTCGCGGTCGGGTTGGGTCGGCTCCTCCGACGGGAGGTCGTTCATCGGCGCACCGTCGCCGATGAACTCGGCGGGCACGTCCACGACCGTCTCCCCCTCGAACTCACAGACGTAGTTGCCGTCGGTCACGTCGCCGATGACCGAACAACCGAGGTCGTACTTCTCGGCGACCTCGGCCACCGCATCGACGTTCTCGGGACGGACTTCGTACACCATCCGCTCTTGCGATTCGGCGAGCAGGATTTCGAGCGCGTTCATGTTCGGTTCGCGCTGGTGGACGCGTTCGAGGTCGATGTCGGCTCCGAGACCGCCCTTGGCGACCAGTTCGCTGGACGCGCCGCCGAGTCCCGCCGCGCCGAGGTCGCGGGCCGATTCGACGAGTGCGCCGTCCACGAGTTCCTCGTTCGCCTCGATGAGGAGCTTCTCGGTGTACGGGTCGCCGACCTGCACCGCCGGGCGGTCCTCCGTTTCCGCGTCCTCCGCGAGGTCCTCGCTGGCGAAGCTCGCGCCGCCGAGTCCGTCCCGCCCCGTCGAGTTGCCGACAAGGAGCAGTTTGTTGCCCGGCGTCTGCGCTTCGGCCGTTATGAGGCGCTCGGCGGGGAGCAGTCCGACGCAGGCCACGTTGACGAGCGGGTTGCCCTCGTAGTCGGGGTGGAACTGCGTGCTCCCGGTCACGGTCGGCACGCCGATGGAGTTACCGTAGTCGGCGATGCCCTCCACGACACCCTCCAACAGGTAGCGCGAGTGCTCGCGGTCGAAGCCCCCGAAGTAGAGGCTGTCGGCGAGCGCGATTGGGTACGCGCCCATCGACAGCGTGTCGCGGACGATGCCGCCGACGCCCGTCGCCGCGCCGTCGTACGGGTCGACGTAGGACGGGTGGTTGTGGCTCTCGATACCCATCGTGATGTAGGTCGAGTCGTCTAGCGCGACCACCGCGGCGTCGTCACCCGGTCCGATGACGACGTCGTCGCTCTCGGACTCGAACGCCGACAGCAGGGGCCGCGACGACCGATACGCACAGTGTTCACTCCAGAGGTTCTCGAACAGCGCTTCCTCGGCCGAAGTGGGGTCGCGGCCGAGTTCCGCGACGACCAACTCTCGGTCGGAGTCGTCCAAACTCATTCACTGGTTTGTACAAACAGGGCGGATTAATGCCTTTCCATGTGCACGAACGTGTGGGCATTCGTGCAGCCACGATGAGTCATCGCTATCTCGCTACCGTTCCCACTGACTCGTCCCGTATCTGTTCATCCCGACGGCACTCGAAGAGAACTGACGCCGCTACAGTGGTTCACGCCAATCGCGCACAATCCATTGGCCTGCGGCCGTGAACTGACCTTTGAACAAGAGACCTGTCGCCACCATCATGACGACGAGCGGGGTCACCGCGAATGTGAGCGTCTTCAATATGACCCGTTCGGTAAAGCTCTCGTGTCCGATCTTGTTGTTCATGTAACTATTTGGAGATCGTATTTCGGTAAAAGCTTTCTGTATATCCTCTTCACACAGATATTCAGACGTAACACAATAAAGAGAGATGTTCACGGATGAGTGCGTGTCACCCGCGTAAGAACGGCGATACGAAACCCGACGGGATTGTTTTGAAACCATCCGGGAGTAACGTATCTGCTTGCGAGGCAAATTTTCCATCCCGGTGGTCGGCTCCGTACCATCCTCATTAGTCCACAGGCGAGTGACCGCGCGGTAGCAACCACGCGCGGATTACTCGGGAAAGGACCGACACGGAGCCGAGAAGAATTTGTCGAACATACAGTTTTGGTGCGGACTTTACCCACACTCTGTTCATTTTTTCGCTTTCGAAACTCCAATGTCATTGTTAGTGGCCCATTCCACCACAATAGCTAAATACTTCGTTGCCATTGGTATCAACTGCCATGAAACGCTCACAAGGAGGGGAACGATAAGAGACGGACCATACAGCCGACAAAATCGATGCCTATGATTGCATGAACGCGAGTGACCGTTTTCACCCACCCACTCCGCGGGCGATGCTGCCTCCATCGCCCGTATTCATGCGTTGAAACGTCCCTAGTTCCAGTTCAGTCGTACGCCCGACCGTTCTGCTCCGGTCATCCCATTCCGTGGTCCCCGATTTATTCGAGAGTTCCACCAGCGAACACATTCCAGCGAAAGCGCCGTCTCGCGGCGACTTCCGACCGCCGACCACGGACCGAGGTGCTTTTCCCGGCGTACTGCCAACGTTCTCCCGTGCTATCGGTCGAGTTGCATTGTCATTCCGCACTTTCCCACGATGGCCGTGACCCCGTCGAACTGCTCTTGGAGCAAGCCAAGGCGGTCGACTTGGACGCCATCGCCGTTACCGACCACGACGAGATCGACGCGAGCCTCAAGGCCGCGGAACTCGCCCCCGAATACGGATTGGTCGGCATCCCCGGCATGGAAATCACGTCCCGCGCGGGGCACGTCCTCGGGTTAGGTATCGAAGAGCGCATCTCGCCGGGACTCTCGTTCGGCGAGACGCTCGACAGAATCCGGGAGCAGGGCGGCGTCGCCGTCGTCCCCCATCCGTTTCAGAAATCACGGAGCGGCGTCGCCGCGAACATCACCGGAAAGAAGCTCGCGGAAGCGGACGCTATCGAGGTGTACAACTCTCGCCTGCTGACGGGGCGTGGCAACCGGAAAGCGCGGTCGTTCGCCAACGACCAGGACGTGCCGATGACGGCCGGAAGCGACGCCCACATCAGCGAGATGGTCGGGCAGGCTGTAACGAAAATCGACGTGAACACCCCCGACAAGCGGGCCATCCTCGGCGCTATCGTCGACGGCCGAACCGAAGTCGACGGGAAACGAACGCCGTGGCACATCAGTTTCCGACAGGCCGCGGGCGGCGCGAAGCGCCGCGTCATCAGCCGCGTCGGACAGTACTTCGGCTGATGCGGGGGCGATCACCGGACGCCGTTCGACGCGCCATCGAAACGAACGACCCGCTGCCGGGCGGCGGCGGATTCGCGGGCGAAGTAGACGAGTCCCTCGTCCGCGACGTACTCGGACGCTATCCGCTGTTCTCGGAGGAAGACGACGCGACGACGTGGAGTCACGACCCCACCGACCTCGACGTTCCCGACCCGGTTCCGGCGGGCCACGCGCGAACCGGGGAGGGCGACGAACGACTGTGGGACCTCCCCGACCCGTCGCCGTTCGAGGACGAAGAAAGCGCGGTTTCGGCGGTTCGAACGGCCATCGAGGGCAGTCTCGGTGCGGTTTCGACGGACGGCCTCGCGGTCGCGTTTTCGGGCGGCGTCGATTCCGCCGTCGTCGGGAGCGCCTTCGACTGCCCGCTGTACGTCGCCGGGTACTCCGGCAGTCACGACGTAGCGGCCGCGCGAACCGCGGCCGACCTGATGGACCGCGACCTTCGCGTCGTCGAGATAACCCACGAAGACATCGAACGCGCCGTTCCCGAAGTCGGCCGCGCCATCGGTCGAACCAACGCGATGGACGTGCAAATCGCGCTCCCGCTCTACCTGACCGCCGAGCGGGCGCGGGCCGACGGCTACGAGCGACTCGCGGTGGGACAAGGCGCGGACGAGTTGTTCGGCGGGTACGAAAAGGTCGCCCGCGCGGACCACCGCGTCGAGGCGGAAACGGTGCGCGGTGCGGCCCGCGAGACGATTCGAACGCTCTCCGAGCAGTTGCCGCGGGACGCGCTGACGCTTCGCGCCGCGGGCGTCGAACCGGTCGCCCCCCTCCTCGACGACCGAATCGTTCGGGAAGCGCTCCGCCTTCCGGGGCCGATGCTCGTCTCGGACGGCGTTCGAAAGTGGACGTTCAGGCGAGCCGCTCGGGAGTTCGTCCCCGACGAGATAGCGATGCGGGACAAGAAGGCGGTGCAGTACGGCAGTCTCGTCGCGCGTGAACTCGACCGACTCGCGCGACAAGCCGGGTACAAACGGCGGATGGACGACCACGTGACGAAGTACGTTCGCTCGCGACTGGAATGACGGCGGTTCGTTTCTGCGGGTGCTTACGGTCGCCTTCTCCGTACGGTCGCCCTCTCAGTCGAACCGATCGCTCGATGTCCGCGAGCGAAGTTCTTCCTGGAGCCAGGACTCGCAATACCCGATGCAATGCCCACCACATTCGGTGCACATCTGCCGGTCGAGTTCGTACGACGCACCGCACGATTTACACTCGAACCGCGTCGAGTCCGCGTGCCCCAGCCCCATATCGACTCGGCTGACAAATCTCATTCTCGATTTGTTCGAGTGTAGGCAGCGTCATTATTATACGCCTGCTAAACCCCTCAAATCCCTCGTTCACGACTGTTTGATTTCTTATACATATCCGTTATTCGAAAACTCCGACAATGAAAGAGGGCTGACCAGTCGTCAGTGGCGTGGAGAGACGACCTGCTCGCTGCCACAATCCGGACAGCGTTCCCGCTCGTCGTCGAATGCCTTTCCACACCCGGTACAGACGTAGGTCGGTCGGGGGTCTTCGTCGTCGTCGGTTCCGAGCAGGCGGTCGATGATACTCATAAACGCCAGCAATCACCGAACGGACCTTATTATACACCACCTAATCCCGGTTACGCGGTCGAGATTCGACGCGTTCGATGGCCTCGATGCCGAGCGTCACGACCTCCTCGGTCACGCCGTCGTGCGTTCTGAGTTCGTCCGGCGAGAACCACCGCCAGCAATCGGTCACGCGTTCGCCGTCGTCCGGCGCGAGGTCCCGATCGGACGCCTCGCCGTAGTAGACGAAATCGATGTGCTGGTGTGCGACCTCGCCGTCGAACGAGTCGATGTCGTAGAGCATAGTGTGTTCCGCGGGCGCGAGTTCCCGACCGAAGTCGGCATCGATGCTCGTCTCCGGTTCGAGGAGCGTCACGTCCAACCCCGTCTCCTCGTGTATTTCGCGCATCGCAGCCTCTCGGGGGAGTTCGTCCCGGTCGAGATGGCCGCCCGGGGGGAGGAGCATACCGAGTCGGTCGTGGTCGTGGAGCAAACACTCGCCGTCGTGGACGACGTACGTCGTGGCCGTGAAATGTCGCGTCGTCTCCATGCGAAAAGGGACGACCGAATCGGGTTCACCGTTTCGGTCGGGTATCGAGGCGAATCTCGTCGCCGACCTCGATGCCAGCGGACTCGTCCGACGAGCCGCCGCTCGCTTCGCTCACGGAGACACTGAACGCCTCGTCGCCGCGGCCTCGATTGACCGCGAGCTCGACGTTGCCGTGACTGCCGACCGTCACGAGGCGTTGACCGGGGGCGACGTGGGCGTAGGAGGGTTCGACGGGCGCGGGGAGGCCGTTCACGTCGATTTCGTCTACGCCGTCCAGGAACTCGCCCGGAACGTTGGTGATGGCGTTGCCGAAGTCGTCCACGACGAGCAGTTCGCCGGTCGCGGTGCGGTCGCGGACGGTCGGGTCGGGAAACCGGAGGTCTTCGAACTCCTCGGTCGGTACGACGCCTTCGAGTTCGTCGAGCGCGTCCACGCCCGCTTCGTGGACCCGGGCGGCGGCGGGCGCGAACACGTCCCGCCCGTGGAACGTCGCGCTGTCCGCGTTTTCGTAGTTGACACGGAAGACGTCGAATCGGTCGGCATCGGCCAGTTCGCGGGCGACGGGGAGCAGGACGCCGTTGTCCGGTCCGACGAGGGCGTGCTCGCCCGCCCGAATCGCCAGCGCCGCCCGGTCGGTGCCGACGCCGGGGTCCACCACGACGAGGTGGACGGCGGACGGGAAGTACGGCAACACCTCGCGGAGCCAAAAGGCGGTTGCCCGAACGTCCTGTCGTGGGAAGTCGTGGGCGACGTCCACGAGACGGGCGTCGCTGTGCTGAAGCATGACGCCCTTCATCGCTGCCGGATAGGGGCTTCCGAAATCGGAGGAGAGCGTAATCATGTCGGTCCGTTCGAGTCCGAGTCGCTGACCTGTTGGATGCGGTCGATGCCGTCGATTTCTTCGATGACTTCTACCACCGAGTCGGGGACCAACCGCTGCCAGTCGCCGCCCTCGACCATCCGGTCGCGGACTTCGGTTCCCTCCAGCACGTCGCGGTTGAACATCGGGGATTGGCGAACCTCGACGCCCGCCTCCTCGAACAGTCGGATGACGAGGGGGTTGTTCGAGTAGGCCACGTCGAAGTCCGGGCTCATGCTCTGGACGTGACTCACCCACACGGAGTTCCGGTCCAGGTCCTCGATGGGGACGGCGTACGTCACGAGGTCGTAATCCACGAGGGATTTGGTTATCATCATGATTCGTTCGCCGGCCGTGAATGGGTCGTGACGGCTGTGTGAGTCGCCCGCGCTTCCGATGCCGAGGACGAGTTCGTCGACCTCCTCGGCGATAGTGTCGACCACGTTGTGGTGGCCGTTGTGATAAGGTTGGAAGCGACCGATGTAGAACCCGCGGGTCATGGTGAACCCGTCGGGTAGGATTTTTATAAGGGTGACGAGTCGTTCGTCCGAGCGAGCATCTCCGGCGAAAGTGGGGTTACTGTTTCGAACCCGGTGCTCGACGCCGAGAGCGATACGGCTATACCCGTTCAATTCAATAGTCTCACGGCCTGAAATGGAGTCCAAGCGGTTGGGAAGAGGGAGAAAGTATATCAGTTCGCCAGCCATGTTTTCAACTACACAGAACGAATTCTATGAGTAACGACACCGAAGCTTCACCACCGGAGCAGGAAGCCGAGCAAGACATCGACGTCGATAGCCTTGGGAGCGAGGTGGACGCCAAGGTCGCCGATGACATTGCAGAGGACGACCTGCTGGGTGGGTTGGAGATAGAAAGTACGGACGAAGTCGAAATCCCCGACCGACTGGTCGATCAGGTCATCGGGCAGGACCACGCCCGCGACATCATCCTGAAGGCGGCAAAGCAGCGCCGTCACGTGATGATGATAGGGTCGCCCGGGACCGGGAAATCGATGCTGGCGAAGGCGATGAGCCAACTCCTCCCGAAGGAGGACTTGCAAGACGTCCTCGTCTATCACAACCCCGACGACGGGAACGAGCCGAAGGTCCGAACCGTTCCCGCCGGAAAGGGCGAACAGATCATCGAGGCGCACAAGGAGGAGGCCCGGAAGCGCAACCAGATGCGCTCCTTTTTGATGTGGGTCATCATCGCCATCGTGGTGGGGTACGCGCTCCTCCTCGCCGGAAGGCCGCTCCTCGGAATCCTCGCGGCCGGTGTCATCTACCTCGCGTTCCGCTACGGCTCGCGTGGCACCGACGCCATGATTCCGAACCTGCTGGTCAACAACAGCGACGTCACCAGCGCTCCCTTCGAGGACGCGACGGGAGCCCACGCTGGTGCGCTGCTGGGCGACGTGCGCCACGATCCGTTCCAGTCCGGCG